>VEFU01000160.1 GCA_007679095.1 Paenibacillus bovis
GGCTCTATAATATTTGTTGGGGTTGTCCTACAATTTTTATGCAAAAAAATACACGCATATATCCAATTCTCTTATACTTGAATTGTCGAGAAACAAGTAGAGAAATGGAGATGCGTGTATATGGATTTTAACATTTCTATTCCAGGATTAAAAGATGTGCTGGTAAAAAACGTAGAAGAAGTAGGAGAATATATTCATGTTTATGTGGAGATGGAGCGTAAACCACACTGTTGTCCAAAGTGTGGTAGTCAGACCAATCGGATTCATGATTATCGCATACAAAAGATCAAACATTTGAAGTGGTTTGAACGAAAAACACTGTTGTTCTATAAAAGAAGAAGATATGTTTGTGCTTGCGGAAAGCGATTCTCTGAAATGAACACGTTTGTAGAGTA
>VEFU01000161.1 GCA_007679095.1 Paenibacillus bovis
GTGAATTGGTTTGAGTTTGAGGGTTGGGGGGGTAGTGGGGAGGGGGAGTGGTTAATGGGTTTGGTGGAGGAGTAAAGGGGGGAAACGCTGTAAGAGTTAGGAGTGATGGTTTAGGGGGTGGAGTAGGAGGGTATGTAATGGTGTTGGGTGGGGAGGGTTTGGGGGGTGAGGGTGAGTTAGAGAGGAAAGAGGGGGGTTGGGGAGTGGTGTTGGTGGAGATGTGTAGGGATTTGAGGGGTAGAGGTGGAATTGGGGTGTTGTGTTGTGTAGTGAAGTGGGGGAGTTTGGAATGAGGGTTGGTGGTTGAGGGAGGAGATTTGAGATCAGAGTTAAGAGAGGGGGTGGGGGCGGTTTAGGGGGAATAATTGGGGAGAAGGCTTGGGAGGTAGGTA
>VEFU01000162.1 GCA_007679095.1 Paenibacillus bovis
AACTAACAAATGTATATATGACCCCATCGATTAGAAGCTATATCATTTATATATTCATTTCATTTCTTGCTATCATCTCTTTTCCTCTAATTCAAAAACATCCATTTACCATACATACTTCTAACCTACCCCCAATTCGTTTATATCAACTACTTCTCCTATTCATTATTCTCATACCCTCTTTCACCATTTTAATCCCAAAATCCCCATTAATTTCTATCATTCCCCTTCCTGCTCTACACTATACCCTATCATTAATTTTCCTTCTATTTACAGCACCTCACCTAGTCCTCACACACCTCCTAATTCAAACAATTTCACTTCCACTATTCTTACTTCTCTTTTATCCACTACCACCGATCAATACAACACTTCAGAACACAAAATTTAA
>VEFU01000163.1 GCA_007679095.1 Paenibacillus bovis
GAAGGAAGATAGTGGTGCGGTTGTTGAAAAATGGTTGGGATAATTGGTGTTAAATAAGTATTGTGTAAGTAAAAATTAATAAAAGGAGGTGGAGGAATTTGTATTTTGTGAATGGAAAGTTTAGAAGTATGGATATTTGGTTGAATGTGGTGGGGAATGATAGGTGGTGGTTTGTTTAGTAGAGGCGGAAGTTGCATGGGGATGTTTGTGGAATAATGAGGATGCTGGTTTTGCTTTGGTGTTTGTAAGTTTGTAAGAGTGTGGTTAAGGGGGTTTTGGTATGCTGGGAGTTTTGGAGGTTGTTGAGAAACAGCAGCAATAGCAGTATGAATTGGTGTGAAGGGATTGTTTGCACCGGCTACAGTAGATATATCTACTGAGGCTATT
>VEFU01000164.1 GCA_007679095.1 Paenibacillus bovis
TCTTTACTGCATCTATTATCCAAAATATACCCTATCCTCCCTTACATCCCACACATGAAGAGGTACTCGAACCTCCTAAGATCCCAAATCCGCATACTTTTATCCCAAAACTACCAAATCCCTATTTATCACAACTAACACCTCATCCTCCTAATTTAACCCATCCACACCGCCACTTAATTACCATTCCTCCCCCCATACTACCACATCCACATATATTAATTCTCCATCAACCAACTCTCCCCATTCATCCACTTTTAACAAACACTATTTCCCCACCCTTTTATCAATTAAACCAACAACCAACTACATTAATTCTTACAACACATCTCATCCATCAACCAGACAAGTCTGATCCTCTTCCTCTCATTCCTCAACCTAAATTA
>VEFU01000165.1 GCA_007679095.1 Paenibacillus bovis
AATGGAGGGTGGTAGAGGAAATATTGGAGGAGGGAGGTCATAAGAAAGATGTAGGTGAAGAGTATGAGATGGATATTAATAGAATCAATAAGTGGATAGGTGCTTATAAGGGAAAGGGAGTTAATGGGTTGGGTAGGGGGGTTAAAGGCGGTAAATGAGATGAGATAAAGAGTGAGTGAGAGTTAGATGGAGTGGGTGAAATGGAGAAGAAATATAAGGAGGAGATGAAGGAAATTGAAATTGTAAAAAAGTTGGAGGGGTTTGTGAAAGAGAAGGAAAAGAAAAAGGATATGAAGGGATAAATAGTTTGAGAAAGGAATATGGGGTTAGTTTAGTTTGTAAGACGATAGGAGTGTGGAGTAGGGGATACTATGGGTATTTGAAA
>VEFU01000166.1 GCA_007679095.1 Paenibacillus bovis
TGTGGATAAGGTTGTGTGTGAAGGCAAATGGGTAAATATTTTGTAGAAGGAAGAGGATAGAGTTGTGGGTGTTGTGGAAGGATATTGGATGTATAGAGTAGAACTGGTTTTTGATGTGTTTGAATTGTAAGTGTAGGTGGAGTTTGAGCATGTTGGAAGTAAATTTGAGTATGATGGTTGGTAGTTAAGAGAAATGGATGATGATATGCAGAATGCGGTAATTTATTTTGAGGATAATGGGATTGGAGAGGTGTTCTAATGTTTGTAGGAGAAGGGAAATGAAATGTGGTACGTTGGAGAGGGATAAGTTGAGCTGATGGTAGTAGATTATGTTGTAATTTTAAAAAGTGATGAGTGTTTAATGTTAATGTATGATCTAAAATAT
>VEFU01000167.1 GCA_007679095.1 Paenibacillus bovis
ATTCCGTCCTACTCTTACACATAACCTACCACCACACCCAAATCCCTATCAACAAATTCCTCACCTAAATATCCCCAAAATCACACCTAATAATCACCAACAAACACAAATCCAAATCCCTCCAAACCCTTCTCCACTTCCCTAATTAATCAATACAAAAAAATCCCCCTAAATTAAATCAACATTACAAAAACATTACATCCAAAACCCTTACCATCTCCTATCCCAATTCTAAAAACTAAAAAACCAATCCATACCATTATGCTCAACTACTTCAACTACTTTTAACACATAACCCTCCTTTAAATCATATCCCACCATGGTCTAAATCAGGTGGCCATACCGTATTAAAACAAAAAACAGAAAAAGATCTTCTGTACTTCT
>VEFU01000168.1 GCA_007679095.1 Paenibacillus bovis
GATTTTGTTGTATTCGAATAGCTGCAACAGTTGTTGCTGGAATATAAGGTAAGGAAATATATAGAAGAGGTAGCGGAATGGATGGAATAATTGCTGGAAATATTGTTGGTTTGATCATTGGTTTTGCAGGTTCTAGTCCTTCACTGTTTAAGGAATTTATGAGGAGAATAGGAAAAGGAAGTGGTGGTATAAGATGGATGGTTAAATAAGGTTGTAGAAAAGTTTGGAAAAATGGATTGTTGGTAAAATGAGGTTTTGGTTGTTGAAATGTAGGGATAGGTGTTAAGAAGGTTTTTAGAGGAAGTAAGGGAATTAGAATGAGTAGAATGGGAGTTAGAATTTTTGGAACGGTATCTAGTATGTTCGTGGGATTTAAGGGGAAGA
>VEFU01000169.1 GCA_007679095.1 Paenibacillus bovis
ATTTGTTCGTGAGGTTGCGTGATTGAGATGGTGAGGTATATGAATTGATAGGGTGGGGTGTTGATTGGGTGGGTTGGTGGAAGTGGTTGGTTGTTTTTGTGGAAGTTATAATAAGGTTAGTAGATATGTTATGGAAATAGTGGATAAGGTGAAGGTTTGTGGGTTTATTGTTTGTTGTGATATTATGTAGTTTTGAAAGAAGAAAGTTTTGAGAGTTTAAGGTGTGAAAAGTGAAGGAAAGGAATGGGTGTTATTTAGAATGTGGTATAGAGATGTGTATATTGGTTAGAAAGGAGGTGATGGAGGGGGAGGTTGGGATAGGGGTAGGTTGTTAGGACTTCAGCGGAATGATGTGTGGGAGGTTGGGGGGGTGGGTGGGAGAG
>VEFU01000016.1:0-48186 GCA_007679095.1 Paenibacillus bovis
TTCTTTGCGCAAAACAATAAAATTGAACATTTCGAGTATTTTTAATAATAAAATTAATTTAATGCAACGCTAGTGATCTTAACAGTATTTGCAACAAAAAAGTAACAGTGGTATTTATTTATCAATATTGTAACTTTTATGTTACCAATTTACATGTCGGATATTTTAATATAATAGTAGAATGTGTCGAAGGGATGAAACGGGATGGATAGAACAACCAGAAGAAGAATGAGAAGGTTAAATAAAAAGGGGAAAATAGCGGCTAGTTTGTTATTTGCACTGTTAATGATGTTAGTGTATTTAATTTGGGTCGGAATTTCAGAAAGCAATGCTGAGGCAACGAAGAGTAATGGATATCCCGTAGTAGGACATAATGATCAAGAGCAGAATCAAACACCAGAACCTGAGAAGGAAGAGGATACCCCTATCCAAGATGAAGAGGTGGATGAACCTGTTCAAAATGAAGAAGATGATTCTAATTTAGAAGATCCGCAGACTGATAAAGAATCGGAGCTGCCGATAGAAGAAGATCAACCAATTGATGAAAATAATGAAGAAACACCAAAAAATGATAATCAACAAAAAGACCAAGAGGGAGAAAAGGATGATTCGACGGAAGGAGAGCAAAATGTGGAGACTGCATTAAAAACCGGGAAATATGTTTATTTAACGTTTGATGATGGCCCACATCCTGTATCGAAAGACATCTTAGCACTCTTAGATAAATATAATGCGAAGGCAACTTTCTTTATGCTTGAACCAAATATGAAGAACCATCCAGAGGCAGTAAAAGCAATGGTGGAAGGTGGCCATACAGTTGGTGTCCATGGTGTTACACATGATAAATCTAAAGTATATAAATCTCCAAGTAACTTTGTAAACGAAATGGAAAAAGCAATTTCATATATATATGATTTAACTAATATTGATACATTGCTAAGTAGAGCGCCTTATGGATCAAAACCGTATATTACTCCACCTTTTAAGTCTGCAGCAGATGCAGCAAATTTAATTCTCTGGGACTGGAATATTGATTCAGTAGACTGGAAATTCCAGAATGGAGAATTTGTGGAGAAGGTAATTGAGCAAACGGAGCGTCTTGTTAATAAGGAACCACTTGTAGTTTTACTTCATGAAAAACCTACAACTCTAGAACATTTGGAAAAATTGCTTCAATATTATCAAAAGAACGGATATGAAATGTTAGCACTTAATGAAGCAATGACCCCAGTTCAATTTAAATAGAATATTAGATTAAAAGGTCAGATGAAACTCGCATAAGCGGATGAATGTCTGACCTTTTGTATTTCTTTCGGAAAATATTCATAATTATTGATTTACATACAAGTAACTTAGGTTATGCTTTTATATAAGATAAATATTGTAATGGAGGTAAAAGCAGTGAATAAGAAAGTTTTGCTTGTAATAGCTAGTATGTTAATGCTGATTCTTACGGCATGTGGTGATAAGGATAATCAAGTTGATGAAGCTCCAGAAATAATTGATGTGCAGCTACATGTGAATGAAACTGCAGATGTAAATGAAAAGCTTGTGCTGAAGGCAACCGTTACACAAGGCGATGAAAAAGTGAAAGATGCAGATGAAGTGATGTTTGAAGTTTGGGAAGATGGAAATAAAGATGATAGCGAAATGATCGTTGCTACAAATAATGATGATGGTTCTTATGAAGCAGAAAAAGCATTTGAACATGATGGCGTGTATATTGTTCAAGTCCATGTAACAGCAAGAAACATGCACAGCATGCCAAAAACAACTGTTGTAGTAGGTGACGCTACCCTCGAGGACCATCACAATGCAGAAGACGAAGAAGAGGAACACGATCACAGCGGTCATTAATTATCTCAAATTACCCAATAGTTGCTGGCATATATAATAATAGTATAAACATTTATATTGAAAATGTTGATACAGGCTGCATCACGACCAATAGGAGAGAACGTTTAAGTAAAAATGATCGAGAGAAGTCCTGTCACGACAGATATGCAATGAGTTATCAGTGGAAACGGTTGAGAGGAGTCCTGTCACGACGGTTATGTATGGAGATGCTTGTAAAAACGGTCGAGAGGAGCTTTATCAAGACATATATTCATGGAGTCCTTCGTGGAAACGGTCGAGAGGAGCTTTGTCACGACGGATATGGTTTGAGTTAATAGTGAAACTGGTTGAGAGGAACCTTATCACAACGGATATGCAATGAGTTATTCGTGAAAACGGTCGAGAGCAGCCCTGTCACGACAGATATGGTTTGAGTTATTAGTGAAACTGGTTGAGAGAAGCTTTATCAAGACGGATATGGCTTGAGTTAATAGTGAAATTGGTCGAGAGAAGCTTTATCAAGACGGATATTCATGGAGTCCTTCGTGAAAACGGTCGAGAGGAGCTTTATCACGACAGATATGCAATGAGTTATTCGTGGAAACAGTCGAGAGCAGCCCTGTCACGACAGATATGCAATGAGTTATTCGTGGAAACAGTCGAGAGAAGCCCTGTCACAACGGATAGACAAAGAGCAATTCGTAAAAAAGGTTGAGAGCATCTATATCACGACGTACATGCATAGAGCTATACATGATAACGGTCGAGAGAATCGATATACTATAAATAAACAGCAGCACCTCCATAATAAAGTGGAGGTGCTGCTGTTTTTATGTTTATAGTGATGCCTGATATATTGCTAATACATCGTCACGATTTAATTTTGTGAAGTTACCAAACTCACCGTTTACCATTGCTTTATCAGCCATTTCTTCAAGTCTGCTATCATCGATATCATAATCTGCAAGACGAGAAGGTGCACCAATACTATTCCAAAACTCGCGAAGTTTTTCGATCCCTTCTAAACCAATCTCTTCATCTGTTTTACCGTTGGCATCTACTCCAAATACACGGATAGCTAATTGCTTAAAACGAGACGGTTTTACATGTAAATTATGCTTCATCCAGTTTGGAAACAGAATGGCAAGACCGCCACCATGTGGAATATCATAAACAGCGGAAACAGCGTGTTCAATATTATGTGAAGCCCAATCGCCACGATACCCCATATTTAATATTCCGTTTAACGCCATCGTACCACAATAAAGGATTGTTGCACGATGCTCATAATTTTCTAAATCTGCCAGTAACTTTGGTGCAGTTTCCATTACCGTAATGAGCAAAGATTCACACATTCTATCTTGAAAATCTGTATTCTCGGTTAGATGGAAATAATGTTCAAACACATGAGACATCATATCGACAATCCCATAAACAGTTTGATCCTTTGGAACAGTGAAAGTATTCACTGGATCTAGGATAGAAAATTTAGGGAATGTATACGGACTTCCCCAACCGTGTTTTTCTTTTGTCTCCCAATTTGTAATGACAGAACCAGAGTTCATTTCGGAGCCAGTTGCAGCTAAAGTAAGCACGGTACCAAAAGGTAAGGCGTCTGTAACACTTGCTTTCTTTATGATGAAATCCCACGCGTCCCCATCATATTTTGCACCTGCAGCTACTGCCTTAGTACAATCTATTACACTTCCACCACCAACTGCAAGAAGAAACTCAATCCCTTCTTCCTTACAAATTTGAACTCCTTTATGTACAGTAGAAAGGCGTGGATTAGGCTCAACACCTGCAAGTTCAAATACATCGGCACCAATTTCCTGTAAAATTTCTTTGACTTGATCATACAATCCATTTCTTTTAATACTTCCGCCACCATAAACCATTAGAATTTTTTTCCCGTATGGAGGAATTTCGGTTTTTAGTTGTTCCAATTGTCCTTTACCAAAGATCAATTTTGTTGGATTCCAGAAAGTAAAATTATCCATTTATGATCAACTCCTTCGTTTAATATTATGCTTTATCAAGACGAAGAAATCAAAAAAAGGGACTGCAAATAAATGCAATCCCTTTTGATTATTTAGAAGTCTTTTCTGTTTCAGATATATAGCTTACATGTATTCCAACATCATCCATGGATAATAGTTGTACTTCATAGGATGGGAAGGTTGTTTTGAGTTTACTTTCAATCTTATGACCTTTGCCTTTAGGAGCGAAGGATATCATTGTTGGTCCTGCACCGCTAATTACTGTTCCGTATGCTCCAGCTAGTTTTGCCTCTTGACGGATTTGTTCATAATTTGGAATAAGTGTTGCTCGGTATGGCTCATGAAACAGGTCTGCTTCCATCATCTTACCTGCAAGAGTAAAATCCCCTGTAGTCAAAGCGGCAATCATCACATTACTTACCGCACTGGCAGCCGCAGCTTCGTTTCGGGAAAATTGTTCCGGTAATACTTTACGAGCATCTTCCGTTTTTAGTTCAAACGTCGGAATATAAACAACTAAATCTAGTGGCACATCCGCCTTTTGTAAAATTTCTATCTCACCATTAGGAAGAAGAACAGAAACAATGAAGCCACCGTATAATGCAGCTGCTACATTATCTGGATGACCTTCCATTTCAGTAGCAAGTTTTAACTTATCCGCTTTTGTTAAGGATAAAGAGCAAAGTTGATTTGCTACTTCAATTCCTGCAATGATCGCAGAAGCACTACTACCAAGACCGCGTGCCAATGGAATTTCACTTTCCATTGTAATTTTACATGGAGTCAATGTTTTGTTGTAAGCATTGGCTGTATGTAAGGCCGCTTGATAGACTAAATGATCTGTCACAGGAGGAACGGAAGGGAGGTGAACAGAACGATGCTCAATCTCCCATTGTGTTGATTCTTCCACATGTAACGTAAGATAACGATTGACGGCCATTCCTGCTGAATCAAATCCCGGTCCTATATTTGCAGTGCTAGCAGGAACTGCAATTGTCATCCTACTCATTGACTAACGACGCCTTCAATATATTTTAAAACAGTTTGTTCATCATTGGGTAGTAAAGTTGTTTCGATATTCAGTTCTGAAATAGCTGTTTGTGGATCTTTTAAACCATTCCCAGTTAGCACAGCTACAACTTTACTTCCTTGTGGAATAGCACCACTCTTCACTTGTTGAAGAACACCAGCAATGGAAGCACATGATGCTGGTTCTGCAAAGACGCCTTCCGTTTTTGCAAGTAGTTTAAATGCTTCTAGAATTTCTGGGTCACTTACAGATTTAATTGTACCACCTGATTCATCACGAGCAGCTTCTGCTAAGCTCCAGCTTGCAGGGTTACCAATTCGGATAGCTGTAGCAACTGTTTCAGGTTCAGCAATTGGCTTTCCTTGTACAATCGCAGCCGCACCTTCTGCTTCAAAACCAAACATTTTTGGAAGTCCAGTTTGTTTGATTTCGTTATATTCCTTAAACCCTTTCCAATATGCGCTAATGTTTCCAGCATTACCTACAGGGATTGCTAGAATATCAGGCGCACCGCCAAGTTGATCACAAACCTCAAATGCAGCTGTTTTTTGACCTTCTAAACGATATGGATTCACCGAGTTAACAAGTGTTACTGGAGAAGTCTCACTAATTGTTCTTACCATATTTAAAGCATCATCAAAGTTACCTTCAATTTCAACGATTTCAGCGCCATACATCATTGCTTGTGCTAATTTTCCTAGCGCAACTTTACCTTTAGGAATGACAATTATCGCTCTAATACCTGCTTTTGCAGCATATGCAGCAGCGGCAGCAGAAGTATTTCCAGTAGAAGCACAAATAATGGACTTACTACCTTCCTCGAGAGCCTTTGCAACTGCCATTACCATTCCACGGTCTTTAAATGAACCAGTTGGATTTGCACCTTCGATTTTTGCATGTAATTCAATTCCAAGCTGCTTCGATAAATTAGAGAGATGGACCAACGGTGTATTTCCCTCATTTAGCGTTAACGCCGGAGTTTCATCAGTTACTGGTAAATATTCTCTGTATTGTGCTATTAAGCCCGGCCATTTCATTATTTTTTTCCATCTCCTTCAACACGATAATAACTAATAACATTATCTACAACAGGTAGATCACTTAATTCCATTAATGCCTTTTGGAAGCTTTCCAAAGATATAGTATGTGTAACAATAATGATTTCAGCAACTTCTTTTTTCTTTAAAGGTTGTTGTAAAATCTTTTCAAAACTAATTCCTAATTCATTAAATAAAGATGTGATTTTGGAGAATGCACCAACTTCATCTTTCAAATGGAGACGGAAATAGTATTGTCCGAAGCGTTGTTCAGGTGTTTTTAACACACGTTCAAATCTTGGTTTCACTACGCTAGTTCCATTGACTTGTAGTTTCATATTTTTAATAACTGAAATTACATCAGCCATTACTGCAGTAGCAGTAGGAAGACTACCAGCACCAGGACCATAGAACATCGTTTCTCCAACAGCTTTTCCGTTCACGTAAATAGCATTATATTCATCTTTCACAGCTGCTAATGGATGATTTCTACTTAGGAAGGTTGGTTGAACACTGATTTCTAATTGTTGGTCTTCTATATGTGCATGACCAATTAATTTCATTGTGTATCCAAGTTGTTTTCCATAATTTAAATCACTAACGGAAACATTGCTAATACCTGAAACTTCGACGTCTTCCAAGTCTACATTTGTAAAGAATGCAAGTCTTGCTAAAATTGCCATTTTCCTAGCTGCATCTAGTCCTTCGACATCGGCAGTAGGATCAGCTTCTGCAAAACCAAGTTCTTGTGCTTCTTTTAGTGCAGCCTCATAGGATAGGCCATCCTCATCCATTTTCGTTAAAATGTAGTTCGTCGTTCCGTTTACAATTCCCATGATTTTTTGGATACGGTCAGATACAAGGCCATCAGCTAATCCTCTTAAGATAGGAATTCCGCCCGCAACACTTGCTTCATAGAATAAATCGCACTCATTTTCCACAGCTAAATCTTGCAATTCAGGACCATATAATGCGATTAAGTCTTTATTTGCAGTTACTACGTGCTTTTTCGCTTTAAGAGCTTGCGTTATGTAAGCTCGTGATTCTTCAATTCCACCCATTACTTCAATAACTACATCAATTTCCGGATCTTGTAATACTTCATTTGCATCTGTAGTGAGGTGTACTTGATGATTTCCTAGATCGCGATTTTTATGGATATCACGAACGAGGATACTTTTCACCCGTACTTCACAGCCTACTTGATGGACAAGATCTTCTTGATGCTGTTGAATTAGTTGTACAACCCCGGAGCCTACAGTACCTAATCCTAATAGGCCGATAGATACATAGTTTTTCATTTTAGTTCCTCACCTCATTTTGTCTTTCTGTTAAATACATTTGTGTTTTTATAGTAGACATATTAACGTGGAAAGTCAATAGTTTTTTGAAAAAAGGGCAAAATGGAATTATAAAGATAATTATAAATCGACATGAAGAAAAATGAAACTAAAGATTCAGTTATTCGTATTGTTATATAAATACAGTAATTGTTTTATGGATGTAATCCAGGCACCAGATAAGGAAAGTGGATGGTTTATCTACCAGGGAGATTCTAAAGGACACTATGCATTGAAAAGAGTGATGAAATGTCCCATAGGAGTGCTCTAATGGACATTACGTGATGAGGGAGCAGTTGAAATGTCCAATAGGAGCGTTGTAATGGACACTTCTAGGGTGATAGGCAGTTGAAATGTCCGATAGAAGGTCCCTAATAGACATTACAAGATCAAAAACCGATGAAATGTCCGATAGAACCATTCAATTCAACATTTTACGTAGAAAAGTCCGCTGAAATGTACAATACCATTTCATCTTAGTTAAGCAATGAAAAGTCTAATAGATTGTCCTACATAAACATATAAAGGTGAAAAGACCAATAAAATGTTTATGGTACTGATTAAAAACATACTTGTTTAATATTTATCTATAGGAAGGGGAAGTGAATATGGCGGATAAAGGTTGTATAAAGTGTGGGAGTACAAGTGCATCTACAAAAGAGGTGGCAATGACAGGAACGGGTCTTTCTAAAATGTTTGATATTCAGCACAATCAATTCGTTGTTGTTTATTGTAACAACTGTGGATACTCGGAATTTTATAATAAAAAATCATCTACAGGATCTAATATACTAGATTTGTTCTTTGGATAATAAAAAAAATGGGAGGTACGATATGTACTTCCTATTTTTTTACCCCTTGACGTGTTCGTGTGTTCTAGTGTACTATCCAAATAGAACACTAATACATAGTGGAGGTTGAACATTAATGAAACCATTTATTGGTCTTTTGAAAAAAGAAATGCTCATTTCGAGGTTTTGGTATTGTACATGGTTAGTTATCCTGTTGCTCGGACTAACTGCGAGCACGATAATCGCTTTTCGTATAGAAGAACCAACGGCCATTATACCTATCACAACGCTAGTCATGCCGTCCCATATATTTTTCATGCCTGTTATGATTGGAGCGCTATTAAGGCTCGAAGGCAAAACGCAATTGTGGCTTTATAATCCACAAAGTAGCATGAAATTATTATTAGCTAAATTGACTACTGCATTTATTTTTCAAATTATTTCACAACTAATAGTTATTGCTTATACGGTTCTAATGACATCATTTCTATCCAGTCGTGGTGTAGAAATTAATATTTCGATAGCAGCTATCACATTAACCTATTTAGTAATGCTTGCAATCGCCTTATATTTTTCTATTTGGGTTACGTTTTTGTGGACACTTTACCATTCTTTAGGGAGATACCCAGCATGTAGAAATTATCGCTGGCTTTCTGTTGCGATCACTGTAATCAGTTTCAACGTCTTTGAAGCCTTACTTATAAGATTCAATATAATGAAAGATCATCTATTTGGGTGGTCTACAACAATGGAAGCGATGATTTCTATACGTTACAACCAAGGTGTTGGTTGGTCGATGGATACGCTGGAAATTTCTGTGCCGATTTTGCCCATACTTCTTTATGGTGTATTAGCAATCCTGTTATTCTTTGCAGCAACGAAGTTACTTGATAAAAAAGTGGAGGTGTAAATCGGTGGGAAAGGAATTCGAAGTATCAAAACCAATTTATATCCAAATTGCCGAGAAAGTATATCAACAAATCATCCGTAAAGAAATTAGCCCAGGTGAAAAATTACCTTCTGTAAGAGAAATGGCGATTCAATCAGGGGTTAACCCGAACACTATCCAACGAACATATTCAGAAATGGAGAGGATGGGAGTAGTGGAAACAAAGCGAGGACAAGGGACATTTGTTGTGGAAAATGAAGACATCGTTCTTCAATTAAAACAATCAATGCAACTGGAAATAATCGGACAGTTTGTAAACAATATGAAAGAGCTTGGATTTACGAAAGACCAGATGCTTGAAGGTCTCCATGAATATTTAAAAGCAGGTGATAGAAGTGACAATTAAATTGTTAAATGTAACAAAGAAATATGGCACTGAATTCGCCTTGAACAATGTAGATCTTGAGTTAGTACCTGGTAAAATTTATGGGTTACTTGGGCCGAATGGGAGTGGGAAATCTACTACTTTAAAACTGATTACCGGTCTAGTCTATCCAAATAAAGGTAGTGTTACCGTCCAGGGGGAGTCTGTTACAAGAAAAATTAGTAGGAAGGTAGCCTACTTAACCGAGCTTGATATGTTTTATGATTCTTTCACTGTAGATAAAATGATAGCTTTTTATGCATCACAATTTCCAGACTTCAATGTAGAAAAGGCAAAATTACTTTTAATAGAAATGAAATTAACAGGAAGCAAAAAAATAAGACAGCTTTCGAAAGGGAACCGTGGCAGGTTAAAGCTTGTACTTACCTTGGCGCGGGAAGCCCCAATTATTTTATTAGATGAGCCATTTTCCGGTCTCGATCCGCTTGTAAGAGAATCCATCGTGAAAAGTTTACTTACATTTATTGATTTTGAAAAGCAGACAGTCATAATCGCTACCCATGAAATAGATGAGATTGAGGCGATATTAGATGAGGTTATTGCAATTTATAACGGAGATATTATTGGAGCGGAAAATGTAGAAACAATTCGTGAGGAACAAGGTTATTCGGTATTAGAGTGGTTCAAAGCAAAAATGCAACAACAGGAGATGATATAAAATGAAAACAGTTGTTGAGTTGAAAAATGTTACGAAGAAAATTGGTAAAAGGACTATCATTGATGACTTAAGTATCAATATTGTAGAAGGCGAGGTTTTTGGTTTATTAGGACCAAATGGAGCTGGAAAAACAACAACGATAAGAATGGTAGTTGGATTAATCGGCATTACGTCAGGGGAAATATCTATTTGTGGAAAAAATGTTAAAAGTGAGTTTGAACAGGCGATTAGTAAGGTAGGTGCGATTGTAGAAAATCCTGAACTGTATAAATTCCTAACTGGATATCAAAATTTGATGCAAGTTGCCCGATTAACGAAAGGAATTACAAAAGAAAAAATAAATGAAGTTATCGAGCTTGTTGGACTAAAGGATAGAATTCACGACAAAGTAAAAACGTATTCTCTAGGTATGCGTCAACGTCTAGGGATTGCGCAAAGCTTATTACACGATCCGAAAGTACTTATTTTAGATGAACCAACTAATGGCCTTGATCCTGCAGGTATAAGAGAGGTTCGTGATTACTTAAGAAGTCTTGCGAAGGAAAAAGGATTAGCTGTCATTGTTTCGAGTCATTTACTGTCTGAAATGGAAATGATGTGCGACAGAATTGCGATTATCCAACAAGGAAAGTTAATTGATGTACAAGGAGTTCGAACAAGTGAGACTACGGATAAACGAATGTATAGTTTTCAAGTAAATGATGTAGAAAAAGCTCAACAAGTTCTTATTAAGAATGGATTTGCCGTACAACAGAACAATACGATCCTGGAGCTAGAGTTACAACATGAACAGGTACCAAAAATTATTAAACTTTTAGTAGATAAGAATCTCTTAATCTATGAAGTGAAAATGATTCAAAAATCACTAGAGGATCGCTTTCTTGAAATTACTAGTGCAGGAGAGGTGAAGAAACATGCTTAAATTAATACAAAATGAATGGGTAAAGATTTTTAAACAAATTAGTACCTTTATCATGATTGGTCTTTTTGTATTGCTTATCATCGCTTCAGGTGCATTAGTAAAATACTTAGAATCAAAAGAGGAACCACAAGCGAACAATGACTGGAAGCAAGAATTAGCTGCAGCAAATGAGCAATCGAAACGAGATCTTGAAGAAATTCCAATGATAACACCTACGATGAAAGAATTTTTGATGAAAGATATTGCAATTAATGAGTATCGAATTGAACACGATCTTCCACCTGAAACATCTAGTAATGTTTGGACATTTATCAGTGATTCTGGATCGATGATTGGTACAGTGGGGCTTATTGTTATTATTATTGCAGCTGGAATTGTAGCGAACGAATTCAGTTGGGGAACGGTAAAAATTTTACTTGTAAAACCATATAAACGTTGGAAAATACTGTTGGCAAAATATATGACTGTAATCTTATTTTTACTATTAATGCTCGGTGTATTATTCGTTAGCTCATCCATCGTTGGAGCCATTTTATTTGGGACAGGTGGAGATGGAAGTAATATTCATTTAGCGTATAACAATGGCGTTGTCGAAGAGCAAAGTCTATTATTCTACCTTATTAAAACATATTTATTAAACTCACTAAGCGTGTTCTTACTTGCAACAATGGCATTCATGCTCTCAGCCGTATTCCGAGTAAGTGGACTTGCGATTGGGGTTTCCATCTTCCTTTTATTAATGGGTGGAACTGTCACGAATTTACTGGCAAGCAAATTTGAATGGGCAAAATACAGCTTATTTGCGAATACTAATTTAATGCAATATTTCGATGGTATACCAATGATAGAAGGGATGACCTTATCCTTCTCGATCACAATGATCTTCATTTATTTCGCCATTTTTCATTTGCTTGCGTTCCTGTTTTTTACAAAGAGGGATGTAGCAGCTTAATCAGATATAGAAGCTAAGTTCGGACGATTTCTTCCTTCGTCCGAATTTTTTTGTTTATATTGACTACTTATTACCTGTATGATAAAGTTATAGAAAATTCAGGAACGCTTTAGTTCGATAGAGTGATAATGTGATAAAGAGTTAGGAAGTGGATGATGATGTTTTTGCCTGAAGGCAGTAGAGATGAGATGGGGTCAGTAGTTAATAAACGTTTTCATGTAATGGAAGTTTTCAGAAAGGTAGTATCTACAAGAGGATATCAACAAATTGCTACACCTTTATTGGAATATGCAACGACATTTACAAACGAACATGTTGGAATGAAGCTGCAAGAAATGATGAAATGGTTTAATGCGAATGGAGATATTGAGGTCCTACGTCCAGATTGGACAATTGCAATTGCTCGTGCATTGTCTACACAACCACAGGAACCACAGAAATATGCATACCAAGGATCTGTTTTTAAACTAAATACCCCTGGGGTTGAATTCCATCAAATCGGTATTGAGATGATACATATTCCAGATTTAATGGGAGAAAGTGAAAGTTTATTAATGGCGCAGACATTCTTGAAACAACTTGGTGTTGGAAGTTGTATTATTGAGCTGGGCCATACAGATATATATGAAAGCCTTGCGCAAGAATTATCCTTGTCGACAATAGCGGCAGAAAATTTACGCCAAGCAATGCATGATAAAAAGAAAGATGAAGTGTATCAAATTGCTAAAGCCAATGGAAGTATTGAGACAGCGGAAGAACTTGCTGCGTTGGTAGATGCATTTGGTTCAATTGAAATTATCGCTGAATATGAGCATCGTTGGGAAAACAGAAAAGATCTCCTTGAGATTTTACAACATATTAAACAATTAGTTGCGATTTTACAGCAATCTGGAAGTGAAGATATTTTAGTTGATTTAGGAAGGGTAAAAAATCAACCATATTACTCCGGAATGATGTTCAGAGGATTTTTACCGTCTTCTGGTGTAGTTTGTTTCTCAGGTGGGCGCTATGATCGCTTATATGAACAATTTGGTAATAGTGTTTCCGCAGTCGGCTTAGCTTTTGATGTCGATGTATTAGTGGATCAAGTACAAGATTCAGAACAAAAAGAGACGATTTGTATTATCGCAAGTCCGGAAACAATTTCTTATTCTGAACAAATAAGAAGTGAATTCCCAGAAGCGATTGTGGACGTACAATCCGAACCTGTTGATCGAGAAAAATATGATAAAGTGTTGGAAATTGTGAATCGTAATGGAAAGTATGAGGTGGTGGAAAAATGAAGCCAGTTATCGCCTTAACAAAAGGAAGATTGGAAAAACAGTTTACAGAATTTCTTAAATCAAATGGCTATGATGTAGCTCCATTATTAGATAAAGGTAGAAGACTACAAGTAGAAACAGATGATTTCTTTGCGGTTTTCGCTAAAGGGATTGATGTAACAACTTATGTAGAATATGGAATTGCCGATCTAGGAATAGTAGGTGCAGATATTTTATTAGAGGTTCAGCCGGATGTATTTGATCTACTACCGTTACCTTTTGGCAAATGCCGATTTGCTGTTGCTGGCCTTCCTTCTTCTGAAGTGAGCGGAGGTAAACAACGAATTGCTACGAAATACCCGAATATCGCGACAAAGTATTTCCGCGAGCAAGGGAAATCAATCGACATCGTGAAACTAGAAGGATCTGTGGAATTAGCTCCTCTTTTAGGGTTAGCCGATGATATTGTAGATATTGTAGAAACTGGAAGTACATTGAAAGAAAATGGATTAATTGTGAAGGAAGAAATGTTTTCACTTTCAGCTAGATGTATCGCAAATCGTAATTCATTAAAACTGAAGAAATCAATTCTTGCACCAATTATCGATTCTTTCCGGATGGAGGAGGTTGCGAGATGATTCCTATTTTTACAGTGGAAAAGTTCACTGCAAATTTCACCTCCAGAAAAACAAAGAAGCAACCATTTGATGCTGAAGTACTTCAAACTGTACAGGAAGTAATTGAGAATGTGAGTACAAGAGGCGACGAAGCATTAAAGGAGTATACAGAGAAATTTGATGGTGGAGTTCCTGAAAATTGGGAAGTAACGGCAGGAGAACGGAAAAAAGCTTGGGAGCAGGTATCCCCTGGAATTATCGAAGCTCTTAAAAAAGCTGCTGGAAATATCCGTAGTTTTCACTCGAAACAATTACAGCAATCACGCATGATGGAATTATCTGATGACATTATTGCAGGACAATTATTCCGTCCCATTGCTCGTGTAGGTATTTACGTTCCAGGTGGTAAAGCTTGTTATCCATCCACTGTATTAATGAACGCTATTCCAGCCGTATTAGCAGGAGTGAGTGAAATAATAATGGTAACACCTTCACGCGGCGGACAAGAAATTGCTCCAATTTTATCTGTAGCTGCAGATATTGCAGGTGTTCATAAGATTTATAAAATCGGAGGTAGCCAAGCGATTGCTGCACTCGCATATGGTACAGAAACAATTGAACCAGTTGATAAAATCGTCGGACCTGGGAATGCCTATGTAGCTGCTGCTAAGTCATTAGTTTTTGGAGATGTTGGAATCGACATGATTGCGGGGCCTTCAGAAGTAGCCATCATTGCTGACGAAACTGCTAATCCTGCCTTCATCGCTGCTGATTTACTGGCACAGGCGGAGCATGATGAAAAAGCCCGAGCATTTCTGTTTACAACTTCTGAAACAATCTTAGAAGAAACAATCGTTGAAGTGGAAAAACAATGTGCACAATTACCACGGAAAGATATCGCATCTGTTTCCTTGAAGAACGAAGGTGCCGCGGTTGTTGTAGAAAGTATCGAAGAGGCATTTGCACTATCCAATGCACTTGCGCCTGAACACTTGGAAATTCAAGTAGAAAATGCGTTAGCACAATTAAGTAAGGTGAAAAATGCAGGTTCGGTATTCATCGGAAACTATACACCTGAACCCGTTGGTGATTATTTTGCTGGTCCAAACCACGTATTACCTACAGTTGGTACAGCACGATTTTCATCAGGTTTATCTGTGGATGATTTTATTAAGAAAACAACGTATGTGTCTTATTCGGAAAAAGCATTGCGAAATGCTGCACCGTATATCGAGGCAATTGCGGAAGAGGAACAATTATCAGGGCATGCAAGATCGGTAAAAGTAAGAGTGAGTAAGTAGTGTTGGTGAATGGGAGGATTTGTAATGCGTGTTGCATCGAATAAACGAGAAACAAGAGAAACAAAAATTGAACTAGAATGTCGTCTAGATGATCCGTCAATAGTGGAAATTCAGACGGGAGTAGGTTTTTTTGACCATATGCTTGAAGCATTTGCAAGACATGGCCGCATTGGACTTTCATTAAAAGTAGACGGTGATTTACATATTGATAGCCATCATACTGTGGAAGATGCCGGCATTGTACTCGGAAAAGCAATTAGAGAAGCGCTTGGAGATAAAGTAGGAATCGTTCGATACGGCTCATCTTATGTTCCAATGGATGAAGCATTAGCATTTGCAGCAATTGATATTAGTGGGCGCCCATTTTTACATTTTGAAGGAGAGTTTCAAACTCAGTCATTAGGAAACTTTGATACGGAGTTAGTGAAAGAATTTTTCCGTGCATTTGCCTTTAATGCTGGAATAACCCTTCATGCACGTGTGTTATATGGAGAAAATACGCATCATAAAATCGAAGCATTATTCAAAGCATTAGGTCGCGCACTTGCAGAAGCAGTTCGAATCGATCCTAATATTAAAGGTGTTAACTCTACTAAAGGAATGTTGGAGTAATTATAGATAATAATGCATCATTTTCTAATAAATTGGCTTTGCTGAGATTAATTAAAGATTTCACACAGTGTTGATTGTAGCGGAAGGGGCGAGACTCCTGCGGGATGAACGGTAGCCGGGAGACCCCACAGGCGTTTAAGCGCCGAGGAGGCTCCCGAACCGCCCGCGGAAAGCGAGCCCCTGTAGCGGAAATCAAGCTACATTAGAACAAAAAAATTCAAAGAGGTGAAAACACAATGACGGCAAAGAAAATTATACCGTGTTTGGATGTAAAAGACGGAAAAGTAGTGAAAGGAATTAATTTTGAGGGGATGCGCGAAATGGGAGATCCTGTTGCTATGGCAAAAGCCTATAGTGATAATGGCGCAGATGAACTTGTATTTCTAGACATTTCCGCTACAACAGAAGGTCGCGACACAATGGTAGACGTTGTGAAACAAGTAGCAGCACAAGTGAATGTTCCTTTTACAGTCGGTGGTGGCATTCGAACTGTGGACGATATTGCTAGAATTCTAGATGCAGGAGCTGACAAAGTGGGGATTAATTCTGCAGCTGTAGCTCGTCCAGAACTAATTAAAGAGGCAGCTGAAAAGTTTGGTTCTGAACGAATCGTAGCAGCCGTTGATGCTAAATTATTCCCAGATGGGACATGGCGTGTCATGACTCATGGTGGGCTGAAAGATGCTGGAATTGATGCCATAGAATGGTCGAAGCAGTTAGAACAATTGGGAGCGGGCTCTTTACTACCAACTAGTGTTGACCGTGATGGTGTTAAGGATGGCTACGATTTGGAATTAACGAAAGCAATTGTAGAGGCTGTGAACATTCCAGTTATCGCATCTGGCGGTTGTGGTAATGCAGAACATATTGTGGAAGTTTTTGAGAAAACAAATGTAGACGCTGCTCTCGCTGCATCTATTTTTCACGAAAATTCAGTAAGCATCCAAGAGGTAAAAGAGCTTTGCCGAAATAGAGGAGTGAATGTAAGTGAAGCCTGATTTTTCAAAAGGTCTCATTCCAGCCGTTGTTGTAGATGATAAAAATGGCGAGGTACTAATGCTCGCTTATATGGATGAGACAGCGTATGAACGTACATTAGAAACAAAAGAAACATGGTTCTATTCACGCTCTCGGAAAGAGTACTGGAACAAAGGTGCAACCTCTGGTAACAAACAAATCGTAAAGTCCATTGCACTAGATTGTGATGGTGATTCTTTATTAGTTCGTGTCGAGCCGCTAGGGCCAGCCTGTCATACTGGGGAAACATCTTGCTTCTACAACACAATTTTGGAAACAGAAGATGCAGCCCAAGAGGAAGACACAATCATATATCATGACCTAATGAGTGAAATTGTCGATCGCAAACAAACACCTGTAGAAGGTTCATACACCACTTACTTATTTGAAAAAGGTACCGACAAAATTGCTAAGAAATTAATAGAAGAAGCCGGTGAAGTAATCATTGCCGCTAAAAACAAGGATACAGATGAACTTGTATATGAAACGAGTGATTTACTATACCACTGCCTCGTTCTGTTAGCAGACCAAGGGGTAGACTTAGCAGATGTTGAAGCCGAATTGAGAAAAAGATCAAGCAAAAAAGGTAATGCAAAGAAAGAACGTCAAGAAATAGAGAATTGGTAAGGTCAAGCAAGTGGGCGAATATACAAATCGCTTACTTGCTTTTTTTATTTAAGAGGGAATATCTTTGGAGTTAGTGTGACTGTTATAAATGAGAAAACTGTTAAGTCGGGAATGCGAGAAGGATGTTGTGTACCCGCTGTGGAGGTTGTCACGCTGGGAGCGGTTGCGTAGCTACTTGATGGGAAAAACCGTGTATGTGGTCACATTGGAGGTTGTATCGTTCCCACTTCGGAGGAAAAGTGTAGGAGGTGGTCACGTTGGAAGCTTTATCATGCCCACTTGGCGAAAAAAGTGGCAGAGGTGGTCACATTGGAAGCTGCCTCGTGCCCGCTTAGGAGGAAAAAGTGTCGGAGGTGGTCACGATGAAGGCTGTATCGTGCCCGCTTAGGAGGAAAAGTGTCGGAGGCGGTCACGATGAAGGCTCTATCATGCCCACTTGAGATGAAAAAAGGCAGAGGCGGTTACGATGAAGGCTCCATCGGTTCCCACTTAAGAGGAAAAGTGTCGGAGGCGGTCACGATGAAGGCTCCATCATGCCCACTTGAGATGAAAAAAGGCAGAGGCGGTTACGATGAAGGCTCCATCGTGCCCACTAAGGAGGAAAAGTGGTAGAGTTGGTCACGATGAAGGCTCCATCATGCCCACTTGAGATGAAAAAAGGCAGAGGCGGTTACGATGAAGGCTCCATCGTTCCCACTTAAGAGGAAAAGTGATAGAGGTGGTCACAATGGAAGGTGCATCGTGCCCACTTGATGGAAAATAGGTATAGTCCGGTCACGCAAGAGGTTCCCGCGTGCCCTCTAGCTAGGAAAAACGACAGAAGTGGTCACATTGAATGCCACAGCATTCCCTCTTAATGAAGAAAATGCTTAAGGAGGTAACGTTGAACGTTGTATCGTGCCCACTTAAGAGGGAAAAGTAGTGTAGTCGGTCATGATGATGCCCTCTTAACAGAAATATAAGAAGACTAGGTCACGCAAGAATCTCCATTGTGCCCTCTAACAAGTAAAAGCAATGGAAGAGGGCACGGAGGAAATCCCCCATACCCTCTTCACAAAAAATGGGAAACCGATGTAATGTTCTACCTGTCCCTTCAGAATGTTATATATTTCGACATAAAATTCACAATTCACATAAAAATACTTGGACATAAAACAGAAATAGGCGTATAATCGCAATTATAATTCTTTTCGAAAAAACTAGAATTCGGCAATTAGGAGAGTGACATAAAGATGAGTGACATGTCTTTTCATACGAAAACAGTACATCAATCTAAGAAAATAATAAAAAATTTTAATAGTAAAGTAACACCAATATATCAAACATCATCTTTTTCATTTGATAATTTAGATCAGCTTGAAAGCTATTTTCATGGAGAAACACCTTACTTATATTCCCGTTATGGAAATCCAAATACAGATGAATTAGGGAGTGCCGTTGCTGCTTTGGAAGGAGCAGAAGCTGGTGTAGCAGCTTCATCAGGGATGTCAGCTATTTTATCAGCATTACTTTCAGTTGCAAAAAATGGTGACCATATTGTTGCATGTGATGACCTTTATGGTGGAACTTATCATCTATTAGATCAAGAAATTAGAAGTTTTGGTATCGATGTTACATTTGTTTCCTTTGCGAATGAAGAGGAGATACGTGCAGCAATTCGTCCAAATACAAAATTACTATATACAGAGAGCATTACGAACCCATTACTTAGAGCTGAAAATATACCGTTACTTGTTAAAATAGCGAAAGAACATAAGCTCATAACAATTGTAGATAACACTTTTGCAACCCCGTTTTTATTACAGCCATGTGTTGATGGAGTTGATCTTGTTGTCCATAGTGCTACGAAGTACCTTGGTGGCCATAGTGATATATCTGCAGGTATTGTAGTTGGCCATGATGATATTATTCAAGTCGCAAAACAAAAGGTAGTTAGCTTAGGTGCAAATTTAAGTCCGTTTGAAGCATGGCTAACATGTAGAGGAATCAAAACTCTTGCATTAAGACTGGAGAAGCAAACAAGTAATGCGCAATTTATTGCAGATACACTAAGGGAAAATGAAAATATAGCAAAAGTATATTATCCAAATAATGTATCAGAACAAGGTAATGGTGCAATTGTGTCGATAGAACTTGCACCTCATTGTGACATTCGCTCATTCTTTTCGTCTCTTGGATGGATAAAAATAGTTCCTTCTTTAGGTGGTGTAGAGACTGCTGTTTCCTATCCATTAGGTACATCACATCGAAATTTACCTAAAACAGCTCAAGAAAAGCTTGGAATTAATGAACGAGTTGTTCGCATTTCAGTAGGGATTGAAGATGGGCAAGATATCATTAATCAACTCCTAATTGCAATCAAAGCATAGGTATATTTAACCAAAGGTGTAAAAAAGTAGTTGACAGATAAAAAACTCTGTTCTATACTCCATTCATAAGTAAAACAACTAAATCGAATCTCTTATCGAGAGTGGCGGAGGGAATAGGCCCTGTGAAGCCCGGCAACCTGTTATTTTAAAACAAGGTGCTACATCCTACAGATTTAAAATCTGGAAGATAAGAGGAGGAACCGTCAACAACGCCCTCTTCTTAGGAAGGGGGCTTTTCTTTTTACATATCTTTTTTTAAATATTAAACCAAGTAAACTAATCATATTAATTATATTTAGGGGGATTTACAATGAGAATTAATATTTGGAAGACCATTTTATTATTGATAGGAATAGTCGTACTAGCAGGTTGTTCAGATAGTGCGAGTGGCAAGCCAAAGAAAATTATTTTAGATTATGCTTACTATTCGCCAACAAGCTTGATTTTAAAGGAGAAAGGTTTTGCAGAAGAAGTATTTGAAGAAGAAGGCATAGAAGTAGAGTTTGTTCTAAGTCAAGGGAGTAACAAAGCGTTAGAATTTCTAAATTCCAGAAGTGTTGATTTCAGTTCATCTGCTGGTGCTGCTGCTTTAATGGCAAAAGCGAAAGGATCGCCAATTGAATCCGTATATATTTATTCCAAACCAGAATGGACGGCTCTCGTTGCAAAAGATTCATCCATTATGTCTGTCAATGATTTAAAAGGGAAAAAGGTTGCTGCAACAATTGGTACAGACCCGTATATATTCTTGCTTCGTGCTCTAGATGCACATGGCCTTTCTGCCAAAGATGTAGAAATTGTTAATCTTCAACATGGAGACGGAGCAGCTGCACTACTATCTGGTGAAGTAGATGCATGGGCAGGATTAGATCCTCATATGGCAAGAGTAGAAAAAGATTCTGGAGCACATCTATTCTTCCGAAATGCAGACTTTAACACGTATGGAACTTTGAATGTAAGATCAAAATTTGCAGAAGATTACCCAGAGTATGTAAGTAAAGTTATCGAAGTTTATGAGAAAGCAAGGCAATGGGCAATTGATAATCCAGAGGAAACAGCAGAAATTTTAGCGAAGGAAGCACAAATAGATATTGAAGTAGCAAAGCTTCAATTAGAACGTAACGATTTTTCAGCATCTAAACCAGGTGATGTGCAAATTGAAACAATTAAAGCAGCTGGTGATGTATTGAAAACAGAAGGTGTTATTGATTCAGATACGGATGTAGATAAGGTTGTTAATGATTTAATTAACCCGGACTATTTTGAATAAATAAAGGATGGTGGAACAACATGAGTGGTCGTACAGAAACAATTTCAGTTCCTGTAAAAAAGTTAAAACCAGAAAAACGCTCAAAATTTTCTTATAAAGCAAATGAGAGATGGATTCTTGGAAGCCTTATCCCTATTATTCTATTAATTATTTGGGAGATTGCTGGAAGAGTAGGACTTATAGAAGCGCATTTACTACCAACTCCATCCAAAATATTTGAAGAAATTGTAGAAATGGGCAAAGAAGGAATTTTGATTGATCATATTGGCATTACATTATACCGGGTGGTTCTTGGATTTTTCATTGGAACGATAGTAGCTGTTGTTCTTGGAGCAATCGTAGGTTATTTTTCTCTGTTTGAAAAATTGATGGATCCACTGATTCAAGCATTTCGTGCAATCCCATCTCTAGCATGGGTACCATTATTCATATTGTGGATGGGGATAGGGGAGCCATCCAAAGTGACATTAATTGCAGTAGGTGTATTTTTTCCAGTCTACTTAAACATCGTTTCTGGTATTCAAGGCGTTGATCGGAAGTTAATCGAGGTTGGAAAGATTTATAAGTTTAGTTCCGTGAAAACATTACGGAAAATCATCTTACCAGCTGCATTGCCATCTTTTCTCGTAGGATTACGCAGTGGGCTAGGACTAGGTTGGATGTTTGTTGTTGCCGCAGAAATAATGGGTGCTAGTAAAGGGTTAGGTTATTTACTCATCTTAGGTCAAAATACGTATTCTCCGGAAATTGTCATAGCAAGTATATTATTGTTTGCGCTAATTGGAAAAATCACGGATTCATTACTGAAAATATTAGAAACAAAATCATTGAGCTGGCAAGATAGTTTATCAAATCAGCGTTAAAGGGGGATGCAACGGTGCTCGCAGTTCAAAATATAACTCGAACTTTTAATAAGGGGAAGGTAGGATTTAAAAATCTTACTTTTTCTATCCAAAAAGGAGAAATAATTGGAGTACTTGGGACTAGTGGTTGTGGAAAAAGTACATTACTTCGAGTACTGTCAGGACTCGATCAACAGTTTGAGGGTCAGTATTCACTAGGAGATAAAAGTGTAGGGATGATGTTCCAAGAACCAAGGCTAATGCCATGGCTTTCAGTAATAAATAATATTACGTTTGGAGCAGAAACAGAAAAACAAAAATTGTTAGCAAATGAATTAATTGAACTTGTCGGTTTGAACGGATTTGAACGTAACTTCCCTAAAGATTTATCTGGAGGGATGGCACAAAGAACAGCAATTGCGCGCTCTCTTATCACGGAACCGGATGTGCTTTTACTAGATGAACCATTTAGCGCATTGGATGCATTTACGAAGATGCAGCTGCAAGATTTACTATTATCGATTTGGGAAGAAAGAAAAACAACGATGGTACTCGTAACTCACGATATAGATGAAGCGTTATATTTATGTGATCGCATCATTATTTTACGGGGACAACCAGGAGAAATTTATGCAGAAATTAGAATAGATAAAGCAAAACCACGCTCCAGAGGGGATATCCAACTGGCAGAAAAGAAGGCTGAAATCTTACATCTTCTTGATTTAAATAAGGAAAGGAGTAATCTACATGGTTAGGCAACAAATTATTGAGCCGAGAAGTGGTCAATATAACTTTAAAACAGACTATTCCGATGATGATACTATAACTTGGGGATCGGTAGAAAGACATTTCAGTTGGCATGTTACGGGAAAAGTTAATATGGCTTATGAATGTGTAGATCGCCATGTAGTGGACGGTTTTGGTTCCAAAACAGCACTTCATTATGTAGAGGGAGATGTGGAATGGAAATTAAGCTATAGAGATTTGAAAATAGAAACGGATAGATGGGCACAAGTGTTAAGGAATCACGGAGTAAAGAAAGGTGACTTCTTATTCGTGTTCTTACCGAAACATCCAGATTGCTATATTGCTATATTAGCTGCGATTAAACTTGGTGCTATTGTTGGTCCTTTATTTGAAGCTTTCATGGAAGAAGCAGTCCGTGATCGAATTTCAGATTGTGAAGGGAAATTTCTCATTACGAATAAGGAGTTTTTGGCAAGAGTTCCGAGAGAGGATCTACCGAGTTTAGAAAAGATTTTTCTAACAGATGACTCAATTAATGGTATTTCTATACAAGATGAACTAAGTTCTGTAGCAGTAGAACAGGATATTTTACAATGGGTCGATCTGGAGGATGGATTAAATATTCATTATACGAGCGGCTCGACTGGAAAACCGAAAGGCATTATTCATGCCCATCGTGCGATGATTCACCAATATATTACTGGACGTTGGGTGTTAGATCTGAGAGAAGATGATGTATATTGGTGCACGGCTCACCCAGGGTGGGTAACTGGTTCTGTATATGGCATTTTTGCACCATTATTAAATCGGGCAACACTTGTCCTTCACGGTGGAAGGTTCAGTGCACAAAGTTGGTATGAAACACTTGAAAAAACAGGAGTCACTGTCTGGTATAGTGCACCAACTGCTTTCCGGATGTTAATGGCGGACGGAAACGATATTCTAGAAAACTATGATCTTCATAAGCTTCGTCATATTTTAAGTGTAGGTGAACCTTTAAACCCAGAAGTAATTTACTGGGGGTTGGAACATCTTAACTTACGAATTCATGATACATGGTGGATGACGGAAACAGGTGCACAACTAATCGTGAATTTACCGACTACGACAATAAAACCAGGCTCCATGGGGAAACCATTACCGAATATTGAGGCAGTAGTGTTAGATGATGATGGAAAACAACTTCCAAGTGGGGAAGTCGGGCATTTAGCGATAAAAGCTCCTTGGCCAGGAATCATGAAGGAAGTTTGGAAAAATCCAGAAAAATTCGCATCCTATTTCCCGTTTGGTCCTGAATGGTATGTTGCTGGTGATTTAGCATTGATAGATGAGGATGGGTATGTGTTTTTCCAGGGAAGAAGTGATGATATGATTAACTCCTCTGGGGAAAGAATCGGTCCATTTGAAGTTGAAAGTAAACTGATGGAACACCCGGCAGTAGCAGAAGTGGCGGTAATTGGAAAGCCAGATTCTTTACGTGGGGAAATAGTAAAAGCATTCCTGGTGCTAAATAAAGGTTATCAAGAAGATGCTAGCTTAATAGAGGAAATTCGCTTGTTTGTTCGAAACCGACTAGCCGCACATGCAGCACCACGTGAAATTGAAATTTTATCAGAATTACCAAAAACAAAAATAAGTGGAAAGATTTTGCGTAGAGAGTTAAAAGCTCGTGAAAAGGAATTGGTAGGTAGAAAGTAATCAAACTATTAAACTGTTATAAAGTTGTTCTCTTATGATATAGTAGGTAAAAAGGCATCCATCATGGGAGGCGCAGCTATGTTTAAAACGAAAAAGGGTAAAGAACAACGAATTGAACAGTTACAAAAGGAAATAGAACAACTCAAATCTTCTTATCAGTATAAAGATATGGCGGATAAAGAATGGCTATTGAAGGTACAAGAGGAAATTCATGCAGCTGTCGATCAGCATGAGAAAGTAAATGCTCAGCATCATGAACTTGGAGATGCCGTTAAGAAAATTGAAAAGAGATTTGAAAATGTATCTGACTTAAGTGATCAAACTTCCAATAAATCAAATGAGCTTTTTGACAAAGGTAATTCGCTAAAAGAGTTCTCTATAAAAATGGTTGAAGATGCCAAACAAGGTTCTGAAGATGTGAAAAATACTGCAGATGTAATTCAAGAATTAGGCGTAGAGATTCTTGCTTCTGAAAAAAATATGACGAATTTAAGTGAGCGCTCAGGTGAAATTCAATCGATCGTTGGTGTGATCGAGAATATTGCCTCACAAACAAATTTGCTTGCTCTTAATGCTTCTATTGAAGCAGCAAGAGCTGGCGAATATGGAAAAGGATTTGCAGTTGTTGCCCAAGAAGTTAGAAAGCTTGCAGAAAGCACTGCAAAAAGCACATCTGACATTCAAGCATTAACGACTTCACTTCAAGAGGATATACAGATAGCTTTACAAGCAACGAAGAAAAGTGCTGCACTTGTTGATAAAGGTATTCTCGTCAGTTTAAATACAGCTGATAAAATCAACAACATGATGAAAACGGTGGAGCATAGTCAACTAGATATCAGTGCAGTACAAGATATGATAGAAGAACAGAAGCAATTGTCGGAAGCGGTAAAAAAGGAATTGGAAGAAGCAAGAAACCTATTCTCGCAAGCATATGAAATGATTCTCGATCATATAGAGGATGCGAAAGAAGTGGATCAACGACTTGAAAATGGAATCCACCAGTTGAAAATATAACTGTCTCCAATGGAGGCAGTTTTTTATTTTTTTCATTAGTTGTAGTATGATGTGGAGAAGGATTTGAGACATAAAGGAGAATTATAATGAGTGAGAATACATTTTTACATACATTAAAGCCAGCGTTGCAAAAAACATGGGAAGAAAGTGGTTTTACGAAACCCACAGATATTCAAAATGAAGCTATTCCAGAAATTTTAGCTGGGAAAGATATGATCGCCCAATCACCAACAGGTACCGGGAAGACGGTTGCCTACTTACTACCAGTCCTTCAGCAAATAAATGAGGATGCGAATGGATTACAGGCGGTTGTCTTAGCTCCTTCACGTGAACTTGTTATGCAAATCTATCAAGAAGTTCAAAAATGGGTGAAAGGGACGAAAATTAAAGGAGCATCATTAGTTGGTGGTGCCAACATAAAAAGACAAATAGATAAACTAAAAGAAAGACCACAAATCATTGTTGGTACACCTGGAAGAATTTTAGAATTAATAAAACTGAAAAAGTTAAAAATGCACGAAGTAAAAACTATTGTTTTGGATGAAGGCGACCAGTTATTAGGAAAAGAACACCTTGAAACTGTTCGAACGGTTGTAAAATCAGCAATGAACGACCGCCAATTGCTACTTTTCTCTGCAACTCCAGTAGAAGATTTTGATCAAGTGACAGCAATTTTAGGAAGAAAACCTGAAACTGTGAAAATTGGTCGGAAGAGTGAAACGGCAGAATCAAACGTGAATCATTATTATTTATTGAGTGAACAACGAGAAAAAGCGAAACTTTTACAAAAAATTGCTGCAATGCCGGGAATGAAGGGACTTGTATTTGTACGCGATGTGGGTAACATGACCGTACTAGCAGAGAAACTGAAATTTGAAAAAGTGTCTGTCGGGATTCTTCATAGTGAGCTTAATAAAAATGAACGCGAAAAAGCACTAAAAGCATTACGCAATGGACAAGTTAGCATTTTACTTGCGACAGATGTAGCTGCAAGAGGATTGGATGTGGAAGGATTAACTCATGTTATTCACTCTGACTTCCCAGCGGACATCGAGCAATATATTCATCGCTCAGGTAGAACAGGAAGAATGGGAGCAAAAGGAACGGTTGTATCCTTGGTCGGGCCACGTGAAGAACGAGAACTGAAGAAATATGGAAGACAACTAAACATTACCGTAGAGCCGAGACGCATTCATAAAGGACAATTCGTCGAGTGGAAAAAAAGAAAATAGAAAATGAAAGGAAGCCTACTTTTTATACGGGCTTCCTTTTATTAATTTTTACTCACATATTACAGTTGTAGAGCCGTTTTCTTTCAATTCCAATGTTGCAGTTTTACCTTCATGAACACATGCCTTAAATTCTTGTAGTGATTCTTTGTGTTCTATTTCCATTTGTACGATTCGGATAGTGGGGATAGTGATGACAAGTATGAAAGCAACTACAACAAAACCGATAAATCCCCTTTGTAATTTATTGAACATTGGTTTTGACGTGTTAGAGAGGGAATAATCCCCAGAAATAAACTTTCGTATCTCTCTATAATATAAAGCATTATGAACAATTAAAAGCAAAGATAGTAACACGATATATACATAACGATCCAATGGAAAGATGATCATAATGAAAATCAGTAACGGAACTGTTAGGGAGTAGAGAATGTATACTTTTTTGGTCGCATTCTTTGTCACTTGACGTAACATTTCGTCATCTTCTAAGAGTTCTCCTGGTCTTAAGAAAGTAATTGCTGGCACCTTATTATGGGGATTTTTAGAATTGTAATTTTTAAGTTTTATATAGTAAGTAAGGAAGAATATCGCTAATAAAATAGAACCAACAATAAGCGAAAGCATTCCTGGTGTGTGCCATTTTATTGTTAACTCGTTATCCACCATCATAAAGAAGCCTTCAAAATTACTGAATAACAGATCTGCTGCATACGTAACACCGTATGTCCAAACAATCAAAATGCACCATAAGGCAATGTTCCATAGTGGGATATTTACACGAAAATCGTTTTTATTCACCAGCATCCTCTCCTTCTAGCCAAAATAATTCATCAACCTTTATTTGTAATTCTTTTGCTAATCGTAAAGATAATGTAATGGAAGGTGAAAACTCTCCTTTTTCGATAAAACCAATTGTTTGTCTTGTAACACCTACACGATTAGCTAATTCTGTTTGAGAAAATCCATGCCTTGTTCTTAGTTCCTTCACTCGATTACGAAGCATCTGTAACTCCTTTCATAAGGTGTTAACTTTTGTATACATAATGTAAAGTTTAGTTAACATTTTGTCAAGTATAATTAACTATATGCTTTCAGTGAAGGATTATTTATAAAGAAATTAATTTCTTTGAAGTTCTATTACATGAGGAATCTTTGGCATCCATATAATGATTACTGTATATTGGATATAAACTGAAATATTTGAAATCGAGGTGCAAATGATGAAGAAGCGAGTTGTAGCGTTAGTAGGGGATTTTTATCATCCGAAAGAAGTGGCAATATCCGCTCTAAATAAAGCTTTGCTTAATCTTCCAGAGGTGGAACTTGAATATGCTTCTGAAAATGAGTTATTAGAAAAACTAGAGACACAACCAGATGCAGTGATTCTTTTTAAACTAAATAAATTGAACCCACAAGACGAACATGTAATTACATGGATGGATGAGGAATTAGCTGCAACAGTAAGTGATTATGTGGATGCTGGTGGAGGCTGGTTCGCATGGCATTCTGGGATCGCATCTTTTCAAAATGTCCAAACTTATACGGAGATGATAAAAGGCTATTTCGAACACCATCCCGCACCAAAAGATATTACATATAAGCCCGTATCTGGATCCAGCATCGTTGAGAATGTTGAGGAGTTTACGATATTTGATGAACATTACTTTGTCGTATGTGAGGAAGAGAAGACTAATATTTTTCTAACTTCTGAGTCTGAAGATGGAGCATCAATCGCCGGCTGGACGCATGAATATGGAAAAGGGAGCGTTGTATGTTTAACACCATCCCATTTTGAGGAAGGCACTACACATCCTGCAGTAATTGACATGTTAGTAAATGGATTGAAGGTAGTTTGTAAGATGTAGAGGTTCTAATGAACAGTTTGAAGTGGTATTTCAAATGAAATGTCAAATAGGAAGGCTCTAATGGACAATTTGAGGGATTCATATAGTTGAAATGTCAAATAGGAAGGTTCTAATGGACAATTGGAAGGTGAATTACCGTTGAAATGTCAAATAGGATGGCTCTAATGGACAATTTGACGGATTCATATAGTTGAAATGTCTAATAGAATCCATCTAATGTCCTTTTCGAAGAATCATTAAAGTAATAATGTCGAATAAAACAAAAGCTAATAGACAATTCCCAGTTAATTAACTGGTGAAATGTCTATTAGCGATTAAATTAAAACACTTTCGTAGTCCATGATTCACAATTCCAGATATCTGTAGCAACATCTTGATAAAAGTCTGGTTCATGGCTTATTAAAAGTATTGAACCTTTATAGCTTTGGAGAGCTCGTTTTAATTTTGCTTTTGCATCTACGTCTAAATGGTTTGTAGGCTCGTCCAATACAAGTAAATTCGTTTCATTGTTTACCAACTTACAAAGGCGAACTTTCGCTTTTTCGCCACCACTTAATACTTCTACTTTACTCTCAATGTGTTTTGTTGTTAAACCACATTTTGCAAGGGCTGCGCGGATTTCATATTGAGTAAAGGAAGGAAACTCATTCCACACCTCTTCAATACAAGTGTTTCCATTACTCGTTTTAATTTCTTGTTCAAAATATCCGATATGCAAGTAATCACCTAAGTCGACATGCCCAGATACTGGTTTAATTTCTCCAAGAATACTACGAAGTAAGGTAGTTTTTCCAATCCCGTTAGCACCTGTTAATGCGATTTTTTGTCCACGTTCCATGCGTAAATTAAGTGGTCGAGAAAGTGGTTCATTATAGCCGATCACTAGCTCTTTTGTTTCAAAAATTACCTTACCAGCAGCACGCGCTTCTCGGAAATTAAATTCTGGTTTTGGCTTTTCTCCCGCTAGTTCGATTACTTCCATTTTATCCAACTTCTTTTGACGTGACATTGCCATATTTCGAGTCGACACACGTGCTTTATTGCGAGCAACAAAATCCTTTAATTCAGAAATTTCTTTTTGTTGCTTTTTAAATGCAGCTTCCATTTGTTGTTTTTTCATCTCATGGACCTTCAAGAAATTATCATAATCGCCTGCATAGCGATGTAATTCTTGATTTTCCATATGATAAATTAAATTGATTACGCTATTCAAAAATGGAATGTCATGAGAAATTAGAATGAACGCATTCTCATACTCCTGCAAGTAGCGTTTTAACCATTCAATATGGACCTCATCTAAATAGTTAGTTGGCTCGTCTAATAGTAAAATATCTGGTTTTTCCAGTAAAAGTTTTGCTAATAAGACTTTTGTTCTTTGTCCACCAGAGAGGTCAACAACATCACGCTCAAGTCCTATGTCATCCAGTCCAAGTCCACGCGCGATTTCCTCAATTTTTGCATCGATTAAATAGAAATCATTGTTTGTGAGCATGTCTTGTATGACACCAGTTTCCTCTAAATACTGTTCCAACTGCTCAGGTGTCGAGTCACCCATTTTTCCATAAATCTCATTCATCTCATTTTCAAGATCAAATAAATATTGGAATGCCATTTTTAACACATCGCGTATTGTTAAGCCTTTTTCTAAAATGGCATGTTGATCCAGATAGCCGACACGTACTTTCTTAGCCCATTCTACTTTACCTTCATCTGGTTGTAGTTTCCCCGTGATTATGTTCATAAAGGTAGATTTACCCTCACCGTTTGCGCCAATTAATCCAATATGTTCGCCTTTTAATAGACGAAACGAAACATTATTAAAAATAGCCCGGTCACCGAAACCGTGACTAAGATTAGTTACAGATAAAATACTCATGTCATTACTCCTAAATTTATTTACATCCTTTTCTATTATAACGAAATTCATTCTGTTGAAAATAGCTATTCTTAATAAACACTGGAAATGGTACAATCATCCATATGTGAAGAATGGAAGTGATGTAGTGATGCAAAAAGTTTTATATGAAAAAGTTAATGATATACATAAGGATCATTTTTTTCACTGTTATGAAATTTTATCTAAAAAGGAAGAGCAACATATTCTTCTAGAAAGCGGTCGAGCTGGTCGCTATAGCATTGCTGGGATTAAGCCATTTGCAGTTGTGAAAGGAACAAAAAACACAATAGAAATTGAAGAAGATGGGGAGAAATATGTTTTGGAAGGCAATCCTCTTCACGAACTAGAAAAATGGATGCAACAATTTTATTTCCAACCAATCCCTGAGCTTCCAGATTTTCAAGGCGGGGCAATTGGATACATTAGCTATGACTATGGACAATGTATTGAGAAACTCCCAAACATCGCACAAAATGATTTACAGTTACCACTCATTTACTTTCTCGTTTTTGATGAATGGGCAGTATATGATCATGTGGAAGAATGTTTGTGGGTGATGGTATTAAATCGCGGTAATGCGCAAGAAAAACTGGAATCCGCAAAATCATCTTGGTTATCATCTGCAGTTTCTGTAAAACCAAGAGAAATGCCTCAAGTTGACGATGAACTCCAAGTTTCACTTACGGAAGAAGAATATGTGGAAGCAGTCGAAAAAGTGCAACAATACATTGCGGAAGGCGACGTGTTTCAAGTTAATTTAGCCGTTCGACAGTCACGCCCATTAGCTGTTGAGGCAGTTGAAGTGTATAAAGAATTACGTTTGTTAAACCCTTCTCCATATATGGGATATATGCATACACCAGAATTTCAAATTGTTTCTGGTTCACCAGAGTTGTTAATTAAAAAGGATGGTCAAAAAGTAAGTACGAGACCAATTGCTGGGACGCGCTCACGTGGTGAAAATGAAGAAGAAGATATGAGATTAGTGAATGAATTGATTGAAAATGAAAAGGAACGTGCAGAACATATTATGCTCGTTGATCTAGAGCGAAATGACCTTGGAAGAGTATGTGAATATGGATCGGTAAAAGTGGATGAACTGATGACGGTTGAAAAGTATTCACATGTTATGCACATTGTGTCACATGTATGCGGTGTTCTTCGAGAAGAAAAGGGTGTAGCTAACTTAATAGATGCTGTTTTTCCAGGAGGAACAATTACTGGTGCACCGAAAATAAGAACGATGGAAATTATTGAAGAGCTAGAACAAGTAAAGCGTGGTATTTATACAGGTTCGATAGGATGGATTGGCTTTAATCAAGATGTACACTTAAATATTGTGATTCGCACGATGCTTGTAAAAGATGGCCTTTGCCATGTCCAAGCTGGGGCTGGAATTGTCATTGACTCGAATCCAAAAGCAGAATACAAAGAGTCCTTGAAAAAAGCCGCTGCACTTTGGAAAGCAAAAGAAATGGCGGAGAAAAGGGGGAACTAAAATGATTGTAATGATAGATAATTATGATTCCTTTACCTTTAACTTAGTGCAATATTTAGGTGAACTTGGGGAAGAAATTATCGTAAAAAGAAATGATGAAATTACGATTCCTGAAATAGAACAAATAAATCCAGACTATGTCATTATATCTCCTGGTCCATGTACACCGAATGAAGCTGGCATTTCTCTAGAAGTAATTCAACATTTTGCAGGGAAAATCCCAATACTTGGCGTCTGTCTAGGACATCAAGCGATTGCTCAAGTATTTGGAGGGAAAGTTATAAAAGCAAAACGACTATTTCATGGGAAAACGTCTCTTGTTCATCATGACGGTAAAACAATTTTTACGCAAATAGACAATCCTTTCAGGGCAACTCGCTATCATTCATTAATTGTAGAACAAGTCGGACTTCCAGACTGCTTAGAAGTTACTGCGTGGACAGATGAGGAAGAAATTATGGGAATTCGTCACAAAGAGTTTGCGGTGGAGGGTGTTCAATTTCATCCCGAATCGATTTTAACGGACCCTGGAATGCAACTATTGCAAAATTTCCTCCAATGTTATCGGAAGGAAGAAATCTGAGCCATGTATATCTTTCTTAATGGACAGTATATCCGACGGGAAGAGGCGACAATATCACCTTTTGATCATGGGTATTTATACGGGCTTGGTGTGTTTGAAACAATGCGGACATATGAAGGTAACGCTTTTCTATTAAATCAGCATGTAGAGCGGCTTAATAGTGGTATGAAGGAAATGAATATAGCTCTGGAATTTAGTACTTCACAGGTGGAGAAAATATTGAAGGAGCTATCACGCTTGAATGACTTACAAAATTCCTATATTCGCTTTAATGTCTCTGCTGGTATAGGGGAAATAGGTTTACAAACAAATCCGTATAGTGATCCGACTGTCATTGTTTTTCAGAAGCCACTAGTAGGTATTGAACCATTGCGTGAAAAAGAAGCGGTTATATTAAAAACAGTCCGAAATACTCCAGAAACAACTATACGTATAAAATCGCATCACTTTTTCAATAATGTGGCGGCAAAATTAGAATTAGGAGCAGATCCGAATAAAGAGGGATTAATGTTAACGAAAGATGGTTTTATCGCAGAAGGAGTAACTTCGAATATCTTTTGGCTACGAGAAGGTGTTCTTTGCACACCTTCCCTTGAAACAGGAATTTTAAATGGGATTACAAGACAATTTATTATTAGGATTGCGCAAGAACTAGGTTTAGATGTGAAAATAGGATTGTTTAAAGTGGAAGATTTAGTTCAAGCAGATGAGCTTTTCTTCACGAACTCAGTTCAAGAAATCATTCCTGTAAATAAATTAGACAAACACTTTTATCCCGGTAAAAACGGTAGACTCGTTCAACAGCTTTATTCTATTTATCATCAAGCGATAAAGAAGGATGGTCCAAAGTCATGAATATGACGATGAGACCATCCTGTTTTTATGCATTTTGAGGAAGTTTTGAATAATATTTAATTGTTTCCTCACTTAGTGGTTCGTTATCTGAAAATAAGTCTGGGTTATCTTTCAACATTTCCATTAATACTTCTGTTAGTAATTTTGCATCACATACACGGGTTTCGGCATCACCAAATTTTCCGATATGCATTGCACCACGGTTAAGTAGAATTTCTTCCACTTTCCAGAAATGTTCGTGCCATGCTAATCCTGTATGACGACGGGAAGGTACATCAACTCTCGTACCATCTTCCAAGATGGAAACAAGCGGCTCATATGTGTCCGTCATTCTTCCAGGGATGTCGGCCCATTCTTCAACTCCATGCATAAATGTATTTCTGCGCAAATCTACACCAACAAGCATAATTTGAGCATTGCGATCCAGTAATCTTCCCCAAGCTGATTCTCTTGCACATGGGGTTGTACAATATTCATCCCCAGTTGTAAATTCAACTGCATCTTTCCCTAGTGCAGAGACAGAATGAGTAGGATGAGCAGAGCGAATGGTATGTTCTCTTTGCCTGAATAACTCTGTTAAAATCCCAACAATGGAGTGAGAGTCTTTTACAGAAAAAACAGGATTTTTCGCATTAATATAAGACCAAGTATGTGCTGGAAATACTAATAATCCATCTTTCATATACTCCTCAAATGCATCTAGAACAGTGTCTGCTCGACCTTCAACTTCTCCAATTTTTTTGTATGATGAATGTACTAAAACAGTCCCTTTAGGGTTAATGGAGAGTTTCTCTAAATCAGCAAGTAAGCTTCCCTTTGTGTGCATAACATATTTCCTTTCTATTATGAAGTACTAGCTATATATTGTATCGTAATATTTAGAAAATGGAAGTAATTCGTTACAATTAAAAAACCCTTCATCATAGAAGAAGGGTTAGTACATTATTCTTGTGTATTACCATTTTTAGGGACTTCATCGATTCGTTTTGCATCTTCAAAATTCAAAGCACTGCTAAGATAGTAGCTAAGAAAAGCTGCGACTGCGCCAATTACACCAATAAGTCCAATTGTCACAATTAAATCCATCTAAATCCCTCCCATATATTCCAATGTATGCACTAAATTTGTGTACATTCCATGAAATAAAAGAAGCGAAATAGAAAATGTGGAAAAGGTCTCCTATTTGAAACAAATCGGAGACCAACGTTTAGTTATTTTTTGGATTTAAATGATTTTCTGGTACTTCGTCAATGATGCTAGCGTCTTTTGTATCCATAGCAGAATTAATAAAGTAAATAATAAATAATGCTACTACACCAATGACAAAAATTAGACCTAGTAGAATGCCAAGTTGCATGTCACTGCCTCCTTTTTTACCAATGCTATATCATTTTGTTTCTTTTCGAATAAGAAAATAATAGTGCTGTTACTTTTAGTATAATGGAGTTTTTCCTTTTAATCAAAGGAATTTTATATTATAATACTTCTTGTGTTAAAAATATTGTCTAAATAATGGCTCCGTAGCTCAGAGGATAGAGCGTCGGTTTCCTAAACCGTGCGTCGCAGGTTCGATTCCTGCCGGGGCCGTAAATTAAACCTTGCTGTTGCAAGGTTTTTTGTTTTATTTATAGGTTTATCTAGAAAGGTTTTTTTATACTTGGGGTTAAATTGGGGACAAATTTTCCTACATGAAAAATTGAATCTACATTAATTGTGTAAACACAGTGCGATGATCCAAAAAGGATTATCGCTTATTTTAATAGAATGTATACTACTAACTTATTGATGAATTGAATAAAGTTAAATATTCAACGAAAAGAGTGGGGGATTATATTATGTGGTTTTTATTTTGTCTTATCGCCATCATAATTACGCTTATTTCTATAGAAGCACAGCTCAGAAAAGGGAATAAACAAGAGCAAGAAATAATTATGTTATTAAAGCAAATAAATGAAAAGGATTGATTCACTGCGTGTATCAGAGACCATCAATTGATGGTTTTTTTTATAGTGAGATTAAATTTATTTGAATTATGTGACCAATCAAGCTTTTAATGTGTCTATAGATTAAAAGGGGGTTTTCAGATGTGATTGAAACTTGGTTTGAAAAGTATGTAGAATTTATTTATAAATATATTTTTTTCATGGTAAAAGATCATCAAATTGCAGAGGATTTAACGCAGGAGACCTTCATCAAAGCACATATTAAGTCACATCAGTACAAAGGGAACTCTGAGCTAAAAACTTGGTTGTATCGAATAGCTTATACAACGACCATGAATTATTTTAGAAAAAAGCACCCAATCCCAACACTTTTTGACTCCCCTATACAAGTAAAAAGTGCTGAAGAAAGTTTCCTGGAAAAAAGTGACTTGGAAGAGCTATATCAGGCTATTTCAAAATTAAAATTAAGTTATAAGCAAGTTATTTTATTGCGGAAAATTCAACAGTTATCTGTTAAAGAAACTGCTTCTGTCCTTAGATGGAGTGAGAGTAAAGTGAAAATGACAACGGCAAGAGCAATAGAAAAGCTACAAAAAATTTTAGATGAAGGGGAGGGTTGAAATATGAAGAAACTTCAAGACAACGACTTTATAAAACTAAACGACGCAGTAAAACTAAGTAGACAATCAAAAGATAAAATGAAATACGCTATTTTAAATGATACTACACAAAGGAAATTCTTAACTCCAAAACTTTTAGTTTCATTCCTAACTATCACTGCGATTGGTATATGTTTTATGCTTATATTTACTCAAAATTTAGATTTAAAGTTTTCTGATAGGGCGATTATTGACAGTAATGATCATTATTCCTTTATTGAGGAATTTGTAATTAAAGACATTCTTAATGATTCAAATATGGAGTATGTTAAGTTTAAGGGACATGGGGAAAATTGGGCAGCAGTTTATATTGCTTATAAGGTGAGAGATAACGATAAGTTTTCAACAGATTTGTATGTAAAATACATTGGTGAGAAACCAAATCCGACAGGTACAATAAAATATTATTATGATGCAGGTAGTGATACTGGAAGTGGAAGTACAACTTACGAAGATGAACCTGAAAACGGAATATATCTCTTAGGCATATCTGGTAGTTTTGAACCTTTGCCGACGAAAGACTACAAAATGAAGTTACTCATTGAGTGGGATAAAGAGTCAGAGTTAATTGAATTGAAATCAGAATAAGAAAGACAGGTATGGCAGGGCATACAAGTATATTTTGTTTTCAAAAGTAATCAAAAAGGAATCCATCTCTACTTGACAGATCCCTAATTTAGGGTTCGTGTACCATAAACAAATTTAATTAAGGTAATTTTAACTTTTTTCTTTGATAAGTAGATAACACCACTCCTCCAACTATAAATAGTGAACCTAAAATCTCTGAGCCAGTTATCGGTTTGTAAAGTAATATCAATCCCATAACCATTGCTACAAAAGGTTCTAAATTAGATAATATTGAAGCCTTTGAAGCATCTACATGTCTAATGTTATTATTCCAAATTAGTGTAGCAATACCATGTACAACAATAGCAGTTCCTATCAGAAACACCAATCCGACATATTTGTACTTACCTTTAAGGGCTTGTCCAGTATAAAAGTAAAAGGAATTGCCACAATTAAACCTACAACATTTGAATATAAAGTAATAGTAAGTGGATCTATTCTATGAGAAAGAAGCCTCGTCATGATGATCATTATTGCGAAAGTTATCATTGTTATAACAATCCAAAATAGACCTTTATCTACATGCAATGAAGATAAATCGCCATTTGCTACAACCAGATAAATACCTATAATTGCCACAATCGACCCTATCATCATACTAAGTGTTAATTTTTCTTTCAAAAAAATGGCAGCTAATACGCTAGTTATAATAGGGGTAGTTGCCAAAATTAATGCAGAAGTAGTTGGATCAGCGGTTTGTAAACCTACAAAAAAAGACCATTGGTTTATAAAAACACCAATAACCCCTAGAAGGAAAATTGCCAGTAAATCAGATTTATTAACTCGTTTAAAGTGCTTTTTATATGAGAATAATCCAAGTAAAAATAATACTATAAACAAAAGTCTAAGCATGGTTAACAAAGTTGGAGAAAAGTCTTGCACTAAAATCTTTCCAAAAACAAAATTGCTCCCCCATACAATTACACAAAAGGTGAGCCAAGCATATGCTTTTAACAAATCTTTCATCCTTTCAAGATCAAATACTAACTGTCCTATTTTATACTAAATAGTATTTTTATTATACTTTTAAGGATGTCCGAACCTGCTAAGTGGAATGATGGGCGAATTTAAAAAACAGAAATAGCAAGGTATGAGTATATTTTACCCTTGCTTTTTACTGTTATTATTTGACTTTGTGTACGGTTATTTTCTCGAACAACTTGTGAAACGCATAATTTAAGTAGGCATTCGTAATAAGTAATATGAAAAATTGCAACGAACTAATGTTTAGTTTGAAAAAGTTCCATTTTCTAAATAATTTTATACCAGGAAAGGCATATATTAAATCACCAATGATATTTAGTAATGTATAACGCAAGAATTTCCCTTTTGATAAATGGAAAAAACCCATAAATTAGAAAAGAAATAAGGGCCAATTACTAAAGATAAAGCTGTACTAATAATTCCTTTCCTTCCACCTTTAACCTTCCATAGTTTGCGAATAGTAAAATAAAGTATTTCTAGAAGTATTGTAGCAGTTGAAAATATAGTTACAGGTAAATACCTAACGATTGATCTCTTAGGGAGGAAAAAACCCGAAATTACTGAAAAGAATACTAATAAGAATTTAAGTAAATTATGTGGCATTCGATCAATCCTTTTTAGTAAATGAATTAGTACGTAAACATGAATTTTATTACTTTCTTTCATGAAAGTAGTGTGTGTTGATGATCTATTTTTCATACAGAAAAAACGAGGGATGAACGCTTAAGAGAATTGCAATATCATGGAATTAGTTGTGTTATCTTATAAAAGTGGAATATTTTGATAACTTATAATAAAATTTTAATTTTTAGTAAATTTAGGTTGAATTAATGGTAAAATTATACTATAAAGGATATTTAGCAATAATAACATTTACTTATATTTTTCATTTGCATAAAAAGTGATACAACATTTTTGGGAAGAGTGTCAGAAATAATGCAATTTCTTAAGGGTAACACGTACAAAGGGGAAGATAACAATCGGTAATTTACTTGGAATTATTAAGAATACGTTCTTAGATTTTGTCGCTATGGTTAAAGGTTTTATCTATGGATTTGTAATGGTGGGGCTGCTAATTGTGGTTTGTGGTGCTTTGATTTATGGTGGGGTGTTACTTAAGAATCTCATCTTTTAACCATATTTAAATAAAAGTATCAGTTAGCTGATTGTGATAAATATCTCAGCAGGTTTTAACCATTTCCGAAGAGGTATGTTAAACTTCATTGTGTTAGATAAGATGGTGACTAGTTGAGATTGATCGAGTTAATATATATTTAATTACTCCAAGAGGAGGTTATAGATGAACAGATATCGTGTTATAACAATGCTATGTTTCTTGTTTTTAGTAATATTAATAGGTTGTGAGAATATAGAAGTACATACGAATGATATTGAAGGAAAAAATACAGAAGAAACTTCAGTTGTGAATAATAGGATATTCGAAAGTTTGGAAGAGGTACTAGAGGAAAGAGGTTATCAAGTAAGTAAGTTAGAGGTAAAAGAAGGAATAACACCGCATACTTTCTTGTCAGTATATCCCACCTATATCGAAGTAAATGACGAAACACTTGCTATTTATGTATATGAGGAAGAAAAGCTAGCAAAAGATGATTCAAAAATAATATCGAATGATGGATTTAGAATTGGTAATTCAATAGTTGAATGGGTAGATGATCCTCATTTTTATCAAACAGGAAGAATTATAGTCAGTTACATTGGTTCAAACACTGAAATACTTTATGACTTAGAATCAATATTAGGAAAGCCAATAACCGAGTAGTATAGTCTATACTTTTGTTCAATATCTTTAGTTATGAAGAAGATAAAAACACTTTGGATATGTTTATCCAAAGTGTTTTATTCTCTCCCAATTAGTATATATTTGTAATCGTCATACTGTTATATACATCTTGGAGTGCACGTGACCAAATTAAGAAGACATATTCATTAAGAAGTTCTCTATTTTTACTGTCAAATATATATGCTGGTGAAATATTTTCCATAATTGCTTTTTTTAGTGCTGGAAGTTCTGATAATGCTTCCTTATGATTTGCAATATCATCATAATCATTAATAATAGCATTATGGTGTAGATACCATTCGTATGCTAATAAGCCAACTCGAAGGTCACGTTTTTCCGGGTTGTTTGATAGGAACCATATCGCAGTTGCTTCATTAATATTAGGTAGTTTAAGCCCTAACTTAGCAATAACAGGTTTAATCGCGTTTTGTAATTTGGCACCTTCAACATTGATATCATTACCAACTAGAATCAGATTTAGCGGTGATATTCCTTTTTTTCGAACTTCACTTAAAGCTTCCATATCATAATTCAATATAATTTCTTGGATAGGACGTAGTTCACCTTCTTTTGCTACGTTCGGAACTTCGTTTTCCTCTTTTTCCATTTCTGTAGTTGTAGTTTTCGTAACTTCATTTTCTTTAATGGAAGAGTCGTTAGACGGCGTTGCCGATTTAGCCCCCATAGTGAATGAAATATAAATAATTACACCAATTAAAATGATGGCACCTAAAATTGCTACAACTTTTTTGCTGGAGCTAGTAGATTTGGCACTAGTGCCAGTGGAAGAGTGGTTGTTCGTTTCATGATTCATTTTTTGCATTTCCCCCATTAAATAGTAATAACGTCCTGATTATACTATATATTCTTACTTTCGACAGATTTTGGGATTATAGACCTATTTAAAGGGAGGAGAAAAAAGGATGGTGAATATTCTTCCATCCCCTTTTTCACTATTTGCGGTATATTCTATTCAAGAAATTACTTCAAAAACCGTACCTTGGTTATAATCCGTCACTTTCATGGAGCCATTAACTCCTAAGAATAATCTAGTTTGGTCTAAATTTGTTCCGAGATTAACATAGAATGCTGGTTTATCTCCGAAATTATAATCCGTTTCAATTACACTATAATCACTCAAGTTATTATTAACTGTTGTAATTCTCGTATAAGCTAAAACACCTTTGGATGGGGATTGATTTCTATTTGCGAGGTCGATAAATACTACGCTTCCTGTTAAATCAGAAATTGTATTTCCCAAATACGGTTGTACTCCTGTAATGGCCGTACCCGAAAATTTATCCTGCCTGGCATCTTGATGAAAGTAACTAATTAAAGGTGGATGCCTCTTTACGGAGGTGTTAACTGCTTCATTATAATAAGCAATTGTTTGTTCCTTCAAATTCGGGTTGCTGGAACAGTCTTTAATAATGGTAGTAGGGAATGCACCTTCCCAGCCTCTCCATCCTAAGTTAATAAATCCTTCAGTATTAACGGAAGATGAAGTGAGTTGTGTTACAGGGATGGGCTTATATTGCGTGAATACAAAAATAGATTCTACTAACCCCTGGCCAACATTACCTACATATTTTAAAAAGCGGTCGTTATAGGGTTGGAATGCGATTCCCGGTATATTGCGAACTCCTTTCACTATTACAGAAAGCATTTCTTGGATGGGGACAGGGAGTTCACTGAAACGGGAAACGGCTGGTGGATTTGTAATGGATGTATTTTTCTTTACATCAATCTCAATTATTTTTCCAGCAATTTCGAGATTATCCTGGCTTAAATTAAATGGATCATATCCAGATCCACCATCTCCGGTTGTTAATACAAGTTTCCCAGTCTCTGGTGAAAAGTTTAAGCTGTTCACACCATTATGGTTCGAAAATGGTCTTCTCAAGTTAAGTAAAGTACGACTTTTTATAGGTTGACCATTCCTCTGAACTACCCACTCCTCAACTGTATCAATATGATCATATTGTTTTTCTCTATTCGTCCACTTTAGGTTTAATGTTTTAGGGTCGCACGGGTTAGGTGTAAATGATTCCGTCAGTGCACCAGGTCCTTGTGTTCCAGCAACTGAATAATGCAAATAAAACAATCCATTATGATGAAATTCAGGATGGAAAGCTAATCCTAATAAACCGCGCTCATCAGAACCTCTTTTTCCACCTAGTTTTATTATTTGCGAACTAATGTCTAAAAAGGTTCGAACATCTCTGTTTCTTACATAAAAAATTTCTCCAACTTGAGTAGCGATAAATAAACTTTCCATCGATTCACCAGGAAGTATTGCTGTTTTTATAACGGTAGGCAAATTTAGTCTACTAACAATTGGTCTTAGACGAACCTTTATTTTTTTCACCCTGCTTCACATCCCTTAAAAGTAATCTTTTATCAGAATATGAATAGAACTAATGTATTAGTACGTGATATCCTGTAGCACCTAATCAATTTGAAATAATCAATTTTCGCATAAACAACCTTTTACCTGCATTTACCTATATAAGGGGGTGTGATGGTGAGGTCATTATTCAAAAAAGTTACGTCTAGCATGTGGATAGATGTTTTTATTCCTACCATTGATAGTTATTCAAAATCGATGCAACTCGTAGCTGGTGCGAGCTTAGGTGCGTTAGCTGCTATATTACAATCGGCAGGGATTTTCACGGGAGTCGGTTATATATTTAGTATGGTGAGTACAGCACCAATTGTATTAGCATGTCTATTATCAATGAACATAGGTGTGATGACATATTTCCTAACGATTCTTCTGGTGGCAATACTGCAGCCAACAGAGTTATTCATCTTCATGTTTACTACAGGTTTACTTGGGCTTAGTTTAGGTTTTAGTATGAAGTACTTAAGAAGGAACATACTTATTATTGCGTTTTCTGCAATCACTTTAACAATAGGAATCAGTATTTTATTATATGGTATAAAATTTGCTATCCTTGGGCCTTCAATCACGACTAAAATTAGTGCTACCGTTATTTTAGGGACATTTGCATTTTCCTTGCTATATAGTTGGATTTGGAAAAAAGTTTGTATTTCTATATTCCGATTCATTCACACATTTTTGAATCATAAAAAATAAAAGCAATCGAAGATCTTCGATTGCTCTTAAAACAGTTACTTTGTGTTCTTTTTCTTTGCAGCATTCTCTAATTTGCTTTTTGGCTCCACTGAAAATTCTGTGTCTGCGATTCCTTGTGGATTTACACTAGTTGCTGCATTTCCTTTATTACTAGAGTAATTTCGTGCACGGACACTTTTTTTACTTTTAGCCATATTTAAAAACCTCCAAGTTTATTTTTGAATACTAACACCTTGTAATTTGATATATTGGCCATCCTTGACCGTAATATACATGTCAGCTTGTACAATTTCATTCGTAACAATACTGGATAAATCATGCCTACTATTGGTGGACACTTCTAAATACCCCATATCTGTGGAATTATCTAATTTTACTTTGTATTCACCAGCAGGAATGTCCGTACCTACTTTGTACATTCCGTCTTTATATAAACCATCATCAGGTTGGACAGATGGAGCTTTATCAACTGGATACATATAGCCAGAAGTTAATTTAAAATACTCACCGTCTTTTAGAGTCACATAGGAATGGGCATCATTCATTAAATTATCATTAAAAATGATGCTATCTAAATTGCCAGTACTATCTGATGCATTTTCAATGTAGGCCATTCCTTGTGCAAATACGAGGTATTCTCCTGCAGCAATATCGGTTCCTACTTTATACGTACCTTGATCAATCTTTCCTTCGTCATTGTTTTCTTCATTTGCTTCCTGATTTTGATCATTTTCATCATCAGCAGGTTCCCCATTTTCTACTACCACATCTTTCCCATCAGTGATTTCATCTTTTTTGGTAGTAGTATCTCCATCTTTTTCAATATTTTCTTCCGGAGTTTCTTTATTCGTATCCTTATTGTCAGAGTCAGTTCCACATGCTCCTAACGTAAGAATAAAACTAAGCATTAATGCCATCCAAAGTTTTTTCATGAGTATTAACCCCTTGATATGAATTTTGTCGCAATCTCTGCAACTTTAATTTTCCACAAGGTGAAAATCTTATGTATGGATTTTATATTCTGGGTGGCCGTTACAAATAGTAGATAAGCCTCATAAAATAATGTAGGGGGTGAAATGCTGTAATGGAAGTGTATGATGTAATGATTATCCCGCTTATTATTGGACTAGTTGAGTTGTGTAAAAAGGTTGGAGTTAAAACGAGGTGGTTACCGGTAATTGCTTTAGGATTGGGAATTATAATAGGTATTGTATATATTGCAGACTTTAATTTAAAACAAGGAATATTAGTTGGAACAATGTTAGGTTTATCTGCTAGTGGACTATACAGTGGAAGTAAGAATATGATGGAAAAGAAACAAATAGATAATAAAGAGGAGAACTGCAAAAAGTAAGCATAATAAAAACCCGGTAACCCGGGCTTATTTTACAAATAGCTTAACATATTAAATTTCATAACCATTTGTTACTAAATCAAGTTTACCTGTTTCAGGATTAATGACGAGGCCGTGTACAGGTACTGTTTTTTCCATCAGTGGGTGATTACGGATCATATCCACACTGTGTTGTACACTTTGTTCAACACTGTCAAATCCAGTTAACCAACTGTCAAGGTCTATTCCAGAACTGCTAATGATGTCTAATGTCTCTTCTGATATGCCACGTTCTTTCATAATCCCTAAAATATGGCTGCTTTCAATTGCACTCATACCACAATCATGGTGCCCAATAACAAACACTTCATCTGCTTGTAATTCGTACACAGCGATTAAAATACTGCGCATAATACTACCAAATGGATGGGTAAGAATTGCTCCGGCATTCTTCACAACCTTGACATCACCATTTTTTAGGTTCATTGCCTTATATAGAAGTTCAATTAACCTTGTATCCATACATGTTAGAATTACTGCCTTTTTATCAGGAAACTTTGTGGTAGCATATTCCTCATATAATTTTTCTTCGGTAAAAGTTTTATTGTGATCAAGAATTTCGTTCAATAATGACATTTTTCTCCATCCTCTCTTTACTATTTCTTTATTTTACATAAAAGTCACGTTAAAAGAAAGATCTAATATAGAGAAAATTTTCAACAAATGTGAAACTTTCTTAACAATTAATTCGTAATACAATTATCAAGGAGGGATGGAGAAGTAGAATAGCATTGTTAGTAAAAAAAACAATGTAAAGGAATTGATGACTATGACATTGTTTGGAATGTCAATTGAAACTATTTATTTGATATTATTAGTTGTCTCTGGTGTATTAACAATACTTTATCTGTTATTTGGAGATGTGTTAGAAGGTATTGGAGAAGCAACAGGTTTTTTACATCCAGTATTGATTTTAGCATTTATAACATTTTTTTCTGCAGGCGGTTATATACTGGAAAAGGTAACCTCACTTAATAGTATTCTTATTATTGTAATTTCTGCAATTATAGCTGCTATTCTAGATGTACTTCTTAATATTTTTGTCCTCGTTCCAATGTCCTCGGCTGAACAATCCTTGAGTTATACTGAAAAATCCTTGGAAGGTCGAATGGGAAAAGCAATCATTACAATTCCACAAAACGGTTTTGGTGAAGTGGTAATTGAGAGCTATAGTGGAATGATTTCGAAACCTGCCGCAAGTTACGAGAATACAGAAATTGCAGGCGGTTCAGAAGTACTTGTAATAGAAGTGAGAGATGGAGTTTTATATGTAATACCATATAAACCAAGCTTTACTTAAATATTTTTATGAGGGGGAATTTATATGCCAGAAATGGGAATTTGGATTGTTATTGGTATTGTTGCATTTATACTAATAGCTTTAATTGGTGTATTCGTAACAAAATACCGCACAGCTGGACCAGATGAAGCGTTAATTGTTACAGGAAGTTATTTAGGTGGGAAAAATGTCCACGTCGATGAATCAGGAAATAAAATAAAAATTATTCGTGGTGGTGGTACATTTGTACTTCCTGTATTCCAACAAGCGGAACCTCTTAGTCTATTATCTAGTAAACTAGAAGTTACGACACCTGAAGTCTACACAGAACAAGGTGTTCCAGTTATGGCAGATGGTACCGCAATTATTAAAATCGGTGGATCTATCGGAGAAATTGCGACTGCTGCGGAACAATTTCTTGGTAAGTCGAAGGAAGATAGAGAAATTGAAGCAAAAGAAGTACTAGAAGGGCATTTACGTTCTATTCTAGGTTCAATGACAGTGGAAGAAATCTATAAAAACCGTGATAAGTTCTCACAAGAAGTGCAACGTGTTGCTTCGCAGGACTTAGCTAAAATGGGTCTTATTATCGTATCATTTACTATTAAAGAAGTACGCGATAAAAATGGTTACCTTGATTCACTAGGTAAACCACGTATTGCTCAAGTGAAACGTGATGCAGATATTGCAACTGCTGAAGCAGATAAAGAAACAAGAATTAAACGTGCAGAAGCTGCAAAAGAAGCGAAAAAAGCAGAGCTTGAACGTGCAACTGAAATTGCTGAAGCAGAAAAAGTAAACCAATTAAAAATGGCAGAATATCGTCGTGAACAAGATACAGCTCGCGCAAATGCGGACCAAGCATATGACTTGGAGACAGCACGTGCGAAGCAAGCAGTAACAGAGCATGAGATGCAGATTAAAATTATTGAGCGTCAAAAGCAAATTGAACTCGAAGAAAAAGAGATTTTGCGTCGTGAGCGTCAATATGATTCTGAAGTAAAGAAAAAGGCAGATGCCGATCGATATGCAGTTGAGCAGGCCGCAACTGCAGATAAGGTAAGACAAATGGCAGAAGCAGATGCGCATCAATATCGTGTGGAAGCAACAGCAAAAGCTGACGCAGCTAGAGTACGTCTAGATGGTATTGCAAAAGCGGATGCACAAAGAGCACAGGGTGAATCCGAAGCAGAAGTTATCCGCTTAAAGGGTATCGCAGAAGCAGAAGCAAAACGGAAAGTTGCAGAAGCATTCGAACAGTTCGGAAAAGCAGCTGTACTCGACATGGTCTTGAAGATGCTTCCTGAATATGCGAAACAAGTTGCTGCACCACTTGGTAACATTGAAAAGATTACAGTTGTTGACACTGGTGGAAATAGTGAAAACGGTGGAGCCAACAAAGTTACTGGCTATGCAACAAACCTAATGTCTACAATGCAAGAATCATTAAAAGCATCAGCTGGTATTGACGTGAAGGAATTACTAGAAAACTTATCTGGTAAAAATAATGTCCGCGGTAGCATCGATGCACTAACTCAAGAAATTAGTGAGAACAAGAAGTCTACTGAGGCTAATAAAACAGAAGAAAATAATTAATACTAAACAAAACCCCTTGGAAATTTTCCAAGGGGTTTTTGCTTTATCTAGATACTTTTTGTAGTTGATTAATGAATTTAAGTGATCTACCAGTACCGATTGCAACCGATTCTAGCGGATTTGGAGCTATGTGAACTGGAACAATAATTTCTTTGGACAGCCATTCTTGTATGCCATTAAGAAGGGCACCTCCTCCAGTTAATACAACCCCACGGTCTACGATATCACCGCTAAGCTCAGCTGGTGAATTTTCCAATGTTGCTCTAATTGCTTCTAAAATATGGAGTAAAGATTCCCTCATTGCTTGTTGAATTTCTTTTGAGCTTAATGTAACTGTTTTTGGGAGACCTGTTACTAAATCACGACCACGAATATCCTTCTTTAATTCAGGATGCTCTACTAAAGCATGGCCAATTTCAATTTTTATTTCTTCTGCAGTTCGTTCACCAATCAGCAAATTATATTTTTTTCGAACGTATTGAATGATATTATCATCAAATAAATCACCACCAACACGAACAGTATTGCTGTTCACGACTCCACCATATGAAATGATGGCAACTTCTGTAGTTCCTCCACCAATATCTACAACAACGTTCGCAACTGGTTCTTCCACAGGGAGATCAGCGCCAATCGCTGCTGCAACAGGCTCTTCAATTAAATGGACATTTTTTGCGCCGCATCCTTTTACAGCATCATGAATAGCACGACGCTCAACGGAAGTAGCACCAGATGGAGTACAAACTACTACATCAGGTTTCCGTAAAGATAATCCCATTGCTTTCCCAGCCTTTTTCATAACTTGCTTTAATAACTGGCTAGTAATGTCAAAATCTGCAATAACACCATCACGCAATGGTCGAACCGCAACAATATTACCAGGTGTTTTACCGATCATATTTTTCGCGTCCATCCCAACAGCTACAACTTGATTCGTGTCCGTATTCATTGCAACAACTGAAGGTTCGTTTAAAATAATACCTTTATTCTTTGTATAAACAAGTACATTAGCAGTACCTAAATCAATACCTATTTCCGTATTTGAGAACATGAAATCACCAAACCCTTTATATCATATATAGACAATGTTCTATTAGTATAGACAAATTTTTGCTAGATTGCTTGTTACATATATTGGAAATAAAACGAATGTTACAAACTGAAAAGGAGTGGAACATACACAATACAGGGACTTGCCCAAAAAGTAAGCTTTTTCCTGTTATCGAAATTTAATGTGCTTGTAAATTAGTAATGGAAAGGAAAAGTATGTAATGACGTGGGAAATGCTAGGTGGAGGCTTTAAGTGATTCTTGCACGTGATAGGATGAAAAATTGGGAAGAGGGAATGGTAGGAGTTCATCGGTCTCGGTTTTGTGTGAAAAGCTGAGAGGAGGTCACGAAGAGAATTTCAACGTGCTTGGTTCAGTGAGAAAAAGGCGGAGGTGGTCATGCAAGTCGCTTCATCGTGCCCGGTGCAGTGAGAAAAAGTTGTAGGCAGTCACGCAAGTCGTTTCAATGTGCCCGGTGCAGTGAGAAAAAGTTGTAGGCAGTCACGCAAGTCGTTTCAATGTGCCCGGTGCAGTGAGAAAAAGTTGAGG
>VEFU01000016.1:48276-80964 GCA_007679095.1 Paenibacillus bovis
AAAGTTGTAGGCAGTCACGCAAGTCGTTTCAATATGCCCAGTGCAGTGAGAAAAAGGCAGAGGTGGTCACGCAAGTCGCTTCATCGTGCCCGGTGCAGGAGGAAAAAGGATGAGGCGGTCACGCAAGAAGCTTCAATGTGCCCGGTACAGTGAGAAAAAGTTGTAGGCAGTCACGCAAGGCGCTCCATCGTGCCCAGTGCAGTGGGAAAAAGGCGGAGGTGGTCACGCAAGTCGTTTCAATGTGCCCGGTACAGGAGGAAAAAGGCGGAGGTGGTCACGCAAGAAGCTTCAATGTGCCTGGTGCAGGAGGAAAAAGGCAGAGGTGGTCACGCAAGTCGTTTCAATGTGCCCGGTACAGTGAGAAAAAGTTGTAGGTGGTCACGCAAGTCGTTTCAATGTGCCCAGTGCAGTGGGAAAAAAGGATGAGGTGGTCACGCAAGTCGCTTCAATGTGCCCGGTACAGTGAGAAAAAGTTGTAGGCAGTCACGCAGGGCGCTCCATCGTGCCCAGTGCAGTGGGAAAAAAGGATGAGGTGGCCATGCAAGCCGGTTTAACGTGCCCGGTGCAGAGGGAAAAAGTTGTAGGCGGTCACGCACGCAGCTTCAATGTTTCCGGCATAGTGAGAAAAAGAGGAATGTGGGCACACTGGCTCCATCATCGTACCCAGTCCAAAACTAAATAGAAGAAGTAAGTCAAATTTCACATCCAGTAATAAGGAAAAGAAAAATGGTCACGAGTTACTTGTACCTCGTGACCATGGTAATGCAAACAAATATTCAATTTGATCTAATAAATAATCCTATTTCTCACCTTGTGCAAAAAATGCAGCAAGATCTTTACTTTCCTGTTTACGTATTTTACGATGAGCAGCTCTTTTATTAGCTGTTTCATTTAACCATTTTTCTTCCTCGGTTTCGGGAACAACTTGTGGAACAGGGGTAGGTTTTCCATCTTCATCTAACGCTACAAATGTTAAGAAGGATAGGGCAGCTATTGCTTGTTCACCTGTAAGTAAATTTTCGGAAGTTACTTTTACAAATACCTCCATTGAGCTTGTTCCTGTCCAGGTAACAATTGCTGTTAAAGTGACAGCATCACCAACACGAATCGGTTTTATAAAATCTACCGAATCTGTTGATGCAGTTACTACAGGGTTCCGCGCGAATTTTATAGCAGCAATTGAAGCTACATCATCGATATATCCCATGAGCTTACCTCCAAAAAGCGTACCATGATGATTGGTATCAGGAGGGAAGACTAGGCTTGTTTTTATAGTAATAGAATCTTTCATCATTTTCTTTTCTGGTTGTTGCATTTCCACACCTCACTTCGGCTATTCGTATATTATATCATTCGAAATATGTAGCTGTCTAAATGCGTTTGCTCTTATGGTTACCTAATATAAAAATAATTTACGAAAAATAAAAAATACATATCGACAATCTATAAACAACAGGCTATAATGAAATTATAAATAATGTGAAAATATTCACAAACAAAAACCCTTAAGATCATAAACAAGATTTGATTGTAAGGGACCCTTATTTAAAGTATTCTATTTGATAATACAAACGAATGGAAGGGATGAGCATTATGTTAAACAATGAAAGAATAAGTAGAGTTGCGTTAATTGGAACAGGTTTTGTTGGATCAAGTTATGCTTTTGCATTAATGAATCAAGGTATCGCAAATGAATTATTAATGATCGATGTAAACGAAGAAAAAGCAAAAGGAGATGTCACTGACTTAAACCATGGGAAGGCATTCGCACCTAGTCCATTACACATTCGCTATGGAACATACAAAGACTGTACAAATATGGATTTAGTAGTCATTTGTGCTGGTGCTAATCAAAAACCTGGGGAAACAAGACTTGATCTTGTAGAGAAAAATCTAAAGATTTTTAAAAGCATCGTTGATCAAGTAATGGCAAGTGGGTTTGATGGTATTTTCCTAGTAGCAACGAATCCAGTAGATATCTTAACTTATGCAACATGGAAATTTAGTGGATTACCGAAAGAACGAGTGATAGGTTCAGGTACAATTCTCGATACAGCTCGATTCCGTTATTCTTTAGGAGAATATTTCAAAGTAGGTCCGAAGAATATTCATGCTTATATTATTGGCGAACATGGGGATAGTGAACTGCCTGTTTATAGTTCTGCATATATAGGTGGTATTCCTATTATGAAGTTCTTGGAGAGAGATGATAAGTATACTCAACAGGATTTAGATGATATTTTCGTTAATGTTCGTGATGCTGCTTATAAAATAATCGAAAGTAAAGGTGCAACATATTACGGGATTGCAATGGGGTTAGTGCGAATTACTAAAGCAATTTTAACAAATGAAAACTCAATCCTAACTGTTTCTGCACATCTCGATGGTCAGTATGGTGAAAAAAATGTGTATATTGGAGTTCCAGCTGTAATCAATAGAAACGGAATTCGGGAAATATTCGAGCTTGATTTAGACGAGAAAGAGCAAAAACTTTTTAATAATAGCGTTAATGTACTAAAAGATACGCTTGCCCCATATTTCCCTGAAGTTAAATAACTATAATAGGAGAAATATCATGGAAACAAATGCATTGGAACAAGTGGAAAAATTAGCTTTAAAGAAATTAACTATCTTTGAGAAAAGTTATTTTATCTATTTCCTACGTTCTATATTAGCTAGTATGTTTATTGGATTTGGAGTAATTGTTGCCTTTAAAACAGGGAATTTCTTTTACTTAGAAAACTCACCTCTAGCATATCCAATGGCGGCTGTAACATTTGGTGCAGCCATCATCTTAATTTCTTATGGTGGAGGAGATTTATTTACTGGCAACACATTTTACTTCTCTTATAGTGCTTTGAAAAAGAAAATTCATTGGAAAAAAGCAGGACAATTGTGGATTTTCAGTTATGGTGGAAATATAGTAGGGGCAGCATTCTTTGCACTATTAATCTTTGCGACCGGCTTATTCGCGGATCCAAAGGTAAATGGTATGTTGCTAGACGTTGCGATGAACAAAACACAAATACCAACATCTGAACTGTTTTTTAGAGGTATTCTTTGTAATTGGCTAGTTTGCCTAGCTTTCTTTGTTCCGTTAACGTTAAAAGGGGATGGTCCAAAGTTATTTACAATGATGTTATTTGTATTTTGCTTCTTTATCTCTGGTTATGAACATAGTATTGCCAATATGTGTACATTTGCTGTTTCATTAGTGCTTAATGTGGATAATTCCGTTACATTTTCAGGAATTATTCACAACCTTATTCCTGTGACAATCGGAAATTTTATTGGTGGCGGTATTTTCATGGGTTGGATGTATTATTATGTGAACAAGCCTTTCACGGAGGAAGCAAATTAAAAAAGAAGCACCCATTTTCGGATGCTTCTTTTTGTTATTAAAATGCCCAATCACCATTACGGAACACTGGAATTTTTTCTCCAGATTCTGTAATACCATCAATGTTCATTTCAGCTGAACCTATCATGAAATCGACATGTGTAATACTAGAGTTTAATCCGTGCTTAGCTAGTTCTTCTTGCGACATTTTCTTTCCACCATCTAGACAGAAAGCATAGGCACTACCGATAGCTAAGTGGTTAGAAGCATTTTCATCAAATAAAGTGTTATAGAATAAAATATTAGATTGTGAAATAGGTGAGTTATGTGGTACTAAAGCAACTTCTCCTAAATAGTGAGAACCTTCGTCTGTTTCCACTAGCTTCTTAAGTATCTCTTCACCTTCTTTTGCTTTCACATCTACAATGCGACCATTTTCAAATGTAATCGTAAATTCATCAATAATGTTACCTGCATAGCTTAATGGTTTTGTACTTGCCACATAACCATTTACTCCATCTTTATGAGGTACAGTGAATACTTCTTCCGTTGGCATATTTGCCATAAATTCATTACCATCTTCATTTAAGCTTCCAGCGCCACACCATAAGTGACCCTCTGGTAACTCAATCGTTAAATCAGTTCCAGGTGCAGTATAGTGCAGCTTTTTAAAGCGTTTATTGTTAAGGAAATCCGCTTTCTCTCTTAATGTTTCGTCATGCTTCTTCCAAAGTTCAATAGGATTATCTAAGTTTGCTCTTGTAGCTTTGAAAATTGCATTCCAAAGTTTTTCTACTTGTTCTTCTTGCGGAGCACCAGGGAATACTTTCGCAGCCCAATCTTTAGAAGGAGCAGCAATGACAGTCCAACTAACTTTGTCAGATTGGATATATTGACGATACTTAGACATTGCTTGTCCAGCTACTTTTTGGAAGTTTGCGATTCTTTCCGGATTTACTCCTTTTAATAAATCTGGCCCGGCTGATACTACGGACATAAAAGCAGCACCTGATTCCGCAAGTTCTTCCATTTCACGTGCACGCCATAGTGGATATTCATTAAAAGCTTCATCTGGTGCAAGATCATATTTTAATCTAGAAACGACATCATCGTTCCAGTTCACGATTACGTTCTTAGCACCGGCTTCGTAAGCTTTTTTTACGACAATACGTATGAATTCTGCGTTATCAATAGCTGCGTTAATTGCAAGTGTTTGTCCTTTTTGAACATTAACACCAACTTTTACAGCAAGTTCGGCATATTTTTCTAAAGTATTTTGGAAATTAGTCATAAATATTCTCCTTTTAAGTAAAATTCTGAATCAATATTATCATTTTAACAATCATAGAAAGGAATGCCAAACAAGAACGTATATAGATTCACCGAATTTTAACTAGTTCATATTTAGTAGATTTCTGAGTTCTAGAGGATTGTTAGCTATGTCAGCTAGTGTGTACTCATCTAGGACTTGAAGGTATGCTGAAAGTGCTCGATGTAATACATGCTTTAATCCGCATACTGGAGATATTACACATTCAGTTGAACCCTGTTCAAAGCATGGAACTAGTTTAAAGTCATCTTCCGTTTGTCTTACAATCGCTCCAATGTTTATTTCCTCTGGTGCCAAAGCAAGTTTTATACCGCCCCCACGACCACGAACTGTAACAATTACTCCCATTTTTCCTAATTCATGAGTAACTTTCATTAAATGATTCTTTGAGATATTATATGCCTCTGCAATTTCCGATATATTGGATAATTTATCAGGACCTTTAGAAGAAAGATATATTAATATGCGTAATGCATAGTCTGTATAATTAGTAAGTCTCATTTTTATCACCTGCTCCTTTCATTAGTATACAACATTAATTTGAAAATCATATGAACAAACAAACGTGAACATTCAAAGAATATTATGTGACAGCTTTTCTAAAGATGTATTTAAAATATTGCTTTAAATTCAGCGGCAAGTTAAGTTAAAGATGTATTTAAAATATATCTTTTAAAGGGGTTAACGAAATGGCACTTCCTAAACATGTAATTGATATTGTGAAATCTACAGCACCTATATTAGAAGTACATGGTGTAACTATTACATCTGTATTTTACAAAAATATGTTTTCGAACCATCCTGAACTATTAAATATTTTTAATCATGCAAATCAATCGCAAGGAAGACAGCAAACTGCCTTAGCAAATATGGTATATATGGCTGCAAAAAATATTGATAGATTAGAAGAATTACTTCCTGCAGTGACACAAGTTGCTTACAAACATAGAGGATTAGGTGTTAAGCCTGAACATTACCCGATTGTAGGTAAACATTTACTAGAAGCAATAAAAGAAGTATTAGGGGACTCCGCAACAGATGAAATTATTAATGCATGGGCGGAAGCTTATGGAGAAATAGCTCAAGTATTTATTAATATTGAAGCAAATATGTATAGAAAAGCAGAAGAACAAGAGGGCGGATGGGAAGATTTTAAAGATTTTGTAGTTGTTGAAAAAGTAAAAGAAAGCGAAGTCATCACCTCGTTTTATTTAAAAGCGAAGGATGGAAAACCTGTTCCTACTTATAAGCCAGGTCAATATATTACAATCCGTGTTCATATTCCAGAAGAAACATATGCATTAAATCGTCAATATAGTTTATCTGTGGCACCTGGTAATGAATACTTTAGAATTTCCGTCAAAAAAGAAGAGGAATTTGTTCCAAATGGTAAGGTGTCTAATTACTTGCATCATAATATTCAAGTTGGAGATACAGTTGAAGTTAGTGCACCAGCCGGTGATTTCTACTTAGATGTGAACGCCGAAGATCATGTAGCTCTCATTAGCGGTGGCGTAGGAATTACCCCAATGATGAGTATGTTGGAATCACTAGTGCAAAATAAAACGAGTCAAAAGGTTACTTTTATCCACTCAGCTAGAAATGAAGCTGTACATGCATTTGCAGAAGAAGCAAGTAAATTAGTATCTGAATTGGACAAGGCTGAATATATTGTAGGCTATGAAAAACCATTAAATATTTCCGGGAATCATGATTTTACTGGTTATATTAATAAAGATTTATTGCAAGCTAAAATAGATAAAAACACGGTTTGTTATATATGTGGGCCAGTTCCATTTTTAAGAAATGTAGTAAGTATGTTAACAGATATTGGAGTGGAAGAAGAAAATATTCGTTATGAATTTTTTGGCCCAGCACTTCAGCTAGATACAAAAGTAACTGTATGAATCCATTTTTACTGTCCGATAGACTATATTGGACAGTATTTTTATTTTGCGATTCTTATTGAAAAATGTAAACTTCTGTCGATATATATAGTAATACAGATGAAATTTAGGGTGAAGCTTATGGATAAAACAACAATAATAGGAATATTACTTGGGATTGTAGCTGTAGGAGTAGGGATGGTAATGAAAGGTGTACCAATTATGGCAATTGTTAACCCTGCAGCAATTTTAATCATAATTGTCGGTACTGCAGCTAGTGTTGTTACTGCATTCCCTACATCAGAAATTAAGAAAGTACCGAAGTTGTTTGGGATACTATTTAAACAAAAACAACTTTATCAGCCTAAGGAATTAATTTATGATTTCTCCGAGTTAGCACAATTAGCAAGAAAAGAAGGATTGCTTGCGTTGGAAGCAACTATTGCTGATATTGATGATCCATTTATGAGAAATGGTCTAACATTGGCAGTTGATGGACAAAGTGCTGATTATATTCGTGATGTCCTAAATGAAGAAATTGATGCGATGGAAGAACGCCATCAAGTAGGAGCTGCTATTTTTACACAAGCAGGTACATATGCACCGACACTTGGGGTGCTAGGAGCGGTAATAGGTTTAATTGCAGCACTAGGAAATATGGAAAATACAGATGAATTAGGTTTAGCCATTTCTGCTGCATTCGTTGCAACACTTTTAGGTATTTTCACTGGGTATGTTTGGTGGCACCCATTTGCAAATAAGCTTAAACAAAAGTCAAAAGAAGAAGTGCGTATTAAAGAGATGATGGTAGAAGGAATATTATCTATTTTGGAAGGAGAAGCGCCAAGGGTAATCGAGAGAAAATTAGCATCTTATTTACCAGCCTCAGAAAGGCAACAAATTTTTGAGGAAAGTGGTGAATTATAATGTCCCGGCGTAAACGAAGACAGAGAAAAGAGGAGCAGCATGATAATAGCGAATCATGGTTACTCCCATACTCTGATTTAATGACACTATTATTAGCGTTATTTATTGTGTTATTTGCTGCGAGCTCTGTTGACGCACAGAAATTCCAAAGATTATCACAAGTATTTAATGGTATCTTCTTAGGAGGAACTGGTCCAATCCATTATCAAAACCCAATAGAAAATGATGATCATAGTAAAGATAATCCTGATCATGAAGAGGAAGAGAAGGAACCAGTGATAGAAGAAGAAAATACAGTTGATTTTGATTTAGAAGAGCAAAGAGAGTTAGAAGAGATTCAAGCAAAAATCAATATGTACATTCAGAAGAATGATTTGAATGATAAATTCGAAATCTCCTATACTGATGAAGGGTTACTACTGAGGATTCGTGATAATGTTTTATTTGCTTCAGGTAAAGCAAAAGTTAGGGAAAAGGATGTAAAAACAGCGAAAGAAGTAGCTGAATTTTTGAAGATGGATCCTCCTAGAAATATTATTATTAGTGGACACACGGATAATGTTCCAATACGTAATTCTGAATTTGAATCGAATTGGGACTTAAGTGTTATGCGTGCGATTAATTTCATGAAAGTGCTTTTGGAAAATGGGGATCTTGATCCAAGATGGTTTAGTGCGAAAGGGTTTGGAGAATTTCAACCAATTGCAGATAATGATACAGCAGAAGGACGCGCAAAGAATAGAAGGGTAGAAATACTCATATTACCTCGTATAGATGATGAAGAGGCTGGGACATAACCATTTGACCTAAATGTAAATCCGAACAATGTAAGTGTAGCTATACCGCTTCGGAAATACACTTCGCTTTCCGCGGGCGGCTAATGAGCCTCCTCGGCGCTAAACGCCTGCGGGGTCTCATCGAGGCCTTTATTCCCGCTGGAGTCTTCGTGTATTTCCTTCGCTGGTAACTAGAAAATTTTTATAATTGATAAAGTGACCGAACTATTTTGTTTTGAAACAAGTTATAGTTCGGTTTTTTTTTGCATCCATATACCTCTGTCCCAACCTGTTTTTGATAGGACTATAAACATATTTCGTCATTATTTCTTGGGAAATAACAAATTCCAGCATACGCTGCTATAGTCTTTATAGACTAATACTAAACTGCTGAGCAAACTGGCGACATTTATCCAATTCTTCTTCTTCGGGAAATAAGTCTATTAATAATGTAGGAACAGTGATTGTTGCACCACATGATTGGATTTTATCAGCAAATAAATTTAACGCTGCACCAAATGTGAACCTATAATAGGAATCTCCTGAACCAAAGACAGCGGCTTTTTTTCCTGTTAAATCAAAGCTGTCTAGTTCTTCATAAAAGAACATAAACTCATCGGGAATTTCGCCACCTTCCCATGTATAAGTTCCAATTAAGAAACCATCATACTCTAGTAAATCATCAGGACTAGCATCGAATGCTTCTTTTATATCAACAATTACATTATTTTCCTTTAATCCTAATTGTACTTCTTCTACTAGAGCTTCAGTATTACCTGTCATACTTGTATATATAATAAGGACTTTCTTCATATTATCACTCTTTCCATATTGCTACTATTATATTAGCATTCTGACATGGGTACATACATAGCGAAAAGGTGAAATAGCTTCTAACTGTAGAATTTCGTTCAAAATTTTCACAAATTATGGTAATATAAATGAAAATGATATGAAAAGGAAATAGGATGAGAGAACTTTTATTATTTGTTTTTGCATATTTTCTAGGGAATTTCTTAACTGCCTATGTACTAGCTAAATTTCACTATAAAACAGAAATTCATAATGAAGGCAGTGGAAATGTTGGGGCACGAAATATTGGTCGTCTATTCGGGAAGTGCGCTTTTGTCATAACGTTCATAGGCGATGCATTAAAGGGTTTCCTTATCATTATGATAGCACGACTTACAGAATTACCGTTATATGGTGAATTACTTCTTTTACTTTTCGTTGTTATTGGACATGTATTCCCAGTGTTCTTCCGCTTTAAAGGGGGAAAGGGGATGTCTACCTTTATTGGAGGGGTACTAACATTTAATCCCATACTTTTTATGTGGTTTGCATGTGTATTTCTAGTATCTTATGTTTTTATTAGAAGTCTTACATTAGCAGGCATGTTTGCAGTAGCAGTTTTACCTATCATCATGATTCCTATGTCGTATGATGTAGCAGCAATCCTCGTAGCAAGTATAGTATCTGCCATCATTATATTTGCACATCGGCAAAACATTAAAGAGAAAATATATAAAGAAAGGAACATCAGCTGATGAGCTTAATTTATAAGATTGCTACTGAACCTTCAGAATTTGAGCAAATTGTAGCAATGAATTATCGAACCTTCGTGGAGGAAATACCACAACATAATGAAAATGAGAGAAGAATATTAATAGATAAATTTCATGAAGAGAATACATATATTATTTGTTTGAAAGATGAGAAGCTTATCGGAATGATTTGTGTACGGAGCAATCGACCATTTTCTTTAGATGGAAAAATCGGTAGAGTAGAGGATCATTTACCGGTTTCTGTGCAAAATCCATGTGAAATTCGACTACTCTCAGTAGATCCTAATTATCGAAATGGTAGAGTATTTTTAGGTTTGGCACAAGCATTAATTCGTTATTGTTTAAAAATAGGATATGATGCAGCAGTCATATCAGGTACAACACGTCAACTAAAATTATATGGTCAACTAGGTTTTCAACCATTTGCTTATATGACTGGAAACGAAGAAGCAGCATTTCAACCTATGTATTTAACAAAGGCAACATTCGATGAAGGGGTTGCAGGCAGAATCTTGAATGAGCCTGTTAATTTTCTACCTGGACCTGTAACGATTTCTAATGAAGTTAGAGAGGCCTTTATGAAATCACCGATTTCTCATCGATCGGTAGAATTTGAGAGCATTTTGGAACGTGTTCAGGCAAGACTAACAAAGCTTACAAATTCACGATACGTACAGGTTTTACACGGTACAGGTACACTTGCCAATGATGTAATTGCAGCCCAACTATCATTATTGAATGGTAAAGGTCTAATATTAGTTAATGGTGAATTTGGAAAAAGGCTTGTGGACCATGTCCAAAGGATGGGACTGGATTTTGATACTTTAGAAACGGATTGGGGTAATTCTTTTAAAAAAGAAGAAATTACTACTAGTTTAAGTGCTGCTCCATATGAATGGGTATGGGCAGTACATTGTGAGACTTCTACAGGAATTAAGAATGATATTGAATTACTGAAGGAACTTTGTCAGGAAAGAAATATTCATCTATGTCTAGACTGTATAAGCTCACTCGGTGCAATTCATATAGATCTTGATGGAGTTGCTTTTGCATCTGGGGTAAGTGGAAAGGCATTAGCTAGTTATACAGGACTCTCATTTGTTTTCCATAATGCTCCAATTGCTAGCGATAAAAGAATACCTCGTTATCTTGATATAGGGGCATATATGGAAGCTGAAGGCATTCCTTATTCACAATCATCTAATCTTGTTAACGCATTAGAGAAAGCACTTGAAAGATACGATGATGCCAATAAAGTATATGGAGAAATTGAAGCTCGCTATGAACTTCTAAGAAGTGGAATTGAGGATGCAGGTTTATCTGTGTTAGCTAGTAATGAAGATGCGGCTCCCACAATTCTAACCGTTGAAATGCCAAGTGGATTTGTAGCTCGTAACTTAGGTGATGATTTATCTTTAAATGGGTTCAATTTGCATTACGAAAGTTCATATTTGCAAGAAAAAAATTGGCTGCAAATTTCTTGTATTAATCATATCGATGATCGCCAAATAAAGAAAATGTTAAAAGTGTTAAAAGGAATTTGTACAATCAAGCAATTATCCATTCATTCATAAAATATAAAAGAAAGAAGCTGTCCAAAGGTAAAATTTGAACAGCTTCTTTCTTTTAGTTGACTATCTTTACTATGACTGTTGATTTCCGCTGCAGGAGCTCGCTTTCCGCGGGCGGTTCGGTGAGCCTCCTCGACGCTTAACGCGTCTGTGGGGTCTCACCCGACCCTTGATCCCGCAGGAGTCTCGCTCCTTCCGCTGCAATCAACATTGGCAAAATCTTAATTTTGCAATTCGAAAAATGTGGGAAAATCGTATGTTTTTTCTTTGTATTGATCACTAATTAGACAGCCGATGATATGTATTATTATGCGTTTTTACGTAGTCTGCCAAGTTCTTCTGCTAGAGCTTGCATTTCGTTAGGGCTAAAGTTGTTTTTCTTCATCACCATTTCATAAATCTCGCAAAGTTCTTCGTATAAATCGTCATCTAAACTTTGGAGTTGGAGTGCTCCAATATTAACCATTTTTAATTTAGATACAATTTCATTTACCATAAAATTAATGTTTTCCTGTTTATTTACAGATAAATCCATGTTTATCTCATCTCCCTTTTTAGTATATTCACTATACTTTCATGTTAATTATCCCTTGTCAATTGGAAATAGTCTTAATCTCATAAAATAATTGGTTTTATAAAACACTATGAAGGTATATATACTATATCAAGATTTGCAAGAATAGGAGTGGTACATAAATATGTTTATAAAATTATATAGATGGATAAAGAATTTAATTATCCGTATTATGGACAATGATATTTCCGGAATGGCTGCCCAACTGGCATATTTTTTTCTCCTTTCTTTATTTCCGTTACTCATTTTCATCGTCACTTTATTACCATTTACTCCACTTACGCAGGCAGATGTATTTAATGTATTAAAGGATATAGCTCCGAAAGAAACATTAAACATGGTGCAAAAAACGCTAAATGAAATAATGAAAAACCGAAATGGTAGTTTATTATCCATCGGAATCATCGGTACACTATGGTCTGCATCTAATGGCATGAATGCTTTAATGCGATCATTGAATCGTGCATATGATGTGGAAGAAGATCGTCCTTTCATCGTCTCTCGTGGGCTGGCCATTGTTTTTACTATTGCCATGATTTTTGTATTTCTACTTGCTTTATTATTACCTGTCTTTGGAAAACAATTAGGAGAATATGTTTTTACAAATCTAGGTGTACCCAATATGTTTATCTCTGTATGGGAAATACTAAGATGGGTGCTAAGTTTTGTAATTTTATTTATCGTTTTTTTAGCAATTTATTATTTTGCTCCAAGCTTAAAGTTGAAATGTACTACTGCTATTCCAGGAGCTATTTTTGCAAGTATTGGTTGGATTATTGTGTCACTTGGCTTTTCATTTTACGTGGCAAATTTTGGAAACTATTCTTCGACATATGGAAGTATTGGTGGAATCATTGTCTTAATGTTGTGGTTCTATCTATCAGGCTTCATCATTATTATTGGAGGAGAAATTAACTCAATGAGTAATAAAAAAGACGATGAAGAGTGTAAAAGTTAACAATAAAAAAAAGTCGGATATCCGGCTTTTTTGTTGAAAAGAAGTTGCTAACGTGTGTTAACTCTTAAATTATAACTACAATGTTTTTTTATTTATGATTAGATGGATAATCATTCCCTTTTCTGAAAATCATAAAGGAGAAGGCGGATTTTTCCGTAAAGATGAAAGGAGTTTCCCTTTATGAAAATACAACGTTTACTACTGCAACTTATCATTATTTCTTCTATCTTCATGATAATCATGCCTACTAATACTTTTGCAGAAAAGGACAACAAAGTAACAGGAGAGATTGAATTACCATCTTCTGTTATTAATATTGAAAAGGAAAACACCGTTCCTAATCAAGCTGAGAATAAGCCATTTTTAAAACCAAGTGAGTTCACAAAAGAATTAATAGAATCTGCCAATGAGAAAATCGAGAACCCACATTTAATTCGAATATTAAACGAATCTGCTATTAATAGTTCCCTTCTTTCTGTGGGAATGCGTGCAACCATCTATTTAGGAGAATATCCTTTGAATTATAAATCAGAGGAGACTACTCCAAATTGGCAATATCAAAAAGTGAATACAAATGTCCATGATAACATGGCAGGAAATGTAAATTCGCGAATGAATTACGTCCAGCAGGTTCAAAAACGTGTTACCGGTGGCTTAACGGCGAAAGTGCCACACGCAGAAGATGTGCAAAATATGATCTTATTAAAAGCAATGGAAAAGACAAAACTTCCTCTTATGACACAAACAATTATTGGTGCTGGCACAAAACATAACCAAGTGTACAACATCCATCCGAAAAAAGTTGGTTATCTACATGCATATGTTCCCGCAATCGTAGAAAAAGGTGAAGCAACATACGGTGAAGTTTATCTTGTTATAAAAGGGACAAAGCGAAAAATTGTCGTGAAAAATGTTACTTCACAAAAAGTAGGAGCATGGCTACCAATACAAAACCACTTAACTTTTACTTTCCATGTCACCCCATAAAATTAAGTAGTAATAAAATCGGTTGGTTACAACACCAGTCGATTTTTTATTTTAATATTTCCTATTGTTTCCCTCTATTTAACAGACATTTTTTGGTGAGTAGGAGGAACTCTAATAGAAAAGGATGAAAGGTGGATTTTGTATTGATGAAGAGACTAGGGATTTTGATTCCCGTTATTTTTATTTTCTTTTTCCAAACGATGAGTGCTTATGCTGTCTCCAATAAACCGATACATTGGGGATTTAAAAAGTCTAAAAATGAACAACCTGCAGAAGCAGGAGCAGAATATGATCTACTACTTGATAAATATGGAGCATTTTATAAAGGATCCCCAAACCACAAAGTCGTGTACTTAACATTTGATAATGGTTATGAAAATGGGTTTACCGAAAAAACCCTTGATATCTTAAAGCAAGAAAATGTTCCTGCTACCTTCTTTGTAACTGGTCACTATTTAAAAAGTGCTCCTGAATTAGCAAAGAGAATGGTAAATGAGGGCCATATTATCGGTAATCATTCATGGAGCCACCCAGATACAACTCAAATCAGTGATGAAAAAATGATTAATGAACTAGATAGGGTTAAACAGGCTACGGAAGAAATTACTGGACAAACAGGTATGCAATATTTACGGCCACCTAGAGGAATATTGAGTGAACGGACATTGAAAGTTGCCCTCGATGCTGGGTATATTCATGTATTATGGTCCGTTGCATTTGTTGATTGGCAGGTAAAAAACCAAAAAGGCTGGAAATATGCTTATGATAGCATTATGTCGCAAATACATCCCGGAGCAGTAATCTTATTACACACAGTTTCCCATGATAATGTGGAAGCTTTAGAAAAAGTAATTCAGGACTTAAAAAAGCGTGGATATGTCTTTAAAAGTCTTGATGATCTAATGATGCGGGAGAAAGTAATGATTCCAATGGCAAATAAAATGAACAGAGAAGACAATATTTCAGATCCAACAAACTCCTCACAAACAGAGTAAAGTCACAGGATATACTATTTTTAAGTGTTAATTAGGAAGAATAGAACAAAATATGTAAAACCGAACTATCTTGAGTTTGATAAATCAAATGATAGTTCGGTTTTTAATTTCATCAATATTTCATTGTCCCATTCAATTCTCAAGATTATAGATTATTGTTTTGTTGCTCGATTTCTTTATTAGCTTGAATTAGGTTTCCAGTTTCGACGGACCGGTGCTCGTTAACGGAATCACCTGGTTCGAGATTATTCAAATTTGCTGTCTTCTTCATTTTTCCTTGATCAATTAAATGGTCGTTATTTTTTTTCATACTATCACTCCATTTCTTTTGTAGTTTTTACAAGTACAATCATTACATGCAATACTCTTTCATTGTTTATAATGAGTAGTAAGGAGGTAGAATTATGCAGATTAACGTGAAAAGAGTATATGATAATATGGAAGAAAGCGACGGTTATCGAGTATTAGTGGATCGTCTTTGGCCACGTGGTATGAAGAAAGAAGACATCATAATGGATGAATGGGCAAAGGAGATAGCACCAAGTTCAAATTTAAGAAAAGCATTTCAGCATAAGTCTGAACTGTTTGCGGAGTTTCGAGAAAAATATCAAGAGGAATTAATGAATGATAAATCTAAACAAGATAAATTAAAAGCACTATTAAAAATAGCTGAAACAAAAAATGTGACTTTGTTATTTGCAGCTAAGAATAGGGAATTTAATCAAGCACAAGTACTACGTGAATTACTGATGAATATGGCGGAAGATGGGAGTAATTAAAGCTATAAAACATACTTGTGACAGATTTGTGAATTAGCAAAAAGTCTATTGTGAAATCATGAACAATGTTGTATATTAAGAGTGTAAAGGAAATGTGAAATAATTCACAACTAAGAAGTAATAATATCAGATAAAAAGAACTCATATTTTTTTACGCTACAATGTGAATGGTTTCACAAACTGAAAAGGAGTGAGCAGGAATGGGTAAATGGTATCAAAACAAATATGTAGCAGTTGTATGGGCGGTATTAAGAATTTGGTTAGGTATTCAATGGTTGGAAGCAGGTTGGCATAAACTTGGAGCATTTGATGCAAGTGGCTTTTTACAAGGAGCGATTGCAAAAGCAGGAGGAGAAGCACCAATTGTTCAAGGTTGGTATGGAGCATTCCTTGAAACATTCGCAGTACCTAACGTAGAATTGTTTAACTTCCTAATACCAGTAGGAGAAGTGTTAGTAGGATTTGGTTTAATCTTCGGAGCATTAACAGCACCAGCATTAATCGCAGGCGCATTCATGAATCTGAACTTCTTGATGGCAGGAACAATTAGCACAAACCCAATACTTTTAACGGTAGCAATCATCTTACTATTCGTAATCAAAGGTACAAAAGTTTATGGTTTAGATCGTTTCCTAACAGTAGCAAACTTTAAGAAACTAAAAGAAAAAGGAATGTTCAAAAAAGGCGTACATGGTGCAGAAGCACATTAATGAATGAACTATAAAATTATATGTGAACAAAATCACAATATTAAGGGGAGATTAACATGAAAAAATGGTATCAAAACAAATATGTAGCAGTAGTTTGGGCAGTATTAAGAATTTGGTTAGGAGTTCAATGGTTAGAAGCAGGTTGGCATAAACTAGGAGCATTTGATGCAAGCGGCTTTTTACAAGGGGCAATAGCTAAAGCAGGTGGGGAAGCACCGGTTGTTCAAGGTTGGTATGGAGCATTCCTTGAAACATTCGCAGTACCTAACGTAGAATTGTTTAACTTCCTAATACCAGTAGGAGAAGTCTTAGTAGGACTTGGCTTAATCTTTGGAGCATTAACAGCACCAGCATTAATCGCAGGAGCATTCATGAACCTAAACTTCTTGATGGCAGGAACAATTAGCACAAACCCAATTCTTCTAACAGTAGCAATTGTTTTACTATTCGTAATCAAAGGGACTAAAGTTTATGGCTTGGATCATTTCTTAACAGTAGAAAACTATAAGAAACTGAAAGGAAAAGGATTGTTTAAAAAAGGTGTACATGGTGCAGAAGCACACTAATTTTAAGTAATTAAAGCGACTTTCATTGAAAAGTCGCTTTTCTTTTGTTGATGCAGTGCTACGGTAATTCACTTCGCTAGTAATGTTCATCATGCTAGGTAAGATTTTAAGATATTCTTCTACTATGAGAATATCTCATTGTCCAAATTATAAATGGAATTAAAGCCAAACTTTCTTGAAGGAAGATATTTCAAGCAATAGTTTGGCTTTTGATTCCATCTACATTTTAATTTTCGTTCAAAATCTTATGGATTTCTTCTTTTTGCTCTTTCGTCGGCAGCTTTTGATCTTGCCATAGCTTCCATGTCATCGTGGTCCGCTAATTCTTCGGAGAATTCCACATCTAGACCATCAGATTTCATGTTTTTCGGAACTTGTGGCAGCTTTTGTGTATTTTTGTCACGTGCTCTTCTACGATCATCTCTACCCATGTGATAGAAACCTCCTAGTAGTGTTTGTGCAGGAGACCTGCCTCCATATTATTTACAACTTCGTATAAAAAAATCATTTTCCTCTTCTTGGTGCGGAATATCCTCCAGCTTTGTCGGCTCTTTGGAATTCCCTTGAATAAAGCACTTCCTGGGTATTAGACAATGTACTCTTTGTTTGAATATCTTTTCGCTTGCTCATTTTATCCAACTCCTTCATTGTGCTTGTAAGTCTCTATGTGTACCAATAGAAACTTATGTATTTTTAATACTGTTTCATTTTTGCCGAACATGATAATAAACATACGTCTAGAAAATTATGATAAAATAGTGGTTAATATTGAAACATTAAAAGGATGATGTGTATGCCTATCATCACAAAGATTTCTACTCAAAAAAATACAAAAGATCGCTATAATATTTTTCTTGATGAAAAATTTGCTTTTGGTGTAGATGAGGAAGTATTAATTCGGTTTGATTTACGAAAGGGAAAAGAGCTTTCAGAGCTTGATCTTATACAAATTCAGCATGAAGATGAAATAAGAAAAGCATTTAATGCTGCAATTCAGTTTTTGTCCTATCGAATGCGCTCAGAGCAAGAAGTTCGTACATATTTAAAAAAGAAAGAATGGGACGAGCCTGTTGTAGAAGCGGTTGTACAGAAACTGTATGAAAGAAAGTACTTGGATGATAAAGAGTTTGCTTGTGCCTATGTCAGAACTCAAATCAATGGTGGAAAAAAAGGTCCAAATATCATTAGCCAAGAATTAAAGGAAAAAGGAATCTCCTCTATTCATATAGAATATGCGCTAGAAGAATATAAGGTGGATCAACAAATCGAACATGCAATAAACTTAGGTAATAAAGTAGTGAAACAAAATCAAAAACATTCGCAACGAATTCTAAAACAAAAAATCGAACAATTTTTACTAACAAAAGGATTTAGTTTCGATATTATTTCCATTGCACTTGAGGAAGTAAAGTATGAAAAAGATGAGGCAGATGAATGGCAAGCCTTAAGAGCACAAGCAGACAAGCTGCAACGAAAGTATCGAGCGTTCGAAGGGTTTGAATATGAACAGAAAATGAAACAAGCATTATTTCGTAAAGGATTTACTATTGAATTAATTGATCGCTATCTTAGTGAGAATGAATAGGAGAATTGCTATGCAACAAGAAAAAAGATATAGCCATATGACAGAAAGTGAATTAAAACAAGAAATCGCTACATTAAAAGAAAAAGCACGTAAGGCTGAGCAACTAGGGATTGTGAATGAATATGCAGTTTTGGAAAGAAAAGCAACAATGGCTCAAGCTTATTTATTAGATCCGTCTGATTTTAAACCAGGAGAAATATATGCTATTGATGGTGCACCTGGAACGTATTTCAAAATTGATTACTTAAAAGGTGTTTTTGCCTGGGGATATCGACTTAATGGCGGAGGAAAAGAAGAAGCACTGCCGATTTCTTTGTTAAAATAAATACGGTGCTCTACTAAGTAGAGCACCGTGTTGTATGCTTTTATTATTTTCTATACCTTGTTACTGCATCACGTCGTCTAACAATGTCTTGTTGCGTTTCTTCCGTTTGTCCGTTAACTTGTGAGCTACTATGTTTTGGTCGAAACCAACCTCGATTAAATGGACTAAGCTGTTTATTTAGGTGAGAATTTTCCCTGTTGATTGACATGGATGAGTATCCCCCTTAGAAACGTCTTAATTACCATTCTTTTACATCATTATCGTCTCTTGCACCAGATGCACGCATTCTTTCTTGTGGAGCTGTATTGATGGAACCGTCAGCGCGTGTTGAAGCAAACTCAGCTTTTGCACGAGGCTCCCCTTGAAATTTATTTTTATTTTGGTTAGGGAAATTTTTTGCTTTGTTACGCATTTAATAGCCTCCTTATCCATCATGCGGAGTGGTTGTTCCCGCATGCTTTTATTATGGCTGAAAATCTGCAGCTTTATTAAAAAAAGTAGTTAGCTTAATCTGTCAAAATGCTTAATTTTTTTCTCAGTTTATCTTCGCTGAAGATCCAGCCTGTATAGGAAGCAATAATTTCCATGTTATGATTTAATTGAACGATCGCTACAAATGGGTAGTGACCATGACTACGGTACCTTAAATCAATGAAGCGTACTTCATAATAACCTGGAAATTCTCCAATCTCCCAACGATAAACGGGAGAGAAGGATAGAAAAGCTGACAAGTTCTTGTCTTTCTTCGCTGCATCTATAAGTGGTGATTTTGGTACAGGAATTCGTTGGAACTTATCAAAAATAGTAATAGAACGTTTAAACGCACGTCCCACATAGAAATAATCTTTTGTTATCACTGCGATTCTCCACTGATGAAGCCTCATCGTAGGAGAAATAATAATTTCATCGGCATTTGGTATTGTTTTTAATACAGCCGATTTAACAGCGCGTTGCATGATGAAACGCAGTATATAGTATAATACGATGACTATATACATCAGTAGAAATGTTAGACCTGGATCTGCTCCAAATAACCATAATAGGATTCCAATTACATGTAGTCCAAATATAATCGGGTCAAATGTGTTAATAACACCAAGTGCGACCCATTTTGCTGAGAAAGGTCGTAATGCTTGGGTGCCATAGGCATTAAATATATCCACAAAAACATGGAGAAATACGGCTATAAAAGACCAAATCCAAAGATGTAATACATTAGCTTCTGGAAAAATAATGGAAACAAATGCTGTTACAACTAATGGCCATAATAACACGGCTGGTATCGAGTGAGTGATACCACGATGATTACGAAGATAAACAGCATTATTGCGTAATTTTAGGAATGTATCAATATCAGGGATTTGCGAACCAATGATTGCAGCAACCAACACACTATTTGCGTTGACACTTGTTTCTGAAACAACGGGGTCAAGTGTTGCAAGACCGCCAATTGCAATCCCCATAACAACATGTGTAGCAGTATCCAATCTAAGTCCTCCTTCAAGAAGGGATGTTCTAATAAATAATATTATATTCAACAGAGATAAATGCAATAAGGGTATATATCTATTATTCCCTAATAATAAGTGAATTAACGTATTTTTAGGAGCTTTGATTATGAATGATAAATGGAAAGAAAATATAAAGCAAATCGATAAAAGGAGATTACAATCAGATTTAGTTAGTTGGTTTGAAAGAGAAAAACGTGATCTCCCTTGGAGGAGAAGTAAGGATCCATATAATATTTGGGTCTCTGAAATAATGTTACAACAAACTAAAGTGGACACCGTAATCCCTTATTATGAAAGATTTTTGGAAAAATTTCCGACAATGGAATCATTTGCATCCGCAGATGATGAATCTGTCCTAAAAATTTGGGAAGGACTTGGTTACTATTCCCGAGTTCGAAATCTTCATTCGGCAATAAAAGAAGTGGTAGAAAATTATAATTCTCAAGTTCCTGATACACGAGAGGAAATATCAAAACTAAGAGGAATTGGACCTTATACTGCTGGAGCAATATTAAGTATTGCTTATGGGAAACCAGAACACGCAGTCGATGGTAACGTTATGCGTGTATTATCTCGTATTTTACGTATTGAACAAGATATTGCAAAACCAGCAACAAGAAAAACCTTTGAACAAGCAGTAAGTGAATTAATTGATCATGACAATCCATCTTCCTTTAATCAAGGATTAATGGAACTAGGTGCCTTAGTTTGTACACCAACTTCACCATCATGTCTACTGTGCCCAGTACGAGAGCATTGCTTAGCTTTTGAAGCTGGTGTAGAAAAAGAACTTCCAATTAAAACTAGAAAGAAATCTACAAAGCATGTTGATCTTGTAGCAGCTGTATTGAAAACTGAGGATGAGAAATTTTTAATTCGTAAACGGCCAAATAAAGGAATACTTGCAGATTTATGGGAATTTCCAAATGTTGAAACGTTAGGTTCCTTTGGGCAAATGCGTACAACTATTAAAGAGTATATCCAAAATGAACTTCATATTTCATCTGATATTGAAACTGGTGCTTTTACGAAAGTCGACCATGTCTTTTCGCATTTAACATGGTCAATCAATGTATTTGCAGGTGAATTCCAATTACCAAACGATTATAATAAGGAAAACTGCAGAGTTGTAACAAGGGAAGAACTGGAACAATACGCGTTTCCGGTGTCGCATCAGACGATATGGAGAACGTATCTTGATAAGTATTTATAACAGAATTTACAGTATTGAATCTTAGAAAGGCGGATAATAGTATGCATAAAAATAAAGTTGCGCTTGTAACAGGTAGTAGTAGAGGAGTAGGGAAAGCAGCAGCGATTGCACTTGCTCAGGCAGGTTACGATATTGTTGTCAATTATGCTCGCAGTAAGAAGGCAGCATTGGAAACAATGGAGGAAATTGAGAAGTTAGGTCGTAAAGCATTTTTAGTAAGAGCAAATGTTGGAGATGTAGAGAAGATTAAAAAGATGTTTACAGAGATTGATGAAGAATTTGGTCGTCTAGATGTTTTTATTAATAATGCTGCATCTGGTGTTTTACGCCCTGCAATGGAACTAGAGGAAACACATTGGGACTGGACAATGAATATTAACAGTAAAGCATTATTATTTTGCGCCCAAGAAGCTGCTAAGTTAATGGAACGCAATGGTGGTGGTAAAATTGTTTCCTTAAGTTCATTAGGTTCCATTCGCTACTTGGAAAATTATACGACAGTTGGAGTATCAAAAGCAGCTGTTGAAGCATTGACAAGATATTTAGCTGTTGAGCTTGCAACGAAAAACATAGTTGTTAATGCCGTTTCAGGTGGGGCAATTGATACAGACGCATTAAAGCATTTTCCAAACCGTGAAGAGTTATTAGAAGATGCACGTAGAAATACACCAGCAGGAAGAATGGTGGAAATAGATGATTTAGTGAATACGATTATGTTCCTTGTATCAGATCAAGCATTTATGATTCGTGGACAAACAATTATTGTTGATGGGGGCCGTTCTGTATTGGTGTAAAACGTTGATACGCTAACGTTTTCAGCACATACTCTTAAAAAAATAAATTTTTATTTATGTATTTTGGATAATTACTCTACGTTTGGTTACATTATCAAACGTGGAGGTGAGAAAAACATGGCTAAGAGATCAAAATCAGGCACTAATGCACAAGAAGTAAGACAACAAAACGCTCAATCAGCTAGCGGTTCTCAAGGGAATTTTGGAACTGAGTTCGCAAGCGAAACTGATGTACAACAAGTGAAGCAACAAAACCAACAAGCTGAATCAAGAAAAGCAAAAAATTCTGGTAACGCTGGACAACAATAACCCCAGCATGAGGATCTGACTTTTATTAAAAGTTAGATCCTTATTTTTTGTTGTAGTTCAAAAGCATTCCTTTTACCTTCTAAACCCCATTTGTTTTAAAATGTCTAAGAAAACGATATAATAGTAAAAAATGAAAACGAAAAGAAGATTATTCTTTGGAATATGGAAAGTAGGGGAAAATGATGGGGATTCCCGTGGAAGGTGAAGATATTCAAATTCATAGTTATAAACATAATGGTAAGTTACATCGTGTTTGGGAAGAAACAAAAGTATTAAAAGCGACGAAACATCTTGTAATAGGTGGGAATGATCGTACACTTGTTACAGAATCAGATGGAAGAACTTGGATTACTAGAGAACCTGCCATTTGTTATTTTCATACGGACTTATGGTTTAATATCATCGCAATGATTCGTGAGGATGGAATTTATTATTACTGTAATCTCGGCTCTCCGTATGTGTATGATAATGAGGCTTTAAAATATATTGATTATGATTTAGATGTGAAAGTTTTCCCTGATATGACATATACGCTACTAGATGAGGACGAATATGAATTTCACAAGCTACATATGGGTTATCCAGATGTAATTGACCATATTTTAAAAAGAAATGTGGACAAACTAGTACGCTGGATACGACAACGAAAAGGGCCTTTTTCACATGATTTTATTGATACATGGTATGACCGTTATTTAATGTATCGAAGTTAATTTTGGAACCTGTTGTCTATTTTAACAACAGGTTTTTAACATTTTATTGGGGGTAATACGTTTGGGGGTTATGAAACGGTATTTACAATTTGTAAAACCATATCGCTGGAAAATTGTCGCAACATTACTGATTGGAGTTATGAAATTTGCGATTCCGCTATTGATTCCAATATTAATGAAGTATGTGATTGATGATGTAATTGGTTCGGAATCCTTAACTGCTGATGAGCAAACTCGCAAGTTATTTATTACGATGGGCATTATGCTGATTATCTTTGTGGGTATCAGGCCACCAATTGAATACTATCGGCAATATTTTGCCCAATGGACAGCTAGTAAAATATTATATGATATTCGTGATCGCTTATTTACACACATCCAAAAGCTAAGTTTCAAATTTTATTCTAATACTCGAGCTGGGGAAGTTATTTCAAGAGTTATAAATGATGTAGAACAAACAAAGGATTTTGTCATTACAGGATTGATGAATCTGTGGTTAGATGCAACAACAGTGTTAATTGCAATCACGATTATGTTGACGATGGATGTACCACTTACTGTAGTGGCGATCATTGTATTCCCGCTGTATATTTTTTCAGTACGATATTTTTTCGGCAACTTACGAAAACTGACTCGCCAGCGGTCACAAGCACTTGCAGAAGTGCAAAGTTACTTACATGAGAGAGTTGCGGGAATGTCCGTTATTAAGAGCTTTGCAATTGAAGACCATGAACAGAAACAATTTGATCGCAACAATGCTAATTTCTTAAATAAGGCACTTAATCATACGAGGTGGACAGCAAAGGCTTTCTCTGTTGTAAATACAATTACTGATTTAGCACCACTAATTGTTATTACATATGCAGGTTATCAAGTGATTCATAATGATCTCACTGTAGGTACACTCGTAGCATTCATGGGCTATGTGGAAAGACTATACAATCCACTTAGAAGACTTGTTAATGCCTCTACTACTCTTACTCAATCCATTGCATCGATGGATCGTGTATTTGAATTAATTGATGAAAAATATGATATTGAAGATGCTCCTGATGCGAAAGAATTAACAAATGTGGTCGGAAATATTACATTTGAAAATGTTCATTTTGCCTATGATGAAAAAGAAAAGCCTGTACTGAAAAATATAAATTTAGATGTGAAAGCCGGAGAAACCATTGCTTTTGTTGGAATGAGTGGAGGAGGTAAATCATCTCTCGTCAGTCTTGTTCCTAGATTTTATGATGTAACAAAAGGCAGGATTTTACTTGATGGAGTAGATATTAGAAAACTTAAAGTTCGTAGCTTGCGTGATAAAATTGGGATGGTACTTCAAGATAATATTTTATTTAGTGAATCTGTTAAAGAAAATATTTTGCTTGGGAAACCTACTGGAACAGATCAAGAGGTATTTGCAGCAGCTGAAGCAGCCAATGCGCAAGAATTTATTGAGAATTTACCAGAAGGTTATGATACAAAAGTTGGTGAACGTGGAGTGAAGCTTTCAGGAGGGCAGAAACAAAGGGTTGCAATAGCCCGTGTGTTTATTAAAAATCCTCCAATTCTCATATTAGATGAAGCAACCTCTGCACTTGATTTGGAAAGTGAGCATTTGATTCAAGAAGCAATCGAAAAGCTTGCAAAAAATCGAACAACATTTATCATAGCGCACAGGTTATCTACCATAACACATGCAGATAGAATTGTGTTAATTGAACATGGGGAGATTGTTGAAATCGGTACGCATGAAGAATTAATGAAAAAACAAGGGCATTATTACCAATTATTCCAAGTGCAAAATCTAAACGTCACACAAGAAACATGAAAGAAAGAAAAGCGGAAGGTGCCTGTAGCTAGGCAATCAGCACCGCGGAGCTCTCCTTAAAGATAGAAAAAAGTTCTAGGATTAATTTCTTCCTAGAACTTTTCGTTTTTTCTTTACTTCTTTCTGATGGAACTTTTGTGAAGAACGGATGAGACGTTCTAATTTTTCCAGGTGTTCTTCATATTCCATTAGTGCTGAGAGGATGCGCATTAAATGAAAAGCCTCGAAATCATCCTCTGATTCGTTATTTCTAATTTCTTTTATTAATGATTCGATCAGTTGCACGCGATTAAAGTCTTCATCGAGTAGTGAATCAAGTCGGATTTCTTGCCTTACTTTTCCAACGTACTTTAATAGAAGTTGTTCATGGTAGCTTAGTAAGAAATCGAGATGATCCCTCATGTTCATTTGAATAGAATGAGTTAGTTGTTGCAATATATTTTCATGCCGTTGTAATAAGGTTAATATTTCATGACTTTGTTCTGTTACATGAATCATTTGACGATAAATCACTAGTTTGCGCATTTTATTAATTCCGTGTTTTTGAAAGTAATTTCGCTCTTCTTGGTACATGGAATATAATTGATTTAATTCTTTAATTCTATTTTTTATCGAACCAAGATCTTTTCTTAGTAGACGCCATTCCGATGCAAAACGACTTGTGAGTCGCATCCATCTAAATATATCTGCATTTACATCCGTTATACTTTGAAATAGTTTTGTTTCATACTTTGGAGGTAAAAAGATAAAATTTACTACAAATGCAGATAGGATCCCCAATAAGATTGTTGACGGCCGCAAAATGGCAAGTTGCAGGAAATCATTAGCCGGGGCAGTCATAATGGCAATGATGGTAACTAGAGCTAGACGAATAGAATTTTCCAGCTTTAATGTAACCATGATAATTATTGCTAAGATGGCTGCAAACCCAACAATTAAGGTATGATTACCGAATATTAATATGAAAATAATGGCGAGTATGGCACCGATTATATTACCTTGTATTTGCTCTATAACAGATAAATACGATCGATAAATAGTAGGTTGGATTGCAAAAATCGCTGCTATACCAGCAAAAACAGGAGTAGGCAAATGCAGAAGCTCCGATACATAAAGTGCCAATGTAATGGCAATTCCCGTTTTTAACATGCGGGCCCCAAGCTTCATATCATCAATTTCCTTTCTTAAGGCAGTGCCCCGTTATGCTAATTCTTTAAACGCATTTTCAACAGATATGATTGTTTCCTCAATATCTTCTTCTGTGTGAGCTGTCGTTAAGAACCATGCTTCATATTTAGAAGGCGCTAAATTAACTCCCTGATGTAACATTTTTTTGAAGAATTTAGCAAAAAGCTCTCCGTCTGTTGCTTCAGCTTGTTCATAATTTACTACTTTTTCATTTGTAAAGTAAATAGTTAATGCACCTTTTAAGCGGTTTACTGTAATAGGTGTATTATATTTTGTAGCAGCAGCTAATATACCAGCTTCTAATTTTGCACCAAGTTTATCTAATCTCTCATAAACTCCTGGTTGCTGTAAAACCTCTAGACAAGCAATTCCTGATAACATAGATGCAGGATTTCCTGCCATTGTCCCAGCTTGGTACGCAGGTCCAAGAGGAGCTACTTTTTCCATAATATCTTTACGACCACCGTATGCACCAATTGGAAGTCCTCCGCCAATAATCTTTCCAAGAGCAGTTAAATCAGGGGTAACGCCAATGATATTTTGCGCAGATCCATATGTAAAACGGAATGCGGTTATAACCTCATCAAATATAAGGAGAGCTCCTTTTTGATGAGCTATTTCTTTCACTTTGTCAAAAAAGCCAGGAAGAGGTTCAACTATTCCGAAGTTCCCAACTATTGGTTCTGCTAGTACAGCTGCAATTTCATTTCCCCATGTATCCATAGTAGTTTGAAATGCTTCGATATCATTAAATGGTACCGTGATAACTTCTTTTGCAATACTTTGTGGTACTCCTGCAGAATCTGGCATTCCGAGTTGAGATGGACCAGAACCAGCAGCAACTAAAACTAAATCAGAGTGACCGTGATAGCAACCTGCAAATTTAAGAATTTTATCCCTACCAGTATATGCTCTTGCAACACGGATAGTTGTCATCACTGCTTCTGTACCAGAATTAACAAAACGAACCTTATCAAGTGATGGAATTGCTTCTTTAATCATTTTAGCAAATTTCACTTCGTGAGCTGTTGGTGTACCGTACAATACTCCTGTTTCAGCAGCTTGTTTAATTGCTTCTGCAATATGTGGATGTGCATGACCAGTAATAATTGGTCCATATGCAGCTAAATAATCTATATAACGATTTCCGTCTACATCATATAGATAAGCACCTTCTCCTTTTTCCATTGCAACAGGAGGACCGCCTCCAACTGCCTTATATGATCTGGACGGACTGTTTACTCCTCCGACAATATGTTCTAAAGCTTCTTTATGTAGTGCATCTGACTTGGTGTAATTCATGATAACTTCTCTCCTTTAAGCTTACTGTCTTATATTGTAGTCCTTCCAATAAAAGCTGGCAATAAATCAGATGAAATACAAAAAATTCTAATTAACAGCATGGTCTACGATTGCGATCTATCACGTACATATAATATGGACAAGGATGAAGAGGTGATAGTGACTTGTGGTATGTCCTCTTTTTTGCTGTAGTAATATGTATTCTGATGGCATTAAGAATATTGTTTTTTCCAGATAGATTTTCTTTGAAACAAGTTTCCTTTGAAAACTTTGCATTTTTCGGGTGCACGTATGTCATCATTATGATAGGTTTTTGTTTGATTTTTCTATTGCTTGAAATGAAAGGGATGAATGTCATTATCGATGCTAGTTCAACTGAAGACGATAGTTGGAACCAGCGTTTGACGAGTTCATTATATTTAAGTGCAATCACACTTTTCTCTGTTGGATACGGGGATGTAGTTCCAATTGGGATTGGTCGACTACTAGTTATGGTAGAAGCTCTTTTAGGTTATACAATTCCCGCAGCGTTTGTAGTTCGAACATTTTTTGATAATGACCCACCAAAGAATAAGTAGCTTATTTGAAATGGGAGTTATGTTTCGTTACGCTATAATAGAAACATAGATAAAAAGGTGGGAAATTCAATGACGATTACAGTAGGAGATAAGGCACCTGATTTCCGCTTACAAGCAAGTAACGGGGAAGAGGTTTCATTAACGGACTTCATTGGAGAAAAACATATAGTGCTATATTTTTATCCAAGAGATATGACGCCAGGTTGTACTACACAGGCATGTGACTTTCGCGATTACCATAAAGACTTTTCCGAATTAGATGCAGTTATTTTAGGGGTTAGTGCGGATCCACTGGAAAAACATGAGAAATTCATTGATAAGCACGGGCTGCCATTTTTACTTTTAGTTGATGACAAACACGTCTTATCTGAAAAATTTGGTGTTTGGAAACTGAAGAAAATGTTTGGGAAGGAATTTATGGGGATTGAACGCTCCACTTTTATTATTAATAAAGAAGGTGTAGTGGTAAAAGAATGGAGGAAAGTTAAAGTAGCTGGTCATGTGGAGGAAGCACTCCAGTTTATAAAAGAGGAATTGTAAATTATGAGTGGATTTTTGCTGTTTTTTTTAAAGTGAAAAAAAGTTGCCTATTTTATAGTAGAAAACGGCTGTTGTCCATGCCAAAAAAGCAAAAGTTCATATTGTATATTAGGGCATACCTCCTCAACATAATCAACTTTTTAAAGGCTGTCATGTACAGCCTGATTTTTTTTTGTATTAAAAATTTCTAGTGCTAAAATAATATCAATAAGTATAAAATTCGATTAGGGGGATTTCAGTGAAAATTTATACAAAAACGGGTGATAAAGGCACTACATCATTAGTATATGGTGACAGAATCGCAAAAAATGATTCGCGAGTAGAAGCGTATGGAACTTGTGATGAAGCAAATTCGATGTTAGGACTTGCAATGAGTTATATAGCTAATGATCAATCACCAGAGATAGTGGAAGTACGCCAAGTATTTCATAAAGTACAAACAATATTGTTTCATGTAGGAGCGGAACTAGCAACGCCACCGGGAAAAGAAGTGAAATGGAAATTGCATGAGAGTGATATTGAAGCACTTGAGAAAGTAATAGATAAATGGGATGCTACTTTAGTTCCTTTATCCCAGTTCATTTTACCAGGTGGTCATCCAGCAGGTGCAAGTTTACATACCGCAAGAACAATAGTGAGAAGAGCGGAAAGATGTGCGGTAGGACTGGAAAATGTGAATCCACTTGTTTTAGCCTACTTAAACAGGCTATCCGATTTATTGTTTGTTGCAGCAAGGTATATAAATAATAGGTTAGGTGCCCAAGAGATACAATTACACGAATAAGGGCAAACCATTGACAAGTTTAGTACATTATTAGTACACTATTTATAAGAATTACAATTAGATAATCAATTTAACTTTAGAAAAGAGGTGCTTAGAGGTGTCTGACGTTCAATTAAAAGAAGCTATTCATACATTGAAGGAAACTGGTGTCAGGATTACACCTCAGCGTCATGCGATTCTTGAGTATTTAATCGAGTCAATGACGCACCCAACAGCGGATGATATTTATAAATCATTAGAAGGCAAATTTCCTAATATGAGTGTTGCTACGGTTTATAATAATCTACGTGTTTTTCGTGAGGTTGGACTGGTGAAAGAACTTACTTACGGAGACGCATCCAGTAGGTTTGATTTTGTTACATCTGATCATTACCATGTTATTTGTGAAGACTGTGGTAAAATTGTTGATTTTCACTATCCAGGACTTGATGCAGTTGAACAACTAGCAGCGCATATTACAGACTTTCAGATTACACATCATCGTATGGAAATTTACGGTATTTGTCCTGAATGTTCAAAAACAAAATCCAATGTGAATTAAGAAATGGGCTCCGATTACGTTAGCATATAAACTAACAAAATCGAAGCCCATTTATTATTTTACACTTCTTGCTGGGTATGGTTATTAACTAAATTTTCATCTTGCTCGGAATGCTTATTAACTAATTCTTCTTCTTTACGGAATTTGCTGTAACACATTGTGAAAATTGGATATGCAATTATACTAAAAATGACTAAAGTTAAAACAGGCATAATATATAATAGTACTAACATAATTCCGATAAATATGATGGTTAATATCGTTGTTGGTAAATACCTGATTGAAAAGAAAAACGAGTTCTTAAGGATTCCTTTCAATGGTAAATGGTAATGTACCATAACTGGAAATAAATATATAGAAGTAAGTGTGCCAATGATACCTAGTAATAATAATATAGATAATAATACCATTTGCATCATCGAATTCATTGTCATGATAAACATAAAATCTACATAGAAGATGAATGACACAATCGCAAATAATAGTCCTATTATGAAACTATGTTTGAAATTTTCCTTAAAGAAGCGGAAAAATGGGCGTATTACACTTGTATCTTTATGGATGACCCAATTTCGAATCACACCATGCATTGCTGCAGTTGCTGGAAAAATAGTTATAATAGGTAAGGAAACTATTAGCCAAGTAATATTTAAAATAAAGAAAAAGGAAACTACTTCTAAGGCACTGTAAAATCTACTGTTAATAATAGTGATCATCCCCAGATTATTGTTTTATATTTAGTATAACAAAAGATGATATTCAGTAATAGAAGAAAAAAGTTGTCCAATTAGAAGAGTAGTACTCTTTTTAGGACAACTTTTTTTATTGTTGATTTTTTCTATTGTAACTTTCATCAAATTCTTTGCCTTCTAAGTTTGGATCTAATGTTAACGGTTCTCTACAGTACATGCACATATCTACACGGCCAAGTATCTTAGTTGTTTTTTCGCAATTAGGACAGACCACTTGAACTGCCTTTGTGGACAACATTCCAATCCAGAAGTAAACTAATGTACTTGCGATAATCGATAGCATGCCTAGTAGCATGAAGATTGTCATAACGATAGGATGGTTTTTAAAGAAGATTCCCACATACATAATGATAAAACCAATAAATACAAGACTAAGTGCAAATGATCTTATTTTATTTATTTTATTTGAATATTTTTTTGCCATGTTCATGCCCTCCTGAATTTAAACTATATCATAGTAAAAAGATAATTTACTATAAAATTGCGACGAAAAAATGAAAAAGAAGGAGATTCAAAGTGGCATGTCGAAATGAAAAATAAAGAAAAAGAAGAACGAACTTAATTCGGAGGGAAGAATAGTGGAAGATATCTTAAGGTCCATTTATCAAGAAAGAGCTAGCCAAAAAAATACGTTAGGAATCATCCAAGTAGAGAAAGATCACAAAAAAAATGCACTTACAGATACTTTCCATATTGTTCTCTTAATTATTGTAAAAGAACAACAAAACCCAGTACAAATTAAACACTATCACTATAATAATAGTAAAGCTGCCTTGCACGTAGTATCAGAAAAGCAATTAAATGAATGGCTTCTTTTAGGGTCAAATAGAAAAATTGTAGAATGGCTTTATGAGGGTAGAATCTTATTTGATCGAAATGAGTACTTAGAGAGTTTAAGAAAAGAACTTCGTGACTTCCCGTTCTATGGAAGAAAAATAAAGACAGGATTAGAATTTGCTAAATTAATTCGTAGATATATGGATGGTCGCTCTTTCTTTCAAATGGGTCATTATTTAGATGCATATAATCATATCATCCATTCATTACATCACTTAGCGAGACTATCTATTATCGAGAATGGTTACCATCCCGAATTAACTGTTTGGAGCCAAGTAAAACAAATTGAACCAGAAATATATAAACTATATGAAGAGCTAGTAAAGAGTGAAGAATCTATTGAGAAAAGATTGGAGCTTCTCTTTTTAGCAAGTGAGTTCATGATTTATTCTAGAACCTCTGTAGGAGCATCACATTTAATCGATATATTAAAAACAAAAGAGAAGTGGAGTTTTGATGAGATAGCTACTCACGAGGAAATTATTCATTATGGTGTAGACTTAAGTATCCTTATCGAATACTTAATAGAGAAAGACTTTATTCAAACAGTAGATGTAGAAACAAAGGGAATCGGTATCTATCATCGATACTATAAAATTAAAGAATAAAAATTAATTTATACTTTTCTATTGACGGAAAGGTATTATCTTGGTATAGTAATAAACGTCGCCAATGAGCGACACAAACAATCGAAAAAAACTTCAAAAAAAGTTGTTGACTTCGATTGGTAGAAATGTTATTATAGAAAAGTCGCTGTTGGGCGGCAAAGAAGTTTGATCTTTGAAAACTGAACGAAACGAAGCGTTAACAATAATTAAGTAAGACCAGCAATTTTGAGCTACAAACTACTTTTAATGAGAGTTTGATCCTGGCTCAGGACGAACGCTGGCGGCGTGCCTAATACATGCAAGTCGAGCGGACTTTTTGGGA
>VEFU01000170.1 GCA_007679095.1 Paenibacillus bovis
GGTGGGTTTGGTGAGGGGTTAGGTCAGCAACTAGGTAATGGGGGGGGGGGGGATGTGTAAGTGAGAGGGGAAAGGGTGTTTTAAGCTTGGGTGATGGGAGGGAAGAAGTTATGGGGTATTAGGTGGGGTTTGGGGAAGTTATGGGAGTGTTAGAGGGAGGTTGGGGAGGTGTTAGTGAGGGGTGGGGGGGTAAGTTTTGGGGAGGAAGGTGGGAAAAAGTGGGGTGGAGTTGGATGTATTAGGGAGGGGGGGAGGGTTGGTGGTGAGGGAGGATGAAAGTGTGATTGAAGTTTGTAGGTGAAAATTGGTGGTGTTGGTTAATTATTGTTAAGGGTTGGTTTGGTTCAGTTTTGAAAGATGAAAGTTTAGGTTTTTTTGGAGG
>VEFU01000171.1 GCA_007679095.1 Paenibacillus bovis
TTTCTTTGCCAAGTTACCTGACCCCCCCCCCCCCCAAACCCAACCCCCCTCCAACGCAAATCAACACCTATCTTTTTTACCATATTCCCAAATTCACCCATTTCTTCACTCCCCTCCCCTACTTCCCCCACCACTCTCCTCCCTTCCCCTACAATCAACATTATCCCTCAATTCATTATCCATTTTTATAAAGAACAAAATTTAAAAAAACACCAAAAAAATCTATTAACACCACTCCACAAACTCCATCTACACTTTCGAATCCTTCCATTAGTACACAACCTATTCCGACTAATACCCATCCCCAAACTTACCTTCACAGTACAGCCAAAGAAATATAAAAACAACTCCCAAAAACCCTCCTTTTAAAATACTGTCTTT
>VEFU01000172.1 GCA_007679095.1 Paenibacillus bovis
GAGGGTTTGGGATTGTTTAGGAAGGATGGTAAATGGGAAGAAATGATAGTGCTTGGATTGTGGTTTTTGTGTTAATGGAGGGATTGTAAGTAAGATATGTAGGTGAGGATTGAAGTTGAGGGTTGAAGGAAAAGTGTGGAGTGGAGGAATAATGGGAGGTGTTAGGTTTGGTTTGTTTTTGAAGAAGTGAGTAAGTAGTGTTGGAGAAGGATGGATTAAATGTTTTAATAGATGTGGGTGAAGGAGAAATAGATGTGTTAGTGGTTGATGAATGGTAAAAATTAGGTGGGGATGATTAAGGTGAAGAAGATGTTGAGTAAGTAAGCTAGTGGATTGTTGAGTTTGTGGAAGAGAGGAGGTGGTAGAAAATGGAGGTTTAG
>VEFU01000173.1 GCA_007679095.1 Paenibacillus bovis
GAAGAAATGCAGTTAGAGCTGTTCTTGATATATGTTTAATGGGATAAGGCTTTAACAACTGGATAAATGGGTGAAGTTTGTGTGGTTGAGGAGTAATTTGTACGGTAATGATATTTTTGCGGATATGGATTACAGTTGGTGTAAACGGTTGGATAATGGTATATAGTTGAGTTGGAAGTGGTGGTGGAGATTGAACTTTAATTAGTGGTAATTGAGGTGTGAGGATTGATTTATGTGTGATGTGAGATAGTTTTAATAGATGTATTTGGTTTTGTAAGTGTTTGAATAGTTGGTGGATTTTTGGGGGATGATGAATGGGAAGAATGAAAGTGATCTTTGATATTGGTGGATTGAAAGTAGGTCGGAGTGAAATAC
>VEFU01000174.1 GCA_007679095.1 Paenibacillus bovis
CACCACGTCTCCAGTATTGACGCGACCATTTTATCAATACTATCATTGTCAAAAACAACCAACAACCACCACAAAAACCATTTCAAATTCTAAATCCTCCTCTACAACCAGCCCCAATTTCCACATTCCCATTTCCAACCCCAACCACTCCACAACCTTTATATCCAAAAATCCCTCCTCCAAAACCCCATCTATCCAATATCCTAACACTCAATCTCCATCAATATCTTCCCCTTCCACCACACCATCCCCAAACCTACAACTACTTCATCCAGCAAAAACTATTTAACCTATTCAACTGTAAACAAACAAATTTACCCAATCCAATAGCGAGCCACCTAGATGCACAATCCGAACGCTATCAAAACGTCTTA
>VEFU01000175.1 GCA_007679095.1 Paenibacillus bovis
ACCAACTTAAATAATTTATAAGTCTATTATAACCTATTATTACTATTGGTGTTATTTATTCCGTTTAAGTTTTTTTTTAGTTTTTCATTTGCATGTTGAATTCTGCTGAAATTAACAGTATGTATAAGTGTTGAGCAGGAATCTGACAGCTATTTTCAGAGAAGAACAAAGAGGCTGGGACATAGATATAATAACAAAACAAAAAGCCGAACTATACCTGAGTATCAAACAATATAGTTCGGTATTTTTATATTATCTGTACGAATATAAAGGTATCAGCGAAGGAATTACACGAAGACTCCTGGAGCGACCGAGCATAGGTCGTAACATATAGCGGGTGGGATTCCCGTCGAGAAAGAACTAGCCATTCAC
>VEFU01000176.1 GCA_007679095.1 Paenibacillus bovis
CCATTTAACAAAGCTATTATATGGCTCAAAAACGGAGCAATCAAAATACAATTTGCCCGATGGGCAAACGTCTTTATTCGATGAGAATGATGACGATTCTTTTAACTGTTCTGAGCACACAGAAGAACAAAGCCAACAGAAGATTGTCTACACTGTTGAACGTAAAGCAAAAAATAGAAAACGCAATGATTTTCTAGCAGAGCATCTTGAAACAGAAGTTATCCATCATCATCCAGAAGACACAACATGCGATTGTTGCCAACAAGCGATGACGGAAATGGGCAGCACAATTGTCCGAGAAGAAGCGATGTTTATTCCAGCAACGATGAAGAAAATCCAACATGTCGAGCACGCCTATGAATGTAAGAA
>VEFU01000177.1 GCA_007679095.1 Paenibacillus bovis
ACTATGATAATACATCACAGCAAAAATATCTTTCTCCACCCATTCTATTCAAACCCCTTTTTATTCCTCCAACACCAACAATTACTACTCCTATTACCAAACAATTACTACAAAACCCTTCCCACCTATATCTATTAAATCCTCCAAATACAAATCACCTACTTCCTCAACGTATAAATCTAATTACAGCTCATATTAATCATCAACATACCCTTTCACAATTCATTCACCATTTACACTTTCATCTTCTTCCTCATTTTATTCCCTTTCTTCCTTCCCATTTCCAAACACATTATCCATTCTTTAAACCCAAAACAAAACAATTTATATTCATTACCTCTCCCTCACCCTATCAAACTCCATTACC
>VEFU01000178.1 GCA_007679095.1 Paenibacillus bovis
AACGGTAGCCGGGAGAGGGCAGAGTTAGAAAAGGGAAGGTGACTGAAGAGGGGGGTAGGAAGGGGAGGGATTGGTGGAGTGAGATAAAGGAAAGAGGGGGAGGAAGGAGGGGATGTTGAGTTATGGTAGGGAAAGGAATGGGTGGTTGGGGAGTGGGTAGGAGGGTAAGGTAGAGAGGGGTTTAGGGCGGAGGAGGGTGATTAGCGGCGGGGGGAAAGGGAAGTGTATTTGGGAAGGGGTATAGGTAGAGTTAGATTGTTGGGATTTAGATGGAGGTGAAATGGTTTTGTTGCAGAGTGTTTCATGAGTTAGTGGATACGATATTCTTGTTTTAGTTTTTGAATATGTGGACGGAGTTGTTTGAAT
>VEFU01000179.1 GCA_007679095.1 Paenibacillus bovis
GTCCGAGAAGAAGCGATGTTTATTCCAGCAACGATGAAGAAAATCCAACATGTCGAGCACGCCTATGAATGTAAGAACTGTAAAGGAGAGTCCTCCCAACGAGCACAGATTAAAAGAGGCCAAGCACCACTGGCCCCTATTCAGCGTAGCTTGACAAGTCCTAGCGTTCTAGCAAAAGTAATCTACGATAAATTTATCCAATACCTTCCCCTATACCGTCAGGTAAAAGAATGGGAACGTTGTGGTTTATTTACGAACGATAAAAACTTATCGAACTGGGTGATTCGTACCGCTCAGGATTGGTTATTTCCTGTGTACGAACGAATGAAGGAAATGATGATGAAAAAATCCATTCTTCACGTGGA
>VEFU01000017.1 GCA_007679095.1 Paenibacillus bovis
GTGAAAAGTGATAGGAAGAGCCGTGTGCGATAATACCGCACGCACGGTTCTGTGAGGAGTGAGGAACACGTTCACAACAATATGAACGTGTCCCCGCTTACTCGACCAAGATGTACGGTAGCCGGGAGACCCCACAGATAGAAAAGCGAAGGCGACTGATTAGCGGCGTACGAACAGGAGCCACTCCTGTACTGTGATAAAGGAAACACGGCGAGGGAACGAGCCGATGTTGACTTATCGTAAGGAAAGGAATGGCTCGTTCGCCAGCCGCTAGGAGCCTGAGCTAGACAGGCGTGTTCAACGCCGAGGAGGCTTCCGAACCACCCGCGGAAAGCGTAGTGTATTTCCGTAGCTGTATTGTTGCATTAACACTATTCGGTTTACACCTTTACTTTACCCCTGCATTCTCTTTCTTCTCTGATAGATGACCAACCCAGTAATTCCTAAGCAAAGTAATATAGCACCAATAAGTAAGTAATTGTAGTTCATTGTACTAGTGTTTGGTAACTGTTCGTCTGAAGGTTTTTCAGATGATTCATCCTCATTAGATGCATTCTTATCACCTTTGTTGTCACCATTATTTACGTCATCACCATCATTCCCATTGTTACCTTCATTATCAGTATTTCCATCTTTGTCATTATCTTGATCGGAGTCTTCATTCCCACTATCGTTTTTCCCATCATCAACATCTTCATTACCAGTTCCATCATCCGGATTTTCTTCATCATCTTCATTGCCGTTATCATTACCGCCATTATTCTCATCATCCGCTCCTTTTATGGAAAAGCTGGCAGTTGCATGTACTTCTTCAGAACCGGCAATAATTTGATATTCACCCGGGCTTGCTTGTACTCGATCACTAGAAAATCCAACAGTAGTTTCATAGTTTCCTTCGTTCACAGGTAACACATCTAAGTAATAAACAGTGTCATTAGGTCCAACAATTTTCATGACAATGTCTTCTTCTATTTCTGAAGTACCTGTAATATGAATGGATTCCCCAAGATCAAGTTCACTCTTATCCACCTTTAGTGTTATTTCAGATGCAAGTGATGTTATTGGAAATAGTAGCACAAAGGATAATATACAAATTATCTTACAAACGATTGACTTCAAAATCTATCCCCTCACCCTCTACGATCATATTGATGGAGGAAGGATTATTTAGCGCTCCCTCCTCCGCTCTTTTATCAATCTTGCTGAGAAAAAATCACCTTATCTACATTACCGATATACAAATGGTTGGAATCTGTAGATCCTCTAAAGACAATCGTTATCGTTTGTTGTCCTTTTAATTTTTCATTCAATGTTGCACTAGCAGTTTTATATGTTCCCCAACCACTGCCTGTATTCTTTAATTCCACGATACCGACGAGCTCACCATCTTTGTCACCTAACCTAATTTCAGCTTTTACATCCGCTGGTGTCCTCGATGTCGGTGCATCATACACAATTTCAACATAATTTTTCCCATTAGCACCAAAATCAACTTCGTTAAAAGTCAACCAGGCACCATCAAACGTATTTGCAACAACCGTTCCACCATTGTTCGCTTCCGTTTTTAATGGGTTATTGTTAAAAGAATTAACTTCTGAAGACCATTCACTTCTCTCCTCCAATTCAATGATTGCTGGAGAATCAGGTGCTTCTACACTAAGAGAAAAACTAGCATTATCAAAATTACCAATGTACTTTATGTTGTTATCTGTTGTACCAGTAAATACAAGATAGATCGATTGGATACCCGTTATTGTTTCTGTTAGCTTTCCGGTAACAGTTCGATAAGTACCCCAATCATTACCTGTTGGCGGAACATCTAATTTTCCAATTAACGGTCCATCTACTGCTCCAAGTCGGACTTCCACTGCTGAATCTGGAGCTGTATTTCCACTGTTACCTGCATACTCTATCGATAATTCGTTAACACCTTCGATACCAAAATCGATTCGTTCGTATGCTAACCAAGCACCATTAAACGTGTTTGCTACTTGTTTTTCACTTTTTCCATTTTCCACTTTCAATGGACCATTGTTAGCTTGATTGTTTTCAGCAGAAGCTTGATCAAATGTTTCTAATTCAAGCTTTGCAAAGTCCGTTCTCACTTTTTCATACGTGAAAGTAAACGAATCAAAGTTTCCAATATAAGGGACATTACTATCTGTCGTCCCAAGTAAAACAAGATATATATCCTGTTTACCAGTAATGGTTGTAATTAAATCACTTTCTACTGTCTTATATGTCCCCCAACCACTACCTGTATTTTCCAATTCAACCGCACCAATAAGTTCTCCATCTACACTTCCTAAACGGATTTCAATTTTGGCATCTTTCGGCACTCTGGATGTCGGGGCATCATATTCAATCGTTACGTGATTTTGACCTTCCTCACCGAAATCAATCCCTTTGTACGCTAGCCATGCACCATCAAATGTATTCGCTACTACAGTCCCATTATTATTTACTTCCGTTTTTAATGGACCATTATTAAATGTATTCACACTAGAGGACCATTCACTTATGTCTTCGAACTCCACTTCCACATATGCTGTTTCTTCCGGTGATTCTGGTTCTAATTCCTCTTCAGGTTGCTTCTCAGGAATTGGAAGTGGTTCAGGAATCGGATCTTCTTCAGGTTCTGGTTCAGGGTTTGGCTCTGGATTTGGTTCTGGGTTTGTATCTGGCTTCTGTTCCGGTTTCATTTCATACGGTTTCGCTAACCAGAATGAATCATAAATATTCCCATTGAATCCAGAAACTACGTACACATTAACCATATAGCTGTTTCCATTTACGTTAAAAATTTGATCAAGAACAAAATCTCCATTTTCAACAGGTACAGCATTTGTCAACATTGGTTTTTGATTTTCATCCATCAATTGGAAGACAACATACGCATCTTCTTCATAATGAACTTTCATGTTTCCTTTTACATTCACTTGGAGATTGCCTTTACGTTCCAACTCAACGTTAAGGTCATACACTTCCCATTTTTCATCAGATGTATAGGCTGCATTTGCAAGCAATGCTTCACTATAAGTTTGATTTTTGTCAGGATTTGCTTTCACTCTCACTTGTACTTGTCCTTCATCATAAGCAATTGGACCAACTGTTTGTGGATTAGATGTTACTTGTTTCCATGTAAGCCCACCATCAGTACTGAATTCATAGTCCGATGCTTGATCGAATCCAGGAACAAATGTCCAACCAAAAGTATTTGCTTCATCATCGACAACAGGATTTGTTGGCTTATTAGGGGCTTCCATTGGTTTTACCGCTTCTAGACTGAAATCAAATGCGATATCCGAGCTCGTTCCATTCGCTTGATGAACTTCAACGGCTAAAATATTTTCCCCTTCCACCAAATAAGCTGGGTCAATCAAATAATTATTTAAGTCTCGTTCATTATTTACCGTAACATTCGCATATGTGTCATAGTCTATTTTCCCATCTGGCATGTTTGTCCGGATAATTTCATGACCGTTTAAATATACTACCGCTCCATCATCACGGATGATTTTTGCCTCTAGCCCTGATATATCATCTGCATTTGTCACTTCGAATGACTTACGGAAATATGTCGTTGGATATTTGTTACGGCTATCAGGTCCAAAACTAACTTCTGTGTTTAGACTGCCACTGTTTCCATATCCAAGCATTGCTTGACCACTTTCCCAATTGCTATCGTCAAACTCCAGACTTGTCCAATTAGCTCCTGGGTATTTCCCTTGGTCAAAGTACTTCCAGTTATCCTCAAGTGCAATTAGATCGTTCCGAACAACGGTGTTATCAATTTCCGCCGTAAAATCGGTAGTTGGTGGTATCGCATTTGAACTAGCTCCCCACTCATAATTCGGTTCTGCTCCCATTTCAAATTCTAATACGCCACCTGCCATGATGTCCTCATAACTAATCCATGGCTGATCAAATGATTTTCCATTTAACTTTCCGGATTGAATAAAACGATTTTCGCTTGAAACATTATTTGCCTTAATCGTAAACGTCTTTCCACCATCTAAATGTAGCTTCACTTCAGAGAAAATCGGGGAACCAATTAAATAATAAGGATCTCCCGGATTTCCTGGGAATAAGCCCATTGCGCTATATACGAACCAAGATGACATTGCTCCCGCATCATCATCCATCGATGGTAAGTATCCTTCAGGATCTGCCCTGTATACACGGGACTTAATTGGATACGCATATAGTCCATGGTTATGATATTTCTGCGTTACTACTTCTGTCGTAAATTCTCTAGCATAATACTGGGTTAAATACGGCATTCTTAGGTAATTAAATAAATATGGCACATGAATATCAGGTTCGTTAATTGCCATATATTCATCAATAGCAAAGAAATATTGTAAATCCTTTGCCATTTCTCGTTTACCACCAATTAAATTTGCCAGCCCATGTATATCATGAGGTACAAACCAGCGATACGTCCACAAGTTTCCTTGATATGCATACTTATTAACTTGAGTTATATCTCCCTTATTAACGGTTTTCGCATTTGGGGTAAAGAAACCACGTTCATTGCCACTTTCATCTACTTGCTCTGCATTCCAAAGCTCTTTATAAGATAAAGCAATTTCCTTATATTTTTCATACGTTGCTTGATCTCCAATTAATTGTGCTAGTTTCATTGGATAATAAGCACTGTATGCTCTTTCTAACTTTCCGGAAATTTGGTTATTGTCTACAGAATAATTGTCTGTATCTACTGCCATTCCTAAAAGCGCCGTCTGAATCTCTGATTTTGAAAAATCAAAACCTTTCGTATAGGCATCGAGAATGACAGCACCATTAAATTCATTCCGAACTGTTGGGCTTGGCCAATAACCACTCCCCCACTGTACATAAGAACCTCTTGTCTTATATACATCCATCATCGATTTCGCCATATTTTCAAATTCTTGCGGAGTGAGCAATGAATACAATGAATACTTACGGAAATCATCCCATGTTGACCAGCCATTATAGTATTCGAAATCCTCTCCAATTTCGGACGTATGTCTAACCGTATTCTCATCTCTTGCAGCACGGAACATTCCCTTTGAACTTGTTACATTATTCGGATGTAAAAATGAATGATATAGTTGTGTATAGAAAATCGTTTTATTTTCTTCATCTGTATCTTTAATTTCTACTTTCCCGAGTAACTCACTCCATGTATTTCGAGCTTCTTTATGTTGTTTATCAAAATCCCAACCTGTAATATCGTGATCACGCTCATACTTTGCCTCTTCTACACTTATGGTAGAAAGACCAACTTTCGCTTGAATTACCTTTTTATCTGTAGTGTTGAAGTTCACCCAAGCACCACTGTTTGCACCTGTACGTTCTGCTACCTCCCCTACTTCTCCATCTTTCCAAGTAGTAAAGGAATCAAAATCGTGATCAAATTGGATGGAATAATACATCGTGTAATGACCATGACCACATACATTACGAGACTTAATCATTCCAGAAATCTCGTTGTTATTTTCTACCTTCAAACTCGCATCTATCATTCCTGCATAGGAGTTAGATAGATCAATCAAGACAGAACCATCTTTTTCAGAATCAGGAAATGTATATCGGTGGAAACCGACATTGTCTGAAGCAGTTAGATCAACCTTAATTCCGGAATCAAGTTCAACAGAATAGAAACCAGGTGATGCTGTCTCACTTTGTTTGTTGTATTTTTGCTTGTACACATTACTGTCATTTGTAAAGTCATCAACTTGGGGCATCATCAAGATATTTCCACCTGCACCACTACAGCCAACACCACTAAAACGCAGGTGAGAAAATCCCTTTAAATGTTTATCTTCGTAATAGTAGCCACTAAAAGCACCACCATCCGAGTCCGGACCTAACGCTACAAGACCAAACGGTGTTTTTGGACCTGGATTTGTTTGCCCATTATCTCCTAACGTATTGATAAAAGGATCTACATACTCTACTGGTTGTTTATTAATGACAGGATAAGCTGGTGTTTCATCCGCTTCTGTCCCATACACTTCAAACTCATAAATCCGAGCTACATTTCCATTTGTAGCAGCTTTATCAATATATAATCTTACGTAACGAGCTTTGAATGCCGGTACATAACTGTCAACGATTGTTTGTACATTATTTTTGACTACGTCGACATCGACCCATTCCTTACCATCCTCACTTTTTTGGAGACGAAATGTATGGGTATTCCAGAACGGAGCGTTATTTTTTTCACCAATTGCAGCGTTTTGTACAACCCATTGATTGATGTGATATACCTTACCTAAATCAAGCTCCAACCATTTTTTCGCTGAGCTAGAATTATCACACCACTTCGTATCCGTCTTGCCATCAATCGCGAATGCTGCTTTTTCGTTATCATTACATACGCCACTTGCTGTAGCTGTAGCCCCTAAAGCAACATTTTTTGTCTTTGTTGCAACGACACCATCTGCATTCGCTGTTGATAAGAAAGGCATTGGCGGAAAAATAGTGAATAGAATTAAAGCTATCATAAAAATTGAGGTTATTTTTTTCCTCATTATGCTATTACCCCTCCTAGTATCCAACTTGCTTGATCCCACTTGTTTACTTCAATTCTATTGGTTTCGCCAATGGAACTGGAATTTCTAGTTCACTCGTAAACTCATTCACTACAAATATTTTTACAAAGTGATTTTCATCTAAATCATTGTAATACTGAGAAATATCTACATTCTTTTGTGTAATTGGAATAGCATTGATTATCACAGGCGTATTACCATCGAATAGCTCGATCACTACATAAGCATTATCACCGTAGTTTGCTTGCTGATCTATTTCGATATTCACCATTAACTGATCATCCACCCGCTCCAGCTGTCCATCTAATGCGAATGTTTCTTTTACACTATTAACCGTAAAAGCTTCCGTAGCAATTAATGGTAAGCCAGCTTCTTGACCTGTTTCTCCATTCGCTATCACACGTACTTGCACATCTCCTTTAGGAATATCCTTATCTCCAACCGGCTGTGGATTAGCTGTAACTGGATTCCAAGTCTTGCCCCCATCGATACTATATTCGTAATTAGATAACTCCTCATAGCCAGGGACATTTGTCCATGCAAATGTATTAAAGCCATCATCTACAACAGGATTTGTAGGCGCTGCTATTTTAATAGAATCTGTGCTTACATAGCTTGGTGCTGAATTATCTCTCTTATCTACTGCAGTTACAGCAAATTCATATTGTTCGTTACTTTTCGCTTCTTTCACTACGTATTGATACAACTCTTTTCCTTCTTCTACAGGGATATACGTGCTCCAATTCTTCCCTAAGCGTCCATTTTTCTCAAAAATACGGAACCCTCGAATAGGATCTTTTTCATCTTTGTTCTCTGGAGCCTTCCATGACAATTCAATTCCGAGCTTCCCTCTCTGAACTGCAGATAGCTGCTCGACTTTATTCGGCTTGTTGTCATCTCTCACAATCGTATACGTATCAAAAGGTTGATCCTCACCAGATTTGAACGATTCAATCGTTAAGCTATTTTCTGTCATGGTAATTCCGGAATAAATTGGTTGACGTGGTTGTTCAAACTTTGCTGCATAATATTTATCCACATCTTCTCTTACATCGTAATACTTCGTACCTGCTGAATTGTTGACGATATACATCGTTCCATCTGGATTAATAACTCTTCCTTTTCCATCCGTCGTCACATCTTTTATTGGCTTATCATCATACATTTGATAGGAGCGCATGAAAGAATGATCGTGTCCTTGTAACACAACATCAATACCTAGCTCATCAAAAACTGGATACAGCATCTCACGTAATTCTAAAATATCGGAGTCTACTGCATGTCCACCGACAGAATAAATTGCTTTATGGAATGCAACTATTTTCCATTTCTTATCTGTTTCTGCTACTTCTCGCTTCAACCATTCAATTTGTTGACCGAATGATTCTCTTTGACGATCATCCCATCCCATATCCATCGTATTAATAATCATAAAATGAGCATCCCCATAGTCGTATGAATACACACTTCCAGGAGGTAATGGATTATCAATTGAATCATTTGGGTAGTGGAAATGATAGTAATAGTTATCATTGTATGGACCTTCATGGTTTCCAACAGCTGCCATTATCGGTAATTTCATTAATTGTTCCTGCGGTTTTCCAAAGAAGTCCAGCCATTGATACTCCAGTGCACCTGCATCCACCATGTCTCCACTCATCACGAGGAATTTAGAATCAGGAAAAGCATGAATACCTTGTCTAAGCGTATCTGCCCAAACCTCATAATCTTTTGTATTAGCACCTTGTGAATCTGTCATATATAAAAATTCATATTCTATTTCATCTTCCGCTTCTGTAGTGAAAGCCCCGACTTCACTCCAGTTACCGTCAGATCCAACTCTATACTCATAAGCCGTACCAGGCATTAATCCAGTTGCAAGTACTTTATGGCTAGCAAATGTACCATTTGTGGAATTCGTAATTCGTAAATTAAGAACTTGTGATTCACCTTCAAAGCGAATGACTGCATCAGATTCAAAACTAGCTCCTGCAGGAACAATTTCGACAATACTATCTAGCACATTTTCTGGTGCATTCTCCGGAAACTCATGGTTTGTATACCATGCAAAAGCACGCTGTGTTTTCGGATCACCGTAAAATGTCATCGCAATCGCCATCGGTGAATAATCAATAAACTCCGATTTATTCTCAGGAGTAAACTTAAATCTAGCAATCTCTTGACCATTTTTAGTTGTTAGCTGATTGTTACCATCATATTCAACATGAACTGCTGTTTCCGGACGAACCGACTTCTCCAACTGAATATTTACGATTGAAGAATTGTCTTTATGTAATTCTATCGCTTCCACTTTTAACGCATTGTTATCTGCTTTTATGGAAAAATTAGAAGCTATATCCACTGGTAGTCTATCCAATTCTTCTTGAAAATGAAGCTCGATTTCATTCCCTTTCGAAGTGATGGTACCTTGTACTGGCCCTGTATAATCGCTCGGTAACGTAAAAGCTGTTTCTGGTACAATCTCCTTCTTTACACTTGGACTTGACCAACGTAAATAAAGATTAGAACCGCCGAAGTCTTCAAAGTATTCAATCTTTACATCGTATTTCTTCCCCGCTTCTAAATGGATAGGGTCACTCGTTTGTTCCTTATCCCAATCATTTACCCAATAATCAATTACAAGTTGATTATCTATCCATAAGCGAAAACCATTATCCCCAATCATGTAGAAAGTATAATCTTCCGATGTTTTTGGACTTATTTGACCCGAGAAATAGATATTCGCATCATCTGATTGCCCTGTGTGAGTTTGCAAAATAGGGTCTAAATTACTAAATTCAACATTCGGAACAACCGCAGATGACTTCCATTCTACTTTTTCAAAATCACCATCACCTGTATTCGTGTAAAACTCCGCTAGTAATCCATGTCCATTCCAAGCATCCTGAGATGTACTACTACTTGCAGTTGCTCTATCCATTCGAATAGTAGAAAATAGACTAACTAATAGAATCAAAACAACACCTAGATTAACAGCAGTCATTAATCTCTTTTTTCTCAACCATTTCCCCTCCCTAAACCTATTATTTAATGAATCAAATCTAATCTAATAGGAGCATCATCTATAAATGCACATCCCCCCTAGCGTACACATTCATCCTCATTCATCTTAGCGACAAAACATTAATCACAATTAAATGATTTGTAAAGAATTGTTAAGATTTTGTTAGGAATCACCAATAAAATATCACACCCTCCCAATGTTATAATTGTTATATCAAATACACAAAAGAAGGTAAATACTCCTTTACACTCAACACCCTTATAAGCAATAGTACCTAACTTTACTCCCAATCCACTAAATCATATTGACTCAAATGAATTGATTGCTATAATAATATAAGTTATGACAAATAGATACATTGTTTCATATTTCATCTACAGTTATCCTCCACCCAGAAACATCTTCATGAATTTACTCTAGCAATAGCAGAATAAATCTTACCCAATTATTAAAGCGTTTTCACAAAAACGTGTACTGCTTAGAATTCTTGTAATGTTCTACCCCATCAACGGGATTACCATTAATCCCTTGAAATATAGCTTGACCAACAGGAGGTGAATGGAATAGAAAGGAACCTAGTTCAAGAAAGATATCATGCGCACTACCATCTTGTCAGTCATGAAAAATCCACGCTGAAAAAATGCTGAGGGGGCATACTAATGAAAAAGAAGTATTCGTTTATGGTGATGATGTTATTTTTTGTAATTCTATTTGCTGCCTGTTCCAATAAAGGAGCTAGTACAGGTGATAACAATAACAATGGAGAAAAAGAAAAGGAAAATGAGAGGTTATTTGAAATTGACGCAAGTCTTGAAGGAGAAATTACCTTCTGGACCTTTACTCCTGATATCTATATCGATATTGTAAAAGGCTTTAATAAGGATTATCCAAATATAAAAGTTAAGGTAGTCGGGATGGAAGGACTTGAGAATCAATTACAAACTACGTTAGCAGCAGGTACAGGTGCACCCGATGTGTCGCAAGTAGAGCAAGGATCATTTGCGAGATTTTCCACCAATGACTTACTGGAAGACTTACTTCAACCTCCATACAACGCAGGTCAATACAAAGAGTATTTAACTGACTACAACTGGGAGCGCTGGCACTCTGTTGATGGAAAAAGACTTTTAGGGATGCCTTGGGATGTCACACCTGGAATATTCTATTATCGGGAAGATATTTACGAGCAAATGGGATTACCTAGTGACCCAGAAGAGTTAGGAGAATTTCTTCAAAGCGAAGAGAATGTATTAGATGCAGCCCAAACATTAGCAGCAAATGATATTTATATGTGGGATTGGCGTGATTTACCAGCCGTTCAATATGGTGATTCTCTCGGATATTTTGACTCCGATTATAATTGGACAAGAAATACGGATCGCATGGCAGAACTATTTGATCTAGTAAAAAGCGGTATTCAACTTGGATGGGCTCCACAAATATGTGGTCTATGCTCAGATGAAGGTAGACAATTAATGATGCAAGGTAAGATTGCATCACTTGCTGGTGGTAGTTTCTTAGCACGTGAGTTAGCAAATGTTTTGCCAGAACAATCTGGACAATGGCGCGCAACTAGACTTCCTTTAGATGTAAATGCTGGACTTGGCGGTTCATCCTTCGTTATCCCTGCACAAGGAAACAATAAAGAATTAGCATGGGCTTTCGTACAGTGGATGACGCTATCAGAAGAAGCGTGGAAAGTATTTGTGGAGCATTCTGTCCAACCTTCCTATACTCATATTACCGCTTTACCTTGGTATCAAGAGCTCACAAATGAATACTTAGGTGGTCAGCAAGATTATAAACTTTATAGTTCATTAGAAGGTAATATACCTGTAAAACGTATGACACCACTAGATGGTAGTGCATGGACGATTTTCATCGATAGTCTCAATGAATCTATCAATAATAATATTGATTCGAAGACAATATTAAATCAAATCGAAACAGATGTGATGAAGGAACTTGGATCAGAAATCGAAAAACTAAAAGAAGAATTATCAAAATACTAACACGGCAAGGGGATCCACTTCCCCTTGTTCTTTTCCACAGCACTCCTATATACTAATGACATACATAGAAAGGAAGTTATTTGATGAAATTAGGAGCATTTTCCGTTAGCTTAAATGTAAAAGACATTCACAAATCAAAAGAATTTTATTCTAAGCTCGGCTTTGTGGAATTAGGTGGAGACATCTCACAAAATTGGCTGATTTTAAAGAATGAAAATTGTATTATCGGACTTTTTCAAGGAATGTTCGATAATAATATTTTAACCTTTAATCCAGGTTGGAATGAAAACGCTGAAAATATCGAAAGCTTTACGGATGTCCGTGAATTACAAAAGCAATTGAAAGCAAGTGGAATTAAGTTAACAACCGAAGCAAATGAAGAAACAGAAGGTCCAGCTTACTTTACACTAGAAGATCCTGATGGCAATCAAATTCTCGTTGATCAACACCGCTAATAGAAAAAACACCCGATGCTGTGAAAAAATCCATAGCATCGGGTTTTACTTCGCATTTATACAGCTTTTGTATCTTTTTTGTGTTTATTAGCTGTTTTCTTATTTTCAATTACCTTAAATTGACCGATTCCAAATTCTTTCGCTTCTTCATTTAACGATTTAAATAAGCTCCATAACATGAGTAGCATAATAACAGAGAACGGTAACGCACCTATTATCATCGTATTTTGTAATGCTTGTAATCCACCAGTATAAAGTAGTGCAAAAGCAGTTAAGGCTAGAAATACTCCCCATACCACTTTAATTTTATTACTTGGGTTTTGTGTGCCGTTTGCCGTCATCATCCCTAAAACAAATGTCCCGGAGTCAGCCGATGTAATAAAGAACGTTCCAATTAATATAATCGCTAATATCGATAAAGCCATACTAAATGGAAAACTTTCAAATACACCAAACAATGTCTCCTCCGGCAGCAAGGATGTTAGAGAAGCTCCTCCTCCCATTTCCGTTATGAAAGCTGCACTTCCAAAATTCGTAAACCACACAATAGCAATTAGTGTTGGAATTAATAGAACATACAGCACGAATTCACGTATAGTTCTTCCCTTTGATACTCTCGCGATAAAAACTCCGACAAATGGAGCCCAAGAGATCCACCATGCCCAATAAAATAACGTCCAACCATTTATCCAACTTCGTGAATCTTCATTAAGCGGAGATATTCTAAAGCCCATGTTAATAAAGTTTTGTAAATAGGCTCCGACGGAATCAACAAAAAGATTTAAAGTAAAAACGGTTGATCCTAAAAGGAATACAATTAAGAAAAGAGCAGCAGCAAGGCCCATATTAAGATTACTCAAGATTTTAATCCCTTTGCTCAAACCGGTTAATGCAGAAATCATAAATAAGATTGTAACGACAAAAATAATAATGGATTGAATAGTAAAATTACTAGGTATACCAAACAAGTAGGATAATCCACCGTTAATTTGCATGGCACCAAATCCGAGTGATGTCGCAACCCCTAAAACAGTGGAAACCACAGCAATAATATCAATTACCTTACCCACCAATCCATCTGCATGCTTCCCAATAATCGGTCTTAGTGTCCTACTAATTAACGTTAGTTCCCCTTTTCTAAATGCAAAGTAGGCTAGCACTAAAGATACAACTCCATACACTGCCCATCCATGGATCCCATAATGAAAGAATGTAAATCTTAACGCATCCTTCATCCCTTGGTCAGTACCAAGTTCTCCTGTTGGTGAACTAATTGCGTAGTGACTAAGTGGTTCATATGTGCCATAAAAAATTAAGCTAATTCCCACACCTGCACTAAAAAGCATCGCAAGCCAAGTCGGCTTTGAAAACTCTGGTTCATCCTCCTGTTTACCAAGTTTTATTCGACCTAAAGGACTAACAAATAAGTAAGCGCACGCAACAACAAATACCATAACTAGCACTAAATAATACCAACCAAATGAATTCGTAATAAAATTTTGTGCTACACTAGTAACCTTTTCTAACGTTGTAGGCATGACAATCCCCATCAATACTAAACTTCCCACAATCGCTAACGAAACATAAAAAACAAGTGAAGCTTTTTTCATATTAAATTGACAACTCCCAATTAAGATTTGAATAAAGCGGGTTTTACTTCGAATGGAGAATACATAAAAATGCAAAACCAAAATAAGAGGATTTTTTTGAAGCAAATATCGTTCACCCAATAATTGTTACAAATAACTTTTTTCACATAGCAAAAGTATTCACGAGGAATTTCTACTAATATGAGTGCGTGGGATGATTTTTCACAGGATATAGAGAAGGCTAGATTACTAGTTATTTTGTAACACTTATTAGTCTAGCGAACTATAAGCTAGAAAGCACACTCGATATTTTAGCATTATCTAGACTATAATCGGATTATTTCCTCTTAGGTGAGTATATAACTATGCATTCTCAATAATCTCCTTATATACTCCGAATAATGTATGAATATAAAATAATCAGTTTATTAAGTTTAGATAAGTGTCGTGTTATTGTTATTGTGAAACTTATACCCTAACTTCCACTATCGAAACATGACAATATTTTTTCTGAAATACCCAATATTAATTCCCTCAATCCCCTTACTCCTTTGAAAGAAAAAAGCCTTGTATCAACTTAGGTAATACAAGGCTTTCTTTTTTTCTATTTCATTTATACAGCCTTTGAAGTTTTTTCTTCACTTCTGTTAGGCATTGGTTTCTTACTTTCCTTCATTTTTATTTGTCCAATTCCCAGTTCTTTCGCTTCTTTATTTAATGCTTTAAAGAGACTTGCTAACATAATGATCATAATAACCGAGAATGGTAAAGCGGCTATGATCATTGTATTTTGGAGAGCCTGTAATCCTCCTGAATACAGCAATGCTGCAGAAGTTAATGAAAGTAGTACACCCCAAATAACTTTAATTTTATTACTAGGGTTTAGCGTTCCATTTGCCGTCATCATCCCTAACACAAACGTACCTGAGTCAGCTGATGTGATGAAAAATGTACCAATTAATATCATCGCTAGAATCGATAACGCCATACTAAATGGAAAGGTTTCAAACACACCAAATAATGTTTCTTCAGGTGCCAACGATGACAGTGAGATTGCACCAGCCATTTCGGTTGTAATTGCAGCACTTCCAAAGTTTGTGAACCATAAAAACGCGATAATCGACGGAACAACTAATACACAAAAAACAAATTCTCTAATTGTTCTTCCTTTTGATACCCTAGCGATAAATACACCAACAAACGGTGCCCAAGCTATCCACCATGCCCAATAGAAAATCGTCCAGTCATTAATCCAGCCACGAATTTCTTCATTAAGCGGTGCGATTCGTAATCCCATATTAATAAAGTTTTGGAAATACCCCCCTAAAGAATCAGTAAATAAATTTAATGTGAATACTGACGATCCCAGAAGAAATACAGCTAAGAAAAGAACAGCAGCAAGGCCCATATTCACGTTACTCAAGATTTTAATCCCTTTGCTTAATCCAGTTAGCGCAGAAATCATGAATAACACAGTAACTACAAAAATAATGATTGCTTGAATCGTGAAATTACTCGGCACATCAAATAAATAAGAAAGTCCCCCATTTATTTGCATCGCTCCGAAGCCAAGTGATGTCGCAACACCTAGAACAGTAGAAACGACGGCAACAACGTCAATGATTTTACCAACTAATCCATCTGCATGTTTTCCGATAATTGGTCTTAATGTTCTACTTATTAAACTTAATTCACCTTTTCTAAAAGTGAAATACGCAAGTACTAAACCAATGACACCATATATTGCCCATCCGTGAATACCATAATGGAAGAATGTATACCTTAACGCATCCTTCACACCTTGATTCGTTCCGAGCTCGCCAGTTGGAGAACTTACAGCATAATGACTAAGCGGTTCATATGCACCATAAAATATTAATCCAATTCCCATACCAGCACTAAATAACATCGCAATCCATGTTGGACGTGAGAATTCTGGTTTTGCATCTTGTTTACCTAGCTTTATCCGTCCTATTGGGCTGACAAATAAATACACACAGGCAACGACAAATACCATAATTAACACTAAGTAATACCATCCAAATGAATTGGTAATAAAGCTTTGTGCAACACTAGTAATCCTTTCTAGCGAAGAAGGCATAGCAATTCCCATTAGCACTAAGCCTGCTACGATCGCTAACGAAACGTAAAAAACAAGTGTAGCTTTTTTCATATTAAATTGACAACTCCCATTTTAGATTTGTTCAGAGAGGGTTTACTTCGATTGGAGAATACATTTTCATGCAAAACCAATTAAGAGATTCGAGGATTTTTTTTTGAAGCAATAGTAGACAACCCAAATAAAAAGTTTTTACTGAACTTAATTATTCACCTAATAAAGAAACCAGAAGGGGTAATACAATCTACTAAACTAACGAGATTGAAAAGGTTATCTTATTAGGAATTTTTAACACTTTATAAGTGTAGCGCAAAAAAAGATCTGGAGCACACGGGAGAATCATGGATTATTCTCGCTAGAACGTGGTGATTCCAGCTGAGCGGAAAATACAACCATGTATTCTTACATATAACCCGATTTACGCCAAATACTGTACAAACTTAATAAATTGTACATATTAATTGGAAATATTTAGGGTGATACAATAGGGTTCCATTTTCATGAAAATAACTTATAAAAACTAAAAAAGGCATCTGAGCACCATTTGGATAGTAAAACCCATCGTACTGTGCAGATACCCTTTTTTATGGGGGAATCCCCTTATTTCATATGGCGCTGTTAAAGTTCATTGTTGTTAATAACTTAGTTGATTATAGCGGATGTACACGAGACTCCTGCGGGAACAGCACGAGCCGAAGATCCACTTGGCAAAGCGGTTTTCTTTGCCAAGTTAGCTGAGGCCGTGCCCGCGGAAAGCGAGTGTACAGGAGCGAAAATCAACAACAGAGTTTAACAGAGCTATTTCATATAGCTATATTCAAGCAAGCTCTTGAGGATTTGGATTTCTTGGAGTAGTTTTTCGCCAATGTTCGTTTCTAGGACTTTTTTTCTTTCAAGTTCTTTGTCTACTAATCTTTTTACCGATAAGACGTCAGTACCGTTTAATAAGACGTCTTGTTTGGATGTGAATTTTTTGTGAGCAACGAGTTGCATACCATATGAGTTATATAAAAGTGTATAACCGGCAATTCCTGTTGTGGACTGATATGCTTTAGAAAATCCGCCATCAATGACGATCATTTTTCCATTAGCCTTAATTGGATTTTCTCCGGCAATCTCCTTCACAGGGGTATGGCCATTAATAATTCGTCCTTGTTCCGGATCTAAGGAAAACTCTCGTAAAATCTCCTTGCAAATCTCCTCATTTTCGCGTAAATAATAGTATGGATTTTTTATCTCTTTATGTGCTTCCTTATCTTCAATAAAATATCTTTCAAAAGTGGTCATTTCCCTTTTTCCAAACAGCGATGAGAATTCTCCTGTCCACAAATACCAAACCATGTCAGTAGCCAAGTCTTCCGTTTGTTCTGGATGAGCAAAGCTATGGCGTAAATATTGTTCAAAAACATCTAATAATTCTCGACCTGCATATGCTTTATCTTCAATTACCATTTTCTCCATGTTTCCATTTTTATCGATAGGTATGCAACCATGTAATAGTAAATTTCCGTTATAGCGCAAATACAGACTACCATTATTCATAAGGAAGTTCATATGCCTCGCTAGTTTTTCCGAATGTTGGACGGAAAATAAAAGTTTCTCTATTACTTGCTCTTCTTCGGTTGTTAATTGTTCCGGTTTCTCCTGATTTACCGTCATAAAACAAGTATTTTTTAATTGATATGTCTTCCCATGAATCGTAACTTCATTCTTCTTATAATCTATCTTTTCTAGTAACAGTCTCTCCATCATATTAAAATATGGTCGCCTTTTGATAATTGGTATTTCTAGTTTAAATTGAATTATTGCAATTGCTTGGTGGATCTTCGTAATTTGTAATTCTTCATGATCTGTCAACTTTTTACCAGAATGTTGCTTCGGACGAAATGCGGGATTATCCTCATAATACTTCTCTGCAAGGTTAAGTAGCGGCCGTAAATTGATTCCATATACGTCTTCAATAATATCCAAATTATTATAACGGGCACAGATGCGAATGATGTTAGCGAGACAAACCTTAGACCCGGCAAATGCGCCTATCCACAGTACATCATGGTTTCCCCACTGAATATCAACAGAATGATAACGGATGAGGGTATCCATAATCTTATCAGGATCGGGACCACGGTCATAAATATCACCAACGACATGTAGATGGTCCACAACTAATCTTTGCGTTGTATATGCAAGGCCAATGATAAGCTTATCCGCTTGTCTGAGCGAAATGATTTGCTGAACGATTTTTGTATAGTAATGTTTTTTATTTGTAAATTCATCTGTTTTGTAAAGCAATTCCTCAATAATGTATACAAACTGTTTCGGCAAGGCCTTTCTTAGTTTAGAACGTGTATATTTTGAAGATGCATACGAAATCAGCTTAATCAGGTGCGCTATTATGTCGGTATACCAATCTGACAATTCCTGCTCTGATAGAAAATTATTCTTTATTAATTGCAGTTTTTCCTCTGGGTAATAAACAAGAGTCGCTAATTCATTTATTTCACTCTCTGATAAAACATCTATGAAAAGATCACGAATTTTTTCTTTGACTTTACCTGAACCATTCCGTAACACATGCTGAAAAGCCTGAAATTCCCCATGTAAGTCACTAACAAAATGCTCTGTTCCCTTTGGTAAATTTAAAATTGCTTCTAAGTTAATAATTTCAGTCGCTACCTTTTCCTCAGAATCATATTTTTGAGCAAGTAAGTCGAAATATTTGGTATTGGTCATTTTTCTTTCCCCTTTTTCTCTTTAACTACATCTTGGTTCCATACTAAAAATTTATAGAATCTACTTCTCACTAGTCGGGCAGTAAGATGTAGATTCTACATAAACGCATATTATATAGTTTTTATGACTTAGATATTCGTGATAGTCGGGTAAAGTAGTCTTCTTAGTTTCAATAGCGTAGATTTACTATATATTAACAGATACCTCCATAATTTCAATATATATTTCAAATTTTTAGAATACGCCCCCACTTACATCAATATGTTTACAATTAGAAAAGGCAACAAGTATTATACTTGTTACCTCCCTTTATCTTTAAAAGCATCCTTAATTTTAATAAATTCTTTTACATTGTCTAAAAATATATCGACTAACCTCGGGTCAAAGTGTTTCCCCTTTTCTAATTGGAAGTATGCCAGTATATCCTCCATCTTCCATGCTTTTTTATAAATTCTGTCTGTACTTAGCGCGTCAAAGACATCCGAAATAGCTACAATTCTTCCATACAAGGGGATATCTTCTCCTTTCAATCCCTTTGGATAACCGCTGCCATCATATTTTTCATGATGAGTTAAAGCAATCAAAGCACATGCTTTTAATAAACTTCCATTTGTGTGCTTCAACATTTGATGTCCGATCGTTGTATGTTTTTTTATCACTCCATATTCATCTTCCGTTAATTTTCCAGGTTTGTTTAATATCGAATCAGGGATGCCGATTTTCCCCACATCATGTAATGTAGACGCTGCTTTAATTAATTCAGCTTCTTTTTTAGACAAGCCATATTTCAATGCTAACAAATAGGAGTATTTTGCTACCCTTTTTACATGATTCCCCGTTTCCTTGGAACGAGTTTCTGTAATTTCCCCAAGTGTAAATAATAACTCTCTTTGTGTGTTTTCAAGTTCCTTAGAAAGAAATTCAATTTCAGAGAATGAGCCTGCAAACCGTTTAGAAATCATAAACGATTGTGCTCCAATAAATAGAAGAAGCCCATATGGAGTTAAGACAATTGTTTTCAAAATTTGCGCATCATACGCAAGGTCATTGATAATGGTAGCAATTAATACTATTAGGGCAAAAACAACAATATTAATACCGACTTGCTTTTTCTTTATACCTTTCATAATCAAAAACAAAAGGTATGAAAATGTAATGAAGAATAAGAAATATAATACAATATGTAAATTTGTAAAAAACTTAGGATCAGATAGGATAATCAGAACAATACAAAGAAGAGATGTAATGATGACAAAATTTACGATGAAGTTACTTTTCCCAGTAGTAATCATTAAATAAAAATATTTAATAAATAGTAATAAACAAACAAAAATGCAAATGTAATTTAATTTTAATACGAAAATCATACTGAAATCCGGAAAGAAATAGAAAATCGATGCTTGACCAATCAATAACATTCTAATTCCATAAAGGATGCAAAATAACGCAAAAAATAATGACAAACGTTCCTTTTTTCTATTGATAAAAATCAACATATGATTAATACCAAATATGATAAATGCACCAATGCTAAACCACTCTTGAATAGTACTTCCTATCCATTTCTTTTCAATAGCGGTTGGATTACCAACATAAACCTTTCCTAAAATACCAGGTTGACGATAATAAAAATTAGAAACTTGCATTCGTAATATCATTTTTTCTTGAGAAACATTAAAGTATATTCGCTTGGGGATCCCTCTAGGAATGGACTCTTTTTTTGAAGTTGCCACCTTCCCATTCTCAACCATGAGTTCATCGTTCACCCATAGTTTATATGCACTGAAAACTTGAGGAATATAAATAGCTTTCGGTTCTCCGATGTCCCTTTCGGAAAACTGCATAACTAATTCAATTGTTCCATATTCCGTATCACTATCCCAGTAACCAGGGACTTTTATTTGATCAACAGAAAGATGATTGGTTGAATCCATAGGTCCTAATAAGTGTTCTCGATAAAAATTCCAATATCCAGATAGACGAACTATTTCTTCATTTGGCTGAATGCTTACTTTGCCTTCATGTATCGCTTTGTCCTGATTTTGTTGACAACCTGTTAGTAATATAATGAAAAAGGAAGATAACAAAAGGAAATAATATGTTCGGTGCATTTGCCTACTCCATTTATGTTAAATTTGCACAGATGTCTTAACTGGCACTTGAACTGGATATTTGCCTTTATTCTTCCATTAATACTTTTTATTTATCCTTGAAATGGTACATCTTATAGATGAAAAAAAGAAACTGTCATGAAAACGATAGACCCTTCAATATATATTGATTTTATTTGTATGTACGAGAACTTTGGTGGAAGCATCACCCTAGCCAATGGTTGTTATACGCGATTATCCCCAATATCGCTCCAACTGCTGCACCGAATAAAGCACCTGCTGCCGCTTTTATTTTCTTATCCACAATGATTAACCTCCTTTTGTGACCGAATCAATTGCATTTACTAATTCATCTGACTTTTGACTACCTATAACGATTTTCTTATTATTTTTCAAAAGCAATCTTACCGCTTTTTTCCCTTCCATACTATATGCTTTTTCACCTTTAAAATTTTCACGTATTCCATAGCCGCCGAAATCCATTGCGCGATATTCACTAACCTCATAATCGTCTATTTCATCGAACAAAAATACTCGATAATGAAGATGAAATGGTAAAAAGCGCAAATAAATTCCATCTTTTCGTACTTCAACAATTAGTTTTATATAAAAAATTAGTACAAGTGGAAACACAATACCAAATATGAGCCAAATGATGATTAACATAAGGTCTGGTGCTGGTTTATCACCAAACGGTACTCTGAATACGATTTGTTGGATAAAACCATACCACATTATTGCTTCGATAATCATGATGATTAGCCATATCCATATTTGCCGTGGTTTTTGAATTTCCCGATATATATACTTTCTCAATTCAATCCCCCCTTCCACTCATTTTGTTATACGGATTCCCAATAAAAAAGATTCAATTTTACTTTTACAAACATCATTTTTGATTGTAAAAACATCGGATTTGGAGATAGTAAAAGGTAAATGGAGGGTGATTCCCATGAGACCTTTTATGAACTATAAAATCATTGAATCCGAAGATGGCAGAAGATGGCATTGAAGTCGTATTATACTTGGATCAGAACTTAAGCGAGTTTTCTGATGATCTAGGTACTATATCCAAAACAAATGAAACTACTATTAAACAGGATGCCGTTAGTTTTGTAAAAAAAATGTTTCCTACCTTGAAGGTAAAGTCTATTAAAGTAATGGCAGGTGCTATGTTATTAACTAGTATTGGACTAGCAAGCCTCCCATCCTTTCAGGCTTCAGCAGCCGAACCTATTTCATCCTATACCGTGTCCGCTGGCGACACTCTATATAATATTGCCCAACGGAATGGTACAACTGTGGATGCAATCAAGCAGGCAAATCAATTAACATCAAATGTCATTCACATCGGAGATACCATCATCATACCAGGGGAAAATGTATCGACACCGACTCAAACTACAACATACCGGGTAGTTTCGAGTGATACTCTTTACGGCATTGCATCTCGTCATGGCACAACAGTGGACGCAATAAAATCAGCAAATAACTTATCTTCCAATTTACTTCAAATTGGACAAACATTAACGATTTCTTCTGGTGATGAGACGACCGCTCCTGCACCTACACAGAACAAAACAACGACGCACTATGTTGTTTCTGGTGATACTTTATACAGCATTGCCAAAAACCATAACACAACAGTTGATGCAATTAAAAACGCAAATGGCCTTTCATCAAATATACTTAATATCGGACAAAAGTTAACAATACCTACGAGTGGAACTGCAACACCTGCACCAACAACTGAATCAAGTAATCAAACAACATATCGAGTTGTATCAGGTGATACTTTATACAGCATTGCCACAAGATATGGCACATCCGTTAATGCACTTAAGCAGACAAACAATCTTACTTCTAACGTGTTAACAATCGGGCAAAATTTAACGATTCCAGCAACAGGAACATCATCTTCTGCTGTTATTAATCAAGAAGATGTGGAGTGGTTGGCAAAAATGATATGGAGCGCAGGCAGAGGCGAACCATTAGAAGGACAAATAGCAATCGGTGCAGTCATTATGAATCGTGTAAAAAGCCCATTATTCCCTAATACCGTTAAGGAAGTCTTATTTGAAAAAATCTATGGATACTATCAATTCACACCTGCCCAAACGGGAATCATTCATGTAGCAACTCCAAACGCCCAAAATAAAGAAGCTGCATTAAGAGCAATAAACGGGGAAGATCCAACCAACGGAGCACTATTTTTCTACAATCCACAAAAAGCATCCAGCCCCTACCTAGAAAGCCGAACCGTCTCCACCATCATCGGCAACCACACATTTTCATTTTAACGGGACATGGGGTCAAAGGGACATAGGGTTTTGCCCCTATGTCCTTTCCTATGTCCTTTCCTATTCCCCACAATAAGAAGCTACTACCGCAGCCATTGCTTTCGCGCTGATGATAAGGCTGTTTTCATTTATATCAAATTTTGGATGGTGGTGTGGGTAGGCCTCTCCTGATTCCGGAGCAGCTCCTACGTAAAAGAAACATCCTGGTACTTTTTCCAAATAGTAAGCAAAATCTTCTGATGGTGGTTGTGGCGGTGTTTCCATTATTGACTCCACATCTGGAATGGATGCTTGCTCTAAAGCTTGCCGTACTTGTTCCGTTACATCCGGATCATTATATAGAACAGGATAATCGTTTTTATATTCAAGCTTAGATTCTACTCCATATGAAGTCTCTAATCCTTCAGCAAATGCTTGGATCTGCTTTTCTACAAGTTCGCGCGTCTCCGGTGTCATCGTGCGCACATCCCCTTCAATCGTCACCGCATCTTTGATCACATTGAAAGTTCCCTTACCATCAAAATTACCAATGGTAATGGATGCTGTATCAAACGGATTTATTCGTCTGCTGACGATGGTTTGTACATTTAATACGAAGGCACTAGCTGCCACAATCGCATCATTGGCCAAATGCGGGGATGACCCATGTCCACCTTTTCCTTGTACAACTAATTTAAAATAAGATCTTCCCGTTTGTGTATTACCACTTCGATAATAAATATGTCCCGTTTTCATTGTTGACATGACATGGATCCCAATAATGGCATCGACACCCTCCAGGACACCTGCTTCGATCATACCTAGCGCTCCTCCAGGAGGTGTTTCTTCTGCAGGCTGATGGATGACACGAATTGTCCCTTTTATTTGATCTTTCACTTCTGCCAACGTTTCCGCTAACACCAACATATAAGCAGTGTGACCATCATGACCACAAGCGTGCATAACACCTTCATTTTTCGAGGCAAAAGGAAGCCCTGTTTCCTCTTGAATCGGCAAGGCATCAAAATCTGCTCGAATGGCGATTGTTTTTCCTAGTTGCGAGCCTTTAATCGTTACCACAATACCACGCTGTCCACCGAAATTCGTTTCTACCGAATCTACAGGAACATCTTTATAAAAATCACTAATATATTTTGCCGTTTCTTCCTCTTGAAATGACAGCTCTGGATGTTCATGAAGATAACGGCGAATCTCAATGATTCTCTCCTTTTTATCTTCTAGCCTTTTCATTAATTCATCTAATAACATGGGAACATCTCCTAAAACTCACTGTAATTTAATGAATCGGTTCAGGTTCTTTACGTTTTGCATTTAGAGCTTTCGCCTTTTGAGCTACTGTTTTTTCCTTGCCCGCATTATTCGGAACCATAAAGACAATCGAAATAATCGAGAGAACTCCGAAAATGACATTGACAATAATCCCCCAAGTAGCTGCTGTATTCAAGCTACTCACTGCTGCAATCGTACTATAAACAGTTGCTGAAATTGCAACTCCAAATGCTCCACCTAAGGAACTTGCCATTTTATATATACCAGCTGCCTCTCCTACTTTGTTAGAAGGTGCATTCGAGACAGACGTATCTGTCGACGGTGTGGCATAAATTCCTAAGCCTAACCCGAATAAAGCAAATCCAACAAAGACAACAACTGTATAAATCATTCCTTGCAAGAATGTTAAACCCATCATTGCAACACCAACAGTTGTAATAAGCGCTCCCCAAATCATCGGTGATTTCGCGCCTGCTCTTTGTAAAATTTTCTCTCCGACACGAATCATTGCTAGTACAGCAACTAAATACCCTAATGATAACATACCTGATTGGAAGGAACTAAACCCTCTGTCTACCTGAACATACGTATTTGCAACAACTAAAGTACCTGCAATCGCATTTAACAAAAAGTTTGAAAAAGTAGCCCCAGAATACGGCTTATTCTTAAATAAAGAAAAGTCAATGAGAACAATTTCTTTACTTTTTTCTACCTTCACAAACACGATGATACCGATAACGGTTGCTACTGCAAGACCAATTGTTAACATACTCGTCCAACCAAAATCAGACCCAAACGTAATCAACACATTTAACGCTAACATCGTTACAACAAAAATCCCTAAACCAGTATAGTCGAATTTAAATTTCCCTGTAGATTCCGCTTTACTTTCAGGTGTGTCTTTAATCAACCACATTCCCAGTAACGTAAAGATAATCGAGAAAATGAAAATCCACTTCCACCCTAAATAAGTCGCAATCGCACCACCTGCAAATGACGCAACTCCTGATCCTCCCCACGATCCAATCGACCAATAACTTAAAGCTCGCTGCCTTTCTTTTCCTTCAAAATACTCTTTCATCAAAGCAATTGTTGCAGGCATAATACACGCTGCTGATATACCTTGGATTACGCGACCAATAATAAGTAACATTGACCCTTGCGCAAAAACGAGACAAAGGGATCCAACGATACTTAATATTAATCCAAAATACGTTACTTTCTTTCGACCAATTTTATCTGCAAGTCCACCAGCAGCAACTATAAACATCCCTGAAAATAAAGCAGTTAAACTAATGGCAATATTTATCGTACCAACTGATATCCCTAAGTCCTCTTGTACAGCTGGAACAACATTCACCATTGCTTGAGCAAAAAGCCAAAAGGTGATTACCCCAAAAACAATACCGATAATCAATTTATTGGTGCCTCTATAAGTGGTAGATTCCATTATTGCACCTCCAAAATTAATAAACATCAAATGAATTACATGAATATGATTCAATTTTAATATTTGCCAACTAGAGGATATTAGTCCGATATGAAACCAACAATAATTGGAAGATACATGTTTACAGGCAAAAAAAAGACATGTCTGCTTTCACAAACATGTCCTTACTCTTTATTTCTTATCTAACACAATCACATTTACGGAATTGGCTGCTAGTGTAACAATTGCACTATCATCGTTTACAGTGATTTCTGCCTCAGTTGGAACAATTAGTTCCGCATTCTTTTTATTCACATTTGGTGTATGAAGTAATGATTCATCTCCAGTCACCGTCGTCATTTTTGCAACCGAGTCAACTTGAACATTATTTAGTAGGATCTTCGTTGTTTTTTCAAATGGATCCGCATTGACTAATTTAATGTACACATGCTTATCGTCTTTTGTAACAGAGCTAAAAATATCATCGTTATACGCTTCTAACTTGTAATCCAATACTTTACTTGTAAAAGTACCATCTGTATAGGAGCAAATTAAGCGATCCCCTGTTCCTGCTCCATAATTAACGGTAATCGTATAATCTTTATGATTTTCCAACTCCTCATAGCAACTTGCACGTAGGTTGCCAGCTGCAGTACTGGAAGAATAGTCACCAAGCATATAGCCTTGAACACCTTGCTTGTATACTTTTACACCTGTTGCATTCCCGTTATATCCAATCGCATATTCATGTACATCTTTTTTCTCTGGAGATATATCCGTTAATCCTACACCAACATAGAAACCATCATTTCCATAAACTTTTGAAGCGATTACTTCTACTTTGTAATCCGACCAGCTATCATTCATAATATACAAACCGTTAAGTCCACCATTTTGCGCCTGTAACACGAGACCTTTTTCTGGATCTAACGTGTATCCAGCTGAACCTGGGATAACCTCCCATGTTGGGTTTAATTCCTTCATAAAATCTTGTTCCAGTAAAATTTCTTCTGTTTTATTATCGATTACTTTCACGTATTTTACATGGACTTCTGCATTCCCTGCAGCAATTTCGATTCCACCACGAGGAGTTAGTTCTGTTAGCTTCCCTTTTTTATAAGAAGAGAAGGACGTCCCTACTAATTTTGTTCCAAGATATTTTCCAAATAGTTGTTGTACATAATAATTCGGTGTAAACCATACCTTTTCATCATCGAACCAAATTAAGTCAGGTGTCCAACGGTATGTTCCATCTGTTAACACTTTATTGAATAATGGTGCATATGCAGCCAATCTAACAACGTCAGAATTTTTCTCAAAGCCAGTCATAATTGCCGCTTCTGCAATTGCTCCTGCTAATGTGTTTTTGTCTGTGGATGCAAACTCACCTACAAACACCTTGGATGTTTCTCTTTCATTCAAGCTGCCATCTTCATTGTAAGCACGATAATAATAGTTATATCTGTCCGCATTATTTAATAAATACTCGTTAGAGCGATAGTAGTGTTCATCCGCAATCGTATCCATATAGTTCGGTTGCTTTTCATACCAAGTAACTGTTTCTTCGATTTCCGATTTCCCATCTGTAAATTTGATTGTTTCCGATCCTTGCAAATTTCCACTTAAGAATTTCCAACCTTCTTGGTATGCATCATCATCCGCTTGTGCACCGACAGTCGAGATAATTTGTAAATGATGGTTCGGATAATTCTTTTCCATGTATTCCTCAATTTTCTCTTTAAAATATTCAAAGTTCGCGAAAAACTCAGTGCCCCAGTTTTCGTTACCAATCCCTAAGTATGGAAGTTCGAACGGCGCTTCATGTCCCATTTGCTTACGGAGAGCAGCCCATTCATTATTGTCTACATCTGTGCTGATCGCAAAATCAATTAAGTCTGTAAAGCTTTTTACATAATAATCACGAAGCTCTCCGCCTGCTGGGTGAACATAATTGGAACGTGCTTGACAGAGAACTCCACAAGCCATAACAGGAAGTGGAATAGCATTTAAATCTTCCGCTAATTGGAAGTACTCCATATAGCCAAGCCCCATTGTCATCATATAACCCCATACGTTAAAGTTTTCTTTACGCAATTCGATGGCACCAACAGAATCCTTCCATTCGTATACGTTCTCCCAAATGTATGATCCCTCAGAAATACAACCACCAGGGAAACGCAAGAAAGTCGGATGTAAATCTACTAATGCATTTACTAAATCCTTACGCAAACGATAATTCGAGTTACCTGTGTAGTTTGCATGTGCCGTAGCGGATCGTTCCTCCTCTTTAGCACCCCAAACATCTTGTGGTATTAAGGAAACCATATCGATAGAGATTTCACCATGGAATGTTAATGCAAGTTGTCCTAGTTCAGTATGTGTTCCTGTTAGAACAATTTTATTCTCTACACCATACTTTTTCCATGTGTTACCGCCTTCGACTTCTACGGTGACGGTATCACTAATTGCCAAACCTTGTTGATTTTGCAGTTGCAATGTGATGCTAGCTGCTGTTTCTGCTTTTGCCCAAATCGTAAAATCATATTGATCTTCAGCTTTAATTGCCATTGCACAATGATGGTTGGAATCAGTGAATCCTTTATTAATTAATGTACTACCATCTGAAACAGTAATATAATGCGAGTTCACATCAGGATCTGTAATTCCAAAGAATTCATTCAATCCTCCACTATTTTGTACCGTAACTTTATCCACATCACCAAACCACGCATGGAGAGGTTCACGATTTCTACCTGTTGAACAACCACAAACACCCGATGTATGGTTATATGTGTCAAATACGAATGATTCAAATGAACGATTTTGTACTAGTTCAGCGTAAATACCGCCATCTGCAGCGTTATTTATATCTTCATAAAATAGTCCATATAAATTATTACTTATATCTAAAACTTCATCATTTCCATCAATGGATAATACATGTGACGGAACTCCTGCAGGTAGAACTGTTATCGTAAATTCCTTCTCCTCTTGGTGTCCAGCTCTGCTCAGCACTGCTGTTAATGTGACACCTTTTGGTTCATTTAGCTGTCCTACTTTTCCATCATCGGATAAAGCGGTCATGTCACTTGATTTCCAGGAAACGGTTACTTTTCCACCCATCAGAGAAGTAGGCAATGTAACGTCTTTCGATACAACTGTTATTGGAAACGCTAAATATTTATCTTTTGCAAGTTGAACAATTTCCGCATCTGTTAGAGATTCACACATTAATTCAATTACTTCATCTTGTGTTAATCCCGCTTTGTAAATTCGGAAATCAGATAATGAGCCAGCAAAGTCCGGATCTACTGCATGTTGTGATCTACCGATATAATTATTATTATAATTATCCTCTTCCGCGAAAGTTTCAAACCAACTTCGAAGCCTTTTGTAATTTCCGCTAGACGTTTGACTAATAGAACCATCTGCCACTACTTCACCATTCACATAAATAACTGGCCCAGCACTACTTAATGTTCCACCTTCTGTGCCACGAACAGAAATAGCAATATGTAACCATTCACCTGAAGAGTATGTTCTTCCCGCATCTGCCACAAGATCAGACTGCAAATGGGCAACTCCCCTTAAATTACGTGTTAAGAATAAATTAGGCCCACCAGCATTCTTACCAAAATCAAAAATACGCTCCCACACATTTCTGCCTTTTTTCAAATAAACCCATGTAGAAACAGAAATACCCGTTTGGTCATTAATATCCCTTAACAAGCCAGAAGGTAATTTTATATAGGATGTTCCGTTTTTGCCACCTGCAAGAGAAACAGCAGATCTGCCACCAACTGTTTCTATCGTTGGTATTGTAATTCCCTCCACCGTCGCATCATGGTGATTGCCAGAACTATCTTGACCAATGTTATCTGGATTTTCAAAATGATAATGAGCAATAAGACGATCCTTGAACGAAATGTTGTTATTCATGAAGGCACCCCTTTACTTGTACGTATTAATTATAAAAATATTAAAACATGTACTTATAACTATTATACTAACAAACTAGCGAATTCGCTATCAAATTTCGTGAAAATTCTACAAAAGTGGAATTCTAACTTTAATATTGTACGTACAATTAAGGTGGAAAGGACATTTTTGCTGTAACCCCCTGTATCAAGACATTATTGTTTATCACTTCGTATTAAAATTGACTTGAGACACTGCCTCATGACCATTTCTAGTTATTATTTATTGTAAAACTGTCGTGACACTGTTTCTCTCAACCATCTTTACTCAAAGTTAATAGAGAATCCGTCGCGAGAACTCTCATCAAAACCATTTCAATTCAAATCTTATTGAGGATCTGTCGTGAGGACCCTCCTCTCGACCATTACAGCTCAATGTTCATAGTGAATCCGTCTTGAGAACTCTCCTCTCGACCATTTCGACTCAATCTTCATTGCGTATCCGTCGTGAGGACCCTCCTCTCGACCATTTCAGCTCATTCTTCCCAGTGAATCCTTCATGAGGTTGCCTCTCTCAACCATTTCAACTCAATCTTCATTACAAAACCGTCTTGAGGACATTCCTCTCAACCATTTCAACTCAACCTTTATTTAAAATCCGTCTTGAGAACTCTCCTCTCGACCAGTTCAACTTAACATTCATTACAAAACCGTCGTGAGAACAGTCCTCTGCACCATTCCAACTCAATCTTTATCTCAAAAACGTCTTGAGGACCCTCCTCTCGACCATTTCAACTCAACCTTCATTACCAAATTGTCATGATGACAATCCAATTATCGTTTCAACTTAGATATGAAATAAAAAAGAGTAGTCTATCTTAACTAGACTACTCCATGCGTATTAAAAATCTCTTATAAGTATCGGTTTGTTCCTTCGTTCATTATTTCTTTATATAATGAGTTTGCTTCTGGTGTGCCACTTCCGTAGACCGCATTTGCTGCAGTGCGGATTGCGGATTCCAGTCTTTTCGATTCTCTTTTGTAGAACGCCCAGGATTCTTCTGCCTCTTCAGGTCCAAGTACTTCAATTAGTTCTTCTTTTGTAGCATATTTCCAAGAATTATACGTTAATCCATCAAAGTAGATTCTTTTCACGTGATCCTTACCGATTTCAACTTGAAATTCAAGATCAGTCCACCCTGTGAAATAAAAGTTATACACATTATCACCGTATTTCTTGAACAAACCGGAAGAAGTTAACATTTGATTCGCTTTATCTGCAGATTGAAATACAGTGGATGCAGGAACATTTTTCGTTCCGACCTTAACAATTTTATTAATCGGTTGTTGAACAATTACATCTTTTGAAACTACCTCTACCCTTGGTAGTAATTCGCCTTCCACTTCTGTATTTTTAAATGTTGTTTTCTGCTCGCCAATACGTCCTTCTTGGACAACCTTCCATTTCCCTTTTTCTAGCGTAGGATCCTTTTGTTCGATTACTTTAAATTTAATCACTTCTAACGTAAAGTCATACCAAACATTTGCTGGATCTTTCGTACCTACTTTTACAATTTTATCAACCGGTTTTGTAGTTACCTTCGAAGACAGTTCCTTTTTACTCGTAAGCTTTCCATCGACATATGTTTCTTCGTATGTAATCGTTCGGACTCCATTTTTACCTTCTTGAGTAACTTTTTTCTTTCCTTTTTCTAGTGAACTATCATTTTGTTCTATTGTTTTAAAAGGAATTGACTTTGTACTTGTTGATGTTTTAGTAGTGGTTGTTTTTGAATTACTGGTTGATTTGGAAGTAGTTTTTGAGTTAACTGTTGAATTATCGGTCTGCTTGTTCACATTTTTAGAAGCTTCGGTTGTTGTTTTTTCCGTATTTTTTTCACTAGTGTTCGCTATTTCATTTTTGCTTGTTTCTTCTTGTTGTTCTTTATCACTAGGATTAGTTGTATCATCCTTATGAGATTGATCTACTGATCCAGCTTCCTTTGCATGCCCCTCTTCAACTTGCTTCTCTTCTTCCAATATTGCATTTACCGTTTTTTGCTTTTCAGGCTGATTCTGCTCAATCTTACTACTCTCTTGGTTCGCAATATTTTCTTTTTGGAGTTTTCCACCAACGAAAATTGATGTAAAGATAATTACTATGATGGCAATTGCCACACTTGCTAACATGATTATTTTCCTATTCAAGACTTACCTAACACCTTTCTAAATAGGATACTAGCACTACTTAACCGCAACAACAACAGTAATATTATCACAAAAAGAGCCAGCCCTCACACAATTTAGATTGTTGCAAATTGCGTAAGCGCTGACTCGATATAAGTATATATATGGGGCTAACCCAAATAATTTAAGCTACGTCGTAACCTTGATCTTCGATTGCTTCTTTCATAGCATCTACTGTTACTTTTGCTTCGTCATAAGTAACTGCTACGTTTCCAGCTGTTAGATCTACTTCTGCTGCAGTGACACCGTCTAGTTTTTTCAGTGCACCTTCGACGGATGCTTTGCAGTGTCCGCATGTCATGCCTTGTACGTTTAATGTTGTTTCCATCGTTTTTCATCTCCTTTAAATGGGACCGATTATTTTTATAATTTGACTCTTTTTAACCGTAGTGCGTTTGTAACAACACTTACTGAACTCAATGCCATCGCCGCACCAGCTACCCATGGTGCTAAGAGGCCAATTGCTGCAATCGGGATTCCAGCCGTATTATAGCCGAACGCCCAGAATAGATTTTGACGGATGTTGCGTATTGTCGCATGGCTAATCTTAATTGCTTTTGGAATTAATAGTAATTCTCCACCAAGAATGGTTACATCAGCTGCTTCAATCGCTACTTCTGTTCCAGTACCAATTGCAATTCCAATATCTGCTGTCACAAGTGCTGGTGCGTCATTAACACCATCTCCAACCATTGCAACTTTCTTTCCTTGCGCTTGTAACTCTTTTACTTTATCCGCTTTTTCTTCGGGTAAAACTTGTGCAATCACTTGTTCAATACCGACTTGTTTAGCAATCGCTGTGGCTGTTCTTTCGTTATCGCCTGTTAACATGACAACATCAATACCCATTGCTTGTAATTGCTTGATGGCTTCTGGTGCTGTTTCTTTAATGGTGTCAGCAACAGCTACGATGCCTCGGAAATGTCCATCAACCGCAATCATCATCGCTGTTTTGCCTTCCATTTCAAAGTCGACTAGTTTTTGCTCCTGTCCTGCTGTTTCGATCTCATGATCCTGCATTAATTTTCTGTTCCCTACTAGTATCTGTTTCCCAGAAATCTTCGCTTCAATACCATGGCCAGGTATTGCGGTAAAATCATCGACATGTAGTAAGGCAATGTCTTTCTCTGTCGCATAGGCTACAATTGCTTCTGCAAGAGGATGCTCTGAGCCTTTTTCTGCACTAGCTAATAATTGCAATGTATTGAAATCACCTGTGAAATCAGTAACTTCGGGTTTCCCTTTTGTAATTGTTCCGGTTTTGTCTAAAACAACTGTATCTAATTGATGGGTTCTTTCTAAGTGCTCTCCACCTTTAAATAAGATTCCCGTTTCAGCTGCTCTCCCTGTCCCCACCATGATGGATGTTGGGGTAGCTAGTCCTAAAGCACATGGACAAGCGATTACTAGTACAGCAATGGCTGCAACTAACGCTGGTTCAATTTGACCAGGCTGTACAAAGGCAATCCACACTATAAAAGTGACAACTGCAATCCCAATTACAATTGGCACGAAATAACCGGAAATGATATCAGCAAGACGTTGGATTGGCGCTTTAGAGCCTTGTGCTTCTTCCACTACTTTTACAATCGATGCAAGTGCTGTATCTTTCCCTACTTTTGTTGCTTCCATCTCAATCGAACCATTTTTATTAATCGTCGAACCGATTAATTTAGCGCCTGCATCTTTTTCAATCGGAATCGATTCTCCTGTTAACATTGATTCATCGACAGAAGTTCTACCTTTTACAACGATACCATCTACCGGTATTTTCTCACCTGGTTTGACAATTAAATGATCTCCTACGATTACCTCTTCTGCAGGTATCATCATTTCCTGCCCATCACGTATAACGCGTGCTTCTTTTGCTTGTAAATTCAGTAACTCAGATATAGCATTCGTCGTTTGGTTTTTTGCACGTGCCTCCAAATACTTTCCAAATAATATTAATGTAATCAAAACGGCACTCGTTTCAAAATACAAATGTGGCATATAGCCAGGATTTCCAACTGTTTTGATTGCTTCATATAAGCTGTAAAAGTATGCTGCACTTGTACCTAATGCTACAAGCACATCCATATTAGCGCCACCATTGCGCAAGTTTTTATAGGCACCTAAATAAAATTGCCAACCGATAATAAATTGAACCGGTGTCGCAAGCGCAAATTGGAACCACGGATTCATAAGCGCATGTGGTAAATCCATCCCCAATAAATGATCCAACATCGTTAATAATAATGGTACCGATAAAATGACCGAGATAATCAACTGTGTCTTCTTGTACTTCAGTTCTTTTTCTTTGTAAGATTGTTTTTCTTTCGCTTCCACTTTCGGTTTCGCATCATAACCAAGATGTTGTATTTTCTCAATAATCCCGTTTACATCCAGTAAACCTGGGTTATATTCAATTGCTGCACTTTCAGTTGATAAGTTTACAGTCGCCAGTTTTACACCTGCTTGTTTATTTAACACTTTTTCAATTCTGGTAGAACAAGCTGCACATGTCATGCCAAACACATCAAGCTCTGCCTTTTCCGTAAGTACGCCATAACCGATATGTTCAATTTTCTGCGTTATATCTTCAATAGATGTTTTTTCTGGGTCATAATGAACGGTTGCTTTTTCCGTCGTTAAATTGACTTGTGCTTCGACCCCATCCATTCTATTTAATACTTTCTCAACACGACTGGAACAAGCTGCACATGTCATGCCGGTAACACCTAGTGTTGCATGTTCTGCATGCTTTGCTTCATTCATTTGAATACCCCCCTTACTTTGAAAATTGCTTTAGAACACTCATTAACTCGGCAATTGTTTCTTGCCCTTCCCCTTGCTTAATCGCATCACTTACACAATGGTTAATATGACGTTCTGTAATCGAGAAACCAACTTGTTTTAATGCCGACTGAATGGCACTGATTTGCACGAGTATATCGACACAATAACGGTCTTCTTCCACCATTTTTTGTATACCTCTAACTTGCCCTTCTATTCTTTTTAAGCGATTAACAATTTTCTGCATCTCGTCTTTCGTTCTTGGATGACTTGGGTGATCATGTAAGAATTTTTTCTCCAAATGGACCACATCCTTAGCTTTGATACTTTTACTATACCCCCCTATAGTATTAATTGTCAACTAAAAAGGTTCCTACTTTTAAAAGCTTTGCAAAGCATGAAAATTATGGTACCTTAGTTATGAAAATTAAATATTTTATAAATTTTGTTTTCACACTAGGGGAACCATTGATAATGGCTGAGAGAAAAGTAGTTTACTTTGATACCCTCATTACCTGAACAGGCTTGTACCTGCGTAGGGATGTGGTAAAGGCAAATTGTTTTTTTTACGTTTCTCTAACAATTCCCAACCACTTTCCTATTCGGAGAGTGGTTTTTTTATTTGCCTCTTACCTATCCATTCCTTTTTAGGCTACAGCTATACAGACTAAAAGGAGGAATCTGATGAAGCTAATGGCAGTGACTGATAATCATCACGCTGTAAAAGACATTGCAGAAAAAATAATAGCAGTAAAAGATGTGATTGATTATGTCCAAATTCGGGAGAAATCCAAAACTGCTCAGGAACTCGTCACCTTAATTAATTACTTGCTAACGAATGGTGTACATAAGGAAAAAATCATCATCAATGATCGTTTAGATGTTGCTCTTTGTCTCGGCATCCCTACTGTTCACTTACCAGAACATGGCTTACCAGTACAGCTTGTGAAGCAACATTATCCACAAATACGAGTTGGTTGTAGTGTACATTCCTTACAATCTGCAAGAGAAGCTGAAGTAAACGGTGCTGATTATGTGCTTTATGGTCATTGTTTTGAGACAAATAGCAAAAAAGGGGTACCCCCCAATGGTATTAATCCAATTTTAAAAATGAAAGAAGAATTGACAATTCCTGTATATGCAATTGGCGGAATCAATATAGAAACAATTCCAATCGTTAAAGACGTAGGTGCAGATGGGATTGCAGTTATGTCTTCTATATTTGCAACGAAAAATCCTTTGGAGTCAGCAAAAAAATTACGTGAGGCGATGCAACATGAGAAGTAATTATGAAGTAGTTATCATCGGCGGCGGAATCATTGGTTCCTCCATTGCCTATTACTTAGCTAAAGCACAGATGGATGTTGCCTTATTGGATGGAGGAGCGATTGGTGATAAAACGACGAAAGCTGCTGCTGGTATGCTTGGAGCTCATTCTGAATGTGAAGATGATGCATCTATCTTCTTCCCTTTCGCCAGGTCTAGTCAACAAGCATACAGAGAGTTGAAAGATGAACTCTATGAAATAAGTCAGATTGATATTGGCTATCGAGAAGGTGGAATATTAAAACTCGCCTTTGACGAAACCGACAAGCAAGAACTACATCATTTGCTACAGCAACCTTCTGTACAATGGCTTGATGATCATGAAGTAAAAAAGTTGGAAACAGCAGTTGCGGATCATATCGTGGGCGCAGCTTATATTAAAGACGATGTAAACGTTATTCCAACTCAAACATGTCAAGCATTCGCCAAAGGTGCCCAAGTGTTCGGTACAACCATTTTTGAAAACACGCACGTTTATGGTGTCCAAAAGCTGAATGACAGTTACTTTGTAAAAACAACAAAAGGAACTATCGAAGCAAAACGGGTTGTTGTTGCAACAGGGGTTTATAGTAATGGCCTTTTACAAGATATAGGCATCTCTGAACAACTAACACCAGTAAAAGGAGAAAGTATCGTAGTCCAAACGAATCAGCCTATATTACAGCACACGTTATTCTATGAAAAATCGTATATCGTACCGAGAAATAACGGAAAACTCGTGATTGGTGCAACAATGATCGAGGATGACTGGAGCGAATCTATCAGCTTACAAAGCATGGAAGATTTAATTAACACAGCAAAAGCGATGATTCCTTCAAGCTCAGAATGGAAAATTGATCGTTTTACTTCTGGATTACGGCCAGCGACATTTGATGGCCAGCCATTTATCGGTAGACATCCAGAAGATGAAGGCATTTTTATTGCCTGTGGCCATTTCCGCAACGGAATTTTACTAGCACCTGCAACTGCTAAATTAATACGTGACCTTATTCTCGAAAAAGCAGTAAACAAGGAATGGCTAGGTGCCTTTCGGATTGATCGTAGACAATTAACGAAGGTATAGGAGGTGAGAATCATGAATTTTCAACTGAATGGAAAACAAGTTCAACTACCGGAAGAGGTAAATTCAGTAGATAAATTGTTGGCTCATTATGATTTACAACATCGAATCGCTGTTGTGGAAATCAATCAAAATATCATAAAAAAAGAAGAGTACGTGAATACTAGACTTGCAAATGGCGATGTCATTGAGATTATTCATTTTGTAGGAGGAGGATAAGCATGTTAAAAATTGCAAATCACACATTTAACTCAAGACTTTTACTCGGAACAGGAAAATATCCATCTTTTGAAATTCAAAAGAAAGCTGTTGAAGTATCGGAAACAGAGGTGTTAACTTTTGCTGTTAGAAGAATGAATATTTTTGAAGAAAGTCAGCCGAATTTCTTGGAACAATTAGACTTAAATAAATATACTCTCCTGCCAAATACTGCAGGTGCTAAAACAGCCGAAGAAGCAGTTCGGATTGCTAAGCTAGCAAAGGCTTCAGGTCTCTGTGACATGATAAAAGTAGAGGTAATTGGAGACGACCGCTCCCTCCTACCTGACCCGATTGAAACATTAAAAGCATCTGAAATGTTAATGGAAGAAGGTTTCATCGTTTTACCATATACGTCAGATGATGTTGTGTTAGCAAAACGCTTGGAAGAGCTTGGTGTTCATGCAATTATGCCAGGTGCAAGTCCAATTGGTTCGGGTAGAGGAATTATTAATCCATTAAACTTAAAGTTTATTATTGAGCAATCCAATGTTCCAGTTATTGTCGATGCTGGGATTGGCTCACCAAAGGATGTTGCGTATGCGATGGAACTTGGTGCAGACGGCGTTCTACTTAATACAGCTGTTTCGGGGGCTCAAGATCCAGTGAAAATGGCGCGTGCTGTCAAGTTAGCACTGGAAGCCGGAAGATTAGGATATGAAGCAGGTCGAATTGAGGAAAAAGATTATGCAGTGGCAAGTAGTCCACTTACAGGGTTGGTTGGATCTTGAACAGTCGTTATTCAAGGCAAGCATTATTTTTAGGGAAAGATAAACAAGCAAAAATTCTAAACAGCAGTGTATTTATTATGGGTGCTGGTGCATTAGGCTCTAGTAGTGCAGAAATGCTAGCAAGAGCCGGAGTCGGTAAAATTACGATTGTCGACCGTGATTATGTGGAATGGAGTAATTTACAGAGACAGCAGCTCTATAGTGAAGAAGATGTAAAGCAGAGACTTCCAAAAGTAGTGGCAGCAAAAAATCGGCTGGAGCAAATTAATAGTGGTATTACCATTATTCCGCTTGTAGAGGATGTACATGGTTTAAATATTGAAGAAATGATAAAAGGCCACGATGTTATTGTTGATGCGACTGATAATTTTGAAACGCGATTAATTGTGAATGATGCAGCTGTAAAAAATGGCATCCCCTTTATCATGGGTTCCTGTGTTGCTAGTTATGGTACGATTTATCCTGTCATTCCTGGAAATGGCGCACCTTGCTTACATTGCTTGTTAAACCATTTACCTGTCGATACTATGACGTGTGAAACAGTTGGCGTCATTAGCCCGATTGTGCAAATTGTTGCCGCAACCCAAGTAGCACAAGCGTTAAAAGTACTAACGGGAGAACCAGTTACGCCACTTCTACGATCGATTGATATTTGGAAAGATGAAAATTCATCTATAAATGTCACTCGCTTGCGCAACAATGATTGTCCTACATGTGGGGAGCATGCTACATTTCCCTATTTACAATATAAGAATCAAATGAAATCTGAAATATTATGTGGTAGAAACGCTGTACAAATTCGACCTGCAACAAATGATAAATATGAGCTTGTTACCTTTATCGAAAATTTAAAGGAAAAAGTCGCAAAACCGATTATTAATCCATTTTTACTTTCTTGCGAGTTTGAGGACAAGCGGATAGTCTTTTTCAAAGATGGTCGCGCTATTATACACGGTACAAATGACGCGAAAACGGCTCGTATTATTTATAATCGATTTTTACAATATTATTAAATGGAAATGCCTTAGAAGCTTAATTGCTTTCTATGACTGTTGATTTCCGCTCCATACACTCGCTTTCCGCGGGCGGTTCCGGTAAGCCTCCTCGGCGCTAATCGCGCCTGTGGGGTCTTACCCTGACCCTTATTCCCGCAGTAGTCTCGTGTATTACGCTACAATCAACATTGAGCTTACGATTATTAATTTCTTTTTTATACAGGTTCATTTTTAGGACCAATGGCTAACTTCAATTTCTATTATTATTCCATAAACTGCAAAATGCAAAAATTAACAGTCCAATTTATACACAAATTGGACTGTTTGAAAATTTCTAATGAACAGCGAACCTACATATTAAAACAACATTTTCTCATTGGTGGTATTAATTAGTTTCTTCCGCCTCTTGTATTGGATCTTCCTTTTCCTTTGCGTTGTTCATTTGGTTTCTTCGGGTCCGTTCTTTTTTCTTTACGTGCATTTGAGTCTTTAACCATACGACTTCCCTCCATCACTCATTTTTTGACAACTTAAGCAAGTAATATCATTTCCGGAAAGGGTTATTTTATTCCGAATACACTAATTATCATTTTCATAAGTTTCTGTACTCTTTTATGCCATGGTAATTCCTTGATAACAAAAAAATTTATCGATAGAATAAAAGTGTAGAGATGAAAGATGGAGAAATAACCTTACAAATTTTATCTATCTTGGAGTGAAAAAAATGCAAATAACAATCAGTGATAATGCCATTAGTTGGTTTAAAGAATCGATGAAATTACAACAAGGCGATAAAGTTAAATTCTATAGCCAAATTTACGGTTCAAGTCCAGTTCAAGACAAACATGCTCTTGCATTCACGAAAGACAATGATCCAATTGATCTTGCCGTTCGTACAGAAGTAGAAGGAATTGAATTCTATGTAGAAGATTCGGATGTATGGTTTTTTGACGGACACGATTTAAAAGTAGACTACGACCCAGACGAAGATGAATTAAAATTCGACTATGTAAAACCAGAATAACCTTTTTTCAATTGAACAGGATCAAAAAAAATATTGATCCAATTTAAAGCCAAACTATACCTGAAAAATATTTTCAAGATAGTTTGGCTTTGTTATATATATGGAGTTAAAACCTTTTATCCCTGTTTTTGCTTCATTCGACTTCAATGAATGAACCAATCAACAAATACAAGTTTTCCGCTTCATACCTACTCTATTTTTTGCTTCTACCTTTTTAATATAATCAATTGCTAGCGGTACCTTACATGCGGTATTCCCAACATCGACATGCACCTTACCAATCGCTTCTGCCACCTGCTTTGCTTCCTCATTTAGCTCTTCAACATAAGTACCTACAGCTAATACAAAGCTGTTCATGACATAACGTACTCGGTTTCTTTCCTCATGAATCGTATTACGCACTTGATTCAATAAAGTTCTAATCTCCTCAACATCCAAATTCTCATCAGGTGTGATTGACAAATAATTAGCGTATGTACTCCAACCAGAAACGGCAATCATTTCTTCTTCCGATTCCATCCATTCCCTCGCCAATTCAAGAGCAAAATCACTTTCAGCAGTCACCTGAGCAACTGTATATTCCGCTACCATATACCAATAAGCCTGTTTTGCCCAATTTTGTAATGTCTCTTTTGTCATAAGATTAGGATTGACCGAAAGTCCTGCCAAATACATCGCATCATGATTACCGGATTCAAATAATTTTAAAGCTAATTCATGATCCTTCTTTACAAATTTAACAAGTTTTTTGAGGTCTCCTATCTTCACGCCAAAATATGGTTCCTTTACCCCATGGTTTTGATAAATTTTCTTTGTTTGCTCGGATCCTAATTCTTCTAGTTTTATCATAATTTCTTCATAAGTCATTACGTTCTCCATCCTCTCACAATAGAGTGTGCTATTTATACAATAAACGATTAGCACCCTATTTCCAATACGATCTTCTCCTATGATTTCCAAGGACAAGGGGTCAGGAACAACTGTCCCAGCAGCGCGGGACAATGTTCCTGACCCCTTGTCCCTCTTGAAAATAAGATACAGTTTCTAGGTATTACGCCCTGTTTTCTCAGCATATGTGACATATATAAGGAAATAACATGAAGAACGAAAAAAAGAGAGCCAAAGTAACATTGGCCCTCTTTGTGCTCCTATTGAATGCTTACAATTTTATAATTATCATCTACTGTTGGTCGGTCAAACTCAAAGTAACCAAAATGCGTTACTGTTTCTGTTTGTCCATCTGGTGTAGTTAAGTAGAAAGTCACATCTATTACTCCACCAAATCTAAAATCACTGTATTCCATTAAGGAAGATTCATCAAGAGATACTTCTGTTTCCACAGCAGTATAATCCCCATTAAAAGCATCTAAATATTTAGCATAGTTTTCGTCATAGTTCGTAAATGACTCTGCAATAATCTGTTTATATTCTACTTCCGTTTCCACTGTGTACACTTGAGCATAGTGATTAATCAGGAATTTTGCAATCCCAACCAAATCTCCTGGTTGTTGCAGATCACGTTCTTGAATGTCTGATAATTCTTCCATTGACTCTTCTTCTACTTGCTCTTCTTCATTATTTAAATTCTTGATATATTCACTCGGAAGAATATCTTGAGCTTTCATTTCTTTAATATGGTTATCCCATGTTTCCACTATATCTGTATTCGGGAAAGTTTCGCCTGTTTCATCAAGTGATCCGTCTTCTAACAACCAATTTTGTTTAATTGTAATTGTATTACTAAATTTCCAGCCATCCTCTGTTAATTTTAATACATGAAGAGCTGTTGCATCACTTTGGAAATTTTGATTTGGGTTAAATTCATCTGTTCTATTAGTTTGCAATACTTTTAATACAATTTCATCGTCTTTAGCATAAAGTGCTTCTCCACTAACAAATTCCATTTTTAAACCAACATTATCATAAGTTGTAAAAGTTGTGCTCAGTTCTTCTTTAAAATTATCTGGAGCATTCAATATATGAGTTACGTATGTATCTACATCCCGTTTATTGACTGCATCCAAGTTTTCACGAATAACCGCAATGGCATCCTGTTCCATATCAACCGCGACATCATGTTCATTTATTTCTTTCTTTTTTTCTCCACTAACTTTGATCTCATCATGTGTAGAAGTGCCTGTCCCGCATGCTACTAATAGAAAAAAGGCACTAATAAAAACATGATTAATAGATATTTCCTCACGCTGTTTCCCCCTGATGTTTAATATATTTCCATACCCGAAATATTATATCGTGATATTTGACCTATTTGTTTATTAATTCGAATTTCCTATAGTAGATGAGTAAGAAGAGTCTGAACCCTGCCAAATTAGTAAAATACCTATACTGCTTTCATGCCTACTTTTACACTAACTATATTACTTATCAGTTGCACCATTCCAATTATTCATACCACCTATCATATCTTCCACCTTAAATCCCAATGCTTCTAAAATTCCACAAGCAGCTTTACTACGATTTCCAGATTGGCATGTAATAATATAAAGTTTATCATTATCAAGTTCACTCTTACGTAATGCAAGTTGACCTAGCGGGATATGCACGGCACCAGGTATTTTGCCAGTCGCTACTTCAGCAGGTTCACGAACATCTATTACAATTATTTCTTGTTTATTTTGCAAACGTTTCTCTACTTCTTGTGGTGTAATTTGCTTTGCCAATTTAAATCCTTCCTTTCTTAAATTAAGCCTAAAAAAATCGAAACTTTCGTAAGCTGCTTTTACTAATCTTCTATATTTTTTACCTAATATCTTTACATGGACAATTACTTATTTGGTAACTAGAAACTCTGTACCCCTTGCTCAATAAGAATCTAAGACCTAAGTTCAGTTCCAAACGATCATTCGCAATTACATGTAGTTTCTGATTTGGAATTTCATTTATAAAGCGTTTCAAATAAGCATGTGGAATCCTTATATCACTTTGTTGATGATGTGCTTCAACATTATAATCCCTAATATCTAGGATGACGATTTCGTGCATAGCTTCACCTGTTTTTCTACAAGGAATACCTAGAACAGGAAAATGCCTTCTATATAAAAGGATAGTTATTAAAATACTAACTATTATAATAAAATAACTAATCATCTTCACCACCTATAATTACTGCATACCTGAACACATATTTTTCAAACTAAAATATCTATCCAAATTTTCATTGCAGTACCTGCAATCATAATTGCTAAAATAAATTGTAGAATTCGGGTATTCAATTTCTTACCAGTCTTTGCTCCAAGTGGTGCTGCTATTATACTAGCCACAATCATAATAAGTGCTGGCCAATATTCAACTTGTCCGGTAACAAGTTTACCAACACTGCCACCGATAGAAGAAATGAATGTAACGGCAAGACTTGTTGCAATCGTCATTCGTGTTGGGATGTGTAAAACAGTTAACATGATTGGTACAAGTAAGAAACCACCTGCAGCTCCCACAATTCCAGATGCTATACCAACAATTAATGCTAAAATAACGGCTAGTGGTTTATTAAAACTTACTTTATTTAGTGGTATATCATCTACTTGCTTCTTTGGTATAAACATCATCACTGCAGCAATTAATGCTAAAATACCATACACGACATTTACTGCTTGTTCGGATAAGAAGCTTGATCCATAACTACCAACTAAGCTCCCAATTAGAATCGCTCCACCCATATATATGATCAGTTGTTTGTTTAGGTATCCACCTTTACGATATGCCCATACACCAGCAATGGAAGCAAACAGTACTTGAACAGCACTAATTCCAGATACTTCATGTGCCGTAAATGTAACGAGACCAAATAAAGGAGGAATATATAATAACATTGGGTATTTTATAATTGAACCACCAACACCTAACATCCCCGATAAAAATGAACCGATGAATCCAATTGCAAATAAGACGAAAAAGAATGTAACATCCATTTTTACCCCTTCTCTCTATAAGGAAAGCGAGTATTCAATTACTCGCTCTATGCTTTTTGAATATAAAAATATAAAATATCGGCTTCTGTTTTTTGTTCTAGTACTGTGTGTCCACCTGATTTTGCCCATGCTGGAATGTCGTTTAAGGCTCCTTTATCAGTAGTAAGTACTTCTAGCACTTCTCCAGCGTTCATCGTATCCATTGCTTTTTTAGTTTTCACAATAGGCATTGGACATGCTAGCCCTTTTGCATCTAATGTCTTTGTAATGTTCATTTTCTGTACCTCCAATTATAAGATGATTTAATTTAGTCAATTTCTAATTTCTAATTTCATCAAGGTTATCGGACAGCACAACGATTTGGTCCAATTTCCATTTCAGTTTGTTCGTCATTATCAGGTGTGATTTTCCCCATGTTTACTTGACGAATTTGTTGATAGGCATTTGGCTGTGGTGGTAGATTATCTGTAACTGTTTTACGGAATTCTGTTTCGTCTTCCATATTCAGTCCATGATTTTCTGCAAATAGATCACCAAGGCGTCTTGCTACTGTACCATCTGCATTCATTTCATCAATAATCATGAAATGTGCAGGCAATACAACTATGTCATCCGCTAATTCACGATAACGTGTATATAAAGTTTCTCTTAGATCTCCAACCCAATCTTCTGCTAAGCCTGCTAAGTCAGGACGGCCAATTGAATCGATAAATAGAATATCACCTGTTAAAAGAAACTGGTTATCAATTATAAATGATGTCGAGCCAATCGTATGACCAGGTGAGTATAGTGCATTTATATTAATTTGTGATGCACCTATTTCAACGTTTAATCCATCTGTTAATGGTGTGTAATCAAATACAACTTCCGTTGCGTCTTTTGGTGGTAGATAGTAACTAGCTCCAGATGCCGCAGCAATGTTACGTCCACCAGAGATATGATCTGCATGTAGGTGTGTATCAAACACGTGCTTAATTTGTACACCTTTCTCTTTCGCAAAGTTAGTAAAAACCTCAGTAAACCGTACTGCGTCAATAATTGCAGCCTCACCTTCAGAAATCACCATATAAGATAGGCAACCTTTACCGAGGCGAACAAATTGGTATAGTTCACCGCCATTTTCTAAATCAGCTACTTTAATTGGTTCTAAGTAGCTACTCCAAGACTTCATACCACCTTCTAGGTAAGCTACTTCACGACCTGCTTCCGACAGCATTTCCGCTACCATGATAGAAGATCCTTCTTTCGCACATACAACTAATACATCTTTATCTGTTGGTAGCTTCGGTAAAATTTCCTCCACTCCATCTAACAATTCAAAGTAAGGAATATTCAAATACTCAAATTTATGTCCTTCTATTTTCCAGTCTGCAAAAGCATCTGCATTACGTACATCTAAAATAAATAACTCTTCATTATCAATGACTTTTCGAGCAACATGTGCTGCTGTCCATTTTTTTATAGTCATAATAAAATTACCCCCATAGGTATATTTATATCCATTTTTTTGCAGTGGAGACTCTCTCCACTGCATGTAATTGGATTAAAATTAAAATGTTAATGTCGGTGCTGCATCTTTAGCGTATTCTAAAAATGTTACTGCTCCACCAACTTCTATACCATCAACGAAATCTTCTTTCGTAAGTCCCATAACATCCATTGTCATTTGACAAGCAATAAACTTAACACCTAGGTCTTGTGCCATTTCCACTAGTTGTGGAATCGTCGGAACGTTTGCTTTCTCAAAACCTTCTGCAAAATGTTCTTTTCCAGCTGGCATTTCTAACCCATGCATTGCTTGCTTGTGAATTAAGTTTAATCCTTCAAAAGTAAAGAAGATTTGTACCTCTTTATCTGATGCTGCTGCTGCAGTTGCGATATTAAATACTTTGTACGCATCAAACATTCCACCGTTTGCTGCGATAATAGCTACTTTATTTGACATAATAAATTCCTCCTAGATTTCTTTTTTTATTTTACCGTTCCACTCATTCATTCCTGGTAGAACGTTATATACTTTATTAAACCCTTTGCTAGTTAATAGCTGTGCTACCAAGTCAGAGCGTTTCCCTGTACGGCATACTACATATAATTCTTGGTCTTTGTTCAATTCAGTTAGGCGAGATTCCAGTTCTCCCATTGGAATAGATATAGCTCCTTCTAGATGTCCAAAAGCATATTCTGCAGCTTCACGCACATCCAAAATTAGTCCATCACGTGAACCAAGCTCATCAAGTGAAACAGTGTGTTCGAACGTTTTTTCTACTTCTGGCTCATTGGAACCTTTACGAATATAATGGTAAAGTACATCACCTTCTTCTACTGTTCCTAAATATTGGTGTCCTACAGATTTTGCCCAAGCAGCTAGATCTGCTTTTGATCCTTTGTCTGTTGCTTGTACTTCCAATACTTGACCCTCTTCCAAGTCCGTAATTGCTTTTTTCGTTTTCACAATCGGCATCGGACAAGCTAATCCTTTTGCATCGAGTTGATGATTTGTTCGGATCATTTTTTCCCCCCCTAGGTATTATTAGTGACAAAAAAATATGATGGATATGTCGTGACCTTTAATATACCTGCACGGGTATATTTTTGTGTATAATTTAGTAATGAAGAGCTTATAAAGGCTTTTTACTTACTTCCATGTGAAAATCAACTACACGATTTATAATATACCCCTATGGGTAAAAAGTCAACCTCATAATTACATATTTTTTTAACCTATTTGTTTTCCACGACATGTGATGTAGAAAATGTTTTACATTTAGTACAATCATTAAAGAGGACTATACAAAAGTTTTATGATCTGCAATTTATGACATAGAACCTCCTAACAGATAACGTTAGGAGGTTCATTAGTATCGTTTATTATTTCCCAAAAGGTTTAATTTCTCGTATCGTAATATCCTTCCAGCTTGCAGTACCGGCAAAGCTCCTTAATGCTACCATACCAGTTGGAAAGGAATTGTATGGGTCTTTAAATGTAAGACTTGCAATCTCAGTTCCTTCCTCTGTTTCTAAGGTTGTCTCTATTTTATTATCTTTTACCCTAATCGTCATTCGATACCATTGATTGCTGTTAAGGCCATCTGATATCGTAGTACTCGCTAATTGTTGATAAGCATATTCCCCTCGAGCAATCGTAAATGTATTAACATTCGTATCGTAGAAGACTAAATAGCCACTATAAGAATCAGTACCTACAGACGGTTGTGTAACTCGAACAGCAATCCCAGGTACTCCATCAGTTGTTGCCTTTATGAAGCCACTTACTACATAGTTTTTCCAACCTGTAGAGCCAGTGACAGCTTTGTTACCGCCGCCTCCTCCAAGCGTCTCATTTAATGCACCATCTTCTACAATCCAATTACCACCATACAATGCCCAGCCGGAAGTTCCATTTTCTGCGAAGTTACTTTCATATGGAAGGGTACCAATATTGGCTACTCCTGTCCTCTCTCCACACGACAAACCGCTAGAAAAACTTGTGGGCGCTGTGTATCTAACAAGCCCCTCGTCCCCTACAGGCATAATATGAGGACTATAATTCGCATTGCACTTAGGTGATGCATTTGAAACTTTCCAAGGTGCTGGTGCCCAAGACCAATCTCCTTTACCATTATTAGTATTAATAAAGACCGTCTGGTAATTTCCTGGTGCTATATCATGGGTAGATGTTTCAAATGTGAATTGTGACGATAAAACTAACTGTCCTTTCTTACCACCAGTTGGAATCCACGTGATATAAGGACTGTGACCAGGATAATAACCATCTGTTGTTACTACACGAGATCCAAGGTCAGCAGGATCCCCCCATTTATGCCCATTGGCAGAAGTCTTCACATTGATATAACAATGCGCACGACCACATATTTCGTAAGCCATGACATAAGGTCCATTTTTTCCTACTTTCGCTACTGTAGGCATACCAGGTCGATCCGCCTGAATAGCACTTGCTACAATTGGGGTAGGCTCACTCCATGTTTTACCACCATCTTTTGAAATAACCTGTGCTATTACTTGACTATGATTAGCAGAATCCCGTTCATCGGCAAAAACCATGACGAGTTGGTCTTTATTGTCTAGATACAAAAATGGCTCCCATATGCCCTCAGAGAATGTCCCTCCTTCTTGAATAACTCCATGAGATTCCCATGTCTCACCTTGGTCAAACGAATACCATGCCTGGAACTTAGTGCTATTCACATTTTGAGGCACAGTATTCCCTACAAGCATAATCGTGCCTGCAGGGTATTCCCCTAATTGTTGCGGAAATTCAAATAGAAAAGGCTGCCATGCATTGGATGCCGGATGTCCATCTCCCTCTAATGGATCCGAAACCGTTGAAAGTGTATACCAGTTTTCTCCGTTATCATCACTTGCACGAATAATAAACTTTGATGGTGAACCGTCTTCTGTAGAACGTTCGAATGTGCTGAGTAAGCGACCATTTTTAGCACCTGAATTTTCCAACTCTATAACCCTAGCATAAATATTTGCTTCGTTTTCAGTAGGTTCATAGATGTATTCACCTTTCTCCGTTGCTTTGCTCACTATATCACCTTCTTTATTTGCTTTACTGTGACCATTGTACGTTAATGTAACTAATAATAATGCGATCAACATGGCACTGAGTGAAATAATTCTGTACTTCAATCCAAAACCCCTCCTCATTTTTAGTAGTCATTTATATGTACATGCGCTATTACAAAAGAACACCTTTGATATACTAGCTTTTTTTACTATCTTTTCTCTGTTACTTTTTAACTACTAGGATGAATGATTAAGCACTAAAAAATAGGTGACAATAGGAGTAAGTAACGGATAGTTTGTTCTCCGATACGCTTGTATAAAAATTTTTAAATGTCTAAAAAGGGGAAAATTATGAGGATTCGTTTTGGTTATGTTGCAAATGCATTAGGATTATGGGATGCCAGTCCATCGAAATCATTAACATTTGCTCGTTATTCAGCGCTTCCAAAAGAGGAGCGCATGGACAAGCTTAAATTGGTGACAGCACAAAATTTGCTTCATACAAAAAGAATATTGCATTATAATATCGCCCATGAAATCGAACTATATCGCTTATCGAGTTCACTAGTACCGTTAGCAACTCATCCTGAGGTAATGTGGGATTTTATTAGCCCTTTCAAAAAAGAGTGGCAGGAACTAGGAGAAATGATAAAAAAACACCACCTTAGAGTGAGCTTCCATCCAAATCAATTTACCCTCTTCACTAGCCCTCGTGAAGAAGTAACAATAAATGCTGTAAAAGACATGGAGTATCACTACAATATGCTTGCAGCGATGGATGTTCTCGATGCCGGATTAATCAACATTCATATTGGTGGTGCCTATGGTGATAAAGAAGATTCGCTCAAACGATTTCATCACAATCTAAAAAGTTTACCAACTGAAATTAAGCAGAAAATGACGCTTGAGAATGATGACAAAACGTATGATGTAAGGGAAACTCTAGAGACATGCGAACAGGAAAACATTCCGATGATTTTAGATTATCACCACTATATGGCAAATAAAGGTGAGCTAGATCTTCGAGATTATGTAGAACGGATTTTTAATACGTGGGAAACATTTAACATGATACCGAAAGTACATATTTCCTCCCCTAAGTCAGAGCAAGCTTATCGTTCGCATGCTGATTTTGTCTCACTTGATTTTGTCCTTCCTTTTTTAAAAATGGCGAAAGAATTAAATCGTGATTTTGACATTATGATTGAAGCGAAACAAAAGAATATCGCGATGCACCAACTGATTGAAGATATCTCCTCCATTAGAGGAGTTAAACGTATAACAAGTTCATCTATACAATGGTAGATAGGTGGTGGAAAAAATGACGATAGTGCGTTTAGGATATGTAGCAATGAGTATGAAACTAAAAAATGCCTCACCTTCCAAAACAATGACATTTAGTCAATTTGAAAAAATTCCGGACCGTGATGCCGCAATTCGCAAGTTAGAAAGAATTGCCCTTGCGAATTTAGACAATACGTTGCGCCTTTTAAAACATAATGTAGAATCAAATATTCATTTTTATCGATTAACATCCAGACTTATCCCATTAGCCAATCACGAAGAACTGCTTGATTGGAATTACATAAAACCATTAAAGGATTCGCTAAGAGCAATTGGAGATTTTACCAAAAAGCACAACTTAAGAATCGACTTTCATCCAGACCATTTCGTATTAATTAATTCAAAAGAAAAGGACATATTGAAAAATTCGATAGAAACGTTGAAGCTACACTATCTTTTATTAAAAGAAATGGGGATTGATCATACACATCGTTGTGTTATGCATGTAGGAGGCAATTACAAGGATACCGAGAGTTCACTCGAACGTTTTATCGAAAATTGGATGCATGTTCCTAGTAAAATTCAACAAATGATTATGCTCGAAAATGATGATACTTCCTTTACAGTTGAAGATACACTTTACTTATGCGAGAAATTGGGCATCCCCCTTGTTTTCGATTACCATCATCATCTTGCCCATCACACCAATCCAAATTGGCAAGAACATTGGGAACGAATCGTACAAACTTGGAAGGCCTCCCCACTCCCAATAAAAATGCATATCTCCAGTCCGAAGAATGATAAATCATTCCGCCACCACTCCGACTTTGTAGACAGTGATATGTTTTTTAGATTTTTAAAAGAAATTAACGGATCCATTCCACAAATAGACTGTATGATTGAGGCAAAAAGAAAAGATGAAGCACTATTCCAGCTAATGGAGGACATAAAAAATAGAAATGATGTTGAAATGTTGGACGGCTCTACATTCTTACTGAAGTAAATACAAAAAAAGGTGAATTCATAACGATTCACCCCACGTAATAATGCCTGTCAAACAAGAATTTCAGCTTTGAAGTCACTATTCCAAGCGAATAGTGACTTTATTTTTACTTTTAACTCTTTTCGGTCACTATTCCTCCTGAATAGTGACCTCCTTTACGCAACTTCATCTTTTAGGGCTCTATTCAGGCCGAATAGCGACCAATAATCATGAATTTCACATTTATGGGCTCTATTCCAACCGATTAACGGCCACTTAACATGAATTTCAACATTTCGGGCACTATTCATCACGAATAATGCCCAGTATGAGCATTTTTTTCAGCACTACTTATCCTTAACAACCGCAGTACTCCATTACTGTTTCAACTGATTCAATTCCTGGATCGATTCTTGAACAAGTGTAACTGCCTGACTCATTGCAGCCCCTCCGCCAAAAGCAGCAGTAACTGCAATTGCATCCAAGATTTCCTCTTCTGAACAGCCTTGATCAAGACAGCCTTTTGTATGATAAATAATACAATACTCATTTTGGGAATGAATACTGATCCCTAATGCAATTAATTGCTTCTGTTTTTGTGTTAGAGCTCCTTCTTTAAAACATTCTTGTGTAAATGCATTATATTGACTTGCAAAATCAGGCATTTTTTTCGTGAAAGCTCCAATGCCTTCCTTATATTTAATAAGGGATGCTTCAGCAGATGTACCTACATTCATATCCACGTTACCAACTCCATCTATTTAAAATAAAAATCAACGTTATTATAAGCTAACTCCCTAATTGCATTCATGATAAAGACTATTTCCAAAATCAAGTAAACATAATAATAGCAACGAAGGTGAACGCTTAATAATGACTAACTTTATGAAGGTGATAGGATGGAACTATTTAACGACAATCAACGATATCAACCTGGAGATATTGTGTATGTGTTATATCGAAATCCACATACCCAGGATGTTGCAAATATTCAAGCAGCTGCTGTTGTAAATAATCCTGAAAATGCAAATGAATTAGCGTTATTTTTATATGAAACTTACTATCCGTTGTCTAATGAAATTGCTGTATATTCTACAGAAGAGGAAGCAAACCAAGCATTCGAGTATATTTATGGTCCTGCTTCAGAAGGGAAATGGGAATGAATAAACCATTTAAACCGAAGCTCGTTTATTTTGAACCAAAAGCACTTGAGTATCCTCTCGGTAAAGAACTTTATGAGAAATTTGAAAAACAGGATGTAGAAATACGCTATACTACTTCCCATAATCAAGTAAGAAATTTACCTGGTGACAATGATTTTCAAAAATATCGAGTTGCGAAATCAACATTAGTAGTTGGACTGAGGAAGACTCTTAAATTCGATACATCCAAGCCTTCTGCAGAATATGCGATTCCGTTTGCAACTGGATGTATGGGACATTGTCATTACTGCTATTTGCAAACGACAATGGGAAGTAAGCCATATATTCGGACATATGTGAATGTCGATGAAATTTTGGATGCTGCAGATAAGTATATGGAGGAACGAGCTCCAGAAATAACCCGATTTGAAGCATCATGTACATCCGACATTGTCGGTATTGATTATTTAACACATACACTTAAAAGGGCCATCGAACACTTTGGTGAGTCAGAGCATGGGAGATTACGATTTGTGACAAAGTTTCACTACGTAGACCACTTACTTGACGCCAAACATAACGGGAAAACCCGCTTTAGATTTAGTGTTAATGCAGACTATGTAATCAAATACTTTGAACCAGGAACTTCGCCATTAGAAAAAAGAATTGAAGCCGCTGGAAAAGTAGCACGAGCTGGTTATCCGCTTGGATTTATCGTTGCTCCGATTTATTTACATGAGGGCTGGAAAGAAGGATACTACCATATGTTTGAGCGCCTAGAAGCCGAACTACCCCCGGAAGCAAAGAAGGATCTGACATTCGAATTTATTCAGCATCGCTTTACGAAACCAGCTAAACGAGTAATACAAAAAAACTACCCAATGACAAAATTAGAATTAGACGAAGAAAAAAGACGATATAAATGGGGTAAATACGGAATCGGTAAGTACATTTACCAAAAAGAAGAAGAAGAAGATATTAAAAGCAATTTATACGCCTATATGAAAAAATTCTTCCCAGAAGCGAAACTAGAATATTTTACTTAATAGGGACACGGGGTCAGGAACACTGTCCCAGTCCTTTTCCTATTCAAGGTATTATCAGTGCCCATTTTTAACCTCACACATCCCAAATGCCCACTATGCTGAATACAGTGTAGGAAGCAATTGGGGGTGTTTTACTGTGACAATTTTATATACAGATAGTCCCACTAATAGAAGCAGTCTTTGTGCGTGGCAGGAGGATTTTTTAAAGAAATTTGAGTTGAAAATGAGTGATGTCGAGAATCCCTTTCCATGTATTCCCGCAAAAATTGGATTTGCTACGAATCAACTTCGATACGGCTTTGTTGGTAATCCTAGAGAAGAATCATCTTTATTAAAACTAGCACAGATTTTAAAAACGTATACAGAGGAATCAATCCATATCGGGAACTACACTTCCCTAATTGTTTTCTACCAATTACCAAAGGACATGATGGAGACATACAACGTTAAGGATTATGAGTATTTATTTTGGAAGCAATTAGCTCAACTAGCTTCCGTTGATGGAATTAAATGGCCAGAAGAAATTCCAATGGAACCTCATGATTCACGATGGGAATACTGTTTCCATGGTGAGAGATATTTCATGTATTGTGCAACACCAGCACACCAAAACCGACAAAGCAGATATTTTGTAACTCTTATGCTGGCAATCACACCAAGGTGGGTATTAGAAGCTTTTAATAAAATGGAAAAGCAGGCAAGTAAAATAAAGAAAAGTATACGAGAACGAATAAATAACTATGATGTTGTGAGTGTACATCCTGATTTAAATAGTTACGGTGATGTAGATAATTATGAGTGGAAGCAATATTTTTTACGAGACGATAACACTACACTTTCTAAGTGTCCTTTCCGTCTCTTCTTTGATGATGATTGAAAAAGGCTGAAAAAAGTTCTGCAATCACAACTTTTCAGCCTTTTTCTTATTTCATTGAGATTTCCGTAGCTGTTTTAATGCACTAGCATAGTTAGTTTATAAAAGTAGCTTCTAGCCACTTTTTAATTCCTCTTCCGAACAGGAATCCAAATCTCACTATATGCATAGTTTTCTTTTTGTGAATCCATTTTCGTAAAGGAGAAAGACGGGGCATTCACAATTTCATAGTCAGAAGTAGGCAGCCACTCTGAATATGTTCTTGCCATCGTTTCTTGTAACGTGGTTGGAAATGGACCTTCATTTAGGAAAATCGCCCACGTGCAAGCATCGACTTTTACTTTATCTAATTGATCACTTACTTGACTCTCGGTCGTTAACACACCTATCAAGTGTGTTAAATCTCCTTCCTCTTTCTTAAAATTAGCATCTGCATTGTAAGATGCATTCACAATTTCATATGGCTCTATATTTTGCAATGAACGCATTTCCTTTCTTTGTTCTTCCGTTATGCTTTGTGCTAGCTTTACAATCTCATTATTCACACCTTCAAATTGCATTGGCACACGTTTACTAACACCTACTAAATAAAATGCAGGCTTATCCTCAATACGAAACTCCATTGAGATTCCTCCTTTTACCGTAATGATGAATGAAAGTTTGGGAAATGATTTGCTTATTCGTTTTTTGATCGCATCTGATGGTAAAAATCCGCTCCATTTTTTAAATGCTCTACTAAAGCCATCAACTGATTGATATCCATACTTAAACGCAACATCTGTTACCTTTTCTCCATTTAATAAATCCTTATTTGCCTCAGACAATTTTCTGTTTTTTATATATTCATTTAGTGTCATTCCTGAAAGGTAGAAAAATATCTTCCTAAAATGAAAATCGGAAACTCCCGCATATTCGGAAATATGTTCAAGGGGTAGATTATCAGTTAGATGCTCTTCAATATAATCAACAACTGCGTTCAATTCTTTTAACAAACGATGTCCCTCCTTTCTTGCAACCATCATAACAAAGCAAAAATCGGATTACTCGACCTTTTTTATATAAAATATATCGAATTAAAAATAGGCCAATGCTCGAATTAATTCGAAACAATGACCTATCATCTTATTACAAGAAAATATACTTCTATCATTATATCCCTATACATTATTGTCATACCTCTAGCGAACTCTCGGACTGGTTATCCAACCAACAACTCCCTTTCCTCTTTTTACAACTTTTTTTCACTCTTGCTGTACACGCGGAAAGTTCCTCCGTATTGGAAAAGGAATCGTATTTGTTTGTAACGACAGCAATGGATAATGAAACTAGAGGAACCTTTTCGATATCGCCTTTTCGATTTTCGACGATAACATATTTTTGTGATAAATGCTCTTCATCATAAAATTGCTTCACTTTTTCATCAAAGTCATCAATGATGGATTGACATATCTCTTCATATTCATTGTGATCGATAACCGCGACAAAATCATCACCGCCGATATGTCCTAGAAACATACCATTGTTATCACATATTGTTTTCAGCATATTCGCTGTAAATTTTAGCAGCTTATCACCTTTCTTAAATCCATATGTATCGTTATACGATTTAAAATTATCTAAATCGATATATAGAACACTATATTTCTCTTCATAGATCGTTTCTTTTAGCTTCTTTTCAATATTATGATTACCTGGCAATCTAGTTAGGGGATTTAGATAGCTCGCAAATTCAACTTGAACCTCGACTAACTTCATAAGCAGTCTTTGGATACTGACAATCCCTACATACTTATTCTCCTTTGTAACGATAATATAATCGTACAAATCCTCTTCTTTTCTTTCCATTGCCAATTTACTTACATCTGTAATGGATTGAAAATAATCTACTATTAAAGGTTCATTATTTGCTATTATTTCTATCGGTCTTCCCATATATAGATTATATCCGTATAAATTCCCCATTTTCTCATAAAAATCTGCCCTTGATATTAGGGATAATGGCACATCGTTACTAATGGTCACGACACCAAGTATTTTCGAATTATCACTAAATATTTTATCGACCGTTTTACTTAGTGTTTTCGGGGAAATACATGGTACTTGTTCCGCAATTTCACCAATATATGTTACCAACATTTCACCGTCTCCCTATTTTGAATGTACATGTATGTTATTCCATATCACTTGGCTGTTTCCATCTTTTATTTCCTCATGTGGTCTTCCTAATGCATAACCTTGTCCATAATCTATTCCCTGTTGCTGAATAAAAGCAAGATCTTCTAATCTTTCAATTCCTTCTGCAATTATTTTTGTGGAAGATTTTTTTGCATAATCTATGATTAATCGAACTAAATGTTGTTGTTCCTTATTTTGATCGATATGATGAATTAATGATCTATCTAGTTTGATAAATTCAGGTTTTAAATAGATTAACGTTTTTAAACTATTATAACCAGAACCGACATCATCGATTGCAATCCGGTATCCCTGTGATCGATAATTAGAGAGCACCTTTTCAAATAGAGCAAAATCTGTGACAGACGTTCTCTCCGTTAATTCAAATACCACTTGATTAGGTTCCACTCCAAGATCAGATAAAAGTTGCAGTGTTTCACCTGAATGATAATTCGAATCCAACAATACAAATGGATGAATATTAATAAAAATTAAGGGCGGGCATTGCAGGTGATTATTTTTACTTCTTTCGATAAAACGCTTAAGAGATAGATTTCTACAAAAGCATTCAAATAAAAACACTTGATTCGATTGTCCTACAAAATCATAAAATACTTCTGTATTGGGGAATAATTGAGTTGATTGTGGACGATTAAATGCTTCAAACCCGATTGTCTTCCCTGATTGTAAATCAATAATCGGTTGGAAGAACGTGTTTAAAGCATGGTTATTCATAATTCTTTGCAATTCTTTTAATCTTCGATAGTAGATAATTTCTTTTTTTCCTCGTTCATTCAGATTTCTTAAGTATGATAGAAAAATATTAGTCTTTGAAAGTGACTTTAGTTGCAAAGAATTCTGTCTGTTCATGTCAATACTCCTACTTTTGGATTATTGTATTCATTTTAATGAACGAATATTTATTTATTGTAAATTTATTGATAAGTTTTTGTATAGTTTATTGCTATAAAAGCTTCTACTTCTATAAATAATTTAAACGTTGATAATGAACCTCCTTAATATTGCTTTTATGAAGAATAATTCTGTAAAATTAAAAATAAAAAGGATGTATGAAATGAACATTAATCAACAGTTTTCAACCACACATTCTCATAAAGAGATAGCAATCAACTTTTTAAAACTTGTAGCAACTGGCAGTGTTCGAGATGCTTTTCAACAATACATTGGGGCAAATTTCATTCACCATAATCCATATTTTGCTGGTGATGGTGAAGCACTTATGCTTGCAATGGAGGAAAATGCAAGCATAAATCCGGATAAAATATTTGAAGTGAAACTAGCAATTCAAGAGGATAATATGGTTACCGTCTATTCTCATGTTAAGCAACATAAGGATGATTTAGGGGGAGCAGTTGTTCATATTTTCCGTTTCCAAGAGAATAAAATAGTTGAATTATGGGATATCGGACAGCCAGTCCCAGAAGATTCACCAAATGAAAATGGTATGTTTTAAACAATAAAAAGGAGAAGATACAGGATACATTTATCATTTCCTCTCCCATTCAGACTTTAAGATAGAGTATTGATATTCGTCGACCCATTTTCCTTTCGTATAATAGTTTTGCAACAGATGTGCTTCACGCCTCATCCCTACCCGCTCCAATACCGCAATTGACTTCTTGTTTCGAACATCGGAGAAGGCAGTCACTTTATGCTTTCCTAATGTTTGGAAAATGAAATTCAATAATCCGTGAACAGCCTCTGTTGCAAATCCATTTCCTTGAAAATTGGGGGACAGAGTAAATCCAATCTCAACGATACGTGGCTCAATAGCTGGTGTATGAAGGGCACAATCGCCTATTAATTCATTCGTTTCAGCTAAAGCTACCGCAAACTGAAACCAGGAACCTTGTATATTGGGATGATGATTCATTTGTCCCTCCACAAACGATTGCGCTTCTTCATATTGATAATCTTGCCAGGATTGAAATTTAGCAACTTCAGGATTTGATCGATATACATAAAAAGAATTAATGTCATTCTCATTAAATCTTCGTAGTATTAGGCGGTCTGTTTTTATAAAAATCTGTTCCAATATCAACACCACAATTCATTTTTATCGTCCAATGATTTTAGCATATTAATCTCTATAAAGGTAGTAATGGCAACATCCTCTGACTTCTTCCTATATCCTTTTATTGATTTAATTTGTGATGTTGTCGGGCAATGATTTTAGTAAAATAAGTAATGACTAAGAGGAGCACAATTGTAAATAGGAGAGCCTCCCAAGGTCCTATTATCCAAAAAGTTAGTTTACTTTCTAATGAAAAAATAATTATGTTGCTCAAAAGCAAGAAAAACAATACATTCTCACCCATTAAGAGTAAGTAGCCGAAACCCTTCCCCCATTTATCCAAAAACTTCGAAAAGATAAAATAAAGGTACAGAAATAATGATGGGCCAGCAATCCAATATATACTTGGTGGAAATCTCCCTGGTAGCTGAAAATCATTGGACACTAAATAATAGATAAATAGTGCAGTGCCAAGTCCAGAAACCAATAAGTATTTTATTCTCCAGCCAATTTGATACTTAGCAAAATAAATTCCGATTAAATAAAATCCTAAATATTGCAGTACCGGAAATGTTGGAAAATCATTCGTACCAATTAACAATCCCATAATCGGTGAACTCACTTGACTATAGTCAATCCAAGTAGTTGCTAAGATTAATAATGAGATGCTCCAAAATAATGCTGGTCGTTCTGTTAGATAAGTAAATAATTTAAAGGCAGCAAGTCCTAACAATATAATCAGTGAAAAGGAAACTAAAAACTCCGACCAGCCAGGAATTACTTGTAAGAATATAATCGGCATCATTGTTTCCAAACTAAGTGGTTGATTTCCGATAAATACTTGAAATGCCAGTCCTGAAATATAAAATGCAATTAACGTTTTCAAACCTGTTATCAACATTTTTTTCCAAACTGATGAGAATGATTTACGATAATAGGCTAGCTGATTTACATAACCAAAGCAAAAGACGAATCCAGAAAAAGTAATTAAATTAAAAAATTGTGTACTGTACTCTATAGAAGGAAAGCGATCATAATCACCAAAAAATTGTAATATATGGGTATACACCATCCCAATTACAAGTAATGCCTTGAAATAATCCACGGAACGATCTCTATTCATCTCCTTTACACCCCTATCTATACAGAAAGGTTGTCCCGTTACCTGTGGGACAACCTTCTATACTTATTTTTTACCCTTTAATACCTGTAAAGCTAATTCCTTTTACAATCTGCTTCTCAAAGATTAAGAAAGCAATAATGACAGGAATAGACGCGATCGCATTAGCTGTCATCGGTAATACATATGCTTGAGAATATGTTGCATTAAATACTGGAATACCTACTGGTAATGTGTATAGATCTTCGGATAAAATGGATAAATATGGCCATAGGAAGTTATTCCATGAGCCAATAAATGTAAAGATACCAATTGCTGCGACTGCTGGTTTTGCGAGCGGTAACACAATTTTATAAAACAGCTTCCACTTTGAACAACCATCCATTATCGCACTTTCAATGACTTCTTTCGGTACACCATCAAAAAAGCTTTTTAATATAATCACACCTAATGAGGATGCGATTCCAGGCAAAATAATGCCTGCATACGTATCAATTAAGTTTAAGCTTTTTACAATTTCATAGAGTGGTATAATCGTAGCTTCACCAGGAATCATTAACCCTAGTAAAAAGAAGATAAACAATGTCTTTTTAAAACGAAACTTCATTTGTGAAAATGCAAATGCGGCTAATGAAGTGATGATTAGAGTCAATATCGTCGTGATGAGTGCAATAATAAAGCTGTTAAACGTCCAACGTATAATTAGACTATCCACTAGTATATCCACATAGTTGGAAATCGTAAATGGCGGAGTAAACCATCTTATTACATCTGTTGTAGTAAATCCATTCGGCTTGATTGATACAAATATCATCCAAATAATCGGCAATATAAAGGCAAGTGCAATTACAAAACCTATTCCCACTTTTAGCTTTAGTAAAGGATCACGATTTCTCTCTAAAAGAGAAGACCTATTTTTCCCTTTTACAGGTGTTGTCCCATTTGAGTTTGCAGATTGATGATTGCTCATTTAGCTCTCCTCCGATCTATTACTTCGAAGTTGAATAATTGAGAGTACTAACAGAATAAAGAATAATGCATATGACATTGTAGCAGCATAACCTAGATTATTTTGCTTGAAACCAACTTCATATATATATTGGATTAGTGGTCTAGTAGCCCCACCTGGTCCTCCGTTCGTGATTAAGAGAATTTGTGCAAAAACCTTATAGGAAGCTAAAATTTGTAGTAATAATATGACTCTACCGACTGGCATTAGTTGAGGAAGGGTAATGTAAATGAATTGTTGCCATCGGGAGGCACCATCAATTTCTGTAGCCTCATATAAAGATTCAGGTATTTCTTGTAATCCAGCTAGAAACAGAATCATATTAAAACCAACCGTCCACCAAAGTGTAACTACGACAATACTAACCCACGATAAATATTTATCTGCTAGCCAAAATGGCTCCGCGTCAATTCCGATGGCATGCAATAGTGTATTAATAAATCCGTTGTATGGTTGTAACATAAAGATGGCGAGAAATGAGATAACAGCTACGGAAAGAATACTTGGAAGGAAGAACGCTCCTCGAAAGAAAGTTCGGAATCTAGTCTTTAAGTTTGCTAATAACGCCAATCCTAGCGAAAGGAGAAGCATTGTTGGTGTCGTTAAAATAACAAATAACGTTGTATTCCAAAGTGTTCTCCAAAAATATTGATCACTAATCATTTTTTGGTAATTCGCCATTCCGACAAAATCCATTTTTCGAATAAGCGTCCAATCATACAAACTCATTTCCAGCCCTTTTATAATAGGAAAAATAGTAAAGATAACATACACGATAAAAAAGGGTAACAGAAAAGGCATTGCCTTTAAATCCTGAACCCATAATTTTTTATTCATACAAAAGCCTCCTACTATAATCTATGAAAAAAGCAAATGCCCCTAATATCGGAATATGAACGATAAAGGGGCATCGCGTGTATCCAATATTATAAAACTATGTCTATTTACTTATTAATTCTTTCACTTCTTTTTCCATATTTTTAAATGCGTCACTTACCGAAACATCATTGGCCCAAATGGAATCAAGATGGCGAATTACGATTGTTTCAACGCCACGGGCATAGATGTTACTGTCTGCAAAGTTTACATAGTTTGCAACCTCAGCATATTCACTTCGATAAGGAAGATCCTTAAATTCTTGTGATTGTATTACAGTATCATTTGCAGGAATATGACCTGCTTGAGCCCACATTGCACCATTTTCAGCAGCAAACTTCATGAACTCTAATGCTCCTTTTTTATATTTCTCATCGAGTTTTTCATTATGAGGTATGATAAATGTATGTGATGCAGCCCACGCAGCATCTTTACCAAAAATAGGAGGAATAGGCATTGGTGTAAAATCAAGCCCTTCCGTCGTTTCCCAAATACCTGTAGCCCATACTCCTGTACTCATAACAGCAGCATTACCAGCGCCAAATTCACCATAGAAATCAGCGATATTCAATGGAATAATCTCATGTTCATGATATAAACTTTTTACAAACTCAGCAGCTTCCGTTGCAGCTTCTAAGTTAAGATCCCATGTCGGCTTATCTAAACTATCTTCTGTTAGAATGCCTCTACCACCAAGCTGAGTATAGTATGTCCACCAAGTCCAGTATGGATCGGCCCCAGCATTACTAAAGGAGAAAGGTATCTTACCTTCTGGCAATTTCTCTTTCAATGTTTGGAAGAATTCAATGAATCCCTCAGGTGTTTGTTCCATTTTCAATGTTCCATCCGCGTTTAATAGTCCAGCATCGCCAACAAGTTTATTATTTACGTACATAATCTGTGCATGTGTATCAAGAGGTACTGCATAATGGGAACCGTCGAATATAGTTGCATCGAGGACATTCTGATTGAACTCGTCCCAATTAACCCCTACCTCTTCCCCCAACGTATCCAATTCTGTAATTAAACCTTCGTTAATTAACTCAGGTAATACATAGGTGTGGGCAATTCCAAAATCTGGTCCTTTTCCAGCTCCAATACTTGTAAGTAATTTCGTATAATACTCCCCATGTTCCTGCATGATATTATTTACAAAGTAATCCGATTGACTTTCATTAAACTTATCCACAATATTCTTCATGTATTCCGCATCGCCGCCACCAAATAAATTCCACATAACAATTTCTGTTGCACCATCTGGAATTTTTACGTCATTTCCACCACGATTTTTACTTCCAGAACATGCTGCCAGTAAACCTACAATTACCAAAAGACTCAGAGTGACATATAGCCATTTCTTCATTGAGCATCCTCCCCCTTCATTCTTTGGTTACAGAAAAAATCTATTGTTCATTAATTCTTATAACTTTCATGAAAGAATATGCTAGTATTTTTTATACTATCTTTAATATATTTTTATTTATTACCCATCTTCTAAGACAAGAACAGTGCTTTTGTACAGGAAACTTGGTAGCAATAGAAGTCTTTATCATTATGTTATAATCATCCTTGGAGAACTTAATTTACCCTTATGTTTGGGAGAGTTATAGAGTAGGAGAATCATCATGAAACAATACATCGGAGACGGATTACTATTAATTACAGCGATTGTATGGGGAAGCGGTTTTGTAGTTACTGCTATTGCACTAGAATACTTATCCGCTTATCAAGTCATGGCAGGAAGATTCGTTCTAGCAGCAATCATACTTATCTTATTATTTGGAAAAAGGTTAAAAACTCTTTCGAAACAGGTAGTTTGGAAAGGGGCTATTTTAGGAACGATATTGTATATTGGATTCGCATTACAGACAGTGGGGTTAGAATATACAACACCTTCCAAAAATGCTTTTCTAACAGCTGTAAATGTCGTCATTGTCCCACTTATTGCATATTTGGTGTATAAGCGCAAAGTGGACCGCTTTGAAACGACTGGGTCATTGATTGCCATCATCGGCATTGGTTTATTATCGTTACAGGGATCTTTTACAATCAATATTGGAGATTTATTATCACTTGCTTGTGCAGTTGCCTTTGCTTTCGATATTTTTTATACGAATCATTTTGTGAAAAAAGAGGATGCAATTTCTCTAACCATTATTCAATTTATTACAGCAGCATTCATCAGTGTTGTGGTCATTACAATTCAGGGTGATATCCCAACAAGTATGGAGAAAGAGGCTGCATATTCTATCATTTACTTGGCCATATTCTCCACAACAATTGCTTACCTATGTCAAAATATTGCATTTACATATACAACTGCAACAAAGGGTGCAATTATCCTATCATTAGAATCATTCTTTGGGATGGTATTATCCGTACTGATTTTACATGAGGTGCTTACAGTACGAATGATAGTAGGCGCTGCTTTCATTATGATGGCTATCTTCATTACAGAGTTGAAGCCAAACTTGCATAAGAAAAGGATATTAAGGAATTCATAACTAGAATCAAAAAAGCACTCGTAAATAATCGTTGTGTAACGATTGTTTACGAGTGCTTATGCTCATCGAAATGGAACAAGATTATTCATTCACTTCGTTTTGTTCTTCTTTTGCCTTTTTATTAGCTGAACGATCATAGAAGTTTGTGAAATGATGATGGATTGTTTCACGCAATATTATTTCCGCACCTGTCACTAATATCCCCTGAACAACAGAACGAATATCCATTCCAAAATATAAAAGACAAGATATAACCGCAAAGATCAACTTTATCCAAGTTTGTAACCAATATGGTATGTTTGGTGTTTGATAAAGGAATAACCCTAAAAAATATAGAGTCGGAATTAATATAAGTGTTTCAGGATAAATGTATATCTTTAAATACTCCATAAAAAGTCTCACCCATTTTTCAACATAAAAAACTGTATACATACTATCGTATGAATAAATAGGTAAGACAATTGTTAATTAGCCTAAACAGGTAGTCCATTTTTTAGATTACTTATTTGTTAATTGGTTTCTTATTTTCTCTATTACCGTCCGATCAAATCCATTCGCAAATGATTGCCCTCTTCTTACAGCTTTGCCGAAATGATACTGTTCTGCACCAACGACCTCATGTATCTGTTTCAAATTAACACTAGATAAACCAGCACCAGGCATAATGGAAGGTCCACCATATTCTTTTGATAAATGTACTAACATCTTAAGATTAGCTTTACCTTCTTCACAATTTTCTTTCCCCCCTGAAGTTAATACTCGTCGGACATTCTTTTTAAAGGGAATTAAAGAATGATATGCTTCTTCTTGTGAAAGAACTTCATCAAATGCACGATGAAATGTAATATCTATTTGATCATAAATTTTAATGATATGTTTTATTGCTTCTATATTAATAGACTTGTCCTGATGTAGTGCTCCGAATACAATCCCCTTTCCTCCAAGTTCAATAACATTTCGGATATCCTCATACATTGTTTCTAGTTCACTTTTTGTGTATTCAAAATGATAACTATGAGTGCGAATCATTATTTGTACAGGAATGGAAACACTTCTTAACACTTGTTTTATCGTTCCATAACTCGGTGTTAATCCCCCTTCACTAATAGCTGAGACTAATTCTAACCTATCTACACCAAGTTTTTCCGCTTCAACAGCTTCCTCTTTCGTTTGAACAATCACTTCTATAAGCATCTATCATCCACCCTATTTACTTTAATCACTATCCTTTATCTTTTCATCATAACGTATCCAATAATGTTTTCACATAAACCCTTCCTTTATATAAATTTATATTTGAATTACTCTTTTTAATCGTGTATGATTAAATCGTACACGATTAAAAACTCGTTTGGAGGAATCATGATGCCAACTGTTTATGACTATTCCGTTAAGAAAACAAATGGAAATGAACAATCTTTACAGGAATATGAAGGTAAGCTATTAATTATTGTAAATACTGCAAGTAAGTGTGGATTAACGAATCAGTTCCAAGAGCTTCAAGAACTTTATGATAAGTACAAAGATCAAGGATTAGAAATTTTAGGATTCCCATGTGGTCAATTCAATAATCAAGAATTTGATAATATTGAGGAAACAACAGAATTCTGTCAATTAAATTTCGGTGTAACGTTTCCGATGTATGGAAAGATAGATGTAAATGGAAAAAATGAAGAACCTTTATTTTCTTATTTAAAATCGGAAAAATCAGGTCTTCTTTCAAACGATATTAAATGGAACTTCACGAAGTTCTTAGTTGATCGTAATGGACAAGTTGTGAAACGATATGCACCAACAACAAATCCTTCTAAAATAGAGAAAGATATTTTGAAGCTACTTTAATCCAAGGGGAAGATATCTCATGAAAGATTTCTTAACATTAGATAACCAACTTTGTTTTGCCATTTATGATGTTAGTAGCCAATTTACAAAATTATATGCTAAAGTTCTTCACCCCTTTGGAATTACGTATCCTCAATACTTAGTTCTACTTGCTCTTTGGGAAAAAGATGGTCTAACAGTGAAAGAATTAGGGGAACGTCTAGACTTAGGAACTGGCACACTAACCCCGATGATTAAAAGAATGGAAGCAAATGGTTGGGTGAAAAAAGAAAGAGCAACTACAGATGAGCGCAAAGTTTCTATCCTTTTACAGCCAAAGGCTCAAGAACAAAAAGCAGCAATCAATCATGAGATTGCTAAAGAAGTCATTTCTTGTAATATTGAGCTAACAGAATACGAACAATTACTACGTCAGCTAAAACAACTGAAGGGTAAATTAACTAAACGCCTGTAGTTTAACAAAATAAGACCGTGCTTTTTTCTTAAAGCACGGTCTTTCACTATTTCATACAACTTTATTTTTATGCCCCTTTGACCACACCAATCCAATAAATGTGCCGACTATACTAGGTAAAAGCCAACCAAGTCCGATGTCGTACAAAGGTAAATAATTTAAATAGAAAGTTTTAACAGCATCCAATACCGGGAGTGCAGCAGTTGGAAGACTTTTTATGAGCGTACTATAGCCGTCGAAAAAGCTGACGCAAAACGCAAAAAAGATAGCAATTGCATATACACTCTGTTTATGACCAAATAATGGTGAGAAAAGAGTTAATATAATAAGTACAATCGCTAAGGGATAAAGTAACATTAACACCGGAACTGCATACTCGATAATATTATTCAAACCAAAATTAGCGACAAATAATGATGTAAGGCAAAGTGCGAGAACAAATATTTTATAACTCACTCTTGGAAGAAGCTGATGAAAAAACTCACTACAAGCTATAATTAATCCAATACTAGTCTTCAAACAAGCAAGAATTATAATAATCGCTAATAAAATAGAACCAAAGGACCCGAAATAATACTGGGCAACGGCAGCAAAGACTAAACCACCATTCTCAAATGCGCCTATCGCTGATACACTAGATGCTCCCATATAAGTAATTAGTCCATAAATGAGCATCATCAATACCATTGCAAAAACTCCAGCTTTCCACGTTGCATTCGCAATCTCTTTTGTCCTTGTAATTCCTTGTCTTTTTATTGCATTAATAACAACGATCCCAAATGCAAGTGAAGCAAGAGCATCCATCGTATTATATCCCTCTTTAAAACCAGTCATAAAGGCTAAACTACTGTACGGTTCCACTGGTTCTTCAAAATGCCCCATCGGTTTAATAATTGCAATGACAATTAAACTAAATAAAAACACTAAAAATGTTGGGGTTAAATATTTTCCGATATAATCCATAATCTTTGCAGGATTAAGCGAAAAAAAATAGACAATCACAAAGAAAATAACGCTGAAAATTCCTAAATATAAACTTGCAGATGATGGGTTAATATATGGTTCAAAACCTACAACAAATGGTACGGTTGCTGTTCGAGGAATCGCAAAAAATGGACCAATAGTTAAGTATAGTGCAACAGAAAAGACAACACCAAATAAAGGATGGACTCTAGCTGCTAATTCCCTCAAACTATTGCTTCCCGATAATCCAAAAGCTAAAACTCCGAGAAATGGCAGCCCTATTGCAGTAAAAAGAAATCCTATTAATGCAGGCCAAAAATTTGTACCCGCCAGTTGCCCCATATGGATTGGAAAAATTAAATTGCCTGCACCGAAGAACATCCCAAATAGCATAGTACCGATGATCGCATAGGCTGAAAATGACATTTTTTGTTGCATGTTTTACTCCTTCTAATTGAAATCCAACTATTAATTCTTTACTAATGTATAATATCTTTTTTGTTCCAAGACTTCCATGACTACTTTACTCTTTGCCAATAATAGATAGCTAACTGGGTGCGATCTCGGATTTCTAGTTTGTCTAATATAATCGTTATCATATTACGGACCGTACCAACACTTAAGTACAGCTGAGCTGCTATTTCTTTATTTGATAGTCCTTGCGCAATTAATTCAACGATTTCTGTCTCTCGTTCAGTTAGACCCTCTAATGCAGCCGTATCAGGTTCCGTTATTGTCTTTAATACATCTCCATCTAATATGACAGATCCAGCTTTTAATGCCCTGATTTGCTGCGCCATATTTTCAATTGATGCTGATTTAAGTAAATAACCCTCTGCGCCGGCCTTTAATGCTAGTCTAATATTCCTTTCATCCTGAAACGTAGTTAACATCATAATTTGAATGGTTGGCCAATTTTCTTTAATTCTTTTCGTACTTTCTATTCCATCCATTACCGGCATTTGTATATCCATTAAAATTACATCTGGCTTCTCCCTTTTGCACAATTCAATCGCTTCTTCACCATTAGAAGCTGTACTAATGACTTCCAAATCCCTTTCTTTTCCAAGTAATAGCTGCAAACTTTGACAAACTAATTTATCATCATCAACAATTAACAGCTTCATTATTCACTCTCCTTTTTCTAACGGAATGACACAAACAAGTAAAAACCCATATTCTCTATTTATAGATAAACTTCCTCCCAAGGAACGAGATCGCATTTGTAAACTCCTTAATCCACTTCCTGATTGACTATTTTTATTAATCGTGCCATTATCTTGAATCGATAGACGAACAATCGCTTCTGTTACTTGTAATTCGATATCTACTTTCGTTGCATTACTATGCCTAGCAACATTAGTTAATGCTTCTTTTAAACACGATTCTAACAGCTCCCATATATAAGCAGGAACATTTAGCATATCACCAGACTTGTGATATACAGTTTCAATCTGTTGAAAGTTTTGCAAAATGGTATCTAAGCGTTCACCACCAAACTTGGTGATAGGAGTCATGTCATGAACATAATCTCTCAAGTGTTTTGTACTACGTTGGAGCCGATTTTTAACTTCCTCCAATAATGCGTCAGCTTCTACTGGATCCTCTACATACTCATATGCTTGTAAGGCTAAGGATGCACCAGTTAAATCATGCCCTAAATGATCATGTAACTCTCTTGATATTCGATATCTTTCCATTAGTTTGCCTGATGAGAAGCGCTTTGAGTTGCTGTCAATAACTCTATTTTAAGGCGTTCTAGCTCATACCTGGCCCTTCGTTGTTCATCTACTTCTAATCTGTACATCTCTTGATTTTTTACGGAAATAAAGGAAAATATTCCAAAAAGTAATGACTGCAGATAGAACCAAAAAATTAAAGATGAAGAAGGTGATGGAGTAAATAGACTCATAAACAAAAACAGCGAAAATATCCATTTTCCTTTCATTGCAAGTTCAAATATCGGTAGCGCTAAACCAAAATAACTAATATCTGTAATAGGAAAAAACAATATGCAAATTACGACATCAATGACATTACTCCAAATTGGTAATGTAAACCGCCAACGTAGACTAGTCATCATTAATAACAGGAGAATGAGGATAAACGAACTATGAACGAAATCACCGATAATCCATAAATGAATAAGAACAGCTATCATTAGAAAGCGCCAGCTATTTACAAATAACATTGGCTCAACTAGTTTCGTCATCCTATTCCCCCATTTCTTCATTGAATCTTTCTTATACTCCCGATAATCATAAATACGGTTGTATAAAGCCATAGTACTCCATTAATCAATAGAAAATCGAGCATTTCTTCTCCATATACAATCCAATTTAATCCTTCAGCAAGCCAATACGTTGGAAATATAACCGCAATTCTTTTTAATAAATCGGGAAATAATTCAATTGGTATCATTAACCCACCTAGAACAACAATTAGAAAAATAAGTGACATATAAATTAGAAAAGAAATATCTTTCTTTCGGAAAATCGATATCCATGCTAAGGCAATTGCTAAAGAAGCAAAACTAAACGATACAAATAAGAAGAAGAGTGAGCTAGGTTGATAGAGCTCCTGCCCAAAAAGTACACCACCGTAAACGACAATAGCACACTGAGCGATTAGAATAACGGAATAAGCTAGCTGATTTTGACTTAAATATCGAAAATGACTAATTGGTGCAACGGCTAACCTTTTAACGACTCCTTTTTCTCTATCTTCTAGTATTATCGTTGCTAACCGGATACCAATAAATAATATTAAAATACCAAAATATTGGTACCCATAGGGTAGAAAAGGCCAAGGATCTCCTGCAGGTAAAAAAATACATGTAATCGGGAAGAGTGTCAGGAAGACTAAATTGGTTTTATTACTAAAACTCCTCTTTAATGCAAACCTAAATATCGTCACACCATTCTCCTCCTCCCTAGAACAAGCATCACAATAAATAAGACAATAATTGCACCAAGGAGTATATTCGCTTGTAACCATGCTTCCCCAGTATTTGATTGACTCATCTCGTGAACCGCACTAATCGATAAAGCGAGCGGATTTCCGTATGACCCTAAAAACTCAAAAACAGCATTTGCAGGCATTGGAAAAAAGAATCCTGCTAAAATAACGAAACCACCCCCATACACTTCACTTAATCGTTCGGCAATTTTATAATTTTTTACAGAGAAAGTGAATATTAAACAAACTATAATTGATAAAACTGCTAATAAGAAAAGGATATACAGCATCCATAGCCAACTAGCCCAAACAACACTTAAAACGAGTTGCGCATAAACCATTAATATGACACCTAAGAAAATGGAATAAACGATACCACACATCATGATCGAAAAGGCATACATTGTCTGATTGAAAGGCAAAGCATATATCCTCGTTTTATTTTCTGTAAATAAATCGGTGTGGATAAGATACATTACAATGGAACCGCTAAACAGTTGAAACACGAGAATCATTTGCATTGTATTTACATATATCATTGGTTCTCCTGTATCTGATGCGACAACGTCTGAAAGTATAAAGGAAAAAACTGTAATTAAAATAATTGGAACAACAAGTAATAGTAGCAATACAACATAGTTGCGAAGCATACGTATCGCTGTAAATTTGATCGTGGAAAGAACACGCATTATGCTTCCCCCTTATCTCTTAGCTGCTTTCCAGTTAACGTTAGAAAGAGGCTTAGTACCTATAGACAAACTGTCCATGTACTAAGCCAATTCAGTAAATATTATTATTCAATAATCTCCGTATGGAAGCAACGTTTCATATGATTTAACATCGTTTCACCAAGGTCCGTGAAAGTTGCTACTCCTCGTTGATGAACTACAGTTTTAAACCCTTCTGCATCCGCTCCTGCAACCGTTAAAAAGTCACAAATATCAGTTGTTACTCCTACAATATGAACCTTTTCTACTCCTGCATCTCTTAATGTTTCAGCCAAACCTGTTTGGAAAAACGCATTGTAATTTGTCTTTGGAGAATAAATAACATTTTCATGGTCCTTATTTTCTTGATACCATACATTCAAATCTCCATATAATTGTTGACCTTCTGAATCTACCACATTATGTGGTGGCCATAATTCAAAATGCGGGTCATTTGGTTGGTGCGCATCCATTGAAACTACGACTACATTCCCATCGGTTAGAAATTTAGTTGCTAAATCCTTAATATAGGGTATTATGTCTTGTGCAGGTTTTCCAACAGTTAACGGTCCATCATCCGCCACAAAATCATTACTCATATCAACAATTAATAAAGCTTCTTTTACCATTTAAACCATGCCCCCAATATGTATAGTACTGATTGCTTTTTGACTATTTCATCAAAGTGTTATATGGATGAACACCATATTCTTTACTTATCATTGTACCAAACCAGTCTATCGAAAACGAACAAGAAAGCTCTTATGAATCGCTTTCGAGCATGACTTAGAATCTGACCTTTTTTCTTGAATCAACTGCTCCAGTTTTTTTGTACTATTTTTTTGCTCAGGGGAACCATGCCTCGAATTAAGCTTTGTAATTTCTCTGTAGGATATTTCATCCGTGTTTCCCCATTTTTTCCAAGGTACTTTATCATACTTATGATGCTCGTAATACCTCCAAAGGAGGAAGCTTCCTGGAGCATAATTATACGTTCCCATATTAATGGGATTATCTACAATCTCTCCAGTTTCCGTATGATAGATAACTTCAAAACGACCACTCTCCGATATAAATTTCACATGATAAGCAGCATCCGATTCTGCTTCTTCATAGCGATGATATCTAGCACTGAATAGTCTCCATTTTCCACAAGCGGCTAATTCCATCATATCCTCCAACCGTTGAGGTGCCTCTCCATATTGATTCAGTACATTGCGGAAATAATGAATTTCCTCTGTTATGTATGTAAGTTGTCTAACATAACGATCAAACGTGTCAAAAAACAAATGATGATTCTCATGTCCAACTAACCGCGCTTTATTTTCTTCCAAATCATTCATCATCTGAAGCAAAATTGCATGGGCTGCAATCGATTTTGATCGGTCCAATCGATACCATTTTCGATGCTGTGAGCGAATCTGGTCATATTGCTCTGAGAGTTCGGTAAAATATGTTTCCGATAAAAACTCAGTTTTCGTATCTACGTAGATATTAGGATAATCATAATCTTCATTTAGAAGAAACGTTCCGTAAATGGACCCTAAGAATAAGATAACAAAAACCACAGGAAACATTTTCGAAGGTCGAAGAGATAATTTACTTTTAATTTCCCCCACCCTTTCTACACTATCCTTCTCATTATTATTCTAGTAAACTTCCATTTATCCTTTTTATTAATTATTAAGCTCTGTTAAACTCTGTTGTTGATTTTCGCTTCTGTACACTCGCTACAATCAACTAAGTTGTTAACAACAATGAACTTTAACAGAGCCAATTATTATCTAAACTATCATCATTATATAGTTAGGAAAATCCAACATTCTAACTATTTTTTAACGTAAAAAAACTCACCAATATCGATGTACCAATAATGGTGAATTTTCCTAAGTAGAAATTTATTCCATTTTTGTTGTCTTTCTTTTTTTCATTATCTCTGTAATGAATGAATGTATTAGTATTATCAATACACCTATACTGAGTGCATAATCGGCAAAATTAAGAATACCTTGCCGAAATTGAAAATGAATAAAATCTGTAACTTGATTATACAATACTCGGTCAATGGCATTACCAATTGCCCCACCGACAAAAAAAGCAGTCCCTATTACCAGTAACTATGATTGCAACTGGGACAAATAGACGTCCATACCCTTGAAACCAGCCAAAGGCAGCTCCACTATTTTGAATGTGGGTAAAGTGTAATACTCCATTTACAACCTCTATTGTATCCCCTATTTGTAAATGAGACCGAACCCAGTACTTTGATAACTGATCAATTACAATGATTAATATTGTTACACTATAAAAAAGGATCATAATCACACTTTCAGTACTTTGAATTTTTACTAATTAGATTAGGATACTCAATACGTTACCATAAAGTCTTCAAATGCATCTACATTTAATGGCTTACTGTAATAATATCCTTGTCCAAGAATACATCCATCTTTACTAAGTTCATCCACATGTTCCTCTAGTTCAATTCCCTCTGCAATCACTCTTAATCCAATAGATTTTGCTAATTTAATAATAGCCCTCGCAATTTCTTTACTCTCTTTATTTGTGTGAATATCCCTAATAAATGATTGGTCAATTTTCAAAGTATCAATTGGAAATTCTTTAATATAACTTAATGAACTATAACCAGTTCCAAAATCATCAATAGAAATCTGTACACCTAGTTTTTTTATTTCATGTAAAACTGGAATGGTACTTTTTATATTTGCCAAAACACTTTCGGTTATTTCTAATTCTAATCTAGTTGGATCAAATTCTGTCTCTTGCAAAATGGATTTTAGCTTAGTGACGAAATGTATATCCTCTAACTGACGAACTGAGATATTTACAGATAAAGATAAATGTGGATAGTCCTTACTTTGCCATGTAGTTGCTTGCCGACAACTTTCTCTAAGTATCCACTCTCCTAATAGAACAATTAATCCTGACTCTTCTGCTAATGGAATAAATTTCCCAGGAGATATAATCCCTAATTCGGGATGCTTCCACCTTACCAACGCTTCCATTCCCATTAATTTATTGGTAATTAAGTTCACTTTTGGTTGATATTCTAAATAAAATTGTTCATTATTAATTCCTTGTCTTAATGCATTTTCAAGTAATCGTCTTTCCAGAGATTGATGTTCCAAATCTTGATTAAATATCTTATAATCACTCTTGCCACGGTCTTTAACATAATAGAGTGCCGTATCTGCATTTTGAACCAAATCATCTGGCGCCTTTCCATGTTCCGGGAAATGCGCTACACTAATACTACAGGTAATCGAAGTTTCTTGATTAGATATGTTTATAGGATATTGAAACTCTTCTAACATACTATCAACAATTTTTATTACATCATCAACATCCTTAACATCTTTAATCATGACTATAAATTCATCTCCGCCAAATCTAGCAACCACATCTGTTGGACGTATCACTTTTTTGATTCTATCAGCGGCTTCTTTAAGGACAATATCTCCTGCATCGTGCCCCCATTGATCATTAACCTGTTTAAAATTGTCCAAATCGATAAAAAGAACAGTCAATTTAGAATCGGAATACCTTCGATCTATGACTTCACTGCGTAGCTCATTCATAAATGAACGTCGATTAGGAAGATTTGTTAGATGATCATTAAAAGCTAATTGATAAATCGCCTTTTCTGCTTCTTTACGCTCACTTATCTCCCTCATGACAACTAAAACTAGTTCACTCTCAGAATAAGTATTCAACGTTTCTTTTATACTACTAATATCCGCTTCAATATCAAGATAATATCCTTCTGCATGTTGGAGTCGAAACTCACTTTTCAATGACTTTTTGATCGTCCTTCCAGATATAGAAATAACTTCACTTTTAATGATATCCCTTTCTTCTGGGTGAATATGCTCAAAAAAATTACTATGTTGCATGGAAGTATCGCTAACGGTTTTTAAGGATGGATTCGCATAATGAATAACCCCAGTTTTATCGGTGATTAAAATAAAATCATTTATATTTTCTGCAACCATTCTGTTAATTTGCTCACTTGTCATTAGTTCCGAAATCTTATTATAAATTAATTGCTCCTCCTTATTTTCCTTATTAAGCGGAGCAGCTAGACTTCCATTGTTTAGTTCTAATTCAATAATTATTCTAACCTCTTTACCAACGAGTACACCACCAGTTTCTAACGCTGCATTCCATGTTAAACCAAATTCTTCACGATTAATCAGTGCCTCAGCTTCAAAACCATAAACTTCTATACCATTTAGATCTTTTGCTTTTCCTCCGAACACAACATCAAATGTTACTGGTTTTGTTATATCTTTAATCGTTAAATCACCAGTAACTTTATAACTCTCTTCATTCTTCGTAATGAATGTAGATATAAAATCTATCGTGGGATAATTAGGAACATCAAAGAAGTCAGCTGATTTTAAGTGTTGGTCCCTTAATTGGTTACGAGTGTTGATACTATTCCCATCTATCCTAAATACTACTTTTGCAGTTGTTAAATCCAATAAATCATCTGCCTTTACTTCTGCTGTAAAGGATAGAAATTGACCTCTAACCTTTGATACCATCATATGTTTTACTTCAAAACCAATTGTTGAATGAATATGGTCTATAATCCAATTCTTCATGATATGCTCTCCTTGTTCTGACTGTATAATTCAATCTCATCTTCTGAATCGCTTTGTAACTGGACGTTTACTTTCAGAATATTCGATATATAAAACTAACATTATATAACTTACTTACATTTTAAAACTAAATTAACAGAAAAGCAAAGACAATATCTCAAATTAAGTGTATTATAATACATAAAAAAGACACGGCTTAATACCCTGTCTTATCTGGTTTGTCATTTAATTGTTATTAATGTAATGTCTTAAAACAATAATCATAGAAAAAAGCTGAAGAAAATCGCTAGAAATATGGCTATTACAATCATAACTACACCAGTTGCAAAAAACATGACCGATACGAAAGGCATCCTTTTGTCCCCATAAATCTCATACTCATATGGGTTTTCTTTGTTAAAACGAATCCGTATTCTATCTCCCTCTTTTGTTTTGTGAGACCAGGTTTCAGTTTTCAATTCATAGACTTTACCATTGTAAGGCAGTTCAAAAACCGGATAGTAACTAGGACCATGATAGTTTCCATCTGAACTACTGACATTGCTTGAATCTTCTATCATACGGATAACAGGTAACTCAATAACTTCACCGTTTCTCTTAATTCTTTGACGTTTTTTAATAAAATAAAGACCAGCTAAAATAAAGCCAATGCCAGCTGGAACCATTATTACAATACTTGCAATAGTAGGAATAATCTTCCCAACATCAATAGCTTCCATCGTACCCTTCCTCCTAATCTATCAATCTTTTTTTGTACTATTATAAGTCTTTTATATTATGTCCTGAGTGTCAACCCATATGTTGATAAAAAATATGAATGTTTCCACAACTATACTTACACCGTACTTTGGAAAATCCACATTGATAAAAAGAAAAACGATCTACTAAAATAGTAAACCGCCACACGGAGTAAATTATTAAATAATTCTCAAATACATAAGCTAATAAATATTTTCAGGAACTGTTTCTTTCTTATTTATTAATCTTCTTCTAGTACCAGTACCTCCACTTCTCTTATCTGTATCAAGACGTTTTTCTAACGCTCTTGAAATAAGAGATAGTGCATAATTAACCACAAAATACATCAGGGCAACTAAAATATAAATTGGAATAATATAACGACTGCCATTTGGACCAGCATATATTCCTTGAGCGTTGTGTAATAACTCAGGTAAAGCAATAATGATTGCTAGCGACGTATCCTTTAATAAAGCTATAAATTGACTAACTAATGGTGGTATCATTCTTTTCAATGCTTGTGGAAGAATAATATGCCACATTGTTCGTAAATAGGTCAAACCTGAAGCCCGTGCAGCCTCAATTTGGCCCTTATCAATAGAATTTAATCCACTTCTAACGATTTCGGAAATCATCGCAGATTCAAATACTGTTAATGCAACGATAGCAGCTACTTTTACACTCATACTAATTCCAATTTCCGGTAAACCAAAATAGGTAAGAAATATAATTAATATTAAAGGTAAATTTCGTATTGCCTCTACTACAATAGCAACAATTTTAGAAAAAATAGGTATTTTTGAGTACCTTAATATCCCTAGAATGCTACCAAAAATAAAACTTAATACGATTGAGAAAAAAGCAACTTCTAATGTAACGAGAAAACCCTTTAATAAATAAGTAAGGTTTCCTGCTGAATATGCACCTATAAAGTCCATTATCTATCCCCCCTTTAGTTCTTTCTAGCCAGTCTATGTTCTAGATGATTCACAAATAGACTTAATGGGATAGTTAAGGCTAAAAAGCACAATCCAACTAGTATATACGTATCAAAAATACGGTAGTTAATTTGAGAGATGATATCACCAGCATACATTAATTCTCCACCTGCAACGACAGTCAAAATCGACGTGTTTTTCACTAGATTAATAAATTGATTACCGATTGGAGGGATTACTATTTTGATAGCCTGAGGTAGGATGATGAATCTCATTCCTTGTAAGTAGGACAGTCCTGATGAACGAGCAGCTTCCATTTGGCCTTTATCAATGGATTGTATACCAGCTCGAACTGCTTCAGCTATAAATGAAGAAGTATAGATGGAAAGACCAATCGTTCCTGCCTCAAAACCATTTAAATCTATATAAGAGCTCAATCCAAAATAAAAGAAAAATATGATGATAATGAGCGGTATATTACGTATAAATTCCACGTAACAAGTACCGAATATGTTTAAAACTTTCACTGGAGCAATTCTCATTACAGCAATGATTACACCTAAGATAAAACTAAATACTAATCCTAAAACACTAATCTTTAACGTATTTAAAAATCCTTCTAAAAAAAGATCAAAATGAGTTGTAAATATGGAGAAGTCCAGCGTTTTCACCACCCTTTGAATTGAAAATGTGATGATGTCAGAAAGGATGAGTAATATCTACCCATCCCTAATAGACATTATTCTTCTTTAATCCATTTTGATTTAATCTTGTCATACTCCCCACTATCTTTTAAATTCTTCAGAAATTCATTTACGTAGTCTGTGAATTTATCATCACCTTTAACAATCGCTATACCATATGGTTCCTTTGTAAATGTGCCACCTACTACCTCATAGTTATTGTCCTGTGCGGCCATTCCATAGAGAATAGAGTTATCTGTTGTAAGTGCGTCCCCTTTACCTGCTTTTAATGCTGTAAATGCTTCTGCATAGTTTTCAAATTCTAGTAATTCAATGTCTGGTGCTGCTTCTTTAACATTAGGTCCAGATGTTGCACCTTTAACAACGAGCACTTTAGAACCTTTTCCTAAATCCTCGACACTTTTAATGTCACTTCCTTTTTTCACAAGTAAGGACTGTCCAGCATCAAAATACACGTCTGAGAAATTAACTTCTTTTTTGCGTTCTTCCGTAATCGTCATCGTCGCAATAATCGCATCTATATCACCATTTTTGAGTTTTGGAATTCGAGTTTTGGAAGTAATTTCTACTAATTCAATTTTATCTTCATCGCCTAAAATATCCTTTGCGAGCGCCTTAGCAATATCAATATCAAAACCGGTTACTTCACCTGATGAAGGATCCTTATAGCCAAATAAATACGTATCGTATTTAACTCCTACTACAAATTTATCTCTATCCTTTATTTTTTCTAATGTATCTCCTCCTTTAGAATCCTTCCCACATGCAACCATTAAAGCTGCCATTAATGAGAGTAAGACGACCATAAACAAAATTTTATTTACTCTTCTCATTACATAATCCCCCTCATATATTTTAATGATTGAGTACCCTCTTTAAAAAATCACGTGCACGCTCCGTTTGAGGATTTGCGAAAAACTCTGCTGGTTTTCCCACCTCCACTATTTTTCCTTCGTCCATAAAAATAATTTGATCTGCCACTTCCTTAGCAAATCCCATTTCATGAGTAACAACAACCATTGTCATTCCGTCTTTTGCCAAAGATTTCATTACATCCAACACTTCCCCAATCATTTCAGGATCCAGTGCAGAGGTGGGTTCATCAAAAAGCATCACATGAGGTTTCATCGCAAGCCCTCTTGCAATCGCTACACGTTGCTGCTGACCTCCTGATAATTGCGATGGATAGGAGTTCGCCTTTTCTGCTATCCCTACCTTGTCTAAAAAGAACATAGCAGTTTCCTCTGCTTTTTTCTTATCTTCTCCGAGCACATGAATCGGTGCCAACGTAATATTCTGTAAAACCGTTTTATGAGGATAAAGATTAAAATGCTGGAACACCATACCAATATTTCGACGCAGTTCATTAATATTGGTTTTTTTATCATGAACATTAATACCATTGACCACTAATTCTCCATCTGTAATCGCCTCTAAATGATTAATACATCGAAGCATCGTACTCTTTCCTGAACCTGAAGGACCTACAACAACTACTACTTCAGCTTGTTTCACATCTAAATTAATATCTTTTAATACATGGAAATCTCCAAAGAACTTATTTACATTTCGAAAAGAAATCAATACAACCACCCCCCAATATGTACAATTTTCATACATATGAAATAATTTGCTTTTTATACAACACTATTAATCATATATATTATGAAAATTAGAACTCAGTACAATTATTGAAAATACCAACGTACTATATTAAATAATCGGTAAAATCTAATTATGTTATATTAATATCATGGTTCAAATAACCTAATCTCAGATAGATCAATTGGACTAGGCATAATTTTTAAGTTTAAAATTAATTGAAATACAATAAAAAAACACCTACAAAACATTTATATCTATGTTTGTTGGTGTTTTTTTATCGCGTAACTACTTCGCTGAATCACTCTATGAAGTATTCTATTTTTTTTACGATTGGAATGTAAATTTCAAAGTGTGGATCATTTGGATCACGATCTACTGGATAACGTTCATGTTTTATTGGAATTGAATCATAATAATCAACACCCATTTCTTTGTATTTTGCAATAGAAAAATGCAGAATAATGCAATTAAAAATGCAGAGGTTTGCCACCCAATTAGTTCCTTTTTGA
>VEFU01000180.1 GCA_007679095.1 Paenibacillus bovis
TTTTATCCAACATCCATTCATAAAAACATATAAAACCCACCACAATCCTCACCAACAAATTCTCTCTTTTTTAAAAACTCCTCATATCTTTCCACATACAGCTTTTTTCAATCAAAACCCTTATCCACCTACCCCTCAAACCCTAGTCCATACACACCTTTTACCAATTCCAATTCATTTATTTCATCAATTAATGGTCAATAATCCAACCATTCCAATCAAACTAATCCCTCTCATCCCTACAATTATTCCCCATCTTCAACACACACTCCAACTTTTATCACCCAAACATCTCAAACATCCCCCACTCTCCTTTTTACTAAAACTTCCCCAAAAGCATCGTCACCATGCACAGAACAAACTT
>VEFU01000181.1 GCA_007679095.1 Paenibacillus bovis
CATGGAGAAGATTAGACGAAAAAGTTGATTTGGAGAATGGTTTTGACCAATTAATTTTGAATTATTTGAAGAAGAGGTGAAAAGATTGAAATTAGATTTGTATAGGAAAAAATTAAGGAGAGAGTGGTTGGTAAAGTTAGTGGTTTTTGGAGAGGTAGAGGAAGTGGAGAGTGTTGATGGAGTAAGTGAGTGGCTGTTGGATGAGAAGGTTGAAAAGGGTATGGAGGTTGATTGTATTAGTATTTGTGAGTTATGAGGAGGATTAAATGGGGTGAATGGGGAGGTTTTGGAAAGAGTGTTTGTGGATTTAGTATGAGAAATTGATGGCAAAAGGGATTATAGGAAAGTTGTAATGGGATTAAA
>VEFU01000182.1 GCA_007679095.1 Paenibacillus bovis
ACCGCTCAGGATTGGTTATTTCCTGTGTACGAACGAATGAAGGAAATGATGATGAAAAAATCCATTCTTCACGTGGATGAAACCTATGGGAAAATTATTCATCGTTCTGATGGGAAACAGGGAAATACTAATGCTTATAACTGGGTTTATCGGAGCGTTCTTAGCCAAGGCCCAGTGATCATACTTTTCCAAAGTGCATTATCCCGTGCACGGTCGGTTTTAGAAGGATTTTTAAACAACTTTAAGGGTACGATTATCTGTGACGGCTATTCTGCATACGATAAAATTCCGGATGTTTCCTTCGCAAATTGTTGGGCGCATGTTCGGCGATATTGGTTGAAAGCGAACAGTAGAAATGGCC
>VEFU01000183.1 GCA_007679095.1 Paenibacillus bovis
ATTTTTATTAGTGGAAGGGTTATTGGAATGGTAATTAGTGGGATTGTTGGAATTGTAGTTGGAAGAATGATTAGGAGAGGAATATGAGATATGAAGGGGGAAGGAAGTGGAATGGGAAAAGGTAAGTTTTGAAGGAAGGTAAGGATTTAGGGAAGAGATGAGATTGGTGAATTAGCTGATTGGTTTAAGGATTTAAGGAAAAGATTGGAAGAAGGTGAGGGAATGAGTGAAGGGGAGGGGGGAAAGGTTTGGTCGGTTGTTTGATTTATGAGGGATGGAGTAATAGGAAGCGATGGAAAAGGAAGAGTCATAGTAATTAAGGAGGGTGGTGGTGAGATGGTAAAAGTTGGAGGTGA
>VEFU01000184.1 GCA_007679095.1 Paenibacillus bovis
TAGTTTGCGGCAGATTTGTTGTGGGTCTTGTGGGGAATGAGGAGTTGTTGGTGGTGATTGACCATTAATTAATGGTAGTTGTTGTGGATGAATTGGATATTTTATGAAGGATGGTTTATGTGGATGGATGAGGTAAGGTGGTGGATGTGATTTAAGAAATGTAGAAGATTTTAAGATTAGTTTTAAATTAGATTGATAGGCAAGGGTAAGGTGAAAATAATCATGAGATTGTCGAGCGTGGGGTTGAATTTGGAGATGAGGAAGTATTGTTTTGGGTGTAGGGAAGAAAGTGAGAGGTTGGTGGATTAAATGAAGAGGTAAGTGATAGAAGAGAGGATTTGGTGGTCGTGGTTT
>VEFU01000185.1 GCA_007679095.1 Paenibacillus bovis
TTTTCTAAGCACCCCATTCTAAACTCTCCTCACTCTTCAAAATCACTTCATAACATAAAACATACAAAACATTTTTTCCTCTACAAATCTACAAACAACAACTCTTCCTTTTATCAGAAAAACCTAAAACCCATCTCTTCTAAACACAACAAACAATTTAAAAAACATCCCCAACCATTTAAATTAACATATATCTTTCCACACTTTCACATTCATTTTTTACCTTTCCCAAACCAATCACCTCACCTACCACTACTACATTTCTCTACCATTTATCCTTCACCACATACATTACCATTCATACTAACCTATCATCTAAACTACCCCCTTTCGCCCCCTGACACAGCTCCCAT
>VEFU01000186.1 GCA_007679095.1 Paenibacillus bovis
CAGAAGAGAAGAGCGGAATTCCACGTGTAGCGGTGAAATGCGTAGAGATGTGGAGGAACACCAGTGGCGAAGGCGGCTCTTTGGTCTGTAACTGACGCTGAGGCGCGAAAGCGTGGGGAGCGAACAGGATTAGATACCCTGGTAGTCCACGCCGTAAACGATGAGTGCTAAGTGTTAGAGGGTTTCCGCCCTTTAGTGCTGCAGCAAACGCATTAAGCACTCCGCCTGGGGAGTACGGCCGCAAGGCTGAAACTCAAAGGAATTGACGGGGGCCCGCACAAGCGGTGGAGCATGTGGTTTAATTCGAAGCAACGCGAAGAACCTTACCAGGTCTTGACATCCCGCTGACCGC
>VEFU01000187.1 GCA_007679095.1 Paenibacillus bovis
TGAATATATGAATGTTGAATGGGGATCAAAGTGGGAAGATCACTTAGTTGGAGCGCATATTACAGGTGGTAAGGATCGGAATGTGGAGAAAATCGAAGAAGAGATGAAATTGAATTTTGAAGAATGATTTATGATGTAGTTAGCACGTTTATGTGAAGATTGTTTAAAGGGAAGTTGTGTAGCATGATGTCGTTCTGGGGGTATGTATAAAGGGGATGAGGATGGAATTGTGCTTGTTGATGAAGAAGGATGTGGTGGTTGGGGGTATTGTATGAGTGGATGGGGATATAAGAAAGTATATTTTAAGTGGAAAAGAAATAAAGGAGAAAAATGTAGATTTTGTTATGGAGGT
>VEFU01000188.1 GCA_007679095.1 Paenibacillus bovis
ACTATTCAACCACTTTCCTAATCTTTTACCAACAAACAACCCTTCCAATACACAATTACTACCCACCCCATTTCCACCATCAACACCAATACAAGCTACCTCTCCAATACCATATAAACCTTCTAAACTACTACTACCTATAACGTCTCTTTTAATACCACCCATTCAAAACTCACTCCCTCCTCCCACTCCTATTAATTTTTCTTCTATCTCCACACCATCTTTTTCCCATACCTCACTAATCCGTCAGAAACCACAAGACAAATTTTCAACATCACAGATCTCTACAAACACTTCTTCCCCATTCCCTAAATATTCATAAATCGTTTCCCACACTATATGCCTTCCACCT
>VEFU01000189.1 GCA_007679095.1 Paenibacillus bovis
CTAAAGGGCGAAAAAGTGTAGGGATAAAATTATATGCAAATAAAAAGAGAATGGGTAAAAAGTTTATCTGGAAATAAGTAGTTGGTTGTTTTATTAAGTGATTTGGAGTTGGTAAGAGGTGGAAAATATGGTGTGGAAATAGAAAAGGAACGAGTGGAAGTAAGATTGGGATAGTAGGAAGAATGACAGTAAATGGATTTACATAGGTTTTTAAGGGTGTATGATGTTGTCTTGCTTTTAATTGGGATAAGATGGTTAATGTTGGATTATTGAGTGGAATAATGAAGGAAAGAAGAGTAAAGATTAGTGTAGTTGAAAGAGGAAGAGGTGGGAGTGAATGGGGAGCTAATA
>VEFU01000018.1 GCA_007679095.1 Paenibacillus bovis
CAACTTAAACTCGTTGATAACATTATTATATCAGGCTTTGGAGGTGAATTTAGGAATGATTTCATCACGGATTCAGGTTTATTTTATGAATCTAGAATTCTATTGATATTAATTACTTCTGATAAGAATGGAAAGTTTCTTTCAATTTATGATTAGCAAGTTTTTCTCTACGATAAATATCTACTAAACCTTTATTATTCTTGGTTTTTGGTCTTCCGTGGAACTAATCAGGCTCTACTCTACAATCTGTATACGGCCAGATAATCACTCACTTGTTTATACAATCCCCATTCTAACGAAGCAAAGCCAAAGACCATTAAATAAACTCTTCTATGCCCACCCAACAAATTAACAAGTTTTTACCCAACATTTTAACATGCTTTTAAAACGAGCCTCTCACTATATTTAGCGTAAGGGATTTTTAACAGACTAAACAAATTCAAATCAGGGGGTAATGTTCTCAGGTTAGTAAGTGAAAAGTATTTAAATTGTTCAGCAACCTTTGCCGAGTGTCTATTAAAAGGGAGGAACAGTAATGAAAAAAGTATATACGTATGGTTTGTTCCTATTAATGGTTTGTCTAATCATTAGTGGGTGTTCGAAAAACAAGTCGAATCAAGATTATGTCAGTGAGGGGCCATCGGAAAATTTTAATAAAGAGGGCTTTCCAATTGTGGATGAAGAGATCACATTGAACTTTTTTGCTAGAAAGTCACCTCCAAATGGTCCATACAAGGATATGCTAGTTTTCCAAGAGTATGAAAAAATGACGAATATGAAAATTGTCTGGGATGATGTTCCGCAAGATGGTTTTACAGAAAGAAAAAATTTACAATTTTCTTCTAAAAAATTGCCAGATGCCTTTTATAAAGCAAGTATTACCCAATTAGAAGCAATCAAATATGGCACAAGTGGGATTCTTATACCACTAGAGAAACTTATTGAAGATTATGCACCAAATTTAACGAAACTTTTCAATCAATATCCAGAAATTAAAGCTTCTATTACTGCACCTGATGGTCACATTTATGCGATACCTGCTATCCTCACTTTGAATTCAGCGCGGACAGATAAAATTTGGATTAATCATACTTGGTTAGATAAATTAGGATTGCAAGAGCCGAAGAACCAAGAAGAGCTTGAAAAAGTTCTAAGAGCATTTAAAGAAGATGATCCTAACGGAAATGGTGAAAATGATGAAATACCATTGACTTTCAGAAATTGGAATCAACTAATGAATTCGATGTCTGGTTCATGGGGGCTCATTAATCAAATGGGGTACCATCTAAATGTAGAAAATGACAAGGTAAAGATTTGGATGACAGATGATCGTCTTAAAGATTACTTGCAATTCTTGAACAAGCTATATAAAGAAGAATTATTGGACCGTGGTGTGTTTACACAAGAAGAATCCATCTTTGTTGGGAATATGTCATCAGGGAATCTAGGAATGTTTTGGAATCAGGCCCCAGATGCGTTTGATAAAGTAAAAGAACATTACAGCGGTATCTCTCCAATTGTAGGACCTTATGGCGATCAACTGTATCCATCATCGCCAATTGCTCGTGACTTTGGAACATTTGCGATTACGTCAAGTAATAAATATCCATATGAAACGATGAGATGGATAGACCATTTCTATAGTGAAGAAGGATCGATCTTCTTAAGGTACGGAATTGAAGGAAAGACATTCTACTATAAAGATGATGGCACGCCTGAATCGAATGATGAAATATTAAAGGATGAGCGTGGTATTGGAGTAGCTGTTGGTCAATTTTCTCCATATCCAGGGGGAGGAGCACCTCAATTAGTAACGGAAAGGAATGCTTCTGCTATTAATCCACCGTTAGCACAAGAGGCGCAAGAAAAGCTTGACCCATATTTGGCAAAACCGATTTATGGTACTCCATTATTTGATGAAAAAACAACAAAAGAAGTAGACCGTTTACGACAAGACATAGACTTGTACTATGAAGAGTCAACATCGAAATTTATTACAGGAGATCTGAGTTTTGATAAGTGGGATGAGTACGTTACTACTTTGGAAGGAATGGGCATAAAACGTCTTGAAGAGATTTATCAAGAAGCATATGACCTGAACTATAAATAATCTATTACCCACGAGGTATGAAGACATCTTTGTACCTCGTGTATTGTAGTAATGAATGAGAGGGTGTAAATGAGTGGAAACAATGAAAACAGGATCGCAAGCAAAAGAACCGCAAGCGGAACTAAAACTTATACCCCCAAAAAAAGGACGTTTAAAAAAGATTTTATCTCGTTATGATTTGTATTTGATGCTTTTACTACCAATAACTTGGTATGTAATCTTTCAATATGGTCCGATGTACGGCATACAAATTGCTTTTAAGGATTTCCATCCTGCATATGGTTTTGCAGGTAGTGAATGGGTTGGATTTGAAAACTTTGAACGCTTCTTTTCTTCTTATTATTTAGGGAGATTACTTTGGAATACTTTTTCCATTAGCATGTTATCATTACTAATTGCATTTCCAATACCGATACTTTTAGCATTGCTCATTAGTGAAATACAAAATAAAAGGCTGAAAAAACTCGTTCAAAATGTCACTTATGTACCACATTTTATTTCTTTAGTCGTCATAGTAGGGATGTTAAGTTTGTTTTTAAATGCAAATGGTGGATTCGTGAATGTAGTTTTAAATACGTTTGGAATGGAATCCATCCCATTTATGGCAAAAGCGGAATGGTTTAAAACAATATTTATTGGATCTAATATTTGGCAAAATATGGGGTGGCAATCGATTATTTATATTGCTGCATTAAGTGGTATTGATCCTGAGCTATATGAAGCGGCAAAAATGGATGGAGCTAGTCGTTTTCAAAGAGTGTTACACGTTTCTTTACCGGGAATTTTTCCGGTTATCATTATTTTACTGATATTGGATATCGGTCAATTTATGAACGTTGGTTTTGAGAAAATCTTATTGATGCAAAACAACTTAAACTTAGCCTCCAGTGAAGTTATTCAGACTTTCGTATATAAAAATGGGATTCTCAATGGCGATTTTAGTTATAGTACAGCAATTGGTTTGTTTAACTCACTTATCAATTTCACTTTACTTATTATTATTAACCAATATGCGAAGAAAAAGGCGGAAACAAGCTTATGGTGACAAAGAAAGCCTTAAGGAGGGAGCATATTGAATCAGAAGTATCAAAAGATATCGGATGGAAAGTTTTTTGATATTGGGGTCATTTTTATTTCTGTATTGATTGTTATTATGGTATTGTATCCATTAATCTTTGTAGTTAGTGCTTCATTTAGTGATCCTGCAAAAGTAATGCGCGGTGATATGTGGCTCTGGCCAGTAGGATTTAACTTGGATGCTTATAAAGAGATATTGAATAATAGTGCTGTTTGGACTGGCTATAAGAACACCATTTTTTACACGTTACTAGGGACTTCCATTAATATTCTTCTAACTACTTTAGCTGCTTATCCTCTATCAAGACGTGATCTGCCAGGACGAAATGTATTTATGTTTCTCATTACATTTACCATGTTTTTTCACGGTGGGCTCATTCCAACATTTTTAGTAGTACAAGGCTTAGGAATGATAGATACGATATGGGCAATGGTGATTCCAAACGCTATTGCAACTTACAATCTAATTGTGATGAGGACATATTTTCAATCGAGTATCCCTTGGGAGTTACAAGAAGCAGCAATGATAGATGGATGTAGCAATATAAAAATGTTGTTTAATATTATTTTGCCATTGTCCAAGCCTATTATTGCAGTCATGATATTATTTTACGCTGTGTCGCATTGGAATGCATTTTTTAATGCGTTAATCTATTTGCGGGATGATTCCATGTATCCATTACAACTAATTCTTCGGGAAATTTTACTTGTGAGTCAAGCAAGTGGAACGGAATCTGCAGGACAATTTGGGATGGATGAAAAGATACTGTTAGGTGAAAGTATTAAATATGCATTAGTAATTGTAGCTAGTGTGCCTGTACTAATTATGTATCCATTTGTACAGAAGCATTTTGTGAAAGGTGTTATGGTTGGTTCGATTAAGGGGTAAGTAGTAGAAAAAGTACCCAGAGAATGTAGATTTCTTTGGGTACTTTTTATTTTATTTAAAATATACTTCTAACTCCGCAATGGATGTGAAGTTGGTGCTTCCTCCTGGGGTACCAATGATTCGTACACCGTCTCCCCATGTGTCGTCGAATGATAGCGTATATGTTTGGTTAACACCAGCTGTCTCATCATTCGGATAATCAGGTGAAATCGATACATTTTCTACATCGATCCATTCGAAATTCTGTCTTACTTGCACTCTTAAATCTGTAAACCAGCCACCATTAAAGAATACATTTCCTGTTGTATAGACGACATTGTTCAAATTGTATGCACGTGACCATGTATAACCCCAGTAATCTTCTTCTTTCAACTCATTGTTCCAGCTATCTTCGTTTTCTTCCTTGTTTCCATTATTGATGAGTCCTTCAACGCCAAAATGCATGGTTCTAGAAATAGGAGTTACGTCTTGTCCATCTACTGCTAGATTTTGCTCACCTTTCGCATTTTCTGCAGTTGTTTCTTCATATGGTGTTACTCTCATTTTACGTAATGAGAATGCATAGTTTTGGATGCCTCCCATAAATGTTTGCGAGTTAACCCACATGTCCTTCCCATCGTCACTAATGAATTTTGATGGAATAACCGTTGCATAACCACCATGCTTATCTTCAGACCAAGGATAATGACCGAAATCCTTCGATAGGAATCGTTTCCAAGGACCCCATGGAGTAGGTGCTTCATAAAATTCAAATGTATACTCTGTCCAGGAAGAATAAATATAGCGGTTGAGTGGCTTATTATAGACAATGCTACCTTGTGAAATTACTGACATATCACGTAAGCCTGGATTTTCTATTTTTGAATAAACTCTACGATCATCTTGTAAAACTGGTTTTCTATCTTCTATTGTTCCTGGTTCTGACCATTGGGCATTTCCATCAAGATCTCCAGTATAAAATTCCCATTTGCTTACATCTTGAATTCCATCCTTTGGCATTCGGGCTAAGTATAACTTTGTCGGATCCTCAACTGTATCTGAAAACGAATCACGCCAGTTATTATCTAAACCATATGCATATACGTAATCATCGAATGTATTGTTTTCACCGTCTTTTCCGTAATCGAGGAACATGACGGTCGTAAAAACATAATTGTCAAACATAGGTTTCTCTCTATCCCATTCCCATGTTTGTCCTTTATCTGTAGATTTTAAGATGGTAGATGCCGGAACATCATTAAAGGTTTTGGCACCTTCTTCTTTATTTAAATCTTGGACTGCTAAATATAAATCTCCATTTACAGATACCATCCCAGTTGGCTTCTTATTATACTTTTTTGGGTCACTCCAAACTAAACCTACGATAGCACCAGAAGCTAATCTCTCTCCTTGTAGATTATTATCATTCGGATGACCACTTACTCTATTAACTACTAGATCGCCCCATCCAGATGATAAGTTAAACCCTTTTCCATCTCCATTTGCTGTGTACAAATAATCATCATCTGACCAAGCTGCAGGCCATAAATCGCCATCACTTTCAGTACGTAGTGTTGACTTTTCTTCTATATATACAGTCGAAAAGAAAGTACTCTCCTCTGGGAAAATTAACTCCTTATCTTCTGTATCTGTTTCCCCATCCTCATCTTCATCTTCGTCAACAGGAGTTTCTACGACTACATCTTCATCTTTTTTCTCATCTTCCTGTTTGTCGTTATTTGCTTGCTCGTTCCCTTTACAAGCGGTTACAAATAATAATAAAAATACTAAACTAATTAAAAATCCGAACCTTAGCTTCAAATCTTCCCCCTCCTAATTCCTAAATTTTAATCTATTTCTATCAATATGGTAACGTTTACATATAATTCCGTCAATCTATTTTACGAAATAAATTGTAAATTCACTTATTTTAAAAAATATCAGTAAACATATGGTATGAATCAAAACATACCCTCAAAGTAGGGGATTGTATGGTGTTGATAATGCTACTGTATCTAACAAATTGATAAGCACTTATCTCACATTATGACATTTAGTAAAGATTCATAGTTTACTATACTGGATACATATAAGTAGTTAATTTATAAAAACTAAAGGATGAAATATATTGGGAAATTCTAAGCCAATAAAGCCATACAACTTAACTAGAATAGCTCGAGTTACAGGGGAATCGTTACCAGGAGAAACACTTCCCAATCCAAATCAAACACATATAAAATATAATGTGAATGCTACGGATCTAGGTATTATGTGGGATAAAGGCGATGGGGAGATTTTTATTGCATTAGGTGACACTTATGGGAAATGCTGGGGCGGTTCTGGAGCAGGCCCTGAAACTGCTGAATGGCGGAGTAATGTGCTCGCTGTATCCAATAATCGTAATCCAGAAGAGGGTTTAATTTTCTCTAAAATGATAACAGATGGACTAGGGAGTGCAAAAGAATTAATTTGTGCAGAACGTGTCTATGGAAGAGAATGGACGATTATTCCAACAGCAGGTGTGACTGTTGGTAACAAGCACTACTTGCATTTCATGTCCATTCATCGTTGGGGAACAGATGGAAATGGTCGTTGGAAGACAAATTACTCGGGGGTCGCGATTTCAGAAGATAACGGTCATACATGGGTGAAATCCGAGCAATTGAAGTGGGAGAATAATAAAGAATACGATAATCGCTTTCAACAAGCAGCTTTTGTAAAAGAGGACGGCTATGTGTATATGTTTACCACTGAAAATGGTCGTCATGGTGATATTTATTTAGGAAGGGTTATAGAAGAAAAGATAGAATTTAAGGATGAATATCGCTATTGGGATGGTTCTAATTGGGTCGAAGATGAACGGGCTGCTATGCCAATTACTAACGGTCCTGCTGGAGAGCTGTCTGTTGCATATAATTCTTATTATAAAAAGTGGATAATGATTTATTTAAGTCCTAAGCATGATGGCTTAGTACTTCGATCTTCACAATCACTAACAGGACCTTGGAGTGAAGAAGAGCTACTCGTAAGTAGAAATGATTACCCGCGAGTGTACGGAGGTTTTATTCATCCATCATTTAATGACGGAAAACAATTATATTTCAATATGACGCAATGGGATCCATACAATGTTTTTTGGATGAAAGTAGATTTAGTAGAAGAGGAAAAAATATAAGAGCTGAATAAACGACGTTCTTTTTGGAATGTTATCCGCTAGTAAATCGCCAGTCCAGTCCTTAAAAGAGATACTTCGATTTACCTATGGTTTAGATGTGAAAGTAGTTACTATACCCGGAGGTTCGAGTATTCTTCTCAACATAATGAGTAATAGTCATTAGAACAAGCACTGTTCTAGTGGCTATTTTTGTTTTTTAAAATGCCGATAATGAGCGATTTTAGTAGGCCCTAATTAACTGGTCTACTAATAATGGGAGGTCTTCTCTAACGTCTACAAAAAAATACTTATTATCTTCTGTTTTAAAATACATATGATGTTCCCATTTCTCATCAAGCGGAAAGATGACGGAGGTGATATCAATATCGCTCACTTTATTTTCATTTTGTAATTGAATTGTCTGAACTTCATCCAAAACATATTCAATTGAAAATGACTTAATATCTTTAAACTCATCTTCAGATAAATAAGGTTGGGCTCCATATATATCCGGAAAATCTACGACAATTAAATCAGTAATTCTGTTATACATTTCGCTATATCCCTCGACATTTTTATAGATCACCGCTGTTTCCCCATCTTTATATAAATGAATAATGCTTGCTTTTTCTAGTAAAGAATTATTTTCATCTCTCTTAACGAACAGTAATATAACAGCAACGAGCAAACATATTATCAATAAGGGAATGACAATTCTTTTTCGTATACTCATAAAAAATCCCTCCAAAACATTATTAATATGTTGATTTTTATCTCTGTTAAACTCTGTTGTTGATTTTCGCTCCTGTACACTCGCTTTCCGCTGGCACGGCCTCAGCTAACTTGGCAAAGAAAACCACTTTGCCAAGTGGATCTTCGGCTCGTGCTGTTCCCGCAGGAGTCTCGTGTACATCCGCTACAATCAACTAAGTTGTTAACAACAATGAACTTTAACAGAGCCTAATTTTTAAAGAGAAAGCTTTATCTTTTATGTATATATTAACAGATTCTATTTTTGCACCTAATAAATGATGACAAACTTTCTTCCCTTAGTATAAAAAACATACCTTTTAGTACAAGGAATTTGTAACTAGTTGTAGAAGTGATAAGCAGAGGGGGAGGAGTGAAAAAAGTGACGAAACAGAGAAAATATATGTGGATAAGCGGATGTGTCTTGATTTTGTTTCCAATTGTAATCGTTTTCTTTGTGGTTAATAGTACAAAGGATTCAACACCGACAACAGTACCGAATCAGGAAGATAAAACTGTAAATGATGTAGAGACAAATGATGATGATCATGAGGAAGTTGATGGACCATATGAACCTATTACGTTGAGAACTGTAAATACATCAGAATTTTCAAATCCAATTAATACTGCAGGTGCAGATCCATATGTAATGTATAAGGATGGCTACTATTATTTCACAAGAACACTGGGGCATCGTATTGATATTTGGAAATCTCGAACATTAACCGGGATTGACCTTGGGGAAAGAAGAACTGTTTGGACAAAGCCTACAACTTTACACGATATATGGGCACCAGAGATACATTTTATCGATGGAAAATGGTATATCTATTACACTGCAAACACAGGTTGTGGTGATGATTGTCGAGGCATTTATGTGTTAGAAAACGACTCTGTCAATCCAATGGAAGGAGAGTGGATTGATAAAGGGAAGATAAATATGGAATATAGTGGTCTAGATGGAACAGTATTTACCCATAAAGACGAATTGTATTTTCTTTATGCAGCTTATGGTAATTGGTCCGGAGCTCATGGAAGTGGAATTGTTATCGCAAAAATGGAAAATCCATGGACGCTTAAAGGAAAACAAGAACTGTTAACATATCCAGAAAATGATTGGGAAAAGTTTGGAATGCATGTCAATGAAGGTGCAGTCATCCTGAAACGTGATGATAAGCTTCACCTCGTATTTTCAGGTAGTGCATGTTGGGTAGACCAATATGCGATTGGGATGTTAACAACAACAGTCGATAGTGACTTACTGTCTAAAGATTCATGGGAAAAAGCAGAAGGTCCTCTGTTTAGTATGTCTATTGATAATGGGGTGTATGGTCCTGGACACAATTATTTTGTTACATCAAAAGATGGAGAAGAAGTTTGGAATGTGTACCATGGAAACAGTAATATGGGGGAAGGTTGTGGACCACGTCCTACAAGATTACAAGTTGTGAATTGGGATACGAATGGAGTGCCGGATTTTGGAATTCCGACCAATGGTCCACTATCAGTTCCATCAGGGGAATACCGCTTTGAAGCAGAACATGCAAATAATTTTCAAGGCGAGATAAATGAAGAGGCGGTTACTTTATCCAAAACAGGCGATCTTTTTGAAATTGCTGATATAAATGTTCCAGAAGCAGGAGTTTATACAATGACGATTAAGTATAACGGGAAAGAAAATCCTGCTGCGGCGGTCTCGGTGAATGGGAAAAGTTACGATGTTCAATTTTCCAATGCCGAAGAATTTAATACAGTTAGTGTAGAAGTTGAATTGAAAAAAGGCTATAACAATTCCGTCTCAATTGGTTATGAAAATAGTGTGATTGAGATAGATTACATTGAATTGGAAGGGAATGTTCCTTTTCAAATTGAATATGGTGCATCATATCAATTTATTAATCCTAATGGGAATATGGCCATGCATGTTGGAGTAGGCAATAATGTGATGACATTTAATGTGGATAATGACGAGACAGCACAACATTGGGAATTCACCCTCCTAGCAGATGGTAATTATAAAATAACGAATGCAGATAGCGGATTAGCACTTACTATATCAGGCGATGAAAACAAGGATGGAGCTAATGTCGTAGTTTTGGATTGGTTAGACATTGATACACAAAAATGGAAAATTGATCATAGAGGGAATGGATACTATAAAATCATCAATGTAGCAAACGGCGAAGCATTAGACGTAACTGCCGCCAGCATGGACCCAGGAGTAAACATCGGCACATGGAAAGACATCCCTAATGGCCCTGCCCAATTTTGGCTCCTCTACAAAGTGGAATAAACGGGACAAGGGGTCAAGCGGGACGTGGGGTCAGGAAAGTTGTCCCACCAGGGACGCAGAACCTGGCCCCTTGTCCCAGCCTATTAATCTAGGGACGCGGGACCTGACCCTATGTCCCTGAGTAATTGCTTTGGTGATACTCCGTAATAATTTTTAAATGCACGTGAGAAGGAGAAAAGGTCAGAGTAGCCAAGGGATAGGGCGATTTCGGTTACCGTGTGGTCTTCTTCGGATTCTAGTAATTCCATAGCTCTTTTCATTTTTAATGATACTAGATATTTATATGGTGTTACTCCTACTTCATTTGTGAAAGAAGGAGTGAAGTGAGAGCGGTGTATGCCAATGTATTTAGCGACATCTTGTATCGTTATATCTTCGTAATGCATATCCATATACTCCTTGCTTTTTTGAATCCAATTGATAGGAGGAGTTGGAGCAAGATTATTTTTTTTCGCTTGTGCAGTGAGATAGTCAAATAATTTGTACAATGTGATGATACCAAAAATCTCATTATCTTCTGCATCCTCTTTAAAATGGATCATCAATTCATCTAAAAGCGCTTTCAATTCTAGGGTTACGCATTTCTTTACATATGGTGAATAGTTGGTGATACCAATTCTATTTAATAAAGTGACAGCTTGTTTTCCGTCGAATGCCAACCAAAACATTTTTAGAGTATTATTGGGGTTCGTAAAATATTGATGTGTTAGATTAGGAAAAAGACAGAAAATATCCCCTTTTTCCAGTTTTATCGAAGAATCGTTTTGTATAAACGTTCCTTCTCCATCAAGTACAAAATGTAAGCTAAAAAAAGAGATCGTTCTTGGTCCCATTTTATAATTAGGCTTCGCTCGATTATGACCGATTTTTATCGGCCAAATACCACCCTGTTTCTCTAGTGTAGTTGGGTTATGAAACCATTGTTCCGCGTATTCATGTGAAAATTCTTTCACGATATAGCACCTCCAGCTAAAAAGTTTCATATCCAACAAATTGTTATGAACAAATCTAACAAATTAACATTCTAGTTTTCAAGTAAATTATATACGTTAATAATAGGGTGTGTGAATTTATTATGCATTATAGTATGAAAAAATGGAGGTTAGCAAGTGAAAAAACAGAAAATACCTAATATTTTGCTAATAACAACAGATCAACAACATTGGAATACGATTCAAGCATTAGGAAATAATCACATTCAAACTCCAAATTTAAATAGATTGGTAGAAGAGGGAACAGCTTTTGAGCGTGCTTATGTAGCAAGTCCTGTATGTACTCCAAGTAGATCGACGATTATCACTGGTGAATATCCTTCGAGACATGGTTGTTGGAACATAGGAGTAGAATTAGACGAGAACAGAACAACAATTGGAGAGATAATGCAAGAAAATGGCTACATGACAGGTTTATTTGGAAAAGCGCATTTCAAGCCAGTTTTGAAGGAAGGAAGCTTTGAAGCCCCACCACATATACATAAACGGGAGTTCTGGGAAAAATGGGATGGACCTTATTATGGATTTGATAAGGTAGCTATGGTTCATGGTCATTCGGATGAAGATTCGTCACACGGAATGCATTATGGTGCTTGGTTAGTTAAGCAAGGGATTGATCCAGCAAAATACTTTGGTCCTGGTGGTGGTCACCGAGAAGGTTCATGGGATATACCAGAAGAATATCATTATACACGATGGACTGCTGACCAAACCCTAGATTTCATAGAGCAGAGAGAGGAAGAAAAACCATTTTTAGCTTGGTGTAGTTTCCAAGATCCTCATAATGCGTTTTTATGTCCAGAGCCATGGAATAGTGTGTACGATCCAGAACAGATGCCTGATTTTATTGAGAAAGAAGGAGAGATGGCAGATAAACCTTCTATTCATCAATGTTTGATAGAGGATCGCATGCATGAACTTGATATTGACGTTACAGCTGACCCTGGCCATGATACTGGTGGAGTTCAATGCCTTGGTCATACGAATAAAAAAATAGGATATGACCGTGCGAAAAGATGGCTCGCTTCTTACTATGGAATGATCAGTTTGATTGATTACCATGTTGGAAGAATACTAGATAGATTAGAAAAAAATGGACTCGCTGAAGATACATTAGTGATTTTTACTTCTGATCACGGGGATTATGCAGGGAATCATGGTTTTTGGTTAAAGGGGCCAATTCATTATGAGGATATTTTACGTGTGCCATTTCTTACCCGTTGGAAAGGAACGATACCAGCTGGGAAGAGAACACAGTCGTTAATCAGTTTGGTAGATTTAGCTCCTACATTTCTAGAAGTTGCGGGAATCAAAGGTTCTCCTTCCATGCAGGGAGTGAGTCAATTGGAGACGATGAAAAATCCAAATCAAGCAATTCGTGATTGGTGTTTAGTAGAGAATCGAGCAGAACCTAATTTCTATGTTAAAACACTTGTCATGGACCGTTACAAGTTGAATTATTACCTTAATCGTAATGAGGGAGAACTTTATGATCTAGAAAAGGACCCATATGAGTTTGTGAATCTTTATAGCGACCCAGATTATGCAGAATTGAAGATGAAAATGTTTATGAAATTAGTAGATATATATGGTGATCTCGAGAAACCAATTGCTCCTAGACAAAGCTTTGCTTAATGATAAAGGAACTCCTAGTTTTGGAGTTCCTTTTATTTCAATCCCAATGATTGAATATTATTTGTCCTACAGTTTCTGGTTTCCAATATGCGATTTGCTTTAGTTCAGCGTCATTTAATTCAGTTTTCTTTAAAATAGTCGAATCAGCGGTGGTGTTTAATTCATTTGTATTTAGTACTTGGTAAAAGGGTGAAAAGTATTCCGCTAGTATTGAATTGTCAATGAAGTGAATGTTGCCAAATTCAACTGTTGAAGCGAATGCAAGATAAGGATAATGCTTGTTTAACAGTATATAAATTAAAGTATCTGTCATTTCTAATTGCGCATCATAAAAATTTGCTGGGTAATGAGTATGTATGTCTACTAATTTTCCATGATTTTGTGCAGCGAGACGATAGCATAATTGCTTAAAGTTCTTTTGATCCATTTGTGGGGGTTCTTTATCGTTGTAAAAACCCGTTACTCCATAAGAAAGTCTCATATTTTGTTCACCTACACTTTTAAATTAAAGGTCATATAGATTCATACTTAATAAATCTATATAACCGTCATTCTAACAAATAAACAAGTCCTTACCTAACAAATTAACATTCTTTAATTGGAGAGGGTTCTTTATATTAATGAATAAGGCCAAAGTAAATCTCTCTTGAAGGTTTACTTACACATCGATGTGTATTCGCTTACAAAGCGGAAAATGTATTCATTAATATAAAAGGAGAATGACAGTGAACAAGATTAAACCACTACTATTGTTGCTTATTATTTCTACGTTAATTTTTGCTGCATGTTCTAGTAAAGATACTAATAAAAATACAGATAAAAACACTGATACTAATAAAGATGGAAATGAACAAGAGGAAGCATTATTTGAGGTGGACGCTAGCATTGAAGGAGATATCACTTTTTGGACTTGGACACCGGCAGTTTATGAAGACATTGTTCCTGCTTTTAATAAGGAGTATCCAAACATCAATGTGAAAGTTGTTGGTGTCAATCTAGATGATATGCACAATAACTTGCAAAATACACTTGCAGCTGGAACGGGTGCCCCGGATGTATCCCAAGTTGTTCAAGGACAATTTGCTAGATATTCAACTAGTGATTTATTAGACGATTTATTACAACCACCATATAACGCAGGTAAGTATAAGGATTTAGTCTCTGAATACAATTGGGAACGTTGGAAATCTGTAGACGGAAAAAGACTTGTTGGTATGCCTTGGGATGTAACACCTGGTGTTTTCTATTATCGTGCAGATTTATATGAGCAAGTAGGATTACCGAGTGATCCAAAAGAATTAGGGGAGTTCTTAAGCACAAAGGAAAATGTTTTGGATGCTGCTCAAACGCTAAAGGCGAATGATATTTATATGTTTGACTGGCGTGACCTACCAGCTGTGCAATACGGAGATTCAATTGGTTACTTTGATACGGAGTATAACTGGTTGAGAAATACGGACGAAATGGCAGATATGATTGATTTTACAAAGCAAGGTATTCAAATAGGTTGGGCACCACAACTTGGATATATGTCCGATGAAGGAAAACAATTAGTCAATCAAGGTAAATTAGCCTCTGTAACGAAGGGGAGTTTTGCAGCACGTGATTTAGCAATTAATTTCCCGGAACAAGCTGGAAAGTGGAGAGCGACTACGATGCCACTTGGATTGAGTGTTGGACTTGGTGGTTCATCATTTGTTATTCCATCACAAGGGGAAAACAAAGAGGCAGCATGGGCATTTGTACAATGGATGGTACTTTCGGAAACTGCCTGGGAAATATTCGCAGAACACTCCGTACAACCTTCCTATAAGCATATAACATCACTTCCATGGTACCAAGAACATACAAATGAATTTTTAGGGGATCAGCAAGATTTTAAATTATATACCGAGATTGAACGTCAAATTCCTGTTCGTCGTCTTACACCATTGGATGGACGCGCATGGACTCACTACATTGAAGGCTTAAATGAATCGATTAACAATAATGTTGATTCAAAAGCAATTTTACAACAAATTGAAGATGCAGCCATGAGGGAGTTTGCAACCGAAATTGAAGAATTGAAAGCGGAAATGGCAAAGGTCGAATAACAGAACTTTATGAATGTATGAATGGAAAATAGGCTGCTTCGTAAGGAATATCCTGGATGCAGCCTTTTAAAGTATAGAAGTTTATTAGAAAAAATGGAGGAAAAACAATTGACTATTAACGATAAAGCTCCAGTTTATGTAATGGGTTATTTTCGTTCAGGACCAGCACAGACTCATAAAAGTGAAAATCTACATTTTGCATATAGCCGGGATGGGTTGCATTGGACAGCTTTAAATAATAATCAACCGGTGTTTATAAGCAATTTAGGAGAAGGCATTCTCCGTGATCCTTTTATTGCCAAAGGTCCAGATGGTTATTTTCACATGGTGTTTACGATTAGACCTAAGGGGAAATCGATAGGATATGCTCGCTCACGTGATTTAATTCACTGGGAAGATGAACGAATGTTGGAAGTAATGAATGGAGTAGAGAATGTTCAAAATTGCTGGGCACCCGAATTTACTTATGATGCTAAGGATGAGTCTTATCTTATTTATTGGGCATCTAGTATCGGTGATGATTTAAGTAATAGTAAACATTTTTCTGTTCGCACACGTGATTGGAAAAGCTTTACTCCAGCTCAGGAATTTTTTAATCCAGGTTTTCAAACCATTGATGCTAGTTTAATAGAATGGAATGGGAAAAGTTATATGGCTGTAAAAGATGAAAGTCAAGTGTATGATGCTTCAAGAAAAAGGCCATCCCATAATATCCTAGCAGTTGCGGATCAACTAGATGGTCCATATGAAATAATCGAAGGCATCAGTACCCCGGATTACACCGAAGGACCGGAATTCTTGCAGCTTAAGGATGGGAAAATCCTACTTATTTATGATTATTGGGCATATGGTAAGTTTGGGGTGATGGAAACGGATGATATGGAGAATTGGCGAGAGTTACGACCAGATGAGTTCGAATTCCCATTTCAAGCCCGTCATTGCACTTTTTTTGAAATTACCGAAGAGGAATTTTCACCAATTCTTCATCGATATGGACTCGAAGCCCGTTATCCAACTCCTACATTTAGTAAAGTCCGTTTAGCAGAAGAAGACTATCAAGGGTTTTTACATGATCCTTTTTATTCAAAAACAATCTCTATGTGGATTCGCGCAAACTCTATTCATGGTACACAAGTATTATTTCAAGAAGGAAACGATGAGAACGGCTTAACGTTACGTTTACAAGACAAACATATACAAGCAGTTGTTTGTTCAGGTGGGAAAAAAGCACATATTTCTAGTCCCGTTATTGAAGCACAGCAAAGATACCATGTATCCGTTGTCTTTCAGAAAGGAACCTTCTATCTATTTTTAGATAGTGAACGAGTAGCTGAGGTTCATGCCGATTTTAGATATGTTGAAAGGCATTGTTCACCTGCAGGTTTTGGAGGGAGATTTGAAAAAGATGGCTTTGGTGATTCTGACGGTGAGGCCTTATTTGATGGCGTAATCCAAGGTGTAAAGATTTTTAATATTGCTTTGGATGACAAGGATATAAAGCTAATAAAATGAAATCTGAAAAGGAGATGGATTCATTGAAAAACAAACCAAATATATTATTCATTTTAACGGATGATTTAGGTTATTCCGACTTAGGTTGTTTTGGAAGCGAAATTAAAACTCCTAATTTAGATCAATTAGCAATGAATGGTGTACGTTTCACGCAGATGTATAACTCCGCACGTTGTTGTCCCAGTCGAGCCTCGTTATTAACTGGTCTTTATCCTCATCAAGCAGGGGTTGGATTAATGACAGAAGATAGAGAAACACCAGGATATAGAGGTTTTTTAAAAGATGAGTCTGTGACTTTAGCTGAAGTGTTAAAAACAGGCGGATATAAAACATACATGTCTGGAAAGTGGCATGTAGGGAAGCAAGGACCAATTAAAAGAGGCTTCGATGAGTTTTATGGTTTGTTAGGTGGATTTACAAGTTTTTGGGATGAAAAAGATTATTCTCGATTACCAAACGATCGACCTAAACGTCACTATGCGGAAGGAGAATTTTACGCAACAGATGCGATTACCGATTATGCGATAGATTTTCTAGAAGATGCGCGGAAAGATGATCGGCCTTATTTTCTCTACCTTTCCTATAATGCACCACATTTTCCATTGCAAGCACCGAAAGATGAGATTGCAAAATATGAACAGGTCTATGAAAAAGGCTGGGATGCAATTAGGGAAGAACGATTAGCTCGTATGAAGCAATTGCAAATTATCGAAGATGAACTGGAGCTTACACCAAGATCAGAGTATTGGGATCGTGACCGTGAAATTCAAGGGACAAATCCAGCATGGGATTCGATAGATCCTGATCGAAAGAAAGATCTTGTGAAAAGAATGGCGATCTATGCAGCGATGGTCGATCGTATGGATCAGAATGTTGGACGTGTGTTGGAAAATATTCGAGAGCATGGGGAACTGGATAACACGCTTATTATTTTCTGTTCTGATAATGGTGCATGTGCAGAGTGGGATCCGTGGGGATTTGATAACTGGATAACTACCTCCAACTTCTTGCATCGAAAAGCTGATTTAGAGCGCATGGGTGGGCCGGATACGTATCACAGTTATGGTTCTGCTTGGGCAAATGCTAGTAGTACACCACTAAGAATGTATAAACATTATGGTCATGAAGGCGGAATCAGTACTCCAATGATTGCCCATTGGCCAGAAGTGATTAAGCGAAAAGGGGACATAGATCATCGCCCCGGACATTTTATCGACTTTATGGCGACATTTGTAGATATTACAGGGATTCCTTATCCTACCAAATTTAATGGAAATGATATTTTATCGATGGAGGGTGAAAGTTTACTTCCGGCATTTCATGGAGAAAAGCCTTTATCACGCACATTGTGCTTCGAACATGAACAACACTGTGCAATTCGTCAAGATGAATGGAAATTAGTAAAAATAAAGGAACGTGACTGGGAGTTATATAATATCGAGGTTGATCGTACGGAGATGAATAACCTTGCTAATCAATATCCTGATAAGGTGCAAGAGTTGAAAAAGACATGGGAACAATGGGCAGAGCGGACACATGTTGTCCCGCGTACGAAAGTGCGAGCTTAACTTCAAGATTAATTGTTTTATATTTTTTCTAAAAGGAGAGAAATTTTGACATGATAAAAGATTTTAGACCTCCTGCAGTTCCGCTTGTAACAGTAGATCCGTATTTTAACATTTGGTCCAATGTGAACAATTTACATGGAGCAGAAACGATACATTGGACAGGTGCGACAAACAGTATGATCGGCCTTGTTGTAATAGATGGAAAAGTTTGGCGGTTTATGGGTGGATATGATCGACGTAGTGATTTTAAATCATTAGATGCACCCGCTTTACCGCAAGTAGATGTACGGGTTGAGCCATTATCAAGTATCTATACATTTGAAGGAGGCGGAATTACACTAACCGTTAACTTTACAACTCCTCTTTTCTTAGATGATTTGGATATTTTAGCAAGACCTGCATCATATGTGACCATTAGTGCTGTAGCAAATGATGGGAGAGCTCATAATGTGCAAGTTTATTATGATTTCTCCGCTGAATTATGTGTAGATGTACCTTTGCAAGAGGTAATTGCTGCACGTCATCGCCTTAGTGATGGAACTCAAGTATTACAGATGGGTACAGAAAAACAAGAAATCCTGAAACGGACAGGAGATAATATTCGAATAGATTGGGGATATGCAAGTTTAGTTGTGCCAGTTGCGAATAAAGCTCTTACTGCAATTGGCTCCGTCCATATGAGGGATCAATTTATTGAAACGAAGCGATTACCTAAAATCGATGATAACAACTTCCCGCGTGCAGCAGAAGACAATTTACCGATTGTTGCTACGGTTATTGATTATGGATTTGTTGCCGAAGAGGAAGTATCTAAGTTCTTAGTGTTAGCTTATGATGATATTTTGTCAGTTGAATATTTTCATCAGAAACTACCTGGGTATTGGGCTAGAAATGGTCAAAGTTTTGATGAATTACTTCAAGCTTCTATTAATGAATATGACGAAATTATGGGAAGAGTAAAGCGATATAATGAACAGTTAAGAGAAGATGCTATTACTTCAGGTGGTGAAAAATACGCGGATATAGTAGCCTTGGCCTATCGTCAAGCAATTGCCGCTCACAAACTTGTAGTAGATGAAAATGACGATCTCTTATTCTTCTCAAAGGAAAATTTCAGTAATGGTTGTATGGCAACTGTAGATGTGAGTTACCCATCTATTCCATTATTTTTGCTAGAGAATCCAGAGCTTGTGAAAGGGATGCTCCGACCAGTATTCCGCTATGCAGCATCAGAAGCTTGGCCACATGAATTTGCTCCTCATGATGTCGGACGCTACCCTGTTGCAAACGGGCAAGTATACGGTCTAGCGATGGAACGTCAAATGCCTATTGAAGAATGTGGAAATATGCTAATTATGATGGCTGCAGTTTGTCTCGCTGAAGGGAAGGCTGACTTTGCTGAAGAACATTGGCAATTACTAACACAGTGGGCTGATTATTTAAGACAAAATGGAATGGATCCAGGGAATCAATTATGCACAGATGATTTCGGTGGTCATTTAGCACATAATACGAATCTATCAATTAAAGCAATCATCGGTATTGCTAGTTATAGTATCCTCGCTGACATGCTTGGAAAGAAAGAAGATAGTAGAATATATCTTACAGAAGCAAAAGCGATGGCGATTCAATGGGAGCGGATGGCACAAGAGGACGACCATTATAAACTAGCATTCAATGAATCGGACTCATGGAGTTTAAAATATAATTTAGTTTGGGATACATTATTTGATTTAAATATATTTGATCCACAGATTAGGAAAAAAGAGGTTGCTTACTATTTAAAGAAAAGAAACCAATACGGTACTCCACTTGATAATAGAAAAACATACACAAAGGCGGACTGGTTAGTATGGGCAGCAATACTAGCAGACAACCAAGAGGATTTTGAAAAAATGATAACTCCTTTATGGGACTTCCTTCATGAAACAGCTACCCGTGTACCTTTTACAGACTGGTATTATACGATAGATGGTCGTGTCGCTGGATTTAGAAATAGATCAGTAGTTGGAGGCGTATTTATAAAGCTATTAGCAGATCGAGTAAAAACCGGTGAATGGCAACGTGGAGAAAAAATAGAAAGTTAATATTAATCATAACTGCAATAACGCTTCTGTATGTTAATGGGAGCGTTATTGCATTATAAAAAATTAATAGTTAAAAGAAAAAGGAAGATTGAAATCTAGGGTGATTATAAGTTACTACTATAATAAGTGGGATATTCATGTATTATTTATTTAGTAGTATTTATACAATGTTGATTGTAGCGAAAGGTGTGAGACTCCTGAGGGATAAACGGTAGCCGGAAGACCCCGCAGGTGCGTTTAGCACCGTGGAGGCTTCCGAACCTTGTCTAGTTAAATGCGCCATCGGCTCGAGGTCAAATAACCTGATTCAATGAAAGGTAAAGAACACCTTTCTTTGAATCAGAACATTTGCTTGTCGCCGATAGGCAGGCGCATCACACTTTTCTTTGCCCGCGGAAAGCGAACGCCTGTAGCGGAAATCAACAGTCAATATACTAAGAATTAACTAAAATTAGCCAAAAAGTCTATGAACTAATATTTTTTGAACACCCATGTTTTTGTTAAAAGTTATACCGTTAATGCTCCCCTAAATCCTCTAGAACCATAATAGGAATCCGCTCCATTATGGTACACAAATACTGTGTCATAGCGACGATCACAAAAGATAGCTCCGCCTAATTTTCGAATGTTTTCTGGTGTCTTCACCCAAGTGGAAGTTTTCAGATCGAATTCCCCAAGCTCCTGCAACTCACGATATTGTTCCTCAGTTAATATTTCAATCCCCATTTCAGAAGCCATATCCATTGCACTAGTTTCTGGCTTGTGTTTCTTCCGAGCTTCTAATGCTGCACGATCATAACAAACACTTCTTCTGCCTTTTGGACTCTCCTTTGCACAATCGTAAAAGATGAATTGACCATCTTTTTGAGCAACAACATCTGGTTCACCGCCGGTTCTTTCCATTTCCTGCAGCGACCATAGTTTTTCTGGGTTAGCTTCTAATCTTTCTTGAACATCTGCCCATTCAATTCCTTGATGGCGATTCATATTTAACTCAAATCGAGCTTTCAATACTTTCAGCAATTGTTCTTTTTCATCTTGTGATAACACTTTTTTATTACTCATTTATAAAAGATATCCTCCTTGTCAAGACAGTATTAACTATTATAAAGAATAACGTAATCAAGTTAATCTTACAAACTGTCCCTACATAGAGCGATTTATTACTTACTGAATATGGTAATTCTAACAAATTAACAAGGATATCCCTAACAAATTAACATTCTTTAAATACATGATATCCAATAAAGTTAGTAGTAAGTTTAAATGGCAATTTTAATAGGGAGGAATAGGGGGGAGTTCATATGTGCCATTTTAAATTTCTGAATTATCTAATTTGTATGCGCTAACAGTCTGCTGTGAAAAAGTAAAAGGGGATGAAAAAGATGAAGAAATATGCGAAAGTCTTTCTGTTCTTATTACTATTGTTTTTGGTATTGGCTGGGTGTTCTAAGGGAAGTAGTACAACGGAAGGAGATTTGGATACGAATAAAGGCAATGAAGAGGATGGCAACAAACCACAATTTGAATATTCTTTTGACTCTACTATTTCAGGAGATGTAACATTTTGGATTTTTGGTACTGAACAAGTATATAGAGATATCATTACAGAGTTTAACAAGGTGTATCCTGATGTGAATGTAAAGTTAGTGCCGTTGAATGGTGCAGATTTACATAATAATCTGCAAACTACATTGGCAACTGGTAGTGGAGCTCCAGACGTTGCCCAGGTGAATCAAGGGAATTTCCCAAGATATATAATGGATGACTTATTGGTAGATTTATTACAACCTCCATACAATGCTGGAAAATATAAGGAGTTAGTTTCTGAGTATAGTTGGGAACGCTGGAAGTCTATAGATGGTGAACAACTGTTAGGGATGCCTTGGGATGTAACGGCAGGTGTATTTTATTATCGCCAAGATTTATATGATGAAATGGGACTTCCAAGCGATCCAGAAGATTTAGGGGAATACTTGCAAGATCCGAATAATCATTTAGAAGCAGCTAAAACATTTGCTGCAAATGATATTTATATGTTGCAATGGCGAGATACACCTGCAGTTCACTATGGAGATACGCTCGGCTATTTTGATAGTGAGTTTAATTATCTTCGAAATGATGAAAAAATGGCAGATCTTCTTGACTTTGTTAAACAAGGTATTCAAATAGGTTGGGCACCCCAAATGAATGTGCTTGGTACAGATGAAGGAAAACAATTAGTGAATCAAGGAAAAGTAGCTTCTTTCCCACTTGGTAGTTTTGGTGCTCGTGAATTGAAGAATGTTTTTCCAGATCAAGCAGGAAAGTGGAGAGCAACAAAGATGCCACTCGGTATAAATGTTGGACTAGGAGGTTCAACTTTTGTTATTCCTTCCCAAAGTAACAATAAAGATGCTGCATGGGCATTAGTAGAATGGATGATGACTGCGGAAGAAGCATGGAAAGTGTTCTCCGTAAACTCTGTACAATCTGCGTGGAAGCATATTGCAGAAATGCCTTGGTATCAAGAACGTGAAAATGAGTTCCTTGGTGGTCAGCAAGATTTCAAATTGTATGACTCAATTGACGATAACATACCTGTTAGGAGATTTACCCCTCTTGATAATCAAGCATGGCAAATTTATATTGATGGGCTGAATGAGTCAATTAATAACAATATCGACTCGAAAACAATACTAAACCAAATTGAATCAGATACATTAAAACAACTAGGTACGGAAATAGAGGAACTAAAAGCGAAAATGAATAACTAAATAGTAGAGAAGAATCCAAGTATGGGTTCTTCTTTTCTCATTAATTTGAATTTTCCCTACCTATTCTATATGAGTTTAGTATAATAATAGAAGGTAAGCGTTTTACTAATTAGAGATGGGGTGTAAGTAAAGATGCAACCAAATATTTTATGGATTTGTACAGACCAACAGCGTTTCGATACGCTTGGCTGTTATGGAAACTCTTTTGTTCGGACTCCTAATATTAATCAATTAGCGGAAAATGGCGTGCTTTTTGAAAACGTATACTGCCAATCCACGATTTGTTCTCCGAGTAGAACGAGTTTTCTAACAGGAAGGTACCCACGTACTACAAAGTGTATGCAAAACGGGCAGAACATCTCGGAAAATGAAGTGTTAATTTCTCGTTTATTGAGTGAAGCGGGTTATACATGTGGGTTATCAGGAAAGTTCCATTTATCCGCTTGTCATCCGTCTGTGAGTAAAGGAATGGAAAGACGAATAAATGATGGTTATGATCTCTTCCATTGGTCCCATCATCCTGGAGAAGACTGGCCAGTAAATGAATATTCTAATTGGTTAAGATCAAAAGGCAAAAGGTATAAGCCGGAGAAAATAACAGAGTGCAATCACGTAGTATATGGTCCTGATGCTGAAGACCACCAAGCTACATGGTGTACAGACAAAGCTATTGAGTTTATGGAAGCACATGAAAACAAGCAACAACCTTGGTTGTTTTCCGTTAATATTTTTGCGCCACATCATCCATTTGATCCACCGAAGAGTTATCTAAAACGTTATTTAGACATATTAGATGATATACCCGCACCTAATTATGTTGAAGGTGAACTAAATGATAAACCTGAGGTTCAAAAACGGGATCATCGAGGCGCTTATGCGAATCCTAATCTCTATCCTTATTGTAATATGAGTGATTTGGATCATAAGTATACACGTGCAGCATATTGGGCAATGTGTGATTTAATCGATGACCAAGTTGGTAGAATGATGGAGACACTTGAAAAAACAGGTCAATTGGAAAATACAATTGTTATATTTATGTCAGACCATGGAGAATTGCTCGGTGACCATGGAATTTACTTAAAGGGACCACACTTTTATGAAGAATCTGTTCATGTGCCTTTGATTATTTCCTATCCTGAAAAAATAAAAGAAAGTAAACGAGAATCAGCATTAGTAGAATTAATTGATCTTGCACCTACTTTATTAGAAGCGGCAGGGATAGATAAGTATCCTGGTATGCAAGGGAAGTCGCTGTGGCCATTAATTCAAGGTGAAGGACACAATCATCGAGAAGATGTATATTGTGAAGTGAATGAGGCAAGGGTTGTTGGGAATACACTTGGCAATGGGTCGATGATTCGCACGAAATCACATAAATTAGTTGTTCATCAAGGTAAGAATGAAGGAGAACTATATGATTTAGAATCAGATCCAACCGAAACAATTAATCTATGGAATAGTAAAGAACACTTGCATATGAAGTATGAAATGATGGAGCGGTTAACGAGAAGATTAATTGATATGACAGACCCGCTTCCACCTAAAATTGCGCCATGGTGATGTATTCACTTCAATAAGTATGAAAAGTACTTCCTATATGTTTTTCCGAAGGTCATCATTCATGTTTCGAGGAAGTAGGTTCATCATTTGTTTGATATTGTATTGATATTATTTATTTTATTTATAGGTAGTTTTGTACAAGGTATAAGTGGTTTTGGACTTGGACTAGTTTCCATGGGATTACTATCGATTTTTTTATCGGTTAAGGATAGCACGCTCATACTGTTAACATTAACTGTTATCCTTTCTAGTCATGTTTTATTAAAATTACGCAACTATATTATTTGGAAAGATATTGTTCCATTACTAATTGGCTCCTTAGTAGGTAGAGTACTTTCTTTTGTTTTTTTATTGTATTTTGGTGATACAACGGAAATGAAGAAAATGCTCGGTATCGTCTTAATTGGAATGGTCATATTTTTAATGGTTAAGCGTCATTCTGAAAAAGTAATAAATAATGCAAATCATCCTATAGCTCCACTTTTACTCGGATTAGTAGGCGGTTTTATTGGTGGAGCCTTTGCGGTCGGTGGTCCATTTTATGTACTGTATTTGTTAATGCGTTACGAGGATAAACGCCATTATCATGCTAATTTACAAACGACATTTATCTTTGTCAATGTGTTTACAATCTTACTCCATGGTTTCCAAGGCGATTTAACAAAAACGTATTTTATATATGTAATAGTTGGTTCCATTATTGTATGGATTGGTGCTAAATTAGGACTTAAGTGGTTTGAAAGGATGCCAATTCATGTGATACAAAAGCTAGTATATATCATTATCATACTAGCTGGACTAAATTTGATAATATTTTCATAGTCTCACAAGTACTAAATAAATAAAAGCGATGAGGTGGAAATGAATGCAATATGAAGTGGAGTTAGTGGTAGATGAGAGGGCTATTTTGGGGGAAGGTCCGACTTGGGATAGCGAAAAGAAGGTTTTATATTGGGTTGATATTTTAGGGCGGAAAATTCATTGTTATGATCCTACTACTCAAAATACAAAAACAATCACTTTAGATCAATATGTGGGAGCGGCAGTTCCTAATACTACAGGTGGTCTCGTTTTAGCCTTACAGCATGGCTTTTATTCGATAGATTTGGAGACAGAGGAATTAACTCCAATCCATGATCCAGAAGAACATTTACCAAATAATCGTTTTAATGATGGGAAATGTGATGCAGCTGGGAGATTTTGGGCAGGTACGATGTCTTTAAGCGATGAAGCAAATGTGGGTAATTTTTATCGCTTAGATGTAGACCATAAAGTAAATAAAATGGTTGAAAATGTGACAACATCTAATGGAATTGCATGGAGTCCTGACAATAAAACGATGTATTATATTGACACTCCAACATGCGAAATTGTTGCATATGACTTTGATTTAGAAACAGGTTCGATTAGTAATAAGCGTGTCGCCATCAAACATCCAAAAGAAAGAGGATTTCCGGATGGAATGACAATTGATGCGGAAGGAATGTTATGGGTTGCTACTTGGAGTGGTGCTCAAGTTTGTAGGTGGAATCCACACACAGGTGAATTACTCGAATCCGTAAAGATTCCATCTCCACTTGTCACTTCATGTTGCTTCGGTGGGGATAATCTCGATGAATTATATATTACAACAGCACGTGTAGGATTAAATGAAAAAACACTTGAGCAATACCCACATGCAGGTAGCTTATTCAAAATAAAAACGAACGTAAAAGGACAACCGATGCATCCATTTCGGGGGTAACGGTATTTAGAAGAGACTTTCTCAAGGGAGAGTCTCTTTTTTTGTAGAGTTTTTATTTTGGAAGGGTTGTAGTATTTTGTATAGAAGTTTTTTCGCGATAGTGATGCAAATATTCAAGTACCTCAAATACTCGCGGAGCCGGTGCAATTTACCCTCGACTTAACATCTCCTCTTCAGCTTGCTATTTTTTATGACTTTTAACCAAAATGGATGAAAGTGTGCTACAATAACGATACATACATTGTGAAAAGGTTGTGAATGCATGAAAACAGATTGGAAGCTGATTCTCCAACTTTTTCTTTCATTTTTAAAGATTGGCCCAGTTACTTTTGGTGGTGGCTATGCGATGATACCGCTAATTGAACGTGAGGTTGTGACGAATAAAAAGTGGGTAAAAACGGAGGATGTAACGGACGTATTTGCGATAGCAGGATCTGCACCAGGTGCAATTGCGATTAATTCTGCGACCTTTATTGGTTATCGAATTGCTGGAATAAAAGGTGCGATCGCTGCACTTCTCGGGGTATTACTTCCGACTTTTACTATCGTCATTATTTTAAGTATGACATTTCTCTATGTACAAGATAATCGTTATGTAGATGCTGCCTTTCAAGGAATAAGGCCAGCGATTGTCGCGTTGATTGCATATGCAGGTTATAAAATTGGATTAACATCAATCTTCGATAAAACGACATTTGTAACAGCAATTGCTTCTATTCTTCTATTAACTTTCCTACCTATCCATCCTGCACTAATCATTGTGATTGGGATTGTAGCTGGGATTATGATCGTAAAAGTGAAGGCGGCTATGGGTTTCACTATTCATTATGATAAACATAGTAAATTAGAGAATGAACAAACTACTCCAGCACGAAAGGGGGCATGATCCTATGATACTATTAGAATTATTTTGGACTTTTATATTAATAGGCTTTGTCTCCTTTGGTGGCGGTTATGCAATGGTACCTGTAATTGAAGCAGAAGTAGTGAAGCATGGTTGGTTAACAACACAGGAATTTACGGATGCAATCGCAGTAGCAAGCATGTCTCCAGGTCCAATGGCAACGAACAGTGCTATTTTCGTAGGTTACAAGACAGCTGGAATTCCAGGAGCTATATTTTCAACTCTGGGCACAATATTACCATCGGTATTCATTATATTGATGATTGCCATCTTCTTTTATCGAATGAATGAACATCCGCTAGTAAAATCTGCTTTTTATGGATTGCGTCCAATTATTACTGGATTAATCATTTACGCAGCGATTAGTTTTGCAATATCCAATAATGTAATTGGGGCACTTAATTGGCATACCATTAGTTTGATGCTTATCTTTATTTCTTCATTAATAGCACTCATTCGATTTAAAATGCACCCAATTCTTGTCATTTTTATTTCTGGATTTATTGGAGTAATCGTATATTCATAGGAAATATCATGTAAAATGGTATTACGATGAAGAAAATATAGGTGATAAGATTGAATTTAAAAGAATTCTTATTAGATGATTCCATCAAAAATCGAACACTAAAAAGTGTGTATCAACTTATTCATGAACAGGGACCAATTTCAAAAGTAGAATTACTTCAGATGACGAAGTTAAAACAAACGACTTTAGTTAGAATGCTGGAGGAACTTATAGAAGCCAAAATGATTTATGAAAGTGGATTTGGCAAATCAAGCGGAGGAAGACCGCCTGTATTATATAAAATTGTCCCTAATCGTAGTAATTTAATTGGTATTGATATTTCAAGAACGCATATTACTGTAATGATTCTTGATTTAACATTTACGGTTATTGAAAAGCACTCTTTTCCTATGTCGAACACACATACACCTAATTTTGTTATCCAAGAGATTATTCGTATTATTCAAGACATGATGGAAAACCACAACCTCTCAATCTACGAAATCATTGGGATTGGAATTGGTTCAGTTGGGCCTATTGATCGTAAAGAAGGGCGCATCCTTACTCCAGAGTCTTTCCCGGCACAAGGGTGGCATAATGTGTCCATTGTAAAGCAGTTAAAGGAAGCTTTTCCTGTAAAAATTGTACTAGAGAATGGTGCGAATACAGCTGCAATAGGAGAACATTGGAAAACCCAAAATGATAATAAACATATGCTATATACAATAAGTGGTGTCGGGCTACGCTGTGGGATGCTAATGAACGGTAAAGTTGTGCAAAACAATACAGGTGATGCGAGTTCATTTGGGCATATGATTATAGATATGAATGGCCGAAACTGTAGTTGTGGAAAACAAGGTTGTTTATTAGCATATATATCGTATGATGCGATGATAAAACGTTTAACTGAAATAGTACAAGTAGGAAGCCACACTGTCATTTTAGATTGGGTACATGGAAATATGGAGAAAATTACTTTTCAACACTTAGTAGATGCTGCAAAATTAGAAGATCCAGTATTAAACGAACTTCTAAAGGAGACAGCTATCTACTATGGCATAGGAATTGCAAACATCATCAATACGCTCCATCCAGAACATGTTATCTTAAGTGGTCCACTCCTATTTGAACATAAAACATATTTTAATGAAGTTGTTGAACAAGCTAAAAAGTACATCTATCCATATGAAGAACAAAAAGTAACATTTTCTAAAGGAATTTTAAAAGAGGATGCAGTTGCAGTAGGGGCAGCAATATACGCATTTCAATCATTTTTTGATTGAAAATTATATTAATGGGAAGGGAGCTATAAATATGAAATCTTGTTGTTCAGTATCAAGGGAGAATTTTGATGATAGTCATGAGAAGAAAGTATCAGTTCAAGGAAATGCGACCTTCTCTCAAAAAGATATGATATTTCTTGAAGGTGGAGAGTTCCTGATGGGCACGAATGATTCAGACGGTTTTCCTTCTGATGGAGAAGGTCCTGTTAGAAAAGTAGTAGTAGATCCATTTTATATCGATAAGTATGCAGTAACAAATGAACAGTTCGCACAGTTTGTAGAGGAAACGAACTATAAAACAGAAGCAGAACGTTTTGGCTGGTCATTCGTTTTCCACTTATTTTGTTCAGAAAAAATTTTACGAGATAATCCACAACGTGTGGCACAAGTTCCGTGGTGGGTACCTGTAAAAGGTGCATATTGGAATCAACCAGAAGGACCAGGTTCGAATATTGAAGATCGTCTCAATCATCCGGTAGTTCATGTATCTTGGAATGATGCTCAAGCTTATTGCGAATGGGCAGGAAAACGTCTGCCGACAGAAGCAGAATGGGAATTCGCAGCTAGAGGTGGACTAGAGCAAAAGAAATATCCTTGGGGTGATGAGCTGATCGTAAATGGTAAACACCGTTGTAATATATGGCAAGGAACTTTCCCTACCAAAAATACAAAACGCGACGGTTACATTGGGACATGCCCGGTTGATACGTATGAACCAAATGGGTACGGATTATACAATATGTCTGGAAACGTTTGGGAGTGGTGTGCAGATTGGTTTACTCCTAAATACCACTTGAGTAATGAAAATCATAATCCAAAGGGAGCCGAATCGGGAACAAACAGATCGATGCGTGGAGGCTCATACCTTTGTCACAAATCATACTGCAATCGCTATAGACTAGCTGCCCGCAGTTCCAATACACCCGACAGTTCCACTGGAAACATGGGATTTAGGTGTGTAGCAGACGCATAATTAAGAGATAGTGAGTCAATTGAAGACTCACTATCTTCAAAGGTGAAAATGAAAGCGTAATCACAATTTGCGTGGGATGTCTTTATATTCGTAATCAGGGGGACTATAAGTGGGAAAGAATCGTAAATATACCATATTTATTCGATTTCTTATTTCTTACATGGTGATTCTTATCTTTGCTTTAACAATTGGTGTCATTGCTCATCGCCAAACTTTAAAAGTGGTGGAAAGTGAAGGGAAAAATGCAACAATGGGCTTACTAAAGCAAAGTAAGGAAATATTGAATATGCGGTTAAGTGAAATAGAATCTATCGTCAAACAAATTGAAGATGATCCAAAAGTTCTTGCTTTTAATCGAATTCAAAATCCATATGTGGGCTCAAATACGTACAAGATTATTGATACAAAGAATAATTTATATGCCCATCAGTTAACAAATCAATTCATCTTTGATTACTTTCTATTTTTCAAAAACAGTAAAATCGCACTGAATAATAATCTTGTTACGACTTTACCAGACTTTTATAAATATACACTTCAACCCGCAAATCTTAAATATAATGATTGGTATAAAGAAATTATAGAGTCATATCATCAAAAACATATTATTCCTGCTCGTCCATTTCTCTATAAGGATAAACAGTTTTCCTTCATCACGTACCTACACTCATTAGGTTTGCCTACACATTTTAACTCAACCATTATGATAATGATAAATAATGATGAACTCATCAATTTGTTGCAGGAAGTAGATATTTCTGGTGGTGGATCCGTATATATTACTGATGAAAATAATAACATCATTACTTATGTCTCAGATGATGGTAAAGTTAATTCGATTATATCTGGTTTAGAAGAGGGAGAGGGAGTGGTAGAGAGGACCTTCCAAGATGAAAACATGATCGTCAGTTATACCACATCCGATTATAATGGTTGGAAATATGTTGCGGTGCAGCCTGTAAGTGTATTTATGGAAAAAGTGAATTATATAAATAAAATTACGATATCCATTATCATTCTTGCATTCATAGCCGGTTTACTCATTGCAATTTATATGGCAAATCGCAACGCAAAACCTGTAACTACTTTATTCTCCCAGCATGATGAACTACAAAAGAAATTACGAGATCAAATTCCGCTATTAAAAAATGCCTTCTTTGAAAGAATTCTTAAAGGAGAATTTACAACCAAGTATGAGATCAACTTGTTTATGAATCATATTGGAATTAACTTAAAAGGAAAACAATATGTCGTAGCCATTATGTATTTAAGTGGACCTGATGAAATAACTGATAGTGATATGCTACGAAAATCTGATGTGAATCGTGTCATTGCGAAAGATGTTTTAAACAATATAATGGGGAATGAAGCTTTTTATCATGAATTAGATGAAAATAAAATCGTAATAATCGTTGCAGATAATAATAGTGGATCATTAAAGTTTAAAGATATATTAATTGGTTTATATCAACAAGTACATCAGGAATTAATGTTTGTTCACCATATTCAACCCATTTTTGCAATCGGTTCTACTTATCGGAATATAATTGACATTTCACGTTCTTATGATGAGGCAAGAATTGCATTGAATTTTTACAATCGTGGATATTCTAATGGATTTATCTGGTATGAGGATATTACAAAAGAAGAGAACAGCTTTTATTATCCTAGTGATGTCGAGTCGCGACTTATTAACAGTATTAAGGTAGGAAACGAACAAAATACAGAGGAATTATTAGCGGAATTATATAAAGAAAACTTCGAAAATAGACAACTATCTATATATATGCTCCGTATGTTTCTGTATGAAATGTGGGGAAGTATCGTTAAAATCTTAGACCAAGTAGTATTGGATGAAAAAATAAGTATAGAATATGAACAGTTTTTACCGGATAAAACAGAAACTGTTGAAGAAGTAAAAACTAATTTTTATGAAGTTGTTCAATCATATAAAAAGATTTGCGCAGCAATTAACATACAAAGAAGTAAAAATAATAAAAGATTAATAAATGATATCATCAATTATTTGAAAGAGAACTACAAAAACGTCAATCTTTCCTTGAGTCTGATTTCAGATAAGTTCAATCTCTCAGAGGCTCATGTCTCACGGATATTTAAAGAAAATACTGGTATGAATTTTTCAGAGTTCATGGAGAGTAGTAGATTAGAAAAAGCTGAAGAGATGTTAATAAACACGGATCTACCAGTTGGAGAGATTAGTAAATTGGTTGGATATAATTCTTCAAATACATTTGGTAGAGCATTCAAACGGAAAAATGGAATTAGTGCAACTGCGTATCGTAACTCAGTCAAGATCTCTTAACATTTTTATTAATATGAAACATACAGGGAGTGGTAACAATTGGAAAACAATAAACCCAATATCTTACTCATTCAAACAGATCAACAAACAGCTGAAACACTAGGGATTTATGGGAATCCCATCGTGCGCACACCGAATTTAGAACGGTTAGCGGAAAAAGGAATTGTATTTGAAAAGGCTTTTTGTAATTATCCTGCTTGCGCACCATCACGTTCATCTATGATGGCTGGTAGGTATACTTCAACGATACGCAACCATGCCAATCACATGTTATTAGATCCACTGGAAGTTTCATTACCTCAAGTATTAAAGAAAAATGGATATAAAACAGCTTTGATTGGAAAAAATCATGCGTTCATGGATGGTAATCAAGTCAATCGCTATCCATCCTCTCAGCAAGGTGATAAGCCTGATATTTTACATGAAGTATTTGATTTTGTACGCGAGGCTCAGCATGGACATATTGTCGAAGGATATGAACAGGATGAGGAAGTAAGAGCAGCTCATCAATGGGCAGTGGATAATTGTTGGAGTAGTCCATTAGGTCATGGCACAAATCCTGCTTCTTATAAAAAGTGCGGTACATATTTATTGGGGGAAACTGCTGTAAATTATTTGGAGCAAGCACAAAAAGAAGAAAATCCATTCTTCTTATGGCTTTCTTTTCCTGATCCGCATACTCCTTATCAGGCGCCAGAACCATATGCGAGTATGTATCATCCTGATGACGTTCCGCTCCCACCAAAAGATGATATGAGGAATAAGCCCGAGCGGCAAAAAGTAGCACATATTATGGATGCGATGGATCGGGCGGATGAGCAAACGATTCGTGAAGTCCGTGCAATCCATTATGGGATGATTAACTTCATTGATGATGCGATTGGTAGAGTTGTAGATAAATTGAAAAAGCTAGGAATTTTAGATAATACCTTCATTATTTTTACATCTGATCATGGCGATTCTATGGGAGCACACGGTCTGATTCAGAAGCACAATATGTTTTATGATTCCTTCACGCATGTTCCATTCATTGTTTCTTGGCCAGGAAAAGTGAAGGTACAACGTAGTAATCATTTAATTGAATTAATTGATATCATGCCTACTGTACTAGATGTGGCAGGGTGTGATATTCCGATTGGGGTTCAAGGTAAAAGTTTTGCACCGTATTTATTAGGAGAAGACTATGAACCAAGGGAATATGTTGTGATTGAAAGTGGAGAAGATGGAGAGCCATTTAAATTATCGGAAATTACAAAACGACCGGAACACCCCTTTGATGAAAGTTGTTTTGTTTGGTGTGCATGGCGAGAAGCATGGCTCGGTAAAGGAAAATCTATTCGTACTCATGACTGGAAATTAAATCTATATACAAATGGTGAAGGAGAATTGTATGATCTTCGCAATGATCCACATGAATTAAATAATTTGTTTGATTCTAAAAAACATGAACAGATTATCATAGAACTAGAGCGGAAACTACTTAGATGGAGTATAGATAAGGAAGATAAAGCACCTGAGAATAGAACGGTAGGACTAAATTATCGAGAAAAATATGCTTCCAAAGTAGTGACAGATTAATAGTATAAAAATCATTTTGGAGCTTTCTAAAAACGGATCGTTTTGAAAGCTCTATTTTTGATTTTAATGTAAAGTCCCATGAAATAAGGGTTTACACGTGTGTATATCAACAAATGCACACGATTTTTTTATTGCATAATAGCAAATATCAATAAATGCACACACCATTTTTTCTTCCTATTTACGATGGATGGAGACGTGCATAATAATAAAAATATCAACTCCTGCCGATTGTTTCGATGCAGAGAGTTTAATTGAAATGATATTTGATTTAAGGGGGAATGGTATTTTGTAAGCGTTTTAAAAGGGTGATGCTAATTCAATGAAAAGGAGGTAATAGAGGATTGAGCAATACAAATGTACAACTTCAAAAGGGAAAAAGTGAAGTTAAAATTCAAAAACAGAAAAAGTTTTGGAGGGAAGTAAGAAATAGCTGGCAGTTATATGTGCTGTTTGCTTTACCTCTCTTATATATCTTGGTCTTTAAGTATTATCCAATGTATGGGGCATCAATTGCATTTAAGAATTTTAGTCCAATTCTAGGTATTACGGATAGTCCTTGGGTTGGTTTTGATCACTTTAAACGTTTTTTTGAATCATATGAGTTTGTCCGAGTTTTAAAAAATACATTGCTATTAAGTTTATATCAATTAGTCGCAGGCTTTCCTTTTCCAATTATTCTAGCCCTTAGCTTGAATTACGTCATGCATAGTAAGTTTAAGAAATCAGTGCAGATGATTACGTATGCACCGCACTTTATCTCAGTAGTGGTGATGGTTGGTATTATTCTATTAATTTTAGAGCCAAGAGGTCCGTTAAATGACCTCCTTGCATTATTAGGAATGGAACGAATTCATTTTATGGGAGAAGCTTCTCTCTTTAAGTCCATATTTGTTTGGTCTGGGATTTGGCAGAATGTTGGTTTTGGTTGCATTATTTATCTTGCTGCATTATCGAGTGTTAGTCCCGAACTACATGAAGCAGCGGTTGTAGATGGTGCTAGTAAATTACAACGTATATGGCATATTGATATTCCTAGTATTCTACCGATTACCATCATTTTGTTGATATTGGATATGGGGAATATCTTAGATACGGGATTTGAGAAGGTCTTATTGATGCAAAATAACTTAAATTTATCTACATCCGAAGTGATTGATACGTATGTGTATAAAGTAGGGTTAATTGCCGCTCTCCCTCAGTATTCCTACGCTGCAGCAATCGGTATCTTTAAAGCAGTTATTGCTCTAATACTTATTGCAGGAGCAAATAAATTATCGAAAAAGGTAGGTCAAGAAAGCTTATGGTAAATAGGAAGGGAGGGGAAGAAACGCATGAATCCTAGAATTGCAGAAACAAAGGCAGATAGAGTTTTTACGTACATTAACTATACCTTTCTTGGACTCTTAACACTCATCGTACTATACCCATTGATATATATTCTAAGTGCATCTTTTAGCTCAACAGAGGCTGTTGCGGCAGGAAGGGTTTGGTTATTTCCAGTAGATTTTAGTTTAAAAGGCTATGAAACAGTTTTTAATTATGATTTAATCTGGACTGGCTATGCAAATTCACTATTTTATACGATTGTCGGGACAACGATTAATATTGTCTTAACGATTATGGCGGCATATCCATTATCGAGACCCGATTTTAAAGGAAGAAACTTTTTCATGTTTCTATTCTTCTTCACGATGTTATTTAATGGAGGTTTAATTCCAACCTATTTATTAGTTAAAGATTTAGATTTGTTGAATACAAGGTGGGCATTAATCATTCCAAATGCAATGTCTGTATTTAATGTGATCATTGCGAGAACGTATTTTAAAATGACCATCCCTAAAGAATTGTTAGAATCATCGAAACTAGAAGGTTGTGATGATTTTCGTTTCATTAGAAGTGTTGTACTCCCACTCTCTGGCCCAATTATTGCAGTAATTGCCCTATTTTATGCAGTAGGTCATTGGAATGCATATTTTAATGCGTTAATTTATTTGCGTGATCAAGCTTTATATCCGCTACAGTTAGTATTACAAAATATATTGGTTCAAAGTCAGATTGATCCAGAAATGATGGGTAGCATCGATGTAGAGACACAGCAACAATTGCTAGGTTTAGAGCAACTATTAAAATACTCGCTTATTGTAGTTGCATCGTTACCAGTGTTAATTATGTATCCATTTGTACAGAAACACTTTGTTAAGGGAGTTATGATAGGTTCCATTAAAGAGTAACGTCTTGAAAATAAGGAGGTTTTATAAATGAAAAATCGACTATTACCAGCCTTTGTTTTACTGATATCAACGATGCTAATTTTGACGGGATGCTTTGGGAATTCCAAAAAAACAGATAACCGAAGTGCTAAGGATGTAAAAGTTAATGCTGCAGGTGTCTTACCTATTGTAGACGAAAAAGTTACACTAAATGTCCTTATTCATGGGCAAGCAAATGTAGAGGATTTCGCAACAAATGAATTTACCAAATGGTATGAAGAACAAACGAATGTTCATCTAAACTTTGAAGTTGTTGGTCCAAAGGGAGCACAAGAACAGTTAAACCTCATTATGTCTTCCGGTGATTACCCTGATGTCATTATAGGATTTGGTATATCAGCTACAAAGCAAATGGTATATGGGAAACAAGGTGTTTTTATACCACTTAATGATTTGATAGAAAAGTATGGTCATGGAACGAAGGAGATGTTTAAGGAACTACCTAGAGCAGAAGAAATAATTACAGCACCAGACGGAAATATTTATGGTTTACCTTTTATTGGACATAATCCACACACTTTTTATCCTCACAAAATGTGGATTTATGAACCTTGGTTAGAAACACTAAATCTCGACATGCCAACTACAACAGAGGAATTTTATGAAGTGTTAAAAGCGTTTAAGACACAGGATCCTAACGGAAACGGAAAAGCAGATGAAATTCCTTTTGCGGCAGCGACGACTGGCTGGAACTCGCAAATTGATAACTTTCTAATGAATGCATTTGTATATACAAATAAAGCTACGAATAGCTACATGATGCTTGAAAACGGGAAAATTGATGTTTCATTTACTCAGCCAGGCTGGAAAGAAGGCCTTAAATTTATGAATCGATTATATGAGGAAGGATTGTTAGCTCCTGAATCTTTTACACAGGACATGGAGCAATTACGGAGATTGGGCGAAAATCCTGACGTACCAATACTTGGAGCAGCTCCTGGAGGAACGATGGAGTTTACTCAAATAAATGGTTCAAGTGGGAGATGGAAAGAATATAAACCAATGGCACCATTAAAGGGTCCAACAGGTCTTCAAGTGGCACCTACATCATTGAGGATTGATTCTAATGCTGCATTTGTTATTACGAAAGATTGTCCATATCCAGAAGTTGCATTTCGCTGGGCAGATTTTATGTATACGAAAGAAGCAACAATCAGAAATGATAACGGTATGTTTGAAGAGCATTGGGTTTGGGCAGAAGAGGGAGATATCGGATTAAATGGAAAACCGGCCACTTGGAAGCGAATCTATCAACCTAGTAGTAGTGGTACTGTTCAAAATCATGAGTGGGAACATACTGGTCCTATCTATAATTCTCGTGAAATATGGGAGGGACTTGCAATTGAGGAAGGTGGTTTAGAAGATATTCTTTATAAAGCAACGGTAGAACATTATGAACCATACGGAAAAAACGATGATAAGTTTGTACCTCCTCTTTTCTTTGATGAAGTTCAAGCGGCAGAACTAGCTACAATAGAGCAGACAATACGTGACCATGTCTCAGAGATGCAAGCACGCTTCATCACTGGGGATGCTGATATTGAAAAAGATTGGGATAAGTACTTGAAAACATTGGAAGGAATGAATTTGAAAAGGTTTATAGAAATCTACCAAGAAGCGTATGATGCAAAATATAAATGAACCTGATATGGAGGGGATAGTATGCTAATTAGGCTATCCCTCAAAAAAAGTTTGTAAAATCAATAGAAGGTGGCATGTGAAAGGATGAAAAAAGGTCAGGGAAAGAAAAAAATGAACATAGTTTGGTTCGTACAAGACCATGTTATGTGGAAACATTTTCGAGATACGGATGGACCTAAGCCTAAGTTACCAACGTATGAGCGAATTGCTAAAACAGGAATAGAATTTAATCGTGCTTATTCTATTATTCCGCTATGTGGCCCTGCGCGGGGTAGTTTGATGACAGGTGTTTATCCGCACAAACACGGAATCATCAATAATGGAAAAAAAGTAGATTTGAATCAATTAGAAATAAATGTGTTTAATAAATACTTGATAGATGAAGGATATCGTACAGGTTATTTTGGAAAATGGCATGCTGGTGTCGGAGTTGCACAGGATAGTGGCTTTGAAGGATATTCGGTATCAGGTTATGGTAATCCTTATGGGACAGATGAATATCTAGAATACTTACAAAAACATAATCTACCAACCCCATTTGTGGATGTCGAATGGAGGCCTACTGGCGAGATTTCCAAAAATGTTGATTTAACAGTGAAAGGAATTTCTCCTCACCCAAAAGTAGGGATAGGTCATCCGACGACAGGGATTATTAAAGCTCCTGCTGAAACGACAGAATCCTATTTTTTATCAGACATGGCAAGTGAATGGCTTCAACAGAGAGTAGAAGACGGAGACTCGTTTTTTCTAAGGGTAGATACTTGGGGTCCGCATCAACCTTATTTAGTATCAGAAACATTTAAAGATACGATGAACCCAACAGAAATACCAGAATATCCAAATTTCAGTAATGACTTTGGTGATCGGCCAGCTTATCATAAGCGAGATCGTGAAGAATGGAGGGCGAAGACAGGTTTTACTACTTGGGAAGAATGGCAACCAATTGTGGGAAGAGCATATGAACATTATGAACAGACAGATACTGGTCTCGGGAAGATATTAGATACATTGGAACACTTAGGGATTGCGGAAGAGACAATCGTCATTTATACCGCGGATCACGGTGATATACTCGCGTCAAACGGTGGTCTGTTTGATAAAGACTCTATGTTAACTGAAGAAACTATGTCCATTCCAATGGTAATTAGATGGCCAGGTGTTACCGATGGGAAATATAATCGTGACGAATTAGTATCTAATATGGACCTGGTGCCGACGATTTTAGAGATGGCAGGAATTCAGGTTCCAACAAATATGGACGGTGAAAGTTTAGTACCGTTATTAAATCAAAACCCGCAAGAGTGGCGAGAAGAACTATTGACTCAGCACTTTGGTCATATAAATCATGACAAAATTCAACGAGTTTTATATTGGAAGAGTTATAAATATGTAGCTCATTTAGATGATACAGATGAATTGTATAATCTCGAAAAAGATCCATTTGAATGGAAGAATTTAGTGGAAGATCCTGCTTTGGATAGCCTATTGCAAGACATGAAGAAAAGACTTGCTAGATGTATGGTTAAGTATCAAGATCTATCTGAAGATTCACAAACTCTACTTAAACAGAAAGGCATAACAATTTGAGAATAATGGAGGAGTTATTTGTGAGAAAATCAATAGCTATATTACTCATTACCATTTCTCTAGTTTTAAGTGGCTGTTTTGGAAAAAAAACAACAAATGAAGAAGTGAAAGAGGTTTCCATCAGTCCTGCAGGCGAATTGCCGATAGTGGATGAAAAAGTGACTTTAAAGGTATTAGTTCAAAGCCGAGCGAACATAGAGAACTTTGAAACAAATGAATTTACAAAATGGTATGAAGAACAAACAAATGTACACATTGATTGGGAAGTGGTACCGCCTAAGGATGCACAAGAAAAATTAAATCTTATATTAACAAGTGGCGAATATCCAGATGTCATTATGGGATTTGGTATTTCTCCTACGATGCAAATGGTGTATGGGATGCAAGGTGTCTTCCGGCCGATGAATGATTATATTGATAAATATGGCTATGGGACGAAACGATTATTTGAAGAGGTAGAAGGTGCTGAAGAAGCAATTAAAGCACCAGATGGTAATATCTATGGTTTACCGCAAATTGATGCAAATCCACATACAGCTTCACCGCAAAAACTGTGGATTTATGAACCATGGTTAAAAAAGTTGAATTTAGATATGCCAACTACAACAGAGGAATTTTACCAAGTTTTGAAAGCGTTTAAAACGCAAGATCCGAATGGAAATGGAAAAGCAGATGAAATACCATTGGCAGGAGCAACAACAGGATGGCATGCTCAAATAGATAACTTTTTAATGAATGCCTTTATTTATACACATAAATTAGGAAATGGGTATACGATTCTCGACAATGGCAAGGTAGATGTTGTATTTAATAAGCCAGAATGGAAAAAAGGATTAGAGTTTCTACACAAATTGTATGACGAAGGTCTATTGGCACCTGAAACATTTACACAGGATATTGATCAATTACGACGCCTTGGAGAAAATCCAGATGTTCCAATTCTTGGTGTTGCACCAGGTGGGACAATGGAATTTACGCAAATTGGTGGCGAGAGTGGGAGATGGCAAGAATATGTTACAATCCCACCACTAAAGGGGCCGGATCAGCTCCAGGTAGCTCCATATTCTCTAGAAGGACTTAATGCCAATGCGCAATTTGTAATAACAAGCGCTGCAAAATATCCTGAAGTTGCCTATCGCTGGGGAGAAATGATGTATACAGAAGAAATAACGATTAGAAATGACAATGGTACCTTAGGTGAACATTGGGATTGGGCTGAAGAAGGAGAAATAGGTCTGAATGGAAAACAAGGATCATGGAAAAAACTAGTTCAACCTAGTGGGATACAAAATTTTGAATGGGAACATACTGGTCCGATTTTACAAACGCGTGAACTCCGAGAAGGGCTTGTTACACAAAAAGGTGAACTGGCGCAAATTTTATACGAGGAAACAGTAAAGAATTATGATCCGTATCGACAAGATGTGGATAAAATTGTGCCACCATTATTTTTTAGTGAAAGCCAGGCATCTGAGCTTGCAACGCTGGAAAAAACAATTCGTGACTATGTGAATGAAATGTTAGCACGCTTTGTTACAGGTGATGCAGACATTTCCAAGGAATGGGATAAATATTTAGATACATTGGTGAATATGAACTTAAAGAGATTTGTTGAAATATATCAAGAAGCTTATGATGTGAAGTATAAATAATAGATTACTAGAATGCTGAGGCACACTGACTACTAAAAAAAATTAATCCATGGTCAATTTAATATGAATTACAAATCCAATACGAGAGGGTTATTGTTTAATGCGAAAGATTATCTCACCTTTATTTTTGATAGTCGTAATTACATCCTTATTATTATCTGGATGTTTTGGTAAAAAGGATAAAGCCAATGGAGACGAAAAAGTAGCAGTTAATCCAGCAGGAGTATTCCCAATCGTTGATGAAAAAGTAACATTAAAAGTATTAGTGCACGGAAATGCACTTATAGAGAATTTTGAAACAAATGAATTTACAAAGTGGTATGAAGAGAAGACAAATGTACACATTGAATGGGAAGTTGTACCGCAAAAAGGAGCTAAAGAAAAATTAAATCTTATTTTAACTAGTGGTGATTATCCAGATGTTATTTTGAATTTTGGAGTATCACCAACAGAACAGTTAGTGTATGGACAACAAGGGATATTTCTACCTTTAAATAAGTATATTGATGAATATGGAAAAGAAACAAAAGAGTTATTTAGAAAATACCCGAAAGTAAAGGATGTAATCACTGCACCGAATGGAAATATCTATGCATTACCTCGTATTAATGAAAATTATCACGGTTTAATGGGACAAAAAATGTGGATTTATACTCCTTGGTTAGAAAAGCTGAATCTTAAAATGCCTACGACAACAGATGAATTTTATGAGGTGTTAAAAGCATTTAAGACAAAAGATCCGAATGGAAATGGAAAAGCGGATGAAATTCCACTAGCAGGAGCTACCACGGGATGGAATATGAATATTGAAAACTTCTTAATGAATTCCTTCATATTTACGAATAAAACAACTTCTAATCGGATGATTTTTAATGAGGAAGGAGAAATTGATGTAGTATTTAATAAAGACGGTTGGAGGGAAGGGCTGAAATACTTAAATAAGTTATATTCGGAAGGATTACTAGTTGGAGAAACTTTCACACAAGATAAGGACCAATTAAAGCAAATGGGTGATCACCCTGGAGTTCCAATTTTAGGTACTGTGGCCGCAGGTATACCACAAGATTTTGCGGATATTGGCGGAGATAGATGGAGTGATTATGAAACAGTACCGCCACTGAAAGGACCAAATGGTTTACAGGTTACTCCTTTTGATTCGTATCCAATGGCCAATGGCGTATTTATAATTACTAGTGCTGCGAAATATCCGGAGGTAGCTTTCCGATGGGCTGATGCGATGTTTTCGGAAGAAATAACATTAAGAGCTGTTCATGGTAGACCTGATATTGAATGGCGTTGGGCGGAAGATGGTGAACTTGGAATTAATGGAGAACCAGGAAAATGGAAGAAGCTAATAAGTTTTGGAAGTGTACAAAATAGTCATTGGTATCAAACAGGCACACATATACAAGATGAGGCTCTTCGCTCAAGTCTAGTGGGAGAAGAGGGGAATATTGAAAGTGTGCTATACAATGAAACGAAAGAAAAATATGCGCCTTATCAACAAGATCCTGAGAAAATGGTTCCACCATTATTCTTTACAGAAGAACAAGCAAATGAGTTAGCAACCCTACAAAAGTCTATTAATGATTATGTCGGTGAAATGGTGGCCCGCTTTGTAACTGGTGATCAGTCGTTAGAGAAGGATTGGGATAAGTATATTGAAACACTGGAGTCTATGAATTTAAAGCGATTTGTAGAAATTCATAATGAAGCATATGAAACACAGTATAAATAAGCGACAATGTTGAGGGAGATTATCGTCTCCCTTTTCTTCTCATGAATAAATTGTAAATGCTGATAGAAAGAGGGGAAGAAGCATGAAAGAAGAAAGACCTCATATTGTCTTTATCACAATGGATGAGTTAAGGAAGGATGCACTAAGCTGTTATGGCAATAAAGCGATAGATACCCCAAATTTAGATCGTTTAGCAGAACAAAGTATCAGGTTTTCAAGAGCATATACGGTTAGTCCATGGTGTTTGCCCTCTAGATGTGCCATGTTAACAGGGCAATTCCCGCATAATAGCGGTGCTTATAGTAATTTTCGTAAATGTGAGTTAGATACTGGAATCCCAAATCTCTTTCAAGAGCTGCGGAAAGTGGGGTACAAGACATCCTTATTTGGTAAGTGTCATTTTTCCCCTGTACCCTATGGAGAAACTCGTCCAGATGTTACACTTCCATATGATGAATTTAGGGAATATTATGTCAATTTAGGCATTGACCATTTAGATTTGCAAGATGATAAACAAGTATCAGTTTGGTTCTATGATGATTATGCGAAGGAACTAGATGAAGTAGGATATTTACAAGCTTATCGGGATGCAACATGGAATGTGCAAGATAATCGTAAAGTATTTACATTTCCTGGACCTGAGGAATGGCATCCAGATAGTTGGGTAGGAAGGAAAGCACAGCAATTTATCCAGAAATACTCAGGGGATCAACCATTATTTAGTTGGATATCCTTTAGTGGTCCGCATTATCCATTTGATCCTCCAGAGAAATATATAGATAGGGTTGATATGAGTAAAGACACTCCGATGTCTTTTTTGGAAGGAGAATTCGATGATGAGAGTCGAATCCACCATCGAAGTTATCATGGAGACGGGAGAGGCATTATTGATGGTGCTGGGGTTGCACCGGGTAGAGCATGTAAGAATTATTCGAATCAATATTGGCATACATTGCGGAAATATTACTTTGCGAATGTTGTGCAAATCGATGATTATATAGGGAGAATTTTAGAGGTAGTGGAAAGGAAATTCGGTGACAATGTTCTTATTATTTTTACAGCAGATCATGGGGAGATGTTAGGAGCACATGGAATATGGGGAAAAGGTGACTGTGGGTATGAGGATGTTACGAATGTTCCACTTTTAGTGAAATATCCAGGATCATCTCAAGGTTATACAACGGATGTGAAAGTTATGTTAACTGATATTATGGCAACCTGTATGAAAGTTGCAAATATTAGCGATCCGGTACCAACAGATGGCCGTGATTTTAATGAATCTATTGAAGTTGGTGGTTATCCATACGTGTTTTCCGAAGGGGAAGGATTTATTTGCGTAAGTGATGGTCAATACAAATATATTCATATCAATAAAAATAATCGTGAACATGATGAAATGTTTGACCTCGAAAAAGATCCAAATGAATTTGAAAACGTGATAAATCAAACCGAATATGCAGAGAAATTAGCAGAGTTAAGGGGAGAAGTGGCAAAATTATTTATGAAAAAATTATTGGCTTAATCAATTTTGAAGGGGATTGCCATTGATGAGGAAAACTCAAAAGAATATTTTAATTATCATGTCGGATGAACAAAGATGGGATACGTTGGGCTCCCATGGGAACCCAACATCGGTTACTCCAAATATTGATGCACTTGCAAAAAGTGGAATGTCGATGGACAGGTGCTATACCGTTAATCCATTATGCTGTCCAGCAAGAGCAAGCTTATGGACAGGGTTAATGCCTCACGAACATCATGTGATGGGAAATTGGAGGAGAATTAGACCAGATTTGCAAGATGAGGGACTTATAAAGAATTTTAAAGAGGCTGGTTATCATACCATTTATACCGGTAAATGGCATGTTCCAGGAACAACTCCAAGTAAATTCCATTTTAATGATATGTCTTCTATCCCAGCGATATTAAATGGAAGGGATAGAGGGCGATTTATAGAACCATATCGAGAATATGCTTATTCAAAAGGATATGAACTCGTAGATTCACATGTGGAGAATCTTACAAAGGCAGATCTAGAAAAAATGAATCAGCCAGGTAAGGCTCCTTGTGGAAAATCAGAAATTTTATTGGAAGATTATTTAGAAACGTGGCAAACGAAGCAATTTCTCGATGCGCTAGAACGTAGACCAGATAAGCAGCCATTTTTTGCAGTATGTTCCTATAATGCACCTCATTTTCCTATGATTGTACCAGAACCTTACGACACAATAGTCTCGCCTGAAGAAGTTGTTTTACCTCCAAATTTTTGCAAGGGAATAGATGGGAAAGCAACAGAAGTTTTTAATTCAGGATATGAAAAGTTGGCCAATCTAGATGAGTACGAGTGGAGGAGATTTATTGCTCATTATTTAGGATTTTGTGCCTTAATTGATGATCAGGTCGGAGAAATCACTCATTATTTGAAACAGAAGGGTATTTTCAATGACACAATCATTGTGTTTGTTTCTGATCATGGTGATATGATGGGCTCCCATGGATTAGTAGAAAAAGGATTCCCATTACACTATGAAGAAGCTTTACGTGTCCCTCTAATCATAGCAAACTATGGTGAGATAAAAGATGGGAAAAGTGAAGAATTAGTCGCCCTTATCGATTTATTACCTACGATTGCAGAGCTTACAGGAGTACCAATTCAACAAAGAGTCGAGGGTCGATCATTTGCTAATCTTTTAATAGGGAACGGTACTACTAGAATAAGAGAGTATGTCCTAGCAGAATCATTTAAATTTGATGGAAATGAAGGGGGAGCTGGTGAGTATATTAATGCGGAGGACTTTAACCCAAATATAGATAGTGTTAATTATTCGATTCGTACGAAAGACTATAAATATATATTCAGATTTAGTGATAAGGAAGAATTATACGACATCCAAAATGACCCATATGAAAATATCAATCTTGCAGATATAGAGGAACAGCTACAACCATTACAATTTATGCGTGAACTTTTACTTATCGAAATGAAGAAAACAAATCCAGTGCTAGACGTAGCAGTCAAAAATAAGCTTTCACAGCTAGTGCAAAAGGAACATTTGTAAAAAAGATGACACAGAGGAGATGTATAAATTAGTGAAACCAAATATTTTATGGATTTGTACGGATCAACAGCGTTTTGATTCATTAGGATGTTACGGAAATGAACTTGTAAAAACACCCAATATAGATAAATTAGCAGAAAGAGGAGTACTTTTTGAAAATTGTTTTAGTCAAAGTCCTGTATGTACACCAAGTCGTGCTAGCTTCCTTACAGGTAGGTATCCACGAACAACCCGTTGTAGACAAAACGGTCAAGCTATTCCTAAGGATGAGAAACTAATTACAAAATTGCTTGCAGATGCAGGATATATTTGTGGTTTATCTGGAAAACTGCATATTTCCCCATGTCATCCATCTGTTGCTCCAATTAAAGAAAATAGGATTGATGATGGTTATGCTCAGTTTCACTGGTCGCATCACGCTACACCGGAATGGCCTACAAATGAATATGTCCAGTGGTTACAGGAAAAAGGGCAGAAATTCAAAAGAGAAAATGTAGAAGAAAGTAATTATGTACAATATGGTCCTGATGCGGAATATCATCAAACAACTTGGTGCACGGAAAAAGCAATTCAATTCATCGAATCTAATAAAGATTATGATCGACCATGGCTTTTTTCTGTAAATATATTTGATCCGCATCACCCGTTTGATCCGTCTAAAGCGTACTTACAGCGATATTTAGAAAGAATGGATGAAATTCCATTGCCAAATTATAAAGTGGGAGAGTCAGAAAACAAACCTATTTACCAACAAATTGATCATAACGGTGCATATGGAATGAAAGGGAACTTAGCATACTCTGAGATGAATGATTATGACCACCGATTATTACGTGCAGCCTATTTTGCAATGGTAGACTTAATCGATGAACAAGTAGGTCGCATGATAGCAACACTAGAGAAAACAGGACAATTGGAAAATACGATTATCATTTTTATGTCAGATCATGGAGAATTATTAGGTGACCACGGAATATATTTGAAGGGGCCACACTTTTATGAGGCTTCAGTGAAGGTGCCACTTATCATTTCATGGCCTAAGAAGATAAAAGGTAATCGAAGAATTGATAGACTAGTAGAGTTAGTTGACCTTGCTCCTACATTACTTGAAGCTGCAGGTATACCTATTTATGAGGGAATGCAAGGACGATCATTGTATGAATTACTGATCAATGAAGATGTGGATTATTCATTCCGTGAGGATGTGTATTGTGAACACTATAATGCGAATTTTAAACACGGGGAACATGTAGCATTTGCTACAATGGTGAGAACGGAAAGATATAAGTTAATAGCGTATCATGGAGAGAGTACGGGAGAGTTATACGATTTAGAAGTGGATCCTTTTGAATATGTAAACGAATGGAATAATCCAGAATATAGATCTGTAAAGCTAGAATTATATCAGCGGTTATGTGATCGGATGGCTGAAACTGTAGATCCATTACCTGTTAGACAATCGGTATGGTAAAAGAACATGAGGTTGGGACATAACCATTTGACTTGAATGTAAATCCGAACAATGTAAGTGTAGCTATAACGCTTCGGAAATACACTTCGCTTTCCGCGGGCTTAGAAAAGTGAAAGGCGCTTGGGACTTGAAGGAAGGCTAATTTCGCAACATCCTGTTGCAACGCCTTCCTGACCCGCCTCGTGTGGGCCCGCGACAAGCAAATGTTCTGAGACAATGAAAGGCGTTTTTTGCTTTTCATGTCTCAGGTTATTTGACCTCGAGCCGATAGCGCCTACAACTAGACAAGGCTCTGAGCCTCCTCGGCGCTAAACGCCTGTCTAGCTTAGGCTCCTAGCGGCTAGCGAACGATCCAATCCTTTCCCTACGATAAGTCAACATTGGCTCGTTCCCTCGCCGTGTTTTCTTTATCTCAGTACAGGATTGGCTCCCGTTCGTACGCCGCTGATCAGTCGCCTTCGCTTTTCTGCCTGCGGGGTCTCATCGAGGCCTTTATTCCCGCAGTCAATCATGTATACTAAAAATACACCACAGAGAACGGAAATAATGCTAGTGGTAGTTGTCTATACGATGCATGTATAAGTTAGATTCAACTTTTTAAAGCTTTATTTCCATGGTAGGAGTCTTCGTGTATTTCCTCCGCTGATAACCATAAAATTTTTGTAATTGAAAAGGTGACCGAACTATCTTGTTCTAAAATCAAGTTATAGTTCGGTTTTTATTTGCATCGATATTCCTCTGTCCAGCCTCATTTTTTTTCTCCCTTATTTCTTTTATATCCTCATAACCTACATACTTCGTTGGGGATACTCCGAAGAAGTTTTTGAAGGCGCGAGAGAAGGAGTATAAATCTGAGTATCCGAGTGAGTAGGCGATTTCTGTAATGGAAAATGACTTTTCGGATAACATTTCTTTTGCTCTGTTCATTTTTAGTGACAGGAGATATTGTACAGGTGTTATTCCAAACTCATTGACGAATTCTTTTGTGAAATGGGAGCGGTGAACTCCTATATATTTTGCAACATCTCTTACAGTAATATCTTCCGTATAGTGGGTATCCATATATTGTTTACTTTTCTGAATCCAGTTTACAGGTGTTATGGTAGATAGCTTACGAGATGATGCTTCAACAGATAAATGATGTAGTAATTTAAAAATAAAACTTAAGCGTTGGAGCTCATCGTCTTTTAAATACTGTTGAAAGTGACGAATGATTTCTTGTAAAACTTCTATAATTTTGTCTGTAATAAAACTTTCAATGTGGAAGGAATAGGGGGTAAAACCAATTCTGTTTAATAAAGAAACTATTTGTTTGCCATCTAGTGCTAACCAGAATAATTCTAAACAATCATCAGGGTCCGTTATATAATAATGAGTTTGTTTAGGAAAAAGGCAAAATACATCGCCTTTTTTGAGTTCTTTCGTCATGTTTCCTTGAACGAGTTTACCTTTTCCGTTTAGTACAAAATGGAGACTATAATAGTTAATGATCCTTGGGCCAATTTTGAAATGGGGCTTCGTTCGATTGTGTCCTGCTCTAATCGGCCATATGCCTCCGTTTTTCTCCAATGGGGTCGTATAGTATAACCAATGTTCAGCGTATTCGTGTGCATATTCCTGCATAACAGAACCTCCTAACTTGGATTCCCCATCGTTGTTTTATCCATAGTGGAATATAGTATATTTTCATTTTATTATGAAAAATATGAGAATGGCAAGAGGGAATTCGCTGTATGGACTAACATGTATTTCAAACAACAAATTGATAACCTTTAACCTAACATAATGACATTTTTTCATCTTGATTATTCTATATAATTAAGATGAAACTAGTTAATGAAAATGAAAGGTCTGAAGTTAATGACAAAGAAAAAGAATGTTCTTTTTATCATGACAGATCAACAGCGGGCCGATTCAATAGGGCCAAATCGCGTTAAATATGCAGATTATCCCAATATGGAAAAGCTGCGTAGTGAATCTATTGCGTTTGATAACTTTTTTACTGCTGCATCACCTTGTGTACCATCGCGACATACGTTCCTCACAGGAAGACATCCTTGGAAGACAGGTGTTTCCGGAAATGCTAAGTTTAGCACTGGTAAAGAAACAACGTGGATGTCGATATTGCGTGAATATGGATATAGAAGTGTTTCGGTTGGAAAAACACACATGATTCACGCTGGTAGTTTCCATATTCAAGTTCCAGTCGGTAATTCATTCGGGAATCAAGATGGTTGGAATCATTTTGAACCAGTAGCAACTCCAGAGTCCGATGATAACTACTTTGATATTCAGGTAGCAAGACGGGCATGTGACGCACTAGAGAAATTGAGTACTCGTGAACCATTCGCTATGTTTGTAGGTTTTCATGCACCTCATGAACCATATGTCATGCCTGAAAAATATTTAGATTTTTGTAGACCAGAAGATATTGAGTTACCGGATAATATTAATTCAGAAGAATATGCTAGTAAATCTGAATCCTTCCGGAGACGCCACGATCACTTTAAAAAAATGTTTGGTAATATCTCTGAAGATATGAAGCGAAAAGGGATTGCGGCACATTATTGTTTGTTAAAGATGATTGATGATTGTATTGGAATGATTAAAGATAAACTAATAGAACAGAATTTACTAGATAACACGATTATCATCTTTTGTGCAGATCATGGTGATTTATTAGGAGAGCATGGCTTATTTAATAAAGCAGCAACACATTATGATGCGGAATCAAGGGTTCCATTTATGATTCGTATTCCTGACGGCAGTAAGGCAGGAGAAAGCATCAATCATTTGGCATCAAGTGTAGACTTTGTGCCGACTTTATTTGATCTGATGGGACTTACACCAGATGTTTCTTTACCTGGCCATTCATTAGTTCCAGCCATGAATGAAGGAAAAGAAATTCGAGACTATGTAACTCTCGCAGACGGTAATGGAACAATGGGGATCCGTACAAAAGAATACAAGCTATGGTATAACCCTCATCATAGAGATGGTGAAATGTATGACCTAGTTAATGATCCAGGAGAGATGAACAATTTATACAACAAACAGGAATTTGCTAAGCTTCGTAGTGAATTATTTGAATTAATGTTACATGCTAGATTAATTGATGATGACCGTGATAATAAACCGACGAAACGCGATTGGTTGTTACATGATGAAGTGAAAGCATCGAATGAACCTGAAGTAGTTTAAATTCAAAATCGGATGATGACTAGGATTGTCACGTCCTGTGGCATCTGCAAATATTAGTGCCACCGTGATTGTTTTGAGTCATATTTTGCAGCATTTCCCTTCTACAAAAAGTTTATGAGGTATACTCCCCCACCTCATAAATTTTTTGTAGAAGGGGTAATTCAAGAAAATTTCAGATTGTTTTGCTAGATTTGATTGTAAATAGAAAGAAAGTTTCGTATAATCTACTCAACGATGTTTGAAAACGATAACAAAGATTATCGTACTTGAATACAATCGTGAGGAGGCGACTAGCAATGTCTTATTCCAGTACAGATGTTATTACGTATAAAAACCCTGTCGGGGGCATGAGTAATATTGGTGACCCCTTTGTATTGAAGACAGAAGGTTCATACTACATGTATGCAACATCTGCTCCAAATGGATTTAAAGTATGGCAATCCGACAACCTTGTTGATTGGGAAGAAAAAGGACTAGCTTATTCGAAAGATGATCAACCTGTAGTATGGGGAACAGAAGCTTTTTGGGCACCAGAGGTAATATTCCATCGAAATCAATATTACATGACCTATAGTGCACGTAATCAAGAAGGACATTTACGTATTGCAGTAGCAACTAGTCAAGATCCACTTGGTCCATTTATTGATATTAATAGAGATATCGTAAAAGAAGAGGGTTCTTTTATTGATGCTCATATATTCATAGATGAAGATGGAACACCCTATTGCTATTATGTAAGGGATTGCTCGGAGAATATTATCGATGGACAACATGTCAGTCAGATATTCGTTCAAAAGATGAATGATGAACTAACAGAGTTATTAGGAGAACCGCAGCTAGTTATTCAACCAGATTGTGAATGGGAAGTGATAGCTGGTAACTATCAATGGAATGAGGGTCCTTTTGTATTAAAACATGAAGGCAAGTACTATCTCATGTATTCTGCTAATCTATACGCAAGCTCAGATTACAGTGTAGGATATGCAGTTGCAACAAACCCAATGGGTCCATTTGAAAAGGCAGAAGAAAATCCAATTCTAGTTAAGGATATGAGTGCAGGAATTTCTGGGCCAGGTCATAATAGCGTAACAGTTGGACCTGATAACGAAACGCTTTATATTGTTTATCATATTCATACACATCCTGATAAACCGAGTGGCAATCGACAAATGGCGATTGATCGTTTGTACTTCGAAGATGGTAAATTAAAGGTTGACGGACCAACTTCAGATGAACAAGAAATTAAATTAAAATAGAGATAACTTTTTAAAGGAGCATACAGATGACTTACAGACAAGAATATCCTCGACCGCAGTTAGTAAGGAAAGAATGGTTAAATCTAAATGGCGAGTGGGATTTTGCATTTGATCGAGAGAATGTAGGATTGAAGGAAAAATGGTATAAAAAATCTAACTTTGACTTGAAAATTAATGTCCCTTTTGCCTATCAGTCGAAATTAAGTGGTATCCATGACCCGTCTTTCTGTGATCATGTTTGGTATAAACGAGAATTTACAGTTCCAAAAGAGTGGAATGATAAGCAGGTTATACTTCACTTTGGTGCAGTAGACTATAGGGCTTGGGTTTATGTTAATAGCCAGTTAGTAGGAACACATGAGGGTGGTCATACATCATTCTCTTTTGATATTACGGATGCATTAACATGGGAAAAAGAAGAGATTGTCGTTCATGTAGAAGATCCATCTTCAGATGAGACAATTCCAAGAGGTAAACAGTTTTGGGAAGAAAAATCTGCAGCTATTTGGTATACGCGTACAACCGGGATTTGGCAAACAGTATGGTTGGAGCCCGTTCATGAAACGAATATTTCTAAATTACGCTTAACACCAGACTTAGATGCAGGAGATATCATCATTGAATTTGATGTTAATGGGAATTACGCTGAAACAGAAGTAGAAATTGAAATAAGCTTTAAAGATCAACATGTAGTAACAGATACAATTCAAATTACAGCTCCATATACGAAAAGAGCAATAAACCTATACCAACAAAAGATTTTTAGGACTGCGTTCCATCATAATGGTTGGAATTGGACGCCAGAAACTCCGAATTTGTTTGATTTGAAAGTTAAATTAATTAACAAAGGTAAAGAAGTGGTTATTGATGCAATAGATGCATACTTTGGAATGCGCAAAATCCACACGGAGAATGGTATGGTGTATTTAAACAACCGTCCATATTATCAAAAACTTGTTCTTGACCAAGGTTATTGGCCAGAAGGCTTGTTAACTGCACCAACGGACGAGGATTTTAAGAAAGATATCGAATTAACAAAAGAAATGGGCTTTAATGGCTGTAGAAAACACCAAAAAGTAGAAGATCCACGATTCCTTTATTGGGCAGATAAGTTAGGTTTCCTTGTATGGGGAGAATGTGCAGCATCTCCATATTATAGTGAAACTGCGGCTGCTAGATTAACGAAAGAATGGGTTGAAATTGTAGAACGTGATTACAATCACCCTTCCATCGTTACATGGGTGCCTGTGAATGAAAGTTGGGGAGTACCTACTATTAGGACAAACAAACAGCAACAAAATCATTCGTTAGCACTCTATCATCTAATTCACTCACTTGATGCTACACGTTTAGTAATTTCAAATGATGGATGGGAATTGACTAAAACAGATATTTGCGCAATTCATAATTACAACCATGGTAGAAAAGAAGAAACAGCTAAATATGAATATTATAAGGAATCTTTAGCAACGAAAGATCAGATGCTTAAGTCCCAACCAGCACATCGTGGCATTTATGCTAATGGATTCTCACATGAAGGTGAGCCAATTTTACTAACGGAATTTGGTGGAATCGGCTTCAAAGTTGGTGAGGATGCAGGCTGGGGTTATACTTCTGTAAAAACCGAAGAAGAATTTGTCGAAGATTACCGTCGAATAATGGAAGCTGTTTATGCATCGAAAATTCTACATGGATATTGTTATACGCAATTAACGGATGTAGAGCAAGAAATAAACGGTCTACTAACATACAATAGGGAGCCGAAATGTGATCTGAAGAAAATAAGAGAAATAAACGATATGTGGCATTTAAGTATCATTGAACAATAGAATAAAATGTAGCTCCTGTCCATAAAAAATACAGGAGCTACAATGAAAAATCTAGTTTTTTGCATATTCAGTATACTAACTTAATTTAGTAAATAATATTGCATAATGATGTCGCAAATTGTATAATCAGAATATAAAACGGTGGTAAACGCTTTCAAAACAAGGTGGGTTTTATTGTATGATAGGGAGGGATACATCTCACGGTAAATGTCATACATGTAAAAGTTTTTCTATATCATTAGGAGACTTTTATCATATGCATCTCCTTCCAAAAATAAGAATAAAGTAGGATGTTCATATGCTGAAGGTAACGATTAAAGATGTAGCAAAGGAATCAGGTGTTTCTATTGCTACCGTATCAAGGGTGCTGAATCAAGTAGGCTTTGTGAGTGATGAAGTAAGGGCGAGAGTTTTAGCAACAGTAGAGAGGATGAATTATCAGCCCAATGCAGTTGCGCGAAGCCTAAAAAGTGATAAAACAAATATAATTGGTGTCATCATTCCGGATATTTCCAATCCATATTACATGACCATCTCCAAAGGAATTGAAGATCAAATTTATCAAAAAGGATATAATTTGATTTTCTGTAGTAGTGATGAGAGTCAAGAGAAAGAGCGCGATTTATTACAACTACTCTATGGAAAAAGAGTAGATGCTATTATTCTCTCCACTTCAGGTGGAAATGAGGACCTAATTAAACAAATTCAAAAAAGTGGTATTCCCATCATACTGATGGATAGAAAACTAGATAATATGGACACTGACTTTAAGATAGATATCGTTAAGGAAAATAGTGTTCGCGGGGCATATGAATTAACAAAACATGTGTTAGAGCTGGGTCATAAAAAGATTGGTGTAGTAAATGGTCCAATGCATATTAGCACTGGGCGAGACCGTTATGAAGGTTTTGTAAAGGCAATGAAGCAGTATAATCTTGAAATTGACACCAAGTATATTGTCGATGGACATTTTACTCAAAAAGGTGGAGAAGAAGCTGCTAAATACTTTATGACGCTCCCGGAAATGCCTTCTATTATTATCTCTTTTAATAACAGTATGTCTTTTGGTGTTTTACTAGAATTAGTAAAGAACGGATATCACCTTTCAAAAGATATTAATCTAGCATCCTATGGAGAATTAGAGGCCGCACAAATTTTACGTGGTACGGACATCATTTACGTTAGACAGAATCCATATAGGATTGGAGAAACAATAGGTGGAATCATAATAAAGAAATTAGTAGAAGGTAAACGAGATACAACCGAAGTTTTTGAGTTTGAAACAGAATTATTAGTCTACAACTAGCCAAATAGGATAGATAGTAATAATTCTTGAAAGAGGGTTTCATATGACAGCTGAAAAACAAAGTATCATTACTCCAGAGCGAAGTACATTTTTTAAACACGCAATCATAGAAGATTATGGAACATATCAGTCATTAAGTGATGGTGATTTATGGCCACAAGCCTGGTCCGATGATGATAACATCTATACTGCAAATGGAGATGGAAAAGGTTTTGACCTAAATGGTGAGTGGGGAGATATTGTAGTTAACGTTGTGAAGGGAGATATAGCATCCGGAACACTATCTGGTGAAAGGATTTCCTCAGGAGAAGAAGTAAGTCAAGTATGGAGTGACCCTGAAAAATATAACAGAAAGCCAACAGGTATGGTTTCTGTAGATGGTTGTCTCTACTTGACCGTACAAGATTTAAATAAAGAGACCGAGGGTGGCCGGATTTTCAATGATGTACCTGCAGCAACTATTGTAAAATACACTGATAAAGGGAAAACGTGGACATGGGATCAAGAAAAACCAATGTTTAATAATCATGTATATACAACTTTGATGTTTTTGGATTATGGAAAAGATGGAGAAAACAACTGTTTCGATGATTATGTATATGCATACGGATTAGATAATAACTGGCGGGCTTCTTTTTCGAAAACAGTGCCGGACCCAACAAAATTATACTTAGCTAGAATCCCAAAGGATAGTATACAAGATCCAAGTAAATGGGAATTTTACACAGGTGATTTGCAAGGTAATGCTAGTTGGTCTGCTCCTGGTGAAATCGAATTAAGAAAACCAGTGCTGCAAGACGAGCGAAGAGTTTATGTCGATCGTGTAAAGGAACCTAGTAATATGTCTGTACTGTCCCAAGGTAGCATTGTCTATAATAAACCTCTCAATAGATATATATATTCGTCATGGACCGAGTTTACATTTGAATTTTATGAGTCAGCGGCTCCTTGGGGTCCATGGAAATTGTTCTTGTCAAAAGATTTTGGTGAATATCCTTGGTCAGAAAATAAATACGGAGGATATGCAACTGTGATTCCATCAAAATTTATTAGTGATGATGGTAAAGAAATGTGGGTTAATTCCCAAACCTTTGTTGGGGGATATCATAATTATAGAATGTCATTTAGAAAGTTAGTAGTTACACCCAATGAATAATAATCCTAGCAATCTAGTTATTAGGGGGAATGGTGAATGACTTAATAGAATTGAAAAACAATTCGAAAAGATGTAAAGAATGTAAAAAAAATATTGATTTAGTGCTAGTTTTGCGATAATATTAGGGCAAAAGGTGATGTAAACGATTACACCGTTATCATTCATGCACACCTAAGGTACTATTCTATAAGTCAATCACCACCGAATTACCTAAAGGGGGTTGTAGTAAGGGGGTATCCTAAAAAAGTATAAAGTTAGTATTTCGAAGATTACTATTCTTGCTTTTTTGTGTAATCAAATGAATAGTAAAATTCATAGAAAAATTCTAAAAAAGGCTATTGTGGATTTACCAATAGCTATAAAGTGTTTTTCAACAGAGTTTTATGAGGAGAAATTTATTCGAAATAGAAATGGAGGAGGATTCCTTGTTACGCTTACTCCGAAAGTATGCAATCAGCATAACGGTTACGATATTACTAGTAGGATCGATAACTATTTGGTGGCAAACACGTGGATATGACGATGCCGTCATGGCTGGTATTCCTGAATATGATGATATTGAAGAAAGATCTATACTCGCAGAGGAAGATATATCTGCATTACTAGAACCATCATTTTATGAATACTATCAAAATCATAATCTCGATGGAGCTACAGATACAACAGGTTTCGACTTGAAAATTCCATCGCAAGAATACTCGGCTATCAGTGAAGAAGGTGTAGAAGAAATTAGTGGTCTTGGTGCACCTTTTGATAAAGCGATTGCAATTAAAGATGAAACAGGCTGGATTGAGTTTACATTTACAGTTCCACAAGACGGATACTATCAAATTGGAATGGACTATTACGCACTAGAAGGAAAGCGCTCTAATGTCGTAAGAAGTATCAAATTAGACGGAGAATATCCATTTTTCCAAGCGAAAAAGATAACTTTCCAACGTATGTGGGAAGAAGCGGAAGAGACATGGTTTGACAACCAAGGCAATGAATTTAACCCAGCAAGAGAAGAAGTTTTTGGTTGGCAGTACAAAGAATTGAGAGACTCTGAAGCAAAAGTTGGAGAGCCACTTCGTTTCTATATGGAAAAAGGTGAGCATACAGTACGCATTGAAGGTGTACGCGAACCGGCTGCAATTGGTGAGTTTCATGTATTTTCACCAATCGTCCTACCTTCATATGAAGATGTGAAGAAAACATATGAACAAAAAGGATATAAAGAAACAAAAGGTATCCAAATCAAAATCCAAGCAGAAGATGCTGTTCTTCGCTCTGACCCAACATTAAAACGTGTGGAAGATAGAGAACCAGACACGGAACCATTCAATAAAGAAGCGATTGTATTAAATACATTCGGTGGAGATGGTTGGAGAAATGGTGAACAATGGGCAGAATGGGAATTTGAAGTACCTGAAAGTGGACTTTATAATATCGGAATGCGTTACGGTCAATGGTATTTAAACGGATTCCCGGTAGAAAGAAAAATTACGATTGATGGTAAATTACCATTTAAAGAAATGAATGAAGTGCTATTCCCATACCAAGCACAGTTCAATATAAAACGTATTGGGACAATGGATGAGAAAGAAGATTACTTATTCTACCTTGAAGAAGGAAAGCACACGATTCGAATGGAGGTACAATTAGGAAGTCTTGGACCTCTATTAGAAACAGTTAGGGAAGCAACAACGAAATTATCACTTATTTATCGTGAAATTATTCGTGTTACAGGTACAAGTCCAGACCCTAACATTGACTGGGATCTAGAAGGTAGTGTTCCGAACTTAATACCACGTTTTCATATTTTAGCTACTCATATTCATGAAGTAGTGCAAGAACTTTATAAACTTGGAGTTAAAGAAGGAAGTTCGGATGTAAGTACGTTACTTGAAGTACGTGACACATTAATCGGAATGGCAGAAGATACAAGAACAATTCCAGGAAGATTACAATCTATTAACGACTTGCAATCTCAATTAGGTACATGGATTAACACATTAAGTGGACAAAGATTATTGCTTGACTATATTTTGATTCAATCACCTGACGTAGATTGGCCAAGAGACCATGCTCCTTGGTATAAGCGTTTGGCATATAGTACACGTGATTTGGCTTACTCATTTGTTAGAGACTATAACGGAGTAGGTAACGTGTATGAAGATGAAGAAGTACTTGAAGTATGGATCTCTCGTGGACGTGACTGGGTACAAATCATCAAGCAAATGATTGATGAAGACTTTACAGCTGAAACAGGAATTAAAGTTAACGTTAACTTAATTCCAGCAGGACAGATGCAAGTATTATTGTTAGCGAATACAGCCGGATTGACACCGGATGTTGCACTTGGAGTTGAAGGGGAAACACCAATCGACTTCGCGGTACGTAATGCACTCGTTAATTTAAACGAATTCCCTGATTATGAGGAAGTTGCTGCACGATTTAGACCAGGTGCATTAATACCATACAAATATGACGGTGGCGATTACGCATTACCAGAAAACCAAAACTTTAACATGTTGTTCTATCGTAAAGATATCATGATGGAACTAGGAATAGATGACGATGAGATTCCTCAAACATGGGAAGAAGTAATGGAGCTTATCCCATTACTACAACAAAACGGCATGGATTTCTATTATCCACATGCGCCGAATAACTCTGCTTTAGCAGTTAATGAATTTGCTCCATTCCTATTCCAACACGGTGGGGATTTATATGATGAAGAGGGGATGACTTCTAAACTCGATTCACCTGAAGCCCTACAAGCAATGGAAATGTGGACGGAACTATTTACAAACTACAAGATTGAAAAACAAGCTGATTTCTATAACCGCTTCCGATCTGGAGAAATGCCAATTGGGGTAGCTGACTATGGTACGTATATTCTATTATCCACTGCGGCACCAGAGTTAACTGGTTGGTGGAGAATGGTACCACATCCAGGAATCAAACAACCAAATGGTGAAATTAACCGTTCTACTGGTGGACTTGGACAAACTGGTATCATCTTTAAGGATTCCGAAATGAAAGAAGAAGCTTGGGAATTCTTGAAATGGTGGACAGGTGCGGATGCACAAGAAAGATTTGGATCTGAACTTGAAGCACTTCTTGGTGTTGAAGCTCGCTGGAATACAGCGAATGTTGAAGCACTACAAAGACTTCCTTGGGACCAAGCTGACTTAGATGCAGTATTGGAGCAATGGGAATGGTTTAGAGAAAGGGAAGTTGTTGTAGGTGGATACTTTACAACACGTCACATTGCAAATATGTGGAATGAAATCGTATTGAACGGAAAAATGGTTCGTGAAGCAGTAGAAGAAGGGGTTAGAGAAATCAATAAGGAACTCCGGAAAAAACGTGAGGAATTTGGTTTAGAAACGGCTAAGACCAAATCCAGCGATGAATAGGAGGGCGAAGAAAATTGTCTTCGAATGTGACAACTAATACTAATGGGAGCTCGGTAGCGGAAACGCTACCGGGACACCATGTCCCAGTGGGAAGATGGAAGAAAACATGGACAGAAATGAAACGCAATAAGATTTCTTATTTACTTCTTGCACCATTTTTGATCCTGTTTACGGTATTTACAATAATTCCAATTATTACATCAGTAGCTTTAAGTTTTACGTACTACAACATTATTGAATCTCCAAATTTTGTAGGGTTGTCGAATTATCGATTGCTATTTGTAGATGATGATATATTTCTAAAAGCTATAGGAGTTACCTTTACACTAGCATTTGTAACAGGACCACTTGGATATATCCTATCATTCCTATTAGCCTGGTTTATTACGCAAGTACCACAAAAATTCCGATTTTTCTATACGCTATGTTTCTATACACCGTCGGTAACAAGTGCGGTTGCTATGTCAGTAGTATGGTTGTATTTCTTTGCAGGGGACCGAAAAGGATTATTAAACCACTTCTTAATCAAACTCGGTATTTTGAATGAACCATATTTGTTCTTACAAAATGTTGATTCAATTGTCCCTGTTATTATATTCGTTTCATTATGGATGAGTATGGGAATTGGGTTCCTTGCTTTCCTAGCTGGTTTACAAAACGTTCCTAAAGAATTGTACGAAGCGGGTAAAATTGATGGTATTAGATTCCGCTGGCAAGAACTATGGTATATAACACTACCTTCTGTAAAACCACAATTATTATTCGGTGCTGTTATGCAGGTGGTTCAGTCATTACAAATCTTTGATGTAAGTACCCAGCTTGTAGGATTCCCGAGTCCATTGTATGCAGGACATACAATTCTATCCCATTTACATGACTATGCGTTTATCCGTTTTGAAATGGGATATGCATCAGCAATTGCTGTTGTCCTATTCCTCATCATGCTCGGCCTAAATAAATTTATCTTTGCAATACTGGGGAGGGATTAAAGGATGAGAGCTGGAGTCGCCAGAAAAAGAATTGATTGGGGAGGAGTTTTTCTTTATACCTTTCTGACAATAGGCGGATTGTTGTTCCTGGCACCATTAGTGTACATGGCATCAACATCTGTAAAACCGGTCAGTGAATTATTCCTTTTCCCACCGAGGTTTTTCCCGATCAACCCAACATTAATTAACTTTCGGGATTTATTCTTTATAACAGGTACAACAACTGTACCGTTTTCACGCTATATATTTAATAGTGTGGTCGTAACATCTGCAATTGTAATTTTTGGGGTCATTATCTCAGCTATGGCTGCGTACCCATTGGCAAAACATACAATGCCGTTAAAAAGTACAGTATTTAACTTAATCGTTACAGCTTTAATGTTCTCGCCAGTAGTATTACAAATTCCTCAATACTTAATCATCAGTCAATCTGGAATGATGAATACGTATTGGGCAATGATACTACCTGGACTAGCAGCTCCTGTTGGTATTTTCTTAATGATTCAATTCCTGAAGCAAATTCCGGATTCGTTACTAGAATCGGCAAGGATAGAAGGTGCCAATGAATGGGTAATTCTTTGGAAAATTGTTGTACCTTTATTAAAGCCAGCAATTGCCACATTCGCACTATTTAGCTTTATCTCGGCGTGGAATGACCCATATGCTTCTACGATGTATGCAACGAAAGATCAGATTAAGACGATTCCATTTGCAATTACATCCATTAGTGGTGGAGCTGGTGTTGTAGCGCGTGTTGGTACATTTGCTGCTGCAAGTTTCTTGATGATAATTCCAACAATAATGGTGTTTATCATCACTCAGCGAATGGTTTTACAAACAATGGCTCATTCCGGAATGAAGGAATAGGAGGTGGCTAACATTGAAGAGATTTTTGCCTAAATGGATATGCGCTGCAGCTGCAGCCACTATGTTATTGGCTATTCCCGTAACAAGTTCAGCGCAAACTCCTTACGAAGGCTATATATGGAATACGGAAGGTCAAGACGTTCGTTCAATTAATGGATATGTGTATGATAGTTCAATAGATGGTGCGTTTTTACCATCAGGGCCACTGAATAACCCAGAGGATGTTTTTATTGGACCTGATGACACAGTGTATATTACGGACACTGGAAACAATCGCATCGTCCATGTGGATAAAAATAATGAATTAATAAAAGTAATTGGAGATACAGAGGGACCTGGACTACTTAATGGGCCAAAAGGTACTTTCGTTAAAGAGGATGGCACAGTATATGTGGCAGATACTAAAAATCAACGTATCGTACTGTTTGATCACAATGGAGAGTTTATTAAAGAACTTCCAGCACCAGATAGCCCTTTACTAGGTAGAAACTTCACGTACTCTCCTTCTAAACTAGCAGTAGATAAACGTGACTATCTTTATGTCGTGAGTGAAGGTAATACAAAAGGTTTAATGCAAATAGATTCTACTGGGGACTTTAAAGGATTCTTTGGTTCTAACGACGTTCCTTTCAGTCTTACAAATTTAATCGTTAGATTAATTGCAACAGAAGAACAAAAAGCAAAATTACCATCTGTCCAAGCACTAGCGTTTTCGAACTTGGCACAAGATGAAGACGGTTTTATTTATACTACAACACTAGGAACGGACTTTAACCAAATTAAACGTCTATCTCCGGTTGGTGTTGATACATTAAACCATGGCATGAATAAATACGGTGACTTAATAAGTTATGGTGGGCCATTTGAAGTTTCATCTTTTGTCGATATTTCAATAAATAAAGACGGACTGATGACTGCACTAAACTTAACAACTAGCAGAGTCTACCAATATGACAAACTAGGAAATCTATTATTTGTCTTTGGTGGAAATGGTGCTCAAAACGGTGTTTTCACTACACCATCAAGCTTAGCTGAAAACTCAGAAGGCATCATATATGTTGTTGATAAAGCACGTGCTAGAGTAGATTTATTCAGAACTACACCATTTGCTGACCTTGTACATGAAGCATCCAGATTATATGTAGAAGGTTACTATGAAGAAGCACGTGATCTTTGGGAAGAAGTTATCCAGCTAAATGGTAACTTTGATATTGCATATCACGCAATTGGGAAAGCGCTATATAAAAATGAAGAATATAAAGAGGCAATGGAATATTTCCGAAAAGCAAATGCTAGAGAAGACTACTCAGAAGCATTTCGTCAGTATCGTGTAGAATTTGTTCGTGATAATTTTGCTTGGTTCTTCGGAGGAGTAATTGTTTTATTCCTAGTTATTCGCTACGGAATTCCATTAACGAATAAGCTAATTCGTAAACGTAGGTTGAAGAAAATGGAAGAAAGCTCGCTTGTGAAGGAGGAGGAAGCGTCTTGACCACACTTAAAAATATGAAACAAGTAATGGCTCATCCACTAGATTTCTTCTATGAATTGCAAAACCCAAGCCGCTTGAAATGGTCTCACGGCGTTATATTAATACTCCTTGCTTTTGTTGCGAGAATGGCTTCACTCTTATTAGTAGGCTACCATTTTGAAACTCGTGAAGCATATCAAATTTCTTATGGGCATGAGCTTATATGGATAGTAGTTCCTTGGATTACATGGTGTGTGGCTAACTGGAGTGTTAGTACAATTTTAGATGGTGAAGGTAAATTTAAGGAAATCTTTGTTGGTAGTGCTTATTGTTTAGCACCGTACATCGTGTTTATTATTCCGATCACGCTATTAACGAATGTAATCGCTCTAAGTGAAGGTGAGTTTTATCGAACGCTTTCCATGTTTGTATTTGCTTGGGTTGGATTGCTGATTCTAATTAAAGTGAAAGTTCTTCATGATTTTGAATTAGGAAAACTGATCTTTATTACGTTTATTACGCTACTAGCAGTGGCAATAATCTGGTTCCTAGGGATATTGCTATATGGATTATTAAGCCAATTCATCAGTTTCTTCTTTGATATATTCAAAGAAATACGATTTAGGCTGTAGGAGGTGGGAAATATAATGAAGGACCAGTTGGCAAATTCAAAGAAAAAAATATCTATTTTCTTCATTTGTCTGCTTCTAATTTTTAGTTTGCTACCATTCAATGGTTTTGCCGAAGAAACAGATGGGGAAGACGAAGCAGCAACTACTGCTGAAACAACTGCTGAAGAGGAAGCAGCGACAGATACAGAAGCTACTGATGAAAATGCTGGTGACACAGCAGCAGATGAAGAAGAGGGAGAAGTAGAATACTATCCGATTACAGCAACAAAAAAGGTAACAGAAAATGCAAATCTAGAACTCTATATAGATGAAAAATCTGGAAATATTAGACTTGTAAATAAGAAATCTGGTTATGAGTGGTTAGGATCACCACTAGTACCGACTTCTACACTAGCAAATAATAAGAAGTTTATGGATTCGCCTGTTCATATAACAACTACAGATGGATCAAGTATTTCCCAGACGTACACGTTAAAGGAAGCAGGAAATAAACTCGAATACACTGACATTGAAAATGGTATTCGAGTAGACTTTGAACTAGTGGAGGAAAAACTTCGCTTTGCAGTAGAATACACACTAACAGACGACGGTTTTATCGTTAAAGTTCCAGACAACTCTATCAAAGAAGAAGGTACAGTACGTCTAATTTCATTGGAAGTATTACCGTTTTTCAATTCTGCGGATGAACAGTTAGATGAAGGTGCAGTGTTCCTTCCTGATGGTTCAGGTGCACTAATGAAAGTTAGGAAAGTACATCCGAAATATTACAATAGTTACTCAGAGCCTGTGTATGGACCTGACCATACATTCTTAGAGCAACTAGGTGAAGTATTAGCAAGTGGATTTACAATTGGAGATGCTCCAAAAGAAGAAATCGCATTACCTGTATATGGAATCTATCAAGCTGGCAAAGGCTTTTTAGCTATCCTGACAGAAGGGGAAGAAACAGCTAATATTAATGCAACGCCTGCAGGAGTACGTAACATTCCAATTTATCGCGCAGGTCCAGAATTTGTGTATCGTAGTCAAGACGTAGTGTTTATCGGATCATCTGGTAGAATTCCACTTTTCCAAGGTAAAAGAACGGAAGCCGATCGTGAAGTGAAGTTTATCCTTCTAGAAGATGAAGAAGCACACTACGTTGGAATGGCACATGCATATCGTGAATATTTGCAAGAAACAGCAGGTCTTGAAAAAGTAACGGAAAATACAACTCCACTTCATGTATTATTAGTGGGTGGTATTCTCCGAGAAGAAATAGTTGGGTCAACGTTTATTGATATGACAACCTTTGAACAAGCAAAAGAAATAATCGAAAAATATGCTGATGCAGGTGTGGAATCATTAAAAATCACCTTCAAAGGTTGGACGAAAGATGGATTATATGGTAACCAACCTGAACATAAAGCTGAACGCAAATTAGGTGGCAAGAAAAAGCTAGAGGATTTAGCAGAATTTGCGAAAAAACAAGGTGTTGATTTATATCTTGATGCAAACTATGTTAGACCTTTTAACGAAAGTAAAGGGCTAAAGCCAACGAAAGATGCGGTTAGAAGTATTGACAGGGAAGTAACGGAAAGTCCGAATTATCATGTGTCTAGTCGCTTAGGTAATGTCGATCAAGTATTCTACTTAATGCGTCCTGACCATGCAGAAGAATATGCAAAAGATGAAATTGAAAAATATCAAGATTTAGGAGTATCAGGGGTCCATTTAAGTTATATGGCAGATATGCTTTACTCTGATCAAAATCCAAAGCATCTTTATACTAGAGCTCAAACGAAAGAATCTTGGGTAAATACAATCTCATTATTCCGCGAGAAAATTGGTAAGGTGTCAGTAGATTATGGTCATGCATATGCATTAGGTCATGTGGATGAAATTAACCAAATCCCATTGGATTCCAGCCATTTCGTAATCTTGGATGAAACTGTTCCATTCTATCAAATTGTTATTCACGGTCTCGTACCTTATTCAGGACAACCTTCCAACTTGAGAAATGATTCAAAAGTGGAATTGTTGAGAATGATTGAATACGGTGCAACACCAAGCTTTGAACTTACGTATAAATCAACAGATAATCTCAAGAGAACAATGGAAGACCGCTTATTTAGCTCAACCTTTGATTTCTGGTTTGATCGCTCTGTTGAAGAGTACAATCGCTTCAAAGAAATACATGAACTAACAAAAGGTCAGTTAATTGTTGGACATGAACAAGTACAAAATAAAGTGTATGTAACAACATATGAAAATGGTACACAAGTGATTGTTAACTATAATAGATCACCAAAGTCAGTGGATGGCTCAGTTATAAAAGCCTTAGACTATGAGGTACGTAAAGGGGAGAGAAGATAATCATGAAACTATCGATGAAAACTCGTCATATAGTAGAGGGATATTCATTTGTATCCATTTGGATTATTGGATTCTTTCTCTTTATGGCTGTCCCACTGGGTAGATCATTGTTTTATACATTCAATGACTTAAAACCAACACGTGATGGACTTGTTGCAACATTTGTAGGTTTACGAAACTATCGTCAAGCTTTTACGACGGATATACATTTTGTACCTTTATTAACAGAAACAATGAAAGATATTGTCACGAACGTTCCATTGATTCTAATTTTTGCGATGTTCAGTGCTATCTTACTGAATCGACACACATTTGGTAGGACATTCTTTAGGGGAGTATTCTTCTTACCGGTCATTATTGCTTCCGGTGAAGCACTTCGTAAATTATTACAACAAGGTGCAGCGAACTTGCCAATTTTTGCGGATTGGGGTTTGTTCCGACAATTGAGTAATTTCATCCCTGAAGTTGTTCTTATGCCATTACTTGAGTATGCGGATTCATTAACACTAGTAATGTGGGATTCAGGTGTTCAGATATTAATTTTCTTAGCTGCATTACAGACGATTTCACCATCGTTATATGAAGCAGCGAAAATAGACGGAGCAACCAGTTGGGAAATTTTCTGGAAGATCACTTTCCCAATGTTAATTCCAATGATCTTCGTAAACACGTTATTTACCATTGTTAACTCGTTTACGAATCCGGACAACGGAATTATGAACCACTTACTACACACTGTGTTTGTATCGAATGACTATGATTATGGTTCTACAATAGGATGGTTATACTTTATCTTCATCTTCCTAGTATTAGGCATAGTGTTCTTAGTGTTCCGAAGAGGAATGGCGAGTAATAATAATTAAAGAGGGGAGTGTATTCAATTGGATCTTCCTATCGTTGGTAAGGTGCAAGATCTAGTTCAGAAACGTGTGACCAATGAAAAAAAGTCATTATATGCACGACGATCTAGATCATTTATCGGAAATTTGTTTTATTATTTACTGTTATTTAGTTTATCGTTCGTTTTCCTTTATCCGTTGCTATACATGATTTCACAATCATTAATGCGACCATCAGATGTTGCGGACGCTACGATACAATGGATACCGAAACAATTTGAATTAAATAACTATGTGGAAGCTTTTAAAGCAATCAACTATTGGAATGGTTTAATGAATAGTATTTGGATTTCTTTAGGAAGTGCTATACTCCAAATTATAAGCTGTTCATTTATTGGATATGGATTTGCACGTTACAAGTTTCCTTTGAAAGGATTATGGTTGGCTTTAGTTGTCTTTACATTCCTAGTTCCACCAACAACAATCGTTGTTCCACTGTACATTTTTTACAGTGATTTAGGATGGATTGATACACTATTTCCATTTATCTTCCCATCAGCAATGGGATTTGGATTAAAAGGAGCATTGTTCGTTCTCATCTTCATGCAATTCTACCGTGGACTTCCTAAAGTTATGGAAGAAGCTGCTAGAATTGATGGAGCAGGTGCTTTTAGAACGTATTGGACTATCATGTTCCCATTAGCGAAACCAGCGATGGTAGTAGTATTCTTGTTCTCCGTCGTTTGGCACTGGAACGATGTATTCCAACCAAATATGTACTTGTTACTACCTGAATTCTTTAACTTAGCGCAAAACCTAGCAACATTTAATGGTAATGCCAATGCGGAAGGTTTGGATCAAGTAGCAAGACAAGTAGCACAAGGGGAAGCAATTGGTTTTGCTCCAACATTAATGAACCAAATTATGGCAGCGGTTATGTTGACTATTCTACCAATCTTAATACTGTATTTATTTGTACAGCGTGCCTTCGTTCAAGGGATTGAAAGATCAGGTATTGCCGGAGAGTAATAAATACTACAAAGGATATCCGCATCCTGTCTTAGGATGCGGATATAACCTTATATGTAGAAAGAAAGTGGTGAATTCGTGGAACCAATTATTAAAGTAGAAAATGTTGTGAAATCTTTTAATCAAGGTAGTAAAAAAATCGATGTATTAGATGGTATTAATATGTCAATTGAAGCAAATCAATTAATAGCGTTAAGAGGAAGATCAGGTTCCGGTAAAACAACCTTACTAAATTTACTCGGTGCTCTAGATCGACCTACTAGCGGTGATATTTATTTTGACGGAAATCATATTAATAAAATGAATGAGAAACAAAGATCCGAATTGCGTAGAACAGAGATGGGATTTGTCTTTCAATCCTATGGGTTAGTTCCACTTATGTCGGTTGAAGAAAATGTTGAATTTGGTTTACGAATTGCGGGAGTTCCGCGATCGGAATGGAAGGAAAAAATAGCTGAATCAATTGAATTGGTCGGATTATCAAAAAGAAAAAAACATCGTCCTTTTGAATTATCAGGTGGAGAACAGCAAAGGGTGGCAATTGCACGAGCTATTGCTTCAAAACCAAAAGTAATCTTAGCCGATGAACCTACAGCTGAATTGGATAGTAAAATGGCTTTTCGAATTATCCACGCATTTCAAGAAATAGTGAAGAATAGTTCGACAACCATTATTATGACAACTCATGATCCTGGCATCTTAGAAATACTAGACCATGTCTATACATTGGAGGATAAGAACATTGCCTATCGTAAACAAGAAATTATTGTCTAAACCATCTTTTAAAGGTTTAAGTATTGTTGTTTCCTTAAGCGTTGTACTCACTGGTTGTTCCTTTTTGCCGAAAGAAGAGCCTGTATTAGCACCACCTTTAGTAGAACCAGCAGAAATGGATTATGAAACTGTTGAAGTTACAAAGGGCGATTTAATTAAAAAAGTCCAAGGTGCAGGAGCGCTCGTTTCTGAAGCACAACATGACTTGTTCTATTCTAAAGACGGGGGTAGATTAGAAGAGGTCTATGTGACAACAGGTGACACAGTAAAGAAAGGTCAACTGCTAGTAAAATTGGAAACTGGTAACTTAGAATTTGATATTAAACAAGTAGAACTAGATTTAAAGAAAGCACAGTTAAGATTGAAGCAATTGCAGGAAGCAGAACACGTAGATAAATATGGAATTGAAATTACGAAATTAGATATTCAAGGTATCCAGAATCGTCTTAACCTCATGTATAATCAATTAGCTGAAGCAAAGATTACTTCACCAATAAATGGAGTCATCACATATGTTACAGACATTGATCAAGGTCAACATGTACCTGCATATCAACGAGTTGTACAAGTAGCAGATACAAGTAAACTAAATTTACAATATACTGCTATCTCTGATTCAGATGTCGTTGATGTTAAAACAGGTATGGAAGCAATCGCTGAAATTAATGGTGAAAAAATTGCAGGAGAAGTTATTCAAACACCAATTGACATCCCAGCTGATGTTTTTAAAACTAATCCGGAGCATTATGGTAGGACAGTTGTAGTTGGTTTTGATGAACTGCCAGAAGGAGTTTCTGTAGGATCGATTATTAGAATGGAAATTATTACTGCTAAGCAAGAAGGTGCACTTATTATTCCAAAGAATGGTCTAAGAACGAGTGCAGGCAGAAACTATGTACAAGTCCTTAAGGATAACACAAAACGAGAGGTAGATATTGAAGTAGGAATTATCTCTGCTACAGAAGTTGAAGTTGTTAAAGGACTCGAAGAAGGGGACGTCATCATCTTAAAGTAGGGGGGATAAGTACGTGGCAATTTTTAAACTAATATTCCGAAAAATGCTCAACAACCGCTGGCTAACGGGTAGCTTATTCCTTGGTTTAATAATCACTGTGTCCCTTGTTTCGAGTATTCCAACTTATACTTCGAGTGTGCTACAGAAAATGTTAATTTCTGAGTTAGAAGACTATCAGGTGAAAAATAATGAGTTCCCAGGTGAATTTACGTTCTCAGATACGTTCTCAAAAGCAAACATTGATAATGGTGGGGAAGCATTACTCGCAGTAGAACAAATTAAGAAGGACATTGTAACGGAAGCGAACTTACCAGTACTAACAGATGTGGATACTCTTGCAACAACTCCACTGAAGGTTGTGTACGGTGATGGTCGTGATGATGGTAAATCTCTTCAACCAGGGAAGTTAATTGCATTAACGAATTTAGAAGAAAACATTAATTTAGTAGATGGAAAGTTTCCAAGTCCAGAACCCGTGGACAATGTGTATGAAGTACTAGTAACAGAACAAGCACTTATGAAAAGAGATACTGTTATTGGAACGGAATATATTGTCCAAGAGGGAGATATTCAATTCCGTATAAAACCAGTTGGTGTATTCCAACCTGGTGGAAATGAAAATCCGTACTGGTCGCTAATAAAGGATAACTTTTCGGAAGATTTTATAATACATGAAGATCTATTCCGAAGTCTTATCGTGGAAGAACATGAGAATTTACTAGGAATAGGCAGATTCAGTACAGCATTTGATTATTATGATATTACAGACAAGGATATACCTAGGTTACTAGGAGTAGAAAACTCTTTAAAAACAGAGATCAACAAGGTAAAAAGTGCGTCGATTCTATTCCAATTCCCGATAAAGGATATTTTACGTTCGTATATTACGAAAGGCGAACAACTAACCATCATGTTGTGGTCGCTAAATGTTCCAGTTTTGATTATGCTCGTCGTTTACTTATACATGATTTCAAAACTGATTATAGAGCGACAATTAACAGAGATATCAGTTTTAGCGAGTCGTGGAGCAAGTCGCTGGCAAATTCTCGGTATCTATTTTATCGAAATATTGATATTAGGTGTACTAGCCTTTTTCATAGGACCTTATTTAGGTTTACAACTAGTTAAAGTATTAGGAGCATCGAACGGTTTCTTAGAATTCGTTCAACGGTCAACTTTACCGATTGAATTATCAGCGGATGCATATATATATGCTCTAATAGCAGTCATTGCTTCTATTATTATGATTATGATTCCTGTTTACAGGGCATCAGGACAAAGTATTGTAAATCACAAGCAGGAGTCTGCTAGAAAGTTCGGAAGACAAAACTGGTATACAATGATTTTTGAATTATTGCTATTCGGTATTTCTGTATATGGATTAATGAATTTCAATCGTAGACAAGAAGAACTATTAGCAATTGATGGTAATCCATCTGACTTGATGATTGATCCAATCTTATTCTTTATCCCTGCACTATTTATTATTGGTCTTGGTTTAATCGTATTGCGCATATATCCATGGATACTAATGGGGATTTATAAAATTGGTGAAAGATTTTGGCCAGTATCCCTATATAGTACATTCTTACAAGTAAGTAGATCCTCCAGACAATACCAATTTCTCATGCTGTTTTTAGTGATGACGATTGGAATTGGGGTATTTAGTGCAAGCGCAGCTCGAACAATTAACAATAATTTGGAAGAGCAAATTTATTATCGTCATGGTGCGGATATTAAAGTATCAGTACGCTGGGAGAGTACTCAGACAAACCCAAGCTCTTACTATCCAGTTACTGGGCCAGGAGGATCTGGTTCAGGTGATGTAGAGCAACAGTCACCAGACTTTACAGTGAATGAAGTTGTATTTACTGAGCCAGACTTTACTCCATTTACAGAAATTCCGGAAGTAGAGCAAACAGCTAAGGTGTTTTTGAAAGAGAAAGTGACAGCCGGAACTAATTCAAAAAGTATTAGTCATGCATCTTTAATGGCAATCGAGCCGAAGAACTTTGGTGAGGTGAACTGGTTTAAATCATCTTTACTACCACACCACTGGTATGAATATTTAAATTTGCTTGCTAAAGAACCGAGCTCCGTTCTTATTTCCCGCGAAATAGCAACTAAACTTGGGGTAGATGCAGGCGATTATATTCGATTAAACTGGGGTAGATACGATGGAGCTGAATTTGTCGTATATGCAGTCATCGATTATTGGCCAACTTTTAACCCATTAGAAAAGGCTCCAGATTCTGATCATAATGCCGGACTAATCGTAGCAAACTTACCGTATGTCCAAAATATGATAAGTATAGAACCATATGAAGTTTGGATGAAGTTAAAAGAAGATGCTACTCGAGAGGAATTCTACGAAAGTATTTCAAATAAAGGAATTCCAATCCTAGCGATGAAAGATATTTATCCAAATCTAGTTGATTTGAAAAATAGTGGTTTATTATTAGGCTTAAATGGAACGATGACGTTAGGATTCTTAATATCATTAATGATTTCATTCATCGGTTTCATCTTGTATTGGGTCCTAACAATCAAGTCGAGAACACTACAGTACGGTATATATCGAGCAATGGGTATTCCGATGCGAAAATTAATTGGTATACTAGTTTCTGAACAAGTACTAACATCAGGTGTGGCATGTGCACTTGGCGTGATTATTGGAGGAATAACTAGCATTCTATTTGTTCCATTATTTAAGCTATCCTTTAACATTAAGGAAATGATGCCTCCATTTGAAGTTGTATCGGACGCAAGTGATGAGATGAAGATTTATGGGTTTGTGATTGTTATGCTTGTTCTCGGCTGTTCTATTTTAATAGGATTCTTGAGAAGCATTAAGATTCATCAAGCGATAAAGTTAGGTGAGGATTAATATGATAGATTGCCAAAACTTAATGAAAATATATAAAATTGATGATGATAATGAGGTTATCGCCCTTCAAGGACTTGATCTTCAAGTGGAAAAAGGGGAAATGATGGGCATTATCGGTAACTCTGGGAGCGGGAAGTCCACCTTATTGAATATGTTAGGTGGACTGGACCGTCCAACGGCAGGTAAATTGATTGTTGATGGGAAGGATTTACTGCGCCTCTCGGATAAGGATTTGGTGAAGTATAAGCTAGAAACAGTCGGATTTGTATGGCAAAACAATGCTCGAAACTTAATTCCTTACTTAACCGCTGTAGAAAATGTGGAACTTCCAATGTTAATAAAAGGCAAGCATAAACGCGAACGTGCCAAGGAATTATTGGAAATGGTAGGAATGGGTCATCGTATTAATAATAAGCTACATTCCTTATCTGGTGGGGAGCAGCAACGTGTCGCGATTGCCATTTCGCTTGCAAACAACCCAAGTCTTATTCTTGCGGATGAGCCGACAGGTAGTGTCGATACAAAAACAGCCGATATTATCCTAGATGTTTTACGAAATTTAAACCGCGAATTAGGTGTAACGATCGTCATCGTTACCCATGATACGCAGCTAACAAGAAAGATGGATCGTGTTGTTGCGATTCGGGATGGAAAAACGTCAAGTGAAATATTACGTCGTTCCGCTTATTTAGACATGGAACTAGAAGAAGAACAAGGCGAAGATGATGATACACATGTGGAATTAACTGTCCTGGACAGTGCTCGAAGAATCCAAGTACCTGAGGATTATTTAGAAGCAATAGGTGTGAAGGATTCCAATAAAGTAAGGATGGAAATAGAAGACGGTAAAATTATCATCCTTAATCCGAATGAAGCAAAGAAAAAAGTCAAAGTATAACAATCTCCTCCATTGTGCCTAAAACTTTTTATCTTTGAAAGCAAAAGGACACATGTGTATAATGTATTTAATTAGATAATTTAAAAGTTTTCTAGGGTTCCGCAACTAGTTGTTGGTCTGGTCCGAGAGAAAACTCACGCAAAGTCGTGTCACGGAAGGATAAAAGCCTGGGAGAAACTGTTTACAGTTTTCTCTCAGGCTTATTTAGTTTATGTAGTTTGGAGGAGTCATCAAATGAATAAAAACTGGTTAAAAGTATTTATTGCAGCAATATTAGAAGTTGGTTGGGTAATAGGGTTAACACATGCTTATGATTTCTGGACATGGACTTGGACAGTTATCGCGATAATTGTTAGTAATTATTTAATGATTACAGCGGCAAATGTACTTCCTGCTGGAACAGTCTATGCTATTTTTGTTGGGTTAGGAACAGCGGGTACTGTTATTTCTGAAATAATATTCTTTGAAGAGCCATTAAAGTGGGAAAAAATTATCTTAATTTGCATACTGTTAGTCGGGGTCATCGGATTAAAAGTAGTAACGGATGAAAAACAAGAGAAGGGAGTTGAATCTTAATGGCATGGTTTACATTAATATTAGCAGGTTTATTAGAAACATTTGGTGTTGCTATGATCAACCAGTTGTCTGTGAAAAAGAATTGGCAAACCGTTATCTTACTAATTTTAGGATTTGGCTCCAGTCTTGCTTTACTCAGTTATTCATTGCGTTATATCCCGATGGGTACCGGTTATGCGATATGGACAGGAATAGGTGTTGTTGGTGGCGCCCTAGTTGGAATGATATTTTATGGAGAATCTAAGGAGTGGAAACGACTAGTCTTCATCTCTATGGTTCTAGCGGCTGCTATAGGATTAAAACTAGTATCTTAATTTATTTCGAATATCGGATTCTTGTGGGGGGAGATAGGTAGATTACGACTGTCCGTTTAAACTTTAGGACTGTATTCGCTTGGGGTGTGGCAGCGTGCCAAGTGAATGAGTGTTTTATGATAGGGGGCACGATGGAAGTTTCATCGTGCCTTTTTGACTTTTGAATCAAAGGATGAGGTCACGATGGAGGGTTTATCGTTCCCAGTTCCCGTTAGAATCAATGAAGGTGGTCACGTTGGAAGGTTTATCGTGCCCAGCTCCCATTAGAGTCAAAGAAGGAGGTCACGTTGGAGGCTTCATCGTTCCCAGTTCCCGTTAAAATCAAGTGAGGCGGTCACAATGGAAGGTTCAACGTGCCCAGCTCACGTTAGAATCAATGAAGGTGGGTCACGTTGGAAGGTCCATCGTGCCCAGTTCCCGTTAGAATTAAAGAAGGCGGTCACGCAAGAAGCTTCATCGTGCCCAGCTCATGTCAGAATTAAAGAAGACGGTCACGATGGAAGGTTCAACGTGCCCAGTTCCCGTTAGAATCAAAGAAGGCGGTCACGTTGGAAGGTTTATCGTGCCCAGCTCCCATTAGAATCAAAGAAGGTGGTCACGCAAGAAGGTCCATCATGCCCAGTTCACGTCAAAAACAAGTGAAGAGGTCACGCAAGAAGGTTCATCGCGCCCAGCTCCCGTTAGAATCAAAGAAGGCGGTCACGTTGGAGGGTCCATCGTTCCCATTTCACCTCAAAATCAAGTGAAGCGGTCACGCAGGAAGCTTCAACGTGCCCAGTTCACGTTAGAATCAATGAAGGTGTTTACGCAAGAAGCCCCACATGCCCAGCACACATCAAATTCAATATAAAAGTTCACATAAGACTCCGCCGTCCATCAATAGTCACTCGTAAGGCATTTCTACCTTCAAATCTCCTCCATCCTCAAAGCCTACTAACAAAAAAAGAGCTAAATCTTAAAAGATTTAGCTCTTTTCTCTCATTATTGAACAGCTTCTTGTTCTTCGCTAATAGCTGAACTATCCTCAAATAGTCTTTCAATCTTTTCAAAGCAGCGATGGCAAAGTGAGTAGTTAACAAAAGCGATAAAAGCGAAGATGAACAATGCCAATGGCGGTATAATTAGAAAGACGAAAAATAATGCTACAGATGCAATTAAAACTAATAGAGTAGTTGGGAAATATGCAAGCGAGATAATAAACGTATTCTTTAAAACATCCCTAATTCGTAAATTATAATGAACCATGACAGGGAATAGAAATGCTGACATAAAAGTAAATAATAAAGCAATTAAAAATAACGGGATCAGGAGAGCTAAGCGCAGTCCGGACTGTGTCTGAATAACAAAGATATAATCAACATAGAGCAGGACTGCGAAAGGAATCCATAGAAGCCCTACTAGGAAGCTTTGTTTAAAGTTCAGCTTAAATTGTTTTATAAATGGTTTTAATACGGTTGTTTCACCTTTTATTTTCCATTGTCTAATTACGCTATGCATGGCTGCTGTGGCAGGGAATATGGTAACTATTGGAATGCAAGCGATTACCCAAATGAGATTAAGAATAAAGATGTTTGAAAGTTTTTCTAAAAATATATAGATTCGATTATTTAATATATTGTTCATAGTGGTCACCATCTTTAATGTTTATTAATTTAAAAGTATCATATTATCAGAGAAAAATAAAGACTTGATGTAAGCGTTCTACTAACTATTTTTGAAATAGCAGCTAAATTAGTATTTAATAGAAAATTTTAATATTATGCTTGACAAGGAAACCTGTAAACGATACCACATGTCGAAAAAACAAAGAGAATTGTCGAATGCTAAATAAGTATTATAATTCTGTTAATTTTAACCCACATACAAACACCGTAGACTATTAATGCATGTGGAAGATATTAATTAATTTAACTAATAAAGAGGAGGAATAGTTAATGAAGGGGAAAATGAAAGTTTTCATATTTCTAGCAATTTTCGCTGTTGTTATTGCTGGTTGCTCTAGTAACAAAAAAAGTGATAATGACGCTAATGGCGATAATGCAGCAGGAAATGTACCAACAGAAATTACGTATACACATGAGTTTGATCTAGAAGGAGAGATTGATTTTTGGTCATGGGATGAAATGTTTGAGGATGTAATTGTAGAATTTAATAAATTATATCCAAACATTAAAGTAAACTTGACCGTATTACCAATGGGAGAATTACATGATAACTTAGCAACCACTATCGCTGCTGGTAGAGGGGCACCTGATGCAGTTCATGTAGAGCAAGGCCAATTCCCTAGATATCAAGCAGAAGGACTATTAGTAGATTTCCTTCAGCCAGAATATAATCTCCAACGTTATAAGGATTTACAATCAGAATATAACTGGGAGCGTTGGAAATCTGTTGATGGTAAGAGATTACTAGGTTTCCCATGGGATGTAACAGCTGGGGTATTCTATTATCGTGAAGATATATATGAGCAAATGGGACTTCCAACAGATCCAGAAGAGTTAGGTGAATATTTACAAGACCCTGAAAACGTATTAGATGCTGCGCGTACTTTAGCAGCAAATGATATTTATATGTATGAATTTAGAGATTCACCAGCAATTCAATATGGAGATGCGGTTGGTTATTTCGATAGTGAATTAAACTATACTCGAAATGATGAAAGAATGATAGAACTTTTAGATTTTGTTAAAGAAGGTGTTCAAATAGGTTGGGCACCGCAAATGTCACTTGTTTTTAGTGATGAAGGGAAACAGTTAGTGAAGCAAGGTAAAGCAGCATCATTCCCTGCAGGAACAAATGGTTCACGACATCTGGAAGAAGCATTCCCAGATTTAAAAGGGAAGTGGCGTGTAACGAAGGTGCCTGCTGGTGTTAACTTTGGGTTAGGTGGTTCTACATTCTCGATCCCTGAACAAAGTGACAGCAAAGACGCAGCATTTGCATTCCTAGAGTTCCTCAACTTCTCGGAAGAAGCTTGGAAAATATATGTAGATAAAGCTGTCCAACCAGCATGGAAACATATTACTCAGCTTCCGTGGTATTTAGAGCATACAAATGAGTACCTTGGAGGACAGAAGGATTTTGCGTTTTATGAAACAATTGTAGATAATATTCCAGTTCGTCGTGTAACTCCTTTAGATGGTCCAGCTTGGCCACTATATATCGACAAGATTAATGAATCCATTGATAAAAACATTGATTCAAGAACAACTCTTCAACAAATTGAAGACAATACATTGAAACAACTCGGTCCAGATATTGAAAAACTAAAAGAAGAATATGGTATGGAGTAAGTGATGAAAGAGTCTGGAACAAAACGATTTGACCTGGATGTAAATCCGAACAATGTAAGTATAGCTATACCGCTTCGGAAATACACTTCGCTTTCCGCGGGCGGCTGATGAGCCTCCTCGTGCTTCGCCTGTCTAGCTCAAGCTCCTAGCGGCTAGCGAACGAGCCAATCCTTTCCCTACGATAAGTCAACATCGGCTCGTCCCTCGCCGTGTTTCCTTTATCTCAGTACAGGATTTTCTCCCGTTCGTACGCCGCTGATCAGTCGCCTTCGCTTTTCTGGCTGCGGGGTCTCATCGAGGCCTTTGCTCCCGCAGGAGTCTTCGTGTATTTCCTCCGCTGGTAACTATTAAATTTTATAATTGATAAATTGACCGAACTATCTTGTTATTTAATCAAGTTATAGTTCGGTTTTTACTTGAAACAACCTTTCTTTGTCCCAATCTCTTTGAATATATTGGAAATAGCACTTTAACCTGAATCCGTGATAAAAAGTAGTGGTTTCAGTGATTTTGATAAATCCTAATTTTCTTTCATCTTATTGCTTTTTAA
>VEFU01000190.1 GCA_007679095.1 Paenibacillus bovis
AACCTTTCTCCTAAATCCCTACGACTCAACAAAATCAAACGCTATCACAATCCGAATCTGTGCCAACCCACTCCTAACATCCATCTTCCCATTACATTTCAAATACACAAACCACATCAAATCATTTTAACAAATTCTCCTCATCATCATTCTACCTTCAATCCCCCTTAACAAACCTTTTAATCAAAAACATTCATCCATATATACAACAAACACCTTATTAAATCAAACCGTTCTAAAAATCAAACCCTCCAATTCTACTTAAACCAACCTATTCAACCACTCTATCCTCTCTCTCCCCAAACTTTTCAACAAGTATATAAAACACCAAACTATCACCTTCAATTACA
>VEFU01000191.1 GCA_007679095.1 Paenibacillus bovis
TGAATTGAAAGTATATAAGAACTCAATGGCTGGGGGTGGTGGTGATGGTGGTGAACTTTCTGGATTAAAGGAAGGATTAGTTGGTGGAAACGGGATTGGGTTGAGTAGTGAAGAGGTAGTAGGTGGTGGTAAAATTTTAAAGAGCTTGGGTAAAGAAAATGAAGGATTAGAAATTAAAGGTGGTGTAATGGAAGGAAATATGGGAACAGTAGAAGAGATTAAAGGTGTTGCAGAAGTTGCATGTGGTGAAGGATTGGTTTGTATGTTGGTTAGGGTTGTTGAAGGTGGAATTGGGAAGTTGGGAGTTGGTAGTAAAGGAGTTGGTGATGAAAAAGAAGAGGAAGGGGGAT
>VEFU01000192.1 GCA_007679095.1 Paenibacillus bovis
GAAGCGGTGGGTGGCTGAAAGAGGAAGCGCTTGTATGATTTGTTGTGTAGAAATGGTAGTGGAATTAATAAAAGGGGAAGTAGAAAAAAGATATAGAGAAACAAATTATGAAAAAAAGGTGGATAATGAAGTGTTGGGAAAGTAGGGGGGGGATGAATGGGAGTGGGAGGATGGGGTAAGGGAGGAGGGAAAATTGGGGGAAGTGTTTGTGGAGTATAAAAAGTTGGAGTGAGTATTATGAAAATTGGGGGTAAAAAAATGAATGTTGTTTTGTCGATGTTGTGGTGCAGGAATTTTTAATAGGATAGTGTAGAGAGTAATGATACTGATATAAATGGATTTGATAA
>VEFU01000193.1 GCA_007679095.1 Paenibacillus bovis
CCTTCTACAGCAGGTACTTCTTCAGTAACTTCATATCTTCTTCTACACTTTTCTTCATTTCCTAACAACACAACCAATTTTTCACCTACCTCTCCATTTTTTCAATATCAGCTCACCTTCTACCTTTTCACACCAACAAACCCACTCATATTTTCCCCATTACCTAATTCTCCTAATTTTGTCACTCCCAACTTAACCCCTGCTTTTCTAAATGCATCAATATTCCAACCACCTCAAATAACACCACCTCCTTTTCCTTCTCTCAACAATCATTCTAAAACCTTAATACCTTCTTCTCCAATAATACCACCTCCCAAAACCCCCTCTTTATACAAACCCTCAATCT
>VEFU01000194.1:134-344 GCA_007679095.1 Paenibacillus bovis
ATTCCCGTTTCCGATTTTTTTCACTTCAGAGGGAATCATTGGACGACTTTGATTCCCTTTTTGGAATTTTTTCTGCTTGGAGGGAATCATTCACGACGTTTGATTCCCGTTTCCGATTTTTTTCACTTCAGAGGGAATCATTGGACGACTTTGATTCCCTTTTTGGAATTTTTTCTGCTTGAAGGGAATCATTCGCGACGTTTGATTCCC
>VEFU01000195.1 GCA_007679095.1 Paenibacillus bovis
TTCTCTATCGTCTTAAAAAGCTTTTTTGCTAGGCGACTCATTACTCTTTCTGCAGTACAATTAAATGTATTTGCTTCTGAATGTGTAGTATCAACACTGACACTTGTGCCTTTAATGATACCTTTCTCCGCACATTGTTTTAAAAACTCTGCCATGATTTCATCCATGGTTATATATGTAGCTTCTTCATTTTCCTTCTGTCCTAATTTGTTTGTACGAAACTTTGATAAAAGACTAGGATCTGGTAACTCATCTTCCGGATTAATGCCTAAAAAATACATATACGCTAGGTTTAAGGAGCACTCTTCTATAACTTGAACATCTGATAAATTTTTAAGACG
>VEFU01000196.1 GCA_007679095.1 Paenibacillus bovis
GTTATGAGGAGTTTGGATTAATTTATGAAAGCAAGAGTTTGGTGGTTGGAAATTAAGTGGATTATAAAATAGTGCATGTGGATGGGTTGTTTTGTTTATGTGATGGGGAAGTGGATCGTAGTGATGTGGATTGGATGGGATTGGTGGTAAAGTATGAATGTGTAGTAAGTGAGGAGGGATATTGTTGAGAATGTGATATAGGATAGAATAGGTAGTAAGTAGTTTTAGTTTTGGATGATGATGGTGAGTTGTGTTTTGGTTGGGAGATGGTGGTAGTAGAAATAGTGGTAGTATGAAAATGGTTATAAATTTGAAATAAGGTTTGATGTTTATAGGTGGT
>VEFU01000197.1 GCA_007679095.1 Paenibacillus bovis
GAGGAGGGATGGTCTCGGAGGTGTTAAATTTAGTATGATATGTAGGTGGATTATGCTCGCAATAATGGTAGTGGTGTGTTAGTAGATGAGTGTAGAGAGGATTTTGGTTGAAAATTTGTGGGATGGAGTGATGAAATGGTTGTAGTGGGGGCGAAGTGGGGTGCAGGAAATTATATGGAGCTGTGTGAAGGTAGTGTCTTGACGGCATACAGGGAAGGGTAAGTGGATAGGGTTTTGGAAATTTGAGTGTTTTTTGTGGTAACGTTTGAAAGTTAGGTGGATGTAGGGAATCAGATGCATATGGCGGTAGGATATGGGGATTGAAGGAATGAAAGATTA
>VEFU01000198.1 GCA_007679095.1 Paenibacillus bovis
GAAATAAGAGTTAGGTTGCAATGAATGAAAAGTAATAGGGTTGTAATGCGGATAATATTGATAAGATTGAGGAGGAAGTAAGGTATAGGATGAATAAAGAATGCGTGTAATTGATTAGGATGATGATTTAGTGTTGTGATTAATTGAGGTGTTTGTTTTTTGTGGAAGAAGGAGAAGGATAGGGGTTGGATGGGAGTAAAAATAGTTGGGTTTAAATCAAATAGTATGTTGGGTGGGATAGGAGCATTTATTATTGGAAATAGGATTGGGAATAGTAGGGATAATGTTGGAAAAAGAATAATAATGGGAATGAGTAGGAGAATTTGGGCTGGAAAT
>VEFU01000199.1 GCA_007679095.1 Paenibacillus bovis
TATTGGAGGGAAGTGGCAATGAGTAAGAAAGGAGGAGTTGGAGTGATTATTGTAGATGGTTTCGGTTGCGGTAGAGAAACAATGGGTAATGGAGTAGGTGAAGGAAAGAAACGGAATTTTGATGGTTATTGGAATACATTGGGTGATAATGAGGTGAGTGGTAGTGGTGAAGGTGTTGGGCTTCCGGAAGGAGAAATGGGGAATTGGGAAGTAGGGGAGTTAAATATGGGTGGAGGAAGAATTGTTTATGAAAGTTTAAGAGGTGTAAAGGTTGGGATTGGGAATGGAGAATTTGTAAAAAATGATAGATTGGAAGAAGGAATTAATGATGTGAAG
>VEFU01000019.1 GCA_007679095.1 Paenibacillus bovis
TCAATGAGGATTGTTTGTTCTTTGTTTGGATAGATTCGAAATTTGAACGCTTTTTTTACTAGCATTATTTTCACCTCTCCCCAAAACAGAATGTATGTTCTTATTATATCAAATGGAGGGAGGCTTTGGCTACCACCAACCGAAATTCATCTCCCCCTTATCTCTGGGCTTAAGCCCTTCACGAGCTTTAAGAGGGAGTCTTCTTTCGGGGGATGATAAAAACCCCACATTTTCTGGATCATAAACAAAGGAATTGGGGATTCTTCTATGTAACTCGTATGAAGTTTGTGTTTTTCCTGCACCAAACGCTCCATTTACCCAAATAATCATGTTTTCACCTACACTATTAGGCTATCATAATGTGATAGCCTCCATCTCATTTTTCAATATTCCGTAATACACTAGGTCCTCAAATCGATTTTCTTTCATTACATGATCCCGTAAAACACCTTCTTGCTGCATCCCGATTTTTTGCAAAACTCTCCCGGACGCTGGATTGGATGCAAAATAACGAGCAAACACTTTATGGTAGTTTTTTTCCTCAAAAGCAAATTGAACAATAGCTTGCGCAGCTTCTGTCGCAAGACCATTTCCCCAATAGGCTTCCCCTATCCAATAGCCAATTTCTCCTTGATGAAATAAGTGGTTATGAGATAGGGCAATCGCTCCATATATTTCTCCCGTTTCTTTATCGGTTACAGCAAATTCGTATGCTTTGCCTGCAATAAAATTGTCGTAATGATGCTCTATCCAAGTTAAAGCATGATGAAGAGTATAAGGATATGGTAAGTACAAAGTGTTGATAAAAATATTATAGTTATTACAAAGGTTTGTAACTGCTTCAGCATCTGATTTATCAAATAGTCGAAGTAATAATCTGTTCGTCTTAATCGTTTTATTTTGTCTGTCGTATAGCAATTTCAAAACCTCCTCTTCATACATGAAAAGCTGTCCCTATTTCTGTTTTCTTTTCTTCTCTATCCACATATTAAAGTAATAAAGAATCCAATAAAGGATAGGTATGAGAAACACATAATATCTTTGATTTTCTGGAAGATAGATTAATAGGATGATGCCAATAACAAGCAAGAGTGGCATCATCGTAAAATAAAATTTGGCTTTACTCACTTTTTATCTCCATTCATTATTAATAGATAAATCTCATCCATCGTCTTCTCATCAATATCCCGTTCTCCGTATCTTGTTTTTTCATAGGAATCCATTAACAATTCGATCCGTTCTTTATCATCAGGTAACAGCGATCGTAGTTCACTTAATATTTCACGTGGTGTACTTGCAGGTTGAATGGCAATACCTTGTTGGTTACTCAAGTAATTGCGATATATATAGCGTACCTTTTCTTGCATATTTAACGAATTCCAGTCCTGATCCCGTTTAAATATTTTCCCAACGAGATTCGCTACTTTTTCCTGCTGAGCCTTTTTCCACTCGTCCCAATCAAATACGCTTTCTTTTTCATCTGTATAATAGCCGTCTTCTTTCTGAAAATGAGCTCGATTACTTATTTGTTTTAAAAAGGCAATAAATTTAAAAAACATCCTTTTTATCCACAGACGACTTCTTTTGATCATTAACAATAAGACAAATACTACAAGCACAATTAAGCAAATATAGACGAAATAAAGCATCACTGTTTCAAGAAATTTCATAATTGCCGATTGTTTCGCTGGTTCCTGCATACCAGGCAGAAGTGGATTTGCTGGGGGTGATTCCATTGGAGGTACCTCACCCTCGCTAGTCGATTGGCCGAAAAGCCATTTCAAAATAGTTCTAATGGTATTCCAAATAGTATCACGAATGATGGTACCCGTTGTCAATAGAATGGCAATAATAACTGTAATGATGAATAACAAGCGATTATGTCTTTTCACACCACTGCTCACATATGGGTTTTCCTCTTTTGATAGGGAGGATGCTTTCAGTGTCTCTGTATTCGTAATGAACAACGTAATAACGACTGCAACTACTCCACATGTGGTGACGATATTTTCATATATTAATAGCCGATCGACGAAGTGATAGATAAAGTAACAGACAAAATAAATAATAAAAGCCATTAACCATAAATAAGAAATTGGTAGTAAACTATCCCAATTGCGACTCGCATACAACATCCCTCTATAAGCTACGATAGAATGCAGAATGATGAGTAGGAATAAAAAAATTAGGTTTTCCGCTAACATATAGCTTGGAATAATCCCTATGATTATTGCGAGTAAAGGATAAATAGACCAATTAACTGGTAAGATATTTTTCACCATAATACCAAATGAAAAAACTCCGAATACAATAGGAAGCCATAACATGATAGCTTCTTTTGGAAGGAGAAACGTACCTATTAAAAGGATGATAGGAAAGAATAAAAGGTATTCCACAAAACCACGCACAATGTCTAACGCTATTTTTCTGGTAAACTGCATTTCCCTTCCCCCTTCCTAACCTGCTCTTTTATATAAAACATCTTGATGGAGGGAATGAACCTCAACAGAATTTCCATTCGCCTCTAATTTCTTACAAAGCTCCTCCATCTTCTCCGTCATAATGTTGGAGATTATGAGTATATCCATGCCTTCTATATGTTTATCTACTTCGGCTTGGAGAAAATAGTCAAAGTACGTACTCGTACCTATTTTTAACTTTGCCATTGTTTCTAATAGATACGTAAGTTGTTGTTTTCCATTGGCTGGATCAATACTGATTGCTTGTTTGTCATCTTTATCAATGTACGAATTACATCCAAACCCAATATGGATTCCTTTGAATATGGCATATTGAGTGATGGAAGCAGCATAGGAAATAGTTTCTTCCATTGATGCTTCGTCGACAATGGGACGCCATATGTCTTCTGTTTGATTAAAGTTTAAATAAATCATAATGTGATGGTCTGCAGAGAAATCCTTTTTCGTAACTTGTAACCTATTCGTTCTTGCTGTTGATTTCCAATTAATAGAATTTAGTGGATCTCCACTCGCATAATCACGAACACCAGCTGTTAAAAATGGATCATCGATAATCCACCTTTTGTCAATCACCTCACCTAACCAACTATGGGCAGGTAATGGTAAATCCTCTTGCTTTATAAGTGGAGGGTATACAATGATCTCTGCTGTCGAATTCACACTTGTAAATGTTTTATCAATACCAAATATATCACCTGTTGAAAGCGAAACGGTCTGGAACTGGTAAAATCCACGTTTCGTACATGTTAGCTTCTGTCTACGAGTAACTTTTTGATATGGCATTAAGCTAAATAAAGTGCGATGAAATGCATTACTATTAATCTCATTATCGATTGCAGCAGACTGATGAAATTGTAAGCTCGGGTCAATCTTTGATTCAAGTCGCAACCATGGAACAGGGAGCAATTTGGGGTTAGAAACTTCGTCAATCATTTCTACAACTTCCCCTTCAAAAACAGCCCGTTCACTAAAAGAGCGATTATACTCCACCTTCCTTAATCCCCATTTCCCAAAGACGAAACTTTGAATACCTATCACCACAAACGTAGTAAAGATAAACCATGCGATATTCATAAATTATGAGAGTCCTTTCCCAGATAATTCTTCTGTAGGAACCCGGACATCTTCGATAATTCTGTCTAAAATTGCAGCAATCTGATTTTCTCTTACTCGTTTTGCATGTGATAGGATGATTCGGTGTCCAAGTACTGGTTTCACCATTGCTTTCACATCATCTGGAGTGACAAATTCTCTTCCTTTTATTAAGGCATGAACTTGAATAGCCTTCAGCAATGCTTGGCTGCCACGCGGACTAACCCCAAGTTCGATATCATCATGATTACGTGTCTTTTCAATAATATCCATTACATATTCGTACATATCATCACTTATAAAAACGTGTGAATAAATTTGTTGTGCTTCTACAATTTCTTCTTTAGTTGCAACTGCCTCTAATTGATGAAGAGGATTTTTTTCCTTAAATCGCTTTAAAATAGCAATCCCTTCTTCTTTGGTGGGATAACCCATATTTATTTTTAACAAAAAACGATCTAGCTGTGCTTCTGGGAGTGGGAAAGTGCCTTGGCTTTCTAGTGGATTTTGCGTTGCGATGACGATAAACGGATTTTCTAATGTATGTGTTTCACCATCAATGGTTGTCTGTCTTTCTTCCATACATTCTAAGAGGCTCGACTGCGTTCTAGGTGTAGCTCGATTAATTTCATCCGCTAAAACGATATTAGAAAAAATTGGACCTGATCGAAATACAAATTCAGATTCCTTCTGACTATAGAAGTTAATACCAGTTACATCAGAAGGTAGTAAATCAGGAGTAAACTGTATGCGTTTATATGTACAATCTAATGATTGTGCTAGCGATTTTGCTAATAACGTCTTCCCTGTTCCAGGTACATCCTCCAGCAAAATATGTCCTGACGAAATAAGTGCGACCATTATATGATCAATCGTTTCGTCTTTGCCAATGATGACTTGCTGAATATTTCCCTTCACTTTATCAACGAGATGTTTCACTAAATTCATTTGCACTGGGTATCTCCCCTTTTCCTCTCAAATTCTAATTCAATCGGTAATACTCTTTTACTACTACTTGTATATTGGTGATGTGAAAATCTCCTCTAGCACAAGTGCGCACGCACCAATTAACCACACATCATCACCTAAATCTGAAATATGGACATTTATTTTTTTCTCATAACCAGAAAAGAAATTATTTTCTACCTCTTGTAATATCCCATCCTTCACATATGGCATTCCTCTGAGCCCTTCACCTCCAAGTATGATTGCTTCTGGGTTTAAAAAATTAATGACACTTTTCATCCCTACTCCTAGATTTTTCCCCTGTTTTATAAGGAGTTGTTGAATATCTTTGTTCCCATTTTCTGCCGCAACATAGAGTGTATCTATATTAATTGAATCAACATCTGTATTGGAAAGATGTAAATCTGCTGCCTCTTGAATAAGATATTGATCAGAAGTATACATTTCTAGACATCCGTTTTGGCCACAGTAACAGCGCTTTCCATTTCTTTCTATTATCATATGTCCAAATTCACCAGCACCACCGAAATTTCCACGGAATAACGTTCTATTAATGACAATTCCAGCTCCAATACCAACCCCAAAAGTGACTCCGATGTAGTGGTTATACACTTTACCAACTCCATCCCAAAGGTGGGCCAAAGAGAAAACGTTTGCATCATTATCTATCAAAACAGGAACATTAAAATGTTTTTCTAATGGTTGAAAATCAATATCCTTCCAATTAAGAATAGGAGAATAATCAAGGATTTTTTTAGAAGGATTTACGATTCCTGAAATGGCAATTCCAATCCCATTTAGTTTTTGTTCCTTGTCCAGAGTGCTTAATAAACTTTCCATTTTATCGATTATTTTACTCAACATTGCTTTTTTTGTAATATTCCCTTCTAAATCAAAGGAAATTTTCCGCATAATTTTCGCATTAAAATCCGCAATCGCCATAATAATTTGCTTTGGCTCAATTTTTATTCCAATAACGGAACCAATATTCTCATTAAATTTTAATAGGATTGGTTTCCTGCCACCATTAGATGGTCCTGCTCCTACTTCATTTACATATGATTCCGATATTAATGATTCTACAATGTTAGTAATGGTAGATAAACCTAGGTTTGTATTTTTAGCAAGGGTTGTACGTGAAATGGGCCCATTTAGGCGAATTTGATTAATTACAAGTGATCTATTTAATTCCTTTATTAGGTCTTTATTTCCTTTACGTAATTGTTTAGTCATTCATCTTTCTCCTAGACTATATTTTCCCTATCTTGCTGTAAGAATCTTCAATAATATTATTATAATAACATACTAACGAAATAATCCCCATCATTGAAATGGGGATTATCATCATACTAAGACGGTAGGTAATTACTTCACTTTATAAGTTCAATGGAGTTAAGTGGTCCTTCGTAAAGTCCACCGCCTCCAGTACCGTCAAATACGCGTATACTAATTATATTCTCTTCACCAAATTTTATAGCAGAAGCAGGGATTACATATTCCCGTACTTTTTCCCATGCCGTTTCCATGCCTTCCCCATTATTTTCAGAAGGAAAGACCCCGGATTGACCAATTTTCTCTCCATTAAAATAGGTTACATCAACATCATCAATTTTTCCTAAGGTTATCTTTAATGAATACCCGTTCCACTCTATTGGAATATGGATTTTTTTCCGATACCAACCATATACATTATCAGCTGTATACTGGGAATGAGTTTCCCAAGATGAAGGCAGTGTTACCGAAGACCAGTCACTATCATCAAACTCCATATCTTTCCACTTTGGAGCGTCCCCTTGTTTAAACAACCAATTTCCGGACAAGTTAATCACTGGTAATGCAACAATAACAGGCTCGTGATTGCCAATAGAAACTTCATAGATGCCTATATCTGTAGGAAGTTTATATGAAAACCTTACTGTTTTTGTTCCTCCCCCTGCTTTTGCATGCACTTCTACGGTTTGCGTTTCTACTTGTTCTCCATTAATGTATAAGGGAACATCGACAGTTCCAGTTGAACTGCCAAGATTTTTTACTGTAGCCGTAGCAATGATCGTATTGGATGCGACCTCCAATCGGAAATCACTATATTCAAATGATGGTTCTTTCTCCGTAACTTTGATGTTTTTGATTTCGTTATTAATTTTTATGGAGTAATCCCCTAACTCAAAGAGTTTATCATAGATTAATTGCACTTCTTTTTGAGTTTGAGGTGCAATTCTAATAGTCTCCTCTACAACGGTTTCATCATCTATTTGCATTTCTACCTTTTTGCTAGCTAAAACATTTCCATCGTTTTCAAAGGTAATGTGAATATCTAGTACATCATTGGCTTGTATAGTTGTTGGTAATTCAGTGAAAGTGATCTTTACATTAGGTCGTGAATACTGCGGAATTACACCTTGTTCCTCCTCTGTAGCGGGGTAAATTCTAACAGCTTGCCCTCCCCCAGCAGCAAGAGAAGCAATTAGTGTATCTTCACTATTCACTATTACTTTTGTCAGATCAACTGGAGTAGGATTCTTTTCCCAGTGTGCCTCTTCACCATCGGAGTAAATTTCCGCAACATATTGCTGGCCGTTTTCCAAGAAGCCGAGTGGAATCGTTATTTCCCTTGTCTCTTCATCTGTGATACTACCAATATACCACTCTTCGCCACAACGACGGACAATCGTTACATAATCACCAATCTCGGCATTCGGTACGATAATATCATCCCAGGTCACAGGGACATCTTTAATAAATTTAAATTCTGGTAAAATTTCACCTTGTGCATCCAAATAGTTTTCTGGGAGGTCTGTAACCATCTGAGCGCCGCTTGTGATAATTACATATAGTGCTAGCTGTTGGGCTCGAGTCGATGGAACACGTTCCTCCCTGCCCGCGATTTCTACATCAAAAATACCTGGTGTGTAATCGATTGGTCCTGCCATCATCCTTGTAAATGGCAAGGTTGTTAGATGTGAAAGATAATGCCCTGCACTCCAAGCATTATACTCCATTCCCATCACACCTTCGCTACTTACCCAATTCGGGTATGTACGGACTAATCCAGTACTTTTAATCGGCTCATGAATATTCAGCATTATTTTATGCTCGGCAGCTTTTTTTATCGTGTGCAGGTAATGGTTTACCATATATTGACCGTGGTGATGGTATCCTTCTGGATTTCTCATACCATTATCGGCAACATAGCCACTTTTTATTGCACTTATTCCTAAGTTTTCATAGAGTGAGTAAGCTTCATCCACTTGCGTTTCATAATTGATGATATCCCCAGATGTTTCGTTGTGAGCAATATAATGAACACCGCGCTCTTTTCCATATTGAACTACTTCTTCTAAATCAAAATCCGGATATGCCTTCGTAAAATCGAATAAATGGCCATTATCCATCCAATTACCGTCCCAGCCAATATTCCATCCTTCCACAAGTAGTCCTATGTCTTGCTGTTTGCTATCTAAGTACTGATGGGCAAAATCAATATATCTCTTAGCATTTTCGGTTGTAGCACCATGCTTATCTCCAGATGCCCAAGTTGACTTATCGATATGCATTTCCCACCATATACCGACATACTTCATTGGTGTGATCCAGGATGTATCCGCCAATACATTGGGATCATTAAGATTTTCTATCAAATCCGATTCTACTAATGCTCCTGCATTCTCTCCGATTTGAATCGTTCTCCATGGCGTAATGACAGGATAGGATTCTTTTATAACTTTCACCTCACTATTTGGCCAAGGAGCCAAAATAGATGTTAGTGTGTTTTTCCCGCTCCTTTTTAATGCCATTCCTGCATAATCAACAAGTGCAGCTTCATGAATAGTTATATGAATGCCCTCTGGTGTTTTCATAGTGAATGGAGTGTGAACCTCAAATACCTCATTTAATGGAGTTTGCTCATAATTATATTCATAGCTATCCCAATCCTTTGGAATCCACCAGGATGTATTGTTATCGGCTAATTTGAATTCTGTGTCTTCCGAGGTAATTTGTAGTACCCCACTTAGGTTTTCCTGCTTTGGTAGTATGTATCTAAAACCGACACCATCATTAAACACTCTGAATTCTACATCCATTTTTCGGTTTGGTTTATCCTTTTCCTGCAAATGGACCGTTAATTGTTTATAATGATTTTCAACAGATTGCTTTTCTCCCCATACCGGCTCCCATGTTTCTTCGAATTCTTCTATAGATGTATTTATTATTTCAAAATTTTGCTGAAGCGGTTCCTGATCTCTTAATTGAAAACCTAACTGAGAGGGTTCAATTACATTTGTTCCATTAAAGGAAACTTCATATTGCGGGGTTCCATTACTTGAAAGTCTAAATATTAAACCTACTTTTCCGTCTGGTGAATGGACTAGTTCTTCCATGCTAACTGTTGATTTCTCCATAGCATCTGTCTCTTTTTTCTTATCAAATGTAAATTTATATATACCTAGACTGATAAGTAATAACACTATACATATAGACAGTATAGTAATAATCATTCTTCTTTGTATCACTTCGCTCCTCCCCCTTTCCCACGTGTATAAAAGTGCTTACATAAATTATAGTCCACAAGTTTTTGAAGGAATATGACGGAAGCAATATATAGTAAATTCAGACACTGTCCTGTTAATAAACTTCACCATACTTCTATGAATTTCCTAAAAATAAAAAGCATCGAACGATCAATGAACTGCCCTTGTCTACCTTGACAGGGGGCAGTTCACAATCCAATGCTTTTTATTACTTATTATTCTGCTATTAATTTTGCTTGCACAACAAGGCGGGCATCATCAAAATCATAATCACAAGTCGATAGTGTTAGTATCTTATCATCATATTCAATACTTGTATCTAATTCGTATTGTGATTTTTCTTCGACTTTTTGCAAGAACCCTTGAAACTCATCTCCATCCTTAAAATTCGGATTGATATAATTAAAATTTTTGTCTGTAATATAAACAGCGAAAATTTCCCATTTCATTTCCCTGTATAAAGTCTCAAATGTAATAGTACGATTAGCTTTATAGAAGTCCGGGTTTCTATATTTCACTAGGCCTTTAAACATCGAACCATCCTTCATATGATGACCATATATAATTGTATTCTGATCCAAATCATCAATCGAATTACGGTAATCTAAGAATAAGGCACCTGCACTGCTTTTTTCTTTTTGGAAATTGTGACCTAAGTAATAATCATTATCTTTTGCTTGGACAACAGGGTAATCAATAACAGTATTATCAATTTTAATCCAGCCAACCGTCTCCTCATTAATTTCAAGTAATGGTTCAAAATGCTTTGATATTTCTTTATCGGCTACCGTTGACTCATCTTTTTCTTCCCGCGTTACCAAGGAATCCTCTTCAGTTTGATTTGTTTCTAGAATTATTTCTTCTTTCGTTTCATGAGCGATTGGTTCTTTATGTTGATAGAAGGTTTCTTGGATTTCTTTATTTGTATTTTTATTTTCAGCGCTTGCTACCATATACTTTCCTATATTAAAGATTGAAAAAATAAAAATCCCAATACAAAGAGATATCCCTAAATAGAAAATTATTCTTTTCAGTTCCCACTTATTATTTTTCACTATATATCCCACCTCTAGAAAAAAGATGCAGCCATTTACATTTTTATGACTGCATCTTTTTTTTAGATTAATGTAAAATTCTTTTTCTGTAAAAAAATAAACCAGCACAACCTGCTAACGCTAAACCTGCCAAACTAACAAATCCTGAAATTGCAGTATCGCCTGTTTTTGGGTTTTCTACAGAATTATCCGATTCGTCCTTAAGGTCAGTTCCTTCGTTTTCTGATTTATCACCAGCTTTATCATCTGGTTCCTCGTCGGTTTCATCACTTGGTTCCTCACCAGTTTCATCGCCTGGTTCTTCGCCAGTTTCATCGCCAGTTTCATCGCCTGGTTCTCCGCCTGGCTCTTCACCAGTTTCACCGCCTGGTTCTCCGCCTGGCTCTTCACCTGGTTCATCTCCGGTTTCATTGCCTGGTTCTTCACCTACAATATCTGTAGTAGATGTAAGAGTTATAGAATCTACTTGAATATAAGCATCAGACTCAACTCCCTTTATTGAAATCACATCACCTGGATTTAAATCCCATGTTCCAACATCTAAAAATTTTGCTGCTGACCAGTCCCATTGTCCTGTATAATACCATTTAATTTGTTTGCTAATATCCTCAACTGTGACTTTTAAGTGTTTTTCAGTTATTTCACTAACATAGCGTATTGTCATGTTATATTTACCTTTTTTAAGCTCCGCTGGAATTGTATAAGTTGCTGTGACTTTTTCTAAATTAGTAATATATTGATTATCCTCATTGACAATTCCCATTCCAACCTGTTCTTCTGAATCAAATGCACCCGTCTCGGCTTCAATCGTATAACGTACATAATCTGGTATGGAGACCGCTGCAGGAGCACTTGGATTATATTCAGAAACATATTTCAGGTTAACTGCATCGAGCCACCCATATGTACCATCATCTGGTGCAAGAATACTTATAACATCTCCAGCATTGAGATTTAAGTATACCTCTTGCAAAGAGTCTAATGTAATTGTTCCCATATCAAAGCCTGTATCAATACGTGATACAGTTCCAACAGCTTCCCCATTCACTTCAATTTTATAAGCTGTTCTATTTCCCGTACTTAATATCGACAACTCATATTGACCATCTGTAAATAAATCATGATCTCCAACAGAGAATTCAATTTTTTCTTTTGGTTGTAAATCAGCTGTTAATCCGTCGTTATTAATAACCCCATCATAATAAACTTCCCCTTCATATCTGAGTACATTATCCCCTGAAACGGTTTTATCTTTTGCTAATACAGCTGGTGAACCTAGGGACAATATTAAGATAAGGCCTAGTAATATTATTTTTATTTTCTTCATTATATCCCCCGTCTCTCCCTTAAAAATAGTCTGTCCTTACTAAAATGCAGCCACGGTTATATCCCATGACTGCAAGTTTAGTAGTTTATGAAACTAAATTAGTTTATTGCTCTCTTTCTAAAGAAGAAGAAACCTGTTAAACCAACTAATGCTAATCCTGAAAGAGCGATGTAGGTTGTAACACCATTGTCACCTGTTTCTGGATTATCTATAGCACCAGTTTCCTCGCCATTTTCTTCTCCTTCATCTTCACCAGCTTGATCGCCAGCAGCTGAAGAAGTTAGTGTTAATGTATCAATTTGAATGTACGGGTCAGTACCTTCAGCATGTAATGTAATCACATCTCCAGGACTCACATTCCAAGTACCTGCATCTAGTACTTTTGCGTTTGCCCAATCCCAGTCACCTTCACCAGTTGGTTCCCATTTAATTTCTTTACTTGCATCGCCAACAGTAACTTTTAAATGAGCTGCCTCAGGATTTACTCCACTAATATAACGCAATGATAGTTTGTATTCTCCAGCCTCTAATTCAGCTGGGACTGTATAAGATGCTGTAATATTTTGAAAGCCACTGATAAATTCATTGTCCTCGCCTTCCACTACTGCTCCTCTTTCTACTTGATCTTCTGGATCAAACGTACCAGATTCAGCTTCAAACGTATGACTACCTTCTGCAGCTAAAGCAACACCTGAGATAGATAATAGTAACATTGTTAATACAAAAATAGAGAATAATTTCTTTTTCATTTTACGTAACCCCTTTCATTTCTTTTATTTAATGTCGCAGAAAACGTATAAATAAATACTAATTCCCTGTTTCCCCCCTTATCATTAGATAGAAGACGATTCCAAACAATCATTCTTATAAACTAAGAAACACAAACTTATTTCACTTAGTGAAGTAAGTAGTAGAAAGAATGGTAGTGAAACTTCTCTATCCCTTGAGATTGTAGCCCCTAAACAAAAGATAGCATAATCCATTTCCACTAACAAGGTAAATTGTCTCTCTATTCAGAACTGCGTAACATATTGCACTAATTCAATTATATTACTTTTATTAGTGTCTTATTTACAGGAAATTACACTATCGTTCTGCATTCATCTGACTATATTAAGATTGATACATGAACCACAAAAAGGACATGCCCATAACAGAGCATGCCCATTGGTACAGAATGCTAGATAAATAGTTAGTTGTTATTACCCCTCTGACTTTCTCATAAATATCATATCCCAATATTCAAGAGATGGTACAGTAAATTGAATAAAATTACCATTCTCATTTTTTCCCTTTGTAAAGGAGAGATTAGTTGCTTTCGCATCATTTAGATCAGGAGAGGCCATCCAAACAGAATCTATTTCATTTGAATAATAGTATTTTACTTCAAAGTTGGTTATTTTTGTAGGGGTTTCTTTCACACCATCATTTGCACGCCAGTCATTCCTAGAAACACCTAATAGATTTATTATGTGAATGATCTCGTAATTTTCATCCTTCTTCCCGAAGGACCAAACTTTATTTGCTTCACCTAGGGAACAACTAGCATATCCAAGAAACTCGATTCTATTTGTTGTTTCTGTTTGGCCATCACGTAGTAAATTCTCATAGGCAACAATAAAGTCATATAGTTTTGCAGTTCTTGCTTGTAGTTCATCGTTCATTACTAAATTTTGCGCCGGGAAATATTCATTACATAACATATTTCCATTATCACCTAATTCCATTCGTGAACCACCCGCTGCAAATACTGTTACATTTGTGAGCATGACAGCTGCAGTATTAAAGAAGCTACCTGGATTTTTCTCCCCATAGTCATAACTCATATAAGCTGGGACAACTAACGACTTTCCACCGCTCTCCTTGCGAGACTGTTCTATTTCCTTCTTTAAGGAATAATAACTATCATATTGTAAGCCTTCACTATCATAATCCCACGGCCAAATTTCCGTATAAAGAACATCTACATCACTTTTATTTACATTTTCGATTCCTTTAGCACCAACAGGATTAAAAGCCAAGTATTTGTCCCCAATTACATTTTTAGCTGCATTAAGAAACTCAGTGTAAGTATCCGTAACATACAAAGTTTCCCCAGCTGCATTTTTCATCTTTCCCCAGTCACCTACCGTATCACCATGCCATCCATCAAAATCAAATGCCTCGAATACTTTTAAATGTTGTTCAAAAATATATTCCTGCCACTCCTTATTTCTCATATCAAAGAAAAATAAGTGAGTAATTCCAGTAGGAGTGGAGTCCGACATTTTAAAGTTAAAATGACCTTCACCGCGATTGTTATCTTCAGCAAAATATAACGCCCATTCCTGTTTTACTCCATCCTCTTCATACCCATTTGTTGCTGCATATACCATGTTGTAAGCCATATTAACCATATTGACTGCTTTTGCATCCTTGATATAATTCCGGATTGTCGATCCGTAAATTGGACGCCCAGACCAATCATCCCATTTATCGAGGTTTTCCGAAATTGGTTTATGATGGCGATATTTCCAATCATAGTATTCTAAGGCATTAATATGATAACTCTTTAACTTTTCAATTCTTTCCGTAGTATTTACATTTTCTCTAAAGTCCCAAACATATCCATAGCGAGGAAACTTGATCCATTCAGAGGATACATCTATACCAATTGTAGTAGATGCAATAAGTTTTTCCCCTTCGCCAAAAATATCTATTACTAATAAGTAGCCTGTAAAATCTATGTCAGGCATTTGTAATTTTTTTATCAATTGTAGAGTACCATTTTCTTCACACATAAAAGTGGTTGTAATTGTTGGCATTACCTGTTTTTCAAGGTGAAGCAATTTGAACTCCATACTACCATCTGTAATTTCAAAACCTGTTTCATTCGTATAATAGACCTGAATTTCCACCATATCATTAGGTGAATACATCGCCTTGTCTTTCGTTATTGATAGATTTGATTGTAATCGATTTCTTGCTAGTGCACTTTTTCCCACTACAAATTGGCCACCTTTCCTGTTGTACAGTTTATTCCCTTTTCCTGGCATGATGTTTGCTTAAGTAAATTCAAAACTAATACTTATACGTTAAGTTTATTACAGGAGACGATAGTTGTTTAGCAAAACTAGACTTCTGATAATTTTGCACACGCTATTATTGAAAAATCACACCAAAAAATAAAAGCAACTCATTCCATGGAATAAGCTGCTTTACTATTTTTTATTTTTGTTGTAATAGTTTATCAATTTCAAGTGTTGCCGTATTAAGTCCTGCTTCAATTCCAATATTTCCTGCATACATTTCCTTCATATACAAAGCATAAATATTATCTATTTTGCTCCACTCTGCAATGGAAGGCCTTAAAAATGCAAGATCTAGTCCTATCGCAAAGTTTTGGAAATATAGTGAATCTAATGTTAAGGGGTTAAAATTAACATCTTTATTAGTTGGCATTAACCCTGTTTTATACATCAATTCTTGTGGTTTTGATGTAGTCATCCACTTTAAAAACTGCCAACTCTCTTCCAAATACTTTGTCCCTTTCATAATCACTAGATTCTCCCCTCCTAACACGGCTGCGTTTCCGTGGGTAACAGGAAAGGGAGTTGATACAGTCTTGTGCATGATCTCGGAAAGCTTTTCTTCGGAACGTATACTATAATACCAAGGTCCTTCATCAATCATCAATAACTTACCATCTATTACATCTTCCCATGCATCATTAATAGAAGACATATGCTTAGGAACTAAGACGTTCGCTTCGTACAATTCCAATAATTGCTCCATTGCTTCGATACTAGCCTCACTATTAAAATATCCATCTGCTTTCGTCGCTGTTGGATCCAGTAGTTGCCCACCAAAAGCATAGAAGTATTGTAGACTGCTCCACGTATCAAAACCAGCCATTAATATTATATAATTATTATTCCGTGCAACTTCTAACACTTCAGATAATGATGATGGAGGTTGCTCCATACCCGCCTGCTGTAAAAGCGCTTTATTATAAATGGCAACCTTTGTATTCGTGTTAAGTGGTAATCCATAATACTTTTCCTTGTATTTCGCTGTTTCAAGTGGTCTAGGCAAAAATCTCTCTTTCACACTAGAAAAATCCTCCATATTACTAACAGGATAAATCAAATTATGCTCTGCATAAAATGGTAGTTGAACGCTGTCCATCCTGACAATATCTGGCGTTTTATTCGCAGCTGCTCTTGAAATAAGACTCCTATTAAACTGATCATTAGGAGGACGCCTAACTGCATTAATGATAATGTTAGGAAACTCTTCTTCGAATAATGGAATTATTTCGTTTTCAAAAATCCTAGTTTCTTCTTCACTATACGTATGCCAAATTACAAGTTCTACTGGGGTTGGCATCCTATTTATATCGGAGCTATCATTAATAATCGAAGTATTACATCCAGAAAGTAATGCAATAGCCAAACATAATATAAACAAACACATTCTCATTGAATCAGCCCCTGATATGTTAATAATCCCTCGATTGTTGTGACTTAATCCTGTATTCAACTGGTGAATAATCAACCATTTTCTTAAATAATTTACTAAAATATTTGACATCGTTAAAGCCAGATTTAGCAGCAACTTCATAAACTTTTAACGATGTTTGTTCTAATAACTCTTTCGCTTTTTTTATCCGTAGTTCCATCACATAATCAATAAAGTTCTTACCATAATATTGTTTGAAGAGAACACTAAAGTAATTTCGGCTAATATGGACATGGTTAGCAACCATATTTAAGGATAAATCTGTTGTATAGTTTTTATGAATATAATCTACTGCTTTTATCATAAATTCATTATCATTACTAGTCGACAGATTGCTTTCACTAACCAATGATACACATTCCTCGATTTGGGATAATAATGTCGATTTTAATTGCACTAATGTCTCTGTTTTTTTTATTTGTTCATACTTATTTAGTAAGTAATCAATATCAATATGTTTGATAAAAATCTTACTTAGCAAATCACACACATCTTTTTTTACCACATCTGGTCGAGAACCACTTCTATTGTACGTTTCAAACCGGTCGTCCAGAAATTCAATTAACTTTTGCTTATCATATGGAAGAAGCAACTGTTTCAACCATTTACTATCTAACGGCTCTAAACCTTTTTCTTGGATTTGCTTATCAATAAAAACGAATTCATCAGGTAGATAGAAGTGTTGGCTACAAGCTATTTGGCTATTTTCATAGCCTTCTTTTACACCAGATAAACTCTCAATTTCACAGTATCCAAATGTAAACGTGTATTCTATAACATTCTCTAAATTTCTTTTCACTTTTTCGATAAAATACTTTGAATCTTGAGGCGCCGGAACTAAAAAGATTAGCTCACTACTGCCGGTAGGAAAACAAATACATATTTCCGTATGCTCGTACAGATATTTTTGTACATCTTCTAGTATTAAGGTTTTATGTAAATATCCATACTTCCCTTCTTCCATTTGTTGATTATTAATTCTAACTGTTACGATTACGCACCTGTTCTCAAGCCATTCAACTGCTTGTGGTAGCTTCACTTCTTTGCCTTCTATAATTATTTCCTTTAAAAACAATTCCAGCTTCTGTCTTTCCTCTTGAAGTGCAGATTGTTTTGCCAGTTGCACCTTTTGTTTTAGCGATTGATTTTCTTCAATTAATTTAACTGTTTTCCTAATTAAGTTTACAAATTCTTGCGGTTCCATCGTTGCTTTTAAAACGTAGTCAATTGCTCCTAATTTAAGTCCTTCATGAACATACTCAAAATCGGTATGACTGCTTACTAGGATCACCTTCAAGTCTGGATTAATCGCTAGCATCTTTTTCATTAATGTTAATCCATCCATTACAGGCATTTTTATATCCGTTATTAAGATATCTATCCGTTCATCTTTAATAGCTTTAAGTGCTTCTTCTCCATTTGTAAAGTCACCTAGTAAGTTAATATTTTCACCATGCCAATTAACGGAAGCTTTCAAACCAAATCTTATAATTGGCTCGTCATCTACAATAATCAAGTTATACATTACGACCATCTCCGTTTTTTGGGTACAATATTAAAATTGTCTGCGTCCCATTTGAATTACTTTCAATCTTCATATTAGAATTCGGGTTAAAATATATACTAATAGATTCATATACATGGGTTAGTCCTATCCCCACAAATGAATCTTTCTTCTCACTAGATAATGACAAATTATTTAATTTACTACTATCGAATCCAATTCCATCATCTGTAATTGTAATTTTTATTCCTTCATCCTCACATTTCTGCACCTTAATTTTAATCTCACCAGAAACACCTTTTGGAACAATTCCATGGAAAACAGAGTTTTCAATTATTGGTTGAATTAGCATTCGCGGAATTAACTCTTCCAGTACTTCATCATCTGCTGATATTTGTAAATTAAATGTTTGATCATAGCGGATTTGAAGGATGACAAGGAATTTCTTAACAATATCTAGTTCTTCCTTCAATGTTACAAAAGTACCGTTCTTTCCCATACTAGCTTCTAACAATTTACTTAAAGCTGCTAAGGCGGCACTAGCTTTTTCCGTTTGCTCAAGCTTTACGAGCCAATTGATGGTACTGAGTGTATTAAACAAAAAGTGAGGATTAATGCGGTAGTTAAGCGCTCTTAATTCCGCCTGCATTTTTTTACTTTCTTCTAACTTTACTTGCTCCATTAAATTATCTACTTGAAAAATCATTTGGTTAAATTGCTTACTCAATATACCGATTTCGTCTTTAGACTGAATTTCAGTTGTAGTTTGGAAATTCCCTTTTCCAACTTGTTCCATTTGTTTCGTCAATTTTTTAATTGGATTTGTCATACGCTTTGCAGCGATGAATCCAAAAACAAGAGCTATTAATGTAAATATGAGTGCTGTAAATAGTGTAATTTTTTGTACATTTGTGATCCCGCCGGTAATTTCCTCCATTGGAACGATTCCGATTAAAATCCAATCATTTGTCAGCGTTTTTCTAACACCATAATATTTCGTATCCAAATGTGTAAACTCAAACTCAGGTGAATTCCCATCTGTTATTACATCAAATAATTCAGTATTTTTAATTGTTTTGTTAATCTTATCTAAGTCTTTATCAATCATTATTTTGCCCAATTCATTAACTACAAAAAATTTCCCTGTTTCTCCAAGCTTCACCTGTTCAATTTGTTTTAAAATTGTTTTTCCATCCATGCTAACATGGATTAATCCTATATTTTCCATCGTATCGAAATCCTTCATTACTCGAGAAATTGGTAAAACAAGATCCCCGTGATCAGCGGCACCACTATATTGGTCATACTGTAATCCTTGCCATACAATTCCTCCATCCTTCACTAAGGATTCCTTATACCAAGTAGTAGATTCGAATGGTTGATTTAATAATTTCAACTGTGTAAATGACCCGCTCCCCCAGCTGTTTGTATTTGATCTAAGGATATATATCATTCTGACAAATGAACTCGAGTAAATTTGAGAATTCAGATAATCCGTAATAAACTTTGTGTTATTTTCCTTTATTTTGGGATCTAGTTCTGCTTCCTTTTCCATCATCATCCTCTCTTGAATTTCTTTATTGCTATAAATTAAATCAGATAAATCACTGCCAACTGTAAAAATAAAAGAAAGAGAATCAGCCGCCTGCGTTGCAATTTGCATGGAAGTTTCTCTTACATTATTTTTTACGATATTGGAGGAAGAGAAAAAATAGAAACCACTTATAAAAGTAGTAGGAATTAATACAACAACGATAATAGAAAGAAGTAATTTTGTACTAATACTATTTCCTAATATTTTCTTTGGCATTTTGTTGCCCCTTCTTTGCATTCTATAATGATGTAATATAACTATTTTAATGTAATTTTAGTATTTTTGTAACATTGTTTATCCAACTAAAGCCAAGGGACCTATTATTATCTTCCTATTTCTCAAGAATTTAAGAAACTGCTTACATTAATCGCAAGGTGTTTTATATTACGATTAACCGCTTTCAAATTACTCATTTAACCATAATAGTGTCTTTTTTTCTGATTTATATATCAAATCGGTAAAAAAGACACTATTTTAAAACGACCGTTTTTCCCACTTGTTTTTATATTTCTTTGGCTCTACTCTGAACGTAAGTTTGCGGATGGCTATTACTCGCAATAGGTTGTGTACTAATGCAACGATTCCAAACTCTACATGCACTTTGTCGAGTCCTCTTAATAGATTTTTTTGGTCTTTTTTTAAATTTTCTTCTTTATAAAAATGCATAATCAATTCAGGCATAATGTTGATTGTAGCGGAAGGCACGAGACTCCTGCGGGAAGTACGGGAGGGCACTGAAGAAATCCCTGAATTTCGCAATATGGTAAAAAACATAGCTGTTGATTTCCGTTCCAGGCGGCTTCGCTTTCCGCGGGGCGAGCGGTGAGCCGCTTCAGTCGCTGAGCTCCTTGCAGGGTCTCAACTGTCTCGCTTGTACCCGCAGGAATCTTCGCCGCCTTCCACTCATTCACAAAATTCTTAATAATGTTTGAGAATTAAAAGATATAATTTCTTATTTATTAATGGAATTATACCTTTTTACTGTGCAATTCTAGTACTGATAAAAACATAATTTTTTCAGCATACTTTAGAAGTTTTCGTAAAACTGAAGGTTTTTCAGTGCCCTCATGTACGGTAGCCGGAAGACCCCGCAGGGAGAGGCTTCCGAACCGTGTCTAGCTAAAGGCGCCATCAGCTCGAGGTCAAATAACCTTAGACAAAAAAGGCAAAAAGCGCCTTTCATTGTCTCAGAACATTTGCTTGTCGCCGATTGGCGGGCGCCTTACGCATTTCCAAGCCCGCGGAAAGCGAGTGCCTGGCAGGCAGGCTAAGATTACCACGTCCTGTGGCAACGCCTGGACTAGTACATCGTGTCCGTCGTAGCGAAGATCAACAGTTAGAGTTAAAAGGTGATATACAAGATAGGAGCTTCCAACAAGTCAATAATTATGACTTATTGGAAGCTCCTTTACATGTTATTTCATATAAATCATATTCCAATATTCTAATGAAGGAACCGTGATTTGGATGTAATCCCCATTCTCATCACTACCTTTTGTAAACGAAAGTTCCTGTGTACGGCCGTCGTTTCTATCTGGAGAAGCCAACCAAACTGAATTAATCTCATTTGTATAATAATATTTCACTTCGAAATCAGTAATTTTTTTCGGCGTTTCTTTCTTTCCTTCATTTGCACGCCAGTCGTCACTGGAAACCCCTAACAGATTAATCATTTGAATAATCTCATATTCACTATCTTGTTTTCCATATGCCCAAATTTTGTTTGGAACTGCTACACCGCTATTAGCATAATCTGGAAATTCAATTCTATTATCTGTATTTTCTTGCCCATCTCTGAGTAAGTTTTCATAAGCAACAATGAAATCATAATAAGTGGCAATCCGGTCTTTCAATTCCTGTTTCATAAACAGATTTTCAGCTGGGTAGTACTCGTTACTTAACATGGAGCCATTATCACCAAGCTCTAATCTAGAGCCACCTGCAGCATAAACGGCAGCATCTGCTAATAGTACAGCAGAAGTATTAAAGAACATGCCAGGATGCTGCTCCCCATAGTCGTAACTCATATACGCTTTAACAACTAAGGATTTGCCACCGCTTTCTTCGCGTGACTTATCAATCTCTTTTTTTAAGGAATAATAGCTATCATATTTTAATCCTTCACTATCAGAATCCCAAGGCCATATCTCAACATATAACACATCTACATCACTTTTATTAGCGTTTTCAATTCCTTGGGCACCCACTGGATTAAACGATAAGTACTTATCACCTATTGCTTCTTTGGCTGCATTTAAGAATTCCGTATATGTATCTTTAACATATACTATCTCGCCGTCGTGAGTCTTCATTTTACCCCATTCTCCGACTGTATCACCATGCCAACCATCAAAATCAAATACTTCAAACACTTTATTTGTTTGATCAAAAATATACTCTTGCCATTCTTTATTACTTGGATCAAAGAAGTACAAGTGAGTAATTCCTGTCGGAGTCGAATCAGACATTTGGAATTTAAAATGTTGACCAACGGAATCACCCTCCGCATGATAAAGCGCCCACTCCTGCTTCACGCCATCCTCTTCATAACCGTTTGTTGCTGCGTATATCATGTTATAGGCCATATTGACCATGTTAACATCTTTCGCATCTGCAATATAATTTCGAATGGTATCACCATATATTGCTCTGCCAGACCAATCATCCCAAACCTCAGTGTTCTCACCAACAGGCATATGATGGCGAAATTTCCAGTCGTAATATTCTAAAGCGTTGATATGATAATCCTTTAATTTCTCAATTCTGCTTGTAGTATCAACACCTTTTCTAAAGTCCCATACATAGCCATAACGTGGGAACTTTGTCCAGGAAGAAGATACATCGACCCCAACAGTTGCGCTGTCCACGAGTTTCTTTTCATTGTTTTTTACATCTACTTCAATTAAATAGCCTTTAAAATCTGTATCGGGCATTTCTAATTGCTCTGTGACTACTGTTGTTTTATTACTATCTATTGAAATCTCTTTCTCAATGGTGGAACCTACCTGCTTTTCAAGATGTTTAATCTTGATTTCCATCTTCCCATTCTTTAAGTCTTGCTTTAATTGATTTTTAAAGCTTACCTTCAGCTCAATCTTATCTCCTGGATCATACATAGCTTTATCTGTAGTTACATCTAGAATAAGTTCTCCTTTATTGGTAGCAACAGCTACTTCACTGTTTACAGTTTCCGTTTTGTTAATAAATAAAAAATAGCTAAGGACTAACACACTGGCTAGTACTGCTGCTCCAATCGTTAATGCTATATTTCTTTTTTTCATGTTCTTATCACACTCCTTGTTGAATTTACTATGCAATGACTTTTTCAATATTATTTTAAATCATTTCAACTAAATTTTTCGATAATTCCTACAATGTGGTGATATACAACACTTTATCGAATAAAAATTACACCTAGGATTACTATATTAGTATAAAAAAATCCGCCACAAGGCGGATTTTGCGGTTTTTTTTACTATTTAAATAAATAAACTCTTGTCTCAAATGGTTTTAATTTTTCGTCATAAAGTGAAGTTGCATATGCTTCTTCATAATTTCCTATTAATAGCTCTGCTGTATGGAAATCTAAGTTAGCTGGTAATGGCAATATAACTTCTTCACTAGAAAAATTATTGATGACAAGTAATTTCTCGTCTTTCCATGTACGTGTATAAGCATAAATTTGCGGGTGGTCTTCTAATATAAGTTCATATTTACCGTACACAATAATCTCATATTCCTTACGCAACTTAATTAGTTTTTGATAGTAATAGTAAATAGAATCTGAATCCGATAGTACCTGCTCTGCATTTATTTCTTTATAGTTAGGATTAACCTTTATCCATGGTGTCCCTGTTGTGAAGCCTGCATTTTCATCTGTACTCCATTGTATTGGTGTTCTGGCATTATCTCTGCCTTTTATATAGATGGATTCCATTACTTTATCATGGTCTTCACTATTTTCGATTACTTTTTCACGATACATATTTTGAATTTCAATATCTTTATAATCCTCTATGGAATCAAACTGAACATTTGTCATTCCAAGTTCTTCACCTTGATAAATATATGGTGTTCCCTGCATCATGTGTAAGAAGGTTGCTAGCATCTTAGCTGAAACAACACGGTATTCTTTATCATTGCCAAAGCGTGAAACCATTCGTGGCTGGTCATGATTATTTAAGTAAAGACTATTCCAAGCTTTATCATGCAAGTCATATTGCCATTTTGACATTACTTCCTTTAAATCAGACAATTCCCAAGCTTTTACATCCCATTTCCCACCTGGGCCAGAGTCAATATCCATATGTTCAAATGTGAAGATCATATTAAGTTCCGTACCGTCCAAGTTGGCATATTTTGCTGCATCCTCAGTTGAGGCACCTGGACTTTCCCCCACTGTCATCATGTCGTATTTTGACAAAACCTCCCTATTCATTTCTTGGAGGTACTGATGAACGCGAGGACCATTCATAAAGAATTCACCACCCCAGTCATACGCTGGACCTTTAGAAGTACTAGGTAGTCCATCTGCTTTAGAAATAAGATTAATAACATCCATTCTAAAACCATCGATACCCTTATCTAGCCACCATTTCATCATGTCGTATACTTCTTTTCGTAAGCGTGGGTTCTCCCAATTTAGATCTGGCTGTTTTTTACTAAAAAGGTGTAGATAATACTCGTCTGTCTCTTCATCATATTGCCATGCAGATCCACTAAAAAAAGAGGTCCAGTTATTAGGCTCATTTCCATCTTTACCTGGTTTCCAAATGTAATAATCTCTATATGGATTATCCTTAGATTTTCTCGATTCCATAAACCAGTGATGTTCATCAGATGAATGGTTTACAACTAAATCCATCATAAGTTTCATACCACGACGATGCATTTCGGAAATTAACTCGTCCATGTCTTCCATCGTACCGAATTCATCCATAATGCTTTTATAGTCACTAATATCATATCCGTTATCATCGTTAGGTGATTTATAAACTGGTGATAGCCAAATGACATCGACACCCAGGTTCTTTATATAATCAAGTTTAGAGATGATTCCTTTAATATCCCCAATTCCATCCCCATTACTATCTTTAAAACTTCGTGGATAAATTTGATATACTACACTCTCTTTCCACCAATTTTTCTCCATTCCAAAAACCCTTTCTCTTTTGCAAGTATTTATTCCTGGTTGCTTAATATTACCGGTAATTAATCAATTGTAACTGTTTTTCCAGTTTGGGAAGACTGAATAATATATTCCAATACCTTTTGATTTTGGTAACCATCAAAGAAAGTTGGGATATCCGAAGACGAATTATTTGTGAGTAATGCAACAAAGTCCTCCAATTGTTGTCTTTGGTATTTTTCAGAAACCGCTTTCGTTCTAAATATAAGTGCTTGATCTGTTTCCTCTTTTATGCAAATATCAATCTCGGTAGGGCGTTCACAATTAACATGTATTGTACCTAAATCACCATATATTGTTACTTCATGTTGATTTCCTGACCCAACGGCATTCCTAGTAGAAATGAAGTTACCTATCACGCCATTTTCAAGAATTGCTTGAAAGCTAGCATAATCATCAACATCCACCTTTTTCATTTCGCCAGTTATCGGGTCTTTCCTTTCATGGACAAATGTCTCCATAAGTGATGCTACGCTTCGAAACTCCCCAATTAAATATCTAGCACTATCAATCATATGTGCACCTAAATCACCCAAGACACCGGTTCCTGTAACTGACTTATTGAAACGCCATACATATGGAACTTCATATATAGGTGCACCGAAGGATTGTAGGTATCGAACCGCTATATGACGCACCTGTCCAATTGTGTTTTCTTTTATTAATTCTTTTGCATAGCGGAAAGATGGAATATAACGGTAAGAAAATCCCACCATACATAGAATGGGTTGTTTTTCATACAACTTTGCTAAGTATTCAGCCTCATCAAAATTCAGTGTAAATGGTTTTTCCGCCATAATTGGCTTTTGATGTTTAATACATAACTCTAGTACTTTGGCATGTAAGTGATTAGGAACAATTGATATTACAGCATCTACAGATGAATCAGCAATAAGAGCTTCCATGTCAGTATATTGCTTATCCTTATCTACATTTTCATCATTCGCAACTTTTCCTAACAGGTCTTTATTCACATCACAAAGAGCTATAATATTTAGTTGTTCCAACTCATTAATCATTCGTCTATGAGCGTTAGCCATACCACCTAAACCAATAATTCCAACATTGTATATTTTTCCCATTACACATTACACCCCTATGGCTAGCATTAAATTTATTAGAATGGGGATGACAAAGCGTCATCCCCGAATAAATTAACTTTTAAAACATACTCATTACAATGAATTATGCCTTTTTATGAGTATGTCTGAAATTAACCTTACAATTTAACGATTTGTTTTGTTTCACTAGATTCTAGAGCTGCAAGTATTACTTGAAGAGATTTCATTCCTTCTTCTCCCGGAATTGCTGGCTCAGTATCCTCTACTATGGATGCCACAAATTTATTAATTACTTGTGTGCTATTTTGCCCGCCTGCATCATTCGTTTGGATACCACCAAGCTCATACTTTACTACCTCACCATTTTTATATTGAATGATTAAAGAGTAGTTTGGATCATCTTCGATGCGTAAGATAGCATTTTCTCCATATATGATGGTAGAATTGTCCTCTCTCGCAACATAAGACCAGCTTGCAGCCAATGTACCAATTATTCCACTTTCCGTTTTTAGGACACAGACGGCTGTATCATCAACATTTGCATATTGCTTAGCACTTGTTTCGATAAATGCCCCAACTTCTACAAATTCCTCACCCAAAATATATCTCATTAAATCTGTTTTATGAACACCAAGATCTCCCATGGCTCCAATGAATGCTTCTTCCTTTTTAAAGAACCAGCTTTCTTTGCCATCTGCACTCCAGCCTTCTGGTCCACCATGACCGAAAGCAGTACGGAAACTATAAATTTTTCCGAGTTCACCACTTTCAATTAGTTTTCTTGCCTTCTGGTGTGAAGGAACAAAGCGTTGATTATGTGCAATCATTAGCTTTTTACCAGCTAATTTTGCTGCATTAATCATTTGTACTGCCTCTTCCCTTGATGTTGCCATTGGCTTTTCACATAATACATGTTTACCACTCTGTAGAGCAGCTATTGAAATTGGCGCATGTAAATAGTTAGGTGTACATACACTAACCACATCGATGTCTGGGTTCGCTAGTAGCTCTTCATAGTTAGTATATGCCTTTACACCATACTGTTCAGCTACTTCATTTACGCGGTCTTCGTTTATATCGCAAACTGCAGCAATTACTACTTGATCATTATGTTTGTATTCTGGTAGATGTCGATACTTTGCAATACTTCCACAACCAATAACTCCGATATTTAATTTACTCATTTTCATCACCATCCAACTTTTTACTTTGGTTTAATTTCTTCCAATGGTTTTGCATTCCCATAAGTAGGCCTTGCGAAGCTAGTAGGAGTGGCCCATTTAACAGCATTTTTTATTACTTTTTGAATTTCCTTATTGTGATATGTTGGGTATGTTTCATGTCCTGGGCGGAAATAGAATACTTTCCCTCTTCCTCTTTGATATGTGCATCCACTTCTAAATACCTCTCCACCTTCAAACCAACTCGTAAATACTAGTTCATCTGGAGCTGGTATATCAAAGTGTTCCCCATACATTTCTTCTTTTTCAAGTTCGATATATTCACCAATTCCTTCTACGATTGGATGACTTGGATCAATCACCCAAAGTCTTTCCTTATCATCTGCTTCACGCCATTTTAGGTCACAAGTAGTTCCCATTAGAGTTTTGAATATTTTGGAAAAGTGAGCGGAGTGTAGGACAATAAGACCCATACCATCCAAAACACGTTGCTTAACCTTTTCTACAATCTCATCTTTTACTTCATCATGTGCGAGATGTCCCCACCATAAAAGAACATCTGTATTTTCTAATACTTCATCAGTAAGACCATGATCTGTCTCATCTAAAGTTGCTGTCTTTACTTTGTGACCACCTTCAGCTAGAAATTGTGCAATCGCACCATGAATACCCTCAGGATATATTTCACTTACTTTAGGATTATGCCTTTCATGACGATTTTCGTTCCATACTGTTACACTTAACATACTAGAAACACACTTCCTTATCCGATTTATTAGTTTTTCGAGCAGCTTACTAGAATATTCATATGGAGTTTCAAATAATTACTCGCCTGTAATTCCAGATTTATCAATACTTTCTACAAACCAGCGCTGTACAATTAAATACATGAGTGCTAAAGGCAAAATAGATAGTAAGGTTCCTGCAAAAGCTTTACCTTCTGTAAAGTTAAGATTTGGGTTACCATCCATAGCTCCTTGTCCACTTGCTTGAACTGTCTGACTAAATGTATTCTGTAAATCTCCTAAAAGAATTGGCACCGTTTGGATTTTCCCTTCTAAATAAAACGATGTTAAAAAGGTTTCATTCCAATATAACGCAAATGCATAAACACCAACTATAATAAATGCCGGTCGAACCATTGGTAGAGCAATCTTCCAAAATGTTTTGAAAGCGCCTGCTCCATCAAGAAAGGCTGCTTCTTCCAGCGCTTTCGGTATCATCATAAAAAACTGATAAAAGATAAGGATGAAAAGAGCTGCCTGTTCACCTTGACCAGTAAGAGCTGGCATCACTAATGCACCAATAGTACCTTTAATATTCAACTCTAAAAATATTTCAAAGCGTGGTAAGAAGAATAGTGTTTTTGGAACAACATACGTAAATAGTAAAACTAAGAACACTAGTTTCTTCCCCCAGAAATTAAAGCGTGCAAGTCCGTATCCAATTAATGCGGACGATACTATGATCGATAATGTTGAAACACCTGCTACTAAAGCTGTTGTAACATAGGCATTTGGTAGTTTTAAAGCCCTCCATGTCATTTCATAGTTGAAGGTATACCAAGCGGATGGCAGCCACTCCACAGTACTATCAACCAAATCAAGATTTGACATTAAACTAACAGAAAACATATACAGTAAAGGAAACAGAAATACAAATCCAAAAACTAATAGTATTGTATATGTTGATAATTTATACACGAGCCCATCATTAATTTTCATTCCAAATAAGAGTTTTTTCATGGATGAAATGTTTGTCTTCTTCTTCAAGGAGTATTGATTAGTTTTCTCTTTTAAGTTTGCTAACATTATTAATTCCTCCTTGACTTTCTGCTCCGCGTTGCAAAGAACAATATCGCAATGAGTAGTACTTGAATAATAGAGTATAAGATAGCCATTGCAGATGAATAACCATCCCGCCTTGCCCCATCATATTTCGATTCTAGTATCATCGTATTTATAGGGTTTGCTTCGAAATTCCCTAGAAACACAACAATGAAAATAACACATAGACTTACTAACGGATAAATGGTAGGCAATGTAATCTTCCAAAATGAAGTCCACGCTGATGCACCATCTATAGATGCTGCCTCATACATATCCTTATTGATTTTTTGAAGTGCAGCTAAGAAAATCAAAATTGGCACGGCACTGTACCATAATAACTGAACGATTAAATCAAAGATTGAAACAATTAATACAACAATATTTTCATAGGGGATAATCGTGTAAATCATATCCAATATTACTTTATTGGCCGAGATCGACATCCCACCATAAGTACTCATATTTTCCATTAATTCACCATTTAAAATGATGATAGGTAAGAAAAACAATAACCTAAAAAATGCTGTACCTTTTATCTTTTGATTTAGAAGCATTGCGATAATAATGGAAAGGGCAATAATAACAGGAACGTATAAGATGGTTGTAACGAAAAAGTCCTGGGCTTCTACGATAAAATCAACATCTTCAAACAAAATTCTCGTATAATTCTCTACTCCTGCCCAAGAATAAGACCATCCAGACTTATTACCATAGGACACATTGTGAAAGCTCATATATATAGTTTTATATAAAGGGTAGGCAACTAAAACGAAGAAACCAACTATCCAAGGACTAATAAAGAGAACGCCTGTCCAAGCCTGTTTCTGCTTCATATTAAATTTCATAATATCACGAACCCTTTTGCTTTAATTTGCACTTCACCATTAGAGTAGTCACGATTATTGTAGTTCATTAAAATTTCCCTTCCATTACTATATGTGACCTTAATAATTCCAGGTTCCACTATTTCATGATTCACCATTTCACTACCTGCCACTTGTTTCAATGCGTCATTAACGACGTTGTAGTATGTGTCCATACGATCGCTTAAGTATTCAAGTTCTGAAATATAAACATCTCCAGATGCAGTATCTTTTAACTTATACGTCGACTCACCTGTCAACACAAATGAAGGATAAATACCATACTCAATTAACTTCAAGATCGATTGGTCATCATCTGTAGCAAAATTCATGTACGGAGAATACATATCCTTGTAGCCACTCAAAATAAGTGGTATTAAAGGGATGGTTGCATCTACAAAAATTAACTCGGATGAAGCCATTGGTGTTTGATAAAGTTTATCCATGTAACTATACAAGTAAGCATCTGGTGCATAGACGCTAGTGGATATGCCCTTATCTTGGAAAAATCCTATCAATTGTTTTGTATATTCCATTCCTTCGATACTACTTCCAATAACTCCATTATCATAGTGGGTAAATAAACTATTCTGAAGTCCACCTAAGGCTAATGCGCTAATATTACTGCTCTTCAATGAATCGATATCATCTTCAGCAAGTACTTGATAATATTTTGGGTTATTCATATAGTTAAATAAGTTTTTACTAGAATGATAGACATCAAAATCACGTCTATTCATCTTACTGGCAGTATATTTAGTGCTTTCATAGAAGGACTGGGCATAATCTAAATAGTAACTAAAGGAAATATCTTTCGTAGCGAAAAAATCGAGTGTGTCTTCTAAATCATCCTTGCCACCTAGGTGACTCAATATATCAAAGTGATAACCAGATTTATTTTGAATGAATGTCTTGAATGTCACATCTAAGTTTTCATAACCACTATTTATGAGCTCATTCACTATTTCTTTAGCTTGTGTGTATGTTGTCGTTGCAACATCCTCAACACCAAGTGTCCCCATTGCAACTTCATTATTAATAAAGTCAATCTTCATCGGTATTTTCTCTTTTGCTGCTGATGCACTCTTCTCTAGTCCATCTTTCTTTTCCAGATAATCGCGATATTTCTTCGCAACTCCTACATAATTAGCATCATTATCTTGTAAGAATACATATCGTTGCGTCAGATCAAACTCATTTGGTTCTTCTTGGAATCCTAAAATATGTTGTTCCTCATTTACCCGACTTTGGAACTGAGAATAATCTTTCCGATAGATATATGAAAAATAAGATTGATAGTAACTTGTTTGTAAATCACGAGAATTATAGTTATACATGGCATAACTACTTCCACTTTCGGAAATAACTAACATTCCCGCATTGTTTGCATCATGAATTACCCCAAAGATTGGCACGGAGATCCGCTCTAATGGCTTCAATGCTAACCCTTTATTATTAGGAATAATGGTAGTTTCATATCCCATGTCCTTTCCGTAAATAGCAGCAGAGTAACCAGTAGTATATTTAGGCTTTTCACTAAGATTGACAATTGCTCCAGAACCATCAGGAATAACAATGTAACCATCTTCCTTATGGCTAGTAGCACCAAAGAATGGATAGACAATCATTTCATTCATCGAAATATTATTATTTCCACTTTCCCATAATTTTGGATTGTACTCGTCTACACTTTCTCGTGGAATATGAACAAGTAAATCTCCACCTTGTAGAGTCACTATCAAATCAAACTTGATTTGTTGGGCCTTGAAGTCAATTGATACCTTAAAGCCGTTATCTAGCATTTCATAGTTTTTCTCTACATTGGAATCTAATATCGTCCTTCTATTAGGTGTAAATTTGTCATATGTTACAAGTGATACACCTGCTTGAATAAAATTAATGATTTCTGGACTATATCCAGCTTCCACCATATCTCTACTAACATCATAAGATGACCATGTGTAGCCATTACATTTATCTTTCACCATTAAAGCAACCGTATTTTCTTCCAAATACAACTCCAATTGCTCATTTTCAGCTACTTTTTTAAACTTAGCTGGTATTTCAGTTGTGCTCTTAGTTTCACTATTACAAGCAACAACTTGATCGTTTACTACTACAGACTGATAGTTATCTTGTGTCACTGCTATTCCATATTTCACATTGTCCATATTCAAGAAATGGAAGCTAGCACCTGAAATGATTAACACTAGCACGATTGTTCCATATATTAGCAACTTCTTTACCATCGTCTGCTCACCTCCGTCACCAGATCACCTAAGAAACCAATTAATTGATTTCCTAAGGAATATAGGACAAACAAGAATAAACCGATAATCAACATCGTAAAAATCCCTTTTAAAAATACGATAATTGTTTCTCCGACATTATAATTGTGGATATCCTTTATCGTGAAAAACATCAAAAATGCAATCCATAGAAACATAGCTTGTATTGGTAAGTGATAAAAAACTGATTGTTCTAGCGTTAAGCCATTACTAATGATGATAGTGATTGGCATTACAATAAGAATAGGTGATAATGCATAAGCAGTAGCATTATAAACTTGAACAAAACTTCCTTCACCTTCACTTATCGAACAAATCAAATAGGTCGAAATCATCCATAAAACAAACAGAAAGACAATAATGGATAATTCATACAGAATAAATTGGTTTTTCGGGACAAATAAAACATTCGTAAACTGGTGATGCAAGATGAAAACGGCAACCATTAATAGATAAATTAGTGTTGAAGACCTTTTAGCAACTCTGTTCTCAACTTTAATTTCATAGATTCCATTTAATGGTTGTTTTAAAAAAGCGAAAATATATAATAAATCATCGATAATCTTTATTTTCCTTACGACACCAATTCGCTCCGCAACAACCGTTCCGTATTGAAATTTCCTATTTAAAGCTTTGTTCCCATACCATAACGTTAGAAAGAGTAGGAGTACAGAGAAGACCATACCTAGATTATTTGTTAGCCAATTTTGTCGTATCTCCCAGTATGCCTCTGAAATCCCTTCGCTATATTCAGTTTCATAAAACTCCGCGAATGCTTTCTCCGCCTCTCCCTCACGAAGGTAGGCATTTCCTAACCCAATATGCGCATTATCGAAAATAGAGTTGTATTGAAGTGTGTATTCCCATAACTTCTTGCTTTCTTCATATTCTCCATCCTGATAGGCACTCATTGCCTGATGAACTGTATTTGCAAAATGAGTAGGTTCATACATTTGAATTAATTTGTTCCCCTGATCAATTACAATTAGTTCATCTCTTGAATTGGACGCAATACTGACAGGTCGATTCAGAAGTCCAAACCTGCTTGAGCTAAAGTCCTTACCTCCAAATAGGAACAAGAGATTTCCTTGCGCATCATATTCAAATATCCATCCGTCAGATGTGACGGAATATACATTATTATGTGCACCAACCCAGACGCTCTCCGTATTAAGAGTGGCCACAAGGTTATCAGGAAAGTAATTGGTTCCAGACACATTAAATTTCTTAATTGGATTCGTTTCAATAGATGATGTTGCTGTATAAATAAATCCTTTATCATCAATAGCTATATTAGTAGGTACATCTGGAAAAACCTTCTCTAGTTTTTCCTCCTGTTTTTCTGTCAGAAATACAGATCTAATTTGGTCGAGTAATGGAACCTTCAAAGGGTTAGCACCAAAGAATGTGATAAACTCTCCATCTCGATTCAACATAATTAATCCATTTACAGAACCATTACTTCTAACGTAGATATTCCCTCTAATATCAACAGCAATATGGGTAGGACTAAATTGATAGCCTTCATTAAAGATTGGAGAATCTGGTTGCCCTATTTCTCTTTCAAACTCCAATGTTTCTTTATCGAAAATAAAAATTTTACTTTCAAAAGTATCCACAACGTAAATCGAGTCGTCCGTTACAAAAGTGCTTTTGATAAAATTGAATTTTTCACTCGTAAGCACATGTTGATAGTTATAATCATGATCCAATATATATATTTTATTAAACGTACTATCGGTGATAAAAATCGAATCTTCATTATCTACAAATACATGCTCTGGCGTTTCCAATGGCTCTCCGTTAATCATACTTATTTGCTTGAATGGGGTATAAGCAGTCTGAGTCTGAACAGTATTACCTTCACTATCACCTGTATACGTGAAATACGGCGCTTCACCATAAACAGATGACATAGGACCTCCCATCAAGACAAGCATTGCTATAAATACTATGAATATAATTTTTCTATACCACTTCATATTATTTAATCCCCGTATGAGCCATTGAATTCATGACTTTATTTTGTAAGATAATAAATAAAATTAAATTTGGAACAAACATAATTAAACCAGCAACTGCAGACAGACCCGCTCCAGCAACGATATTTCCTGATTGGGAAACTAACGTATTTAAATAGAATGGTAGTGTTCTAATAGATTCCTTATCCATAAATATATTGGAACTTTCTACATTTCCCCAACTAGCTTGGAAGGTTAGGATTGCTACAGTGACAAGTGCCGGCTTCACTAATGGTAGTATTACATTCCAATACACCCTCCAGTTGCTTGCTCCGTCCATCTTAGCAGCCTCCAATAGCTCGTTAGGTATTTGATCCATAAATTGTTTCAATAGAAAGATACCTATTGGCATTGCTAACATGGGAATGATATGAGCCAAATACGTATTAAAAATTCCTAAATTAACAATGATAAAGAATCTCGGAATTGCTACTGCAACCGGAACAAACATTAAGGCCAGCGTATTAATCTTGTTGAAAGTCTCTTTCCCTTTAAAATTTAGTTTCGATAAAGCAAATGCTGCCAAAGAACTTATTAATAAGGTTAGTAAGATGACTGTTACTGTCACAAATAAGCTATTAAATAAATATCTAGATAGAGGTATCCCTGATTCTGCAGAAAAGTTGAATAGCAATCTAAAGTTTTCTAAAGTAGGCTCCCTCACAAAAAATCTAGGTGGATAAGCAAATAGCTCTGTGAAAGGTTTAAACGCATGATTAAATATAAATATAATCGGAAGCGCCATAAATATGGATATAATGGTCAATACCAAATGAAATTTCCATTGATCTTTATGAAACTTCTTTGGATTGATTTTCATAGCATTCGCCAATTTTCTCACCACACAATTTCATATTAAAGTTTAGTCTTTTTCCCCAAATAATTTATAGCTAATTCGGTTAAATAGAATCACAATGACTAATAAAACAACTGTTACCGCCGAAGCGTAGCCCATTTCATAACGAATGAAACCAAAGTCATTTGCGTGGTCCACGATTAACCATCCGGCATATTGTGGTGGAGGATTACCACCACTAAGTGTCGAGGCAATATCTGCCGCATTAAATGTGCCAATAATAGCCATTACTGCACCAAATAACATCTGAGGTTTCATCGATGGAATAGTAATGTAGAAGATTTCCTGCCATCTATTTCTAATTCCATCTATATATGCAGCCTCATACATTGTTCGATCGATATTTAGTAAGCCAGCTAACATGGCAAGAAACCCTACACCCATACTGCCCCACAGTCCTATGAAAATCATGATAATCACTAGCAAGTCTGGGGATTGCAAGAATTGCAAAGGCTCTTTAATAATATTCCATTCCATGAGCCAGTAATTTAAATAACCTTTCTCATCTCCACTAAACAAAATTCTCCAAACGACTGCCATCATAATTGGTCCCGTTACGGATGGTGAATAAATAATAACGGTATAAATTGTCCTTATTTTATGTGGGACTTGGGATAACATCCATGCAAGGAAGAATGCAAGCATGTACCCAATTGGTCCGACTATCACTGAATATAAAATCGTATTCGTAATGGCATTCTGCAAGAATATTGAATCCCCAGTAAATAGGTCAATAAAATTTTTAAAGGCCACAAATTCAGGGAATTGTACAGTGTTGTAATAAGTAAACGATAGAGCAACCGCGACCACTACCGGTAATATAATTAGCAGAGTAAATAATGCTGCGTAAGGTAGCATAAACAGGTACGGAGAGTCACTAGACCTTTTTTTACTTTTTTGTGGCTTGTTCTTCTCTATATGAAGTTTTGCTTCAGTCGGACGTTGTACCTCTGCACTATTTTCCATCTTTCCTCACCCAATTCTCTACATTTTCTATAGTAGGGACCTTATATGGTTTAATTAGCTCATTCGTCTCTACATCAATATATCCAAACTCTTTTAATTTTCGATTCAGTTCCCGATTAATGGTTTTCACAGCGTAGTCAATCGCTACACGTGGATTTTCTCTTTCAAAAACTACTTTATTCCATGCATTACTAATTTCACGCTCCACCATATAGTCACCAGGTACTTTCCCTACTGTTTGGATCCATTCCCATTGCTCTAAAATGACATGCTTTGAATCGGATGGCCATGCACTTTTTTCGAATCCTTCAATGTTAGCAGTCAGGTATAAGAATTGGTTTCCTAGTGTTGATTGAATGTTATACGAAAATTCACTTTGTGTATCAGCACTTGTCCACCATTTTATTAATTCCCAGGCTTTGGTTTTTTTCTCACTTTCACTGAAAATAATTGCAGTGCTCCCGTAGGTTGGATCCCAGCGCTCTATGATTCCATCTTCATTTTCAATTCCCGGAATAGGTAAAACACCCCATTGTCCAGCTAATTCTGGTGCAGCATATTTTAATTGTATATACGTATTTGCATCCCCTATGCCGACAGGTGACTTACCATTTCTGAAATTTTGATAGAATTCAGATGTAGTGATAGGCATGTTGTAAACAGTAAATAAACTTGTCATAAAATCGAATGCTTCATAGGCACCATCGAGATTAATAACAGAATTACTACCTGTTTCGTCGTAAAGTGTTCCTCCAAATTGATAAATAAATGGAGTCGTTGTATCAAAGCCTTTAAAGGCACTGTCCGAGCCTAATGGTGTATAAAAGCTCATATCATATCGCTGTAACATTGGAATTAGGCTAACTACATCATTCCATGTTTGCGGCGGTTCTTCATTTAGAAACTCGAAAATATCCTTACGATAAAACAACAACTTTACATCCTGTGTTTCTGGAATTGCATAAACACCTTCATTATAAATAAAAGGAACAAAAGTATTAGGGTTATACTGCTCCGCTAATTCGTAAAAACCATCATATTCACTTAAATCCTCTATAATTCCACGAAGAGCTAGCTCAAATGGTCTGCCATGACTAATTCCTAACGCCGCATCAGGAGTACTGTCAGCAGCATTGGATAATATCACTTTATTCTCATCCGGTAATAATGATAGATTTACCTTAATTCCCGTACTTGGGGTAAATTCTTCATCAATCATCCGTTGCATAATTTCAACATACAAACGGGATTGATTTACCCAAATTTCAACCGTATCATCATCCACTTCAGCAACTTCGTTATATCTCGGATTAAAGAAAGAATAAACAAATGCCTTTGTACTCTCTATTGCTTTCGTAACAATTCCTGCATTAGGTTTTGGAAGCTTATCACCCTTATGGAAGTAAAACTTATCTAAATGCATCGGATTGTATACTAGCATAGGCATGATAGATTTAACTCTCGCATAGGCAGATGACTCCCCTTCACTAAATCTGTTCATATAATGTGGTAAGTCTTCTGGGTCTTCAATAAATTCATTAATCATGTCATGAGCAATCTTTAGTTCAGATAGTACCGGTAAGTCTTCTCCACCAGTGAAGTTTTGTAATGCAGTCCTTTGAATATTAATTTTCACTGCAATTCCTTGTAAATAGTCTTTAATTTCAGGTATATACCTTTCTATCCGCCAATCTCTTTCTTTATCTACCATTCCGCCAGTTAAATTCTTCACTTCTCTGGAAATAGTATCGATGCCTTCTAGAATTTCCAGTAGCCCATGGTAGATATCCCTAGTACTTGAATTGTTAATGGAAAGAGTAATTACGTGCTTCCCTTCTTCCAAGTAGATCTCATAATTACGCCCATCAGAATCTTGTAATGTCTCATTCTTCCAACTACTAGAATAGTCAAATCGATAGTGTTCTAACTCTTGGAATGGTACAGCGCCATCAATCTCAATTCGGCGAAATGTTGGCATCCCATTATTTGTATCTTGCGAGTATTTAAAAGTTAGATTGTAATAGCCACTTTCTTCAACGGAGAAATCATATTGAACCCTATCCCCACTATCCCCAAATGAGTAGCCATCAAGAACATTCAGTACTCTGTTTTTATATTTATAAGGAGTAATTTGCGGATCTCGTACATATTTCGCTCTAATACTCTGTTTATTTTTCAATGCGATGTTTTCTGCTTCAACCGTGATTGTATCCAATATTTTATCTTCGTTATCATTTACTATCTTTCGGTATTCTTCATAATTAGGTACAGCATTTTTCGAATTTTTAACTGTCAAGTCACCTAACAAGATAAAACCTTCATGTAAATTAATCGAAACAGTGTTCTTCCCTTGATTGAATTGAAACTTTAATGGCTCCGTAAAAAAATGGTTAGGGTCTACTAAACTGCTATTACTCCATTTAGAAACTAATTCAGACTTCGGATATAATTCATCCCCATAGCGATCATATTTAAGTTCATCATTCAATTGCTCTAGTTCCCAATCGACAGATAAACGTAGTTGATTCATTTCGTTGAATTGACTTTCGTCATTGACTCTCACTTCTAATTCAGGTGTTAAAAAAGTTTCTGGTAAAACGTAATAATCTAACCAAATTTCATAAAGACCTGCTTTTGAAATATCTATGTCAAAGGATATTTCACTATTGGGTTCTAAGTAGGTAACGTTCCCGCCATAGCCCTCACTCTTAGAACTATCTAACACTTTTCCGCCCTTGATTTGGGAATAAGAAATAATATGTTCATGATCGGGAACTGGTAGATTGTCTTCTAGCCAATTATTCATAATGCTGTAATAATTACTATCTGATTGAAACCCAGAAATATAAGCTTCTACCGCAGATATACTGTTATCATATTCAGCTTCTGAGAGTACAGCAGCATATCTATCATCCAATTTGTTTTTTCCGATAAGCATAATTACTACAAATGCAATGATCAATAAACCGATAACAGAGAATATTACCTTCTTTTTTGTAGCCATGTAATCCCAACCTAACAAATTTTATATAGAAATAATTTCTGAAAAAAGGAGCATTGCATATTCAACACTTTTTACTTATTATTAACGATTACAACATCCAATCGTATCACTAGCGATATTTGGGTTAAATATAGGGAGTCTACCTTTTCTAAATAGATTGGCAGACTCCGATATCTTTATTTATTACTGGTTATTATATTGCCTTAAATATTCTTCAAGTTGCTCGTTTAGCATTTCATCCCACTCTGTTGCAATATCACTGTAGCGCACACCTTCATCTCTAATTTTGTGCATTAGTTCCCATGTGTTTAAATTACTATATACATTGGCAACCGCAGGTAGATGTCGCGGATACGGGATAGGATCTGAAAGTTGTTGTTGGAATGCTTCATTTTTAAATGCATCGAAATTATAAATAGCTAATTCACTGTCCTCAGGGAAACCTTTAACAAGTGGGTGTTCCTGAAGAATATCCGGATTATTTGTAATAGGCCATCCTTGAATAAAGTCTAGTAGACGATCCTCGGCTCTTAATGGTGCATCCTCAGGTAGTCCAGTATATTCATCAATTAATGCCCATTTCGCTTTCAAGCCTTCTTCACTATACGTAAGCCATTTCAATAATTGAAATGCTGCCTCTGCCTTAACTGGGTCATCTGCTAATGAGCTTGATAGACTTAAAGTATCGTAATAAGCATGGATTTTAGTTGAACCGCCTTCAGGTGCAATTGGCATCGGATATACATCAATTTCAATTCCACGTTTACCTTTTATTTCGTTCACATCACCTGAAAGGGCATATAACCAAATGTTACCAACTGCTTCTAAACCGTCTCCCCATGCCCAACCAAGGTTACCAACTTTCTTCACTCTTTCTTCTTCAGATAAATCATAGAAATGCAATCCTTGTTTTGCTTCTCTTGCAAATCTTTCGAAATATGCACCGAAATTAGTACTATTTGCAAAATCAAACTTTCCTGTTTCGCTGTTATAGCCTTTCCAACCATTAGGAATACTGTCAAAATAATGTGGTCCTAATTGCGAGAAATCAATACTACCTGGGAAAATTGGATTATTAGGAGTTAATTTGGCAACTTCATTACGTAAATTCTCATAATCCTTAAATGTCCAATCGTAGCTTGGAATTGCAATATTGTTTTCTTTCAGTAATGTAAGGTTTACTGCAGGAAATTGACCTACAGACATCCATGGAACACCGTAAATTTCTTCCCCATCATAACTTTGCATTAAGCTTCTTGCGTTATCTGGAATCCACTCCGCGTCTGGGTCTGATTCAATATATGGCGTTAAATCTAAAGTGAACTCACGATCGTAAGCTTCAGCAGCTAGTGGTGAATAGAATATATCTGGTAATGACCCTTCAATAGATCTTGCTGTAAGCATTTCTAATTCAGAGAAGTCATCATTATCTCCAGTAAATTGGCGATCACGCACTACCGTGATGTTAGGGTATTCATCCATAAACTTCTCGATATTTAACACCATTGGGTTCGCTTCATCATTTTCCCCATAAAATCTATTTGCATATATGAGTTCAATTTCTCGTTCTTGCCAATCTGGAACACCATTTTCATCTTCATCAATTCCCACAAATTCATCATAATTACTATTTTCCTCGTTACCAGCCTCTTCGTCTTTTTTACATGCTGTTAATATCAGTAATAAACACATTACTGCTACGATTAAGATAGAAATTTTCTTCTTCATCATATCCTCCTAATATCAATTATTTTTTCCATATTTACTACAAAGCCTTTTTATTTATCCACCACCTTTTTGTCATTAATGCCTGACACTATCCATAAAGGAAGCTCTTTCATTGTTTACATTAGTTATTTTCTCCTATATTACTTAACACTGAAACCGCCTACATTCGTTAAATGGTGGATTATATTAATTTTTCCTATAAATCTAAAAAAGCAAGAAACAGGAAAGTGAAATATATTATTAAATAATCATATATAAGTACACCATTTATAAATTTCAGATAGTAAACCCTTTCATGTTGGTAATTACCTTAAAACTGTTCCCAATTCGAAAAAATAGCTGTATAATTTTAAAAAATGAGTATTTTTGGAGTGATACTTTTGGAACAACGTATTCAACGGACATATAACTTTAATGCAGGTCCTTCAGCATTACCTTTAGAAGTACTGGAAAAAGCGCAAAAAGAACTAGTAGATTTCCGTGGTAACGGGATGTCTGTAATGGAACTAAGTCACCGTAGTGCCACGTTTGAAGAAGTACATAATGAAGCTATCTCTCGTCTGAAAAATTTATTTTCCATTCCAGATAACTATGAGATTCTCTTCTTACAAGGTGGAGCAAGTCTTCAGTTTTCAATGATTCCGATGAATTTCTTACAATCTGGTCAACAAGCAGCATATATCATGACAGGATCATGGTCTGAAAAAGCAATTAAAGAAGCGAAACTTTTTGGAGAACCATATGAGGTTGCAAGTACAAAAGATGAGAACTATAATCGGATTCCTTCACTTAGTGAGCTAAACTTCCATGATAATGATGCATATGTCCATCTCACATCAAATAATACTATCTACGGTACGCAGTGGCAGGAGTTTCCTGATACTGGAGATGTACCGTTGATTGCGGATATGTCTAGTGACATTATGTCAAAACCAGTGGATGTAAGTAAATTTGGTATCATTTACGCAGGTGCACAGAAAAACCTTGGACCATCTGGTGTAACAGTTGTGATTATTCGCAAAGACTTAATTGAAAAGGGCAATCAACAAATTCCTACCATGTTAAAATATAGTACACATTCAAAAAGTAATTCCTTATATAACACTCCACCGACTTTCGGTATTTATATGCTTGGCGAAGTGCTTCGTTGGGTAGAAGAAAATGGTGGCTTGGAAGCAATTGAAAAGAAAAATATCGAAAAAGCAAAGCTAATCTATGATGTAATCGAAGAAAGTAATGGCTTCTATAAAGGTCATGCGGAAAAAGATAGCCGCTCCCTTATGAACATCACATTCAATCTAAAGAGCGAAGAATTAGAGAAAAAATTCTTAGCTGAAGCCAAGGTAAAAGGTTTCGTAGGTCTGAATGGTCACCGTTCTGTTGGAGGTTGCCGTGCTTCCACATATAATGCTGTTCCGTATGAAGCATGTAAAGCATTAGCAGATCTAATGAAAGAATTTCAACAAGCAAATCAATAAAAGCCTTTAAATAATAGCTCTGTTAAACTCTGTAGTTGATTTTCGCTCCTGTACACTCGCTTTCCGCGGGCACGGCCTCAGCTAACTTGGCAAAGAAAACCGCTTTGCCAAGTGGATCTTCGGCTCGTGCTGTTCCCGCAGGAGTCTCGTGTACATCCGCTACAATCAACTAAGTTGTTAACAACAATGAACTGTAACATAGCCTAAATAAAAAACAAGTGGAGATGATCGTCGGTCTATCTCCACTTGTTTTTTTATTACTTCTCAAGCTCGCTGCGAGGTTAGTTGGTTCTATGAGTCGTTTTGAATGGGGAGTTGTAGTGAAATGGTGGGTAGGTATTTTCTATAAGACATTTGGAACAAAATTCTGTGATGAAACGTCCATTAGAACCGTTCTATTAGACATTTTAACTGACGTTTTCATCCAAATTGTCCATTAGAGCAGTTCTATCAGACATTTCAACTGACGTTTTCATCCAAAATTTCCATTAGGATAACTCTATTAGACATTTCGAACAAAATTCTGTGATGAAACGTCCATTAGAGCAGTTCTATCAGACATTTGAATTAAGATCCTCACCCAAAATATCCATTACACCCCCTCTAGTCAGCTCACCATATTGAACGTAGCAGAATTCAACATTCAACATAAAAAAGAGCCTTCCAACAAGTCCATTGCTTATGACTTGTTGGAAAGTCTCTTTTAATGAAACAGTCCTTTTTTCTTAACAGGTACGGTATTCTCTTAATTCGTTACATCTAACACATCAAGTAGGAAGACGAATATTGGAATACCAATGATTAAGCCCCATACTCCAAAGAAATGCTCGGAGAAGATTAACACGACAAATGTATAGAAAACAGGTAAATCTGTTTTGGATGACATTAATTTTGGATTTAAAATATAGGCTTCAATTGCATGAATGACACAAATGAAGATTAATATATAAATTACGTTTATAAACCCACCGACTGTATAGGCGATAATGGTTAGTGGGATTAATGAGATGATAACCCCCGCAACCGGAATTAGGCCAAGGAAGAAAACCATGATGGATAACCCAAATATATGAGGGAATCCTAGAACAATTAACCCAATTGTTGTTAATAAACAGTTTACAATCGCAATAATAAATTGAGCTTCGATAACTTTACCGAATGTACGAGTGAATTTACTACCGAAAAATGCAATTTCGTTATAGAACGGTGCAATTTTACTATCTTTAAATTTCGCAGTAAATTCTTTTAAACGCGGCTTTTCTAGCAAGAAGAATAAGCTCAATAATAATGAAAGTAATACTTGAATACTCACATGACTAATGTCTGTAAATGTCTTAACGATAAATGAAAAGCCATTCTCTAAGTAAGAAGAAATTTGGAAATTGGAGATAAGATCCTCAATATAATTTAAGACAACATTATTTTCATGTGGTTGTGTATAAAAATTCGTTATCTGTTTAACTAGCTGGGTGATTTCATTGGTGATGATTGGGAAATACCTTACAATCCCGAACGTTAATAACCCTACTATCATTGTATACATGAGCAATGCCAATACTTTCCGATTAATCGGAACTCGCTTAGCAGTAAACTCTACTAATCTATCCATCAAAAATGAAAAGATAAAAGTAAGTAAAATAAAGTTAATCATGCTTCTCATGCTATAGAGTATTAATACAATTAGCGCAAAGATGAGAACCCGCTTTACTCCCTTTTTTTGAAAAAATTTAGCTATCTCCACCTAAACATTTCTCCTTATTTGCTTTTCTTTAGACAAGGTTCACAATATCAACTCTACAAAGCTTTGAAAAATCAGCTGTGATACAGTTTTTGTGAGCACTCTCTATATGTTTAATAATACCTAACTATCGGTCCATTGTGAAATAAAAGTTTGTATTTTTTTATGATGTCATCATATTTTTTGACAATTTTCTTAAAATAGCTTCTTTACAAATAGCCAACTCTAATATGTAATAATAATAGGATATTAATTTCATATTATTACTAACTGCTGGAGGTTATTCTATTGTTAGCTGGGTACTTATTTTTAACCGCTTCCATTATTGCGATCACACTTATATTAATACTTTTTAAAAGGTCGATGGAAAATTTGAAACAATTCCCTGGAAATCGCGGAACGATGCAGATGTACTTTTTTCTGGGGGCAGCTTTATCCGATATAATCCCTATTTTCATTATATTATTTGGGTTAATGAAAATTAAACCTTCTCCATTAAGTACTTTTATTGTACCAGGAATCGGAATTTTATTAGCGATTATTTTTGCGATTATCCATGTTTTTTCACAAACAAAAAATGTGAATGAGGATATTAAGAAAGACGTTGTTTCTTTTGCCTTTATCGGAATTACGTTAACACTAGCCTTGCCAGTCGTTTCTCTATTAACGCTTTTACTGTTTATTGAATAGCTCAAAAAAGCTGGTTATTTCAAGACTTCTTTGTCTTTAAAATAACCAGCTTTTTCTATAATTCAATTCTTTCCGGAAGTGCAGCAAAACTTCCTTGATAGTAAAGTAAAGGTTCTTTATCATTTTTCTCGATTTCCACTACTTCCCCAATTAATATGGTGTGATCTCCTGCTTCCACTTGTTTGAATTTTTTGCATTGCAGAACCGCATATGAATCATAAATGATCGGCAGGCCGTATTCGGAAATGCGCCATTCACATGTAGAGAAGCGGTCGACTTCTTTTTTGGCAAATGTATATCCAACATCTTTCTGATTTGCTGCTAACACATGAACAGCAAAAGAATCTGCACTTTTAAATACATCAATATTCGAAGAACGATGATCAATGGACCATAGTATTAATAATGGATCTAATGAAACGGATGCAAATGAGTTAACAGTTAGCCCCACTGGATTTCCTTCCTTGTCTGTTGCTGTAATAATTGTAACCCCAGTCGGATAGTTTCGCATCACTTCTTTAAATTGCACTTTTTGCTCTTCACTTTGTGACATTTATATTCCTCCTGCTGTTGTTTTTTTATTTGAATATATAGACATTGGAGTAGATAATCCTAAATGTCCTCTTAATGTTGATGCCTCATACTCTTTTCTAAATAGACCTCGTGATTGTAGTATTGGAATCACTTCGTCTACGAATTCAGTAAAACTCCCTGGCAAGTAAGGAAACATTAAATTATAACCATCTGCACCACCATAGGTGAACCACTCTTCCAATTGGTCCGCTATTTGTTCCGGTGTACCAAAAATAAGGCGATGCCCTCTCGTACCAGCAATACGTTTATATAATTGGCGAATCGTTAAATTTTCTCTTTTCGCTAAATCGATAATAAGTTGTCTGCGACTTTGGTTACCATTCGTTTCTGGTATATGTTGAGGAAGTGGACCATCTAGTGGATAGTTAGATAAATCAATTCCTCCTAAATAATCGGAAAGAAAATCCAATCCAATTTCCGGTACAATTAAGTCTTGAAGTAATTCATATTTCTCTCTCGCCTCTTGCTCTGTTCGACCGATAATTGGCGTCACGCCAGGTAACACTTTTATTGTATCTGGATTTCTTCCAAACTCCACTGCCTTCGCTTTCAATTGTGCATAGAAATGTTGTGCATCATCCAACGTTTGTTGAGCTGTAAACACGACCTCTGCTGTTTCCGCTGCAAGTTTTACCCCTGCAGTAGAGGAACCTGCCTGGATAATGACCGGTTGCCCTTGCTTTGATCTCGAAGCATTCAATGGACCTTTTACGCTAAAATACTTACCTTGATGGTGTAATGTATGAAGCTTCTCTGAGTCAAAATATACACCGGTTTCCTTATCCCTAATTAAAGCATCATCATCCCAACTATCCCATAAACCTTTCACAACTTCCACAAATTCAGCTGCTCTATCATAACGAACCGAATGCTCTAGATGATTTTCCCGACTAAAATTCTTCGCTTCCTCTTCATAATAAGAGGTTACAACATTCCATCCAGCTCTGCCATTGCTCAGATGATCAATCGATAAAAACTTGCGCGCAATATGAAATGGCTCATTGTACGTTGTCGAAGCAGTTGCGGCTAGACCGATTTTCGTCGTAACAGCTGCCAACGCTGAAAGTAACGTTAATGGTTCAAAACGAACTTGCTCCGCTGGATGAGATAAACGATTAAAGGTGAGACCGTCACTTAAAAATAGCATATCTAGCTTTCCACGTTCTGCGATACTGGCAATCTCTTTAAAAAACTGAAAATCCAGTGCCGCATTTGCATCGACATCCGGGTGCCGCCAAGCTCCCATGTGATGTCCTGTTCCTAACACAAAAATTCCTAGGTGCATTGTTTTCTTACTCAAATGTTACCCTCCCTTACTTTTTTTGATAAACAGCATTCCATTTTAATAGACGTCTTTCTAATAATTTAGCTAGAGAATCCGCAACTTTTCCTAGCACCGCATATAATAAAATCGCCAATACAACGATATCGAGCTGCATGAACTCACGAGCATTCATTGCCATATACCCAATTCCAGAGGTTGCGGCAACGGTTTCTGCAACGATAAGCGTTAGCCACATGACACCTAATGAATAACGAATTCCAACTAAGATGGATGGTAGTGCTCCTCGCAAAATCACTTTCGAAAACATATGCCAACGTGATAATCGATACACATTTGCCATTTCAATCAAACCTTTATCAACAGATCGAATTCCATGATACGTATTAATATAAACTGGAAAGAAAACACCAATGGCAACTAAGAAAATCTTTGCTTCTTCCCCAACTCCAAACCATAAAATGACAATTGGTACTAATGCTAAATGGGGGATATTACGTAACATTTGTACGGTTGTATCTAGGTGCTTCTCAGCAATTGGATAGATCCCATTTAGTAATCCGAGAAATAAACCAATACCACCGCCAATTAAAAATCCAAGCAAAGCACGGATAAAACTAACCCCAATATTTTCCCAAAGTTCGCCGCTTGCAGCTACGTCCATAAATGCTTTCAAGACATCTAAAGGAGCTGGTAATATGTTTCCTGAAATTTGCCCTGCACTTGATAATAATTGCCAACCTAACAACAATCCAATTGGAATAATCCATGGGGCAATTTGATTATAAAAACTATTAGTATCCTTTTTCATTTCTAACGCCCCCTATTACTCTGGGTACCAAATCTTGCCCTCAAAATTAATTTTGTTTTCAATTAAACCAATATCGAGTAAGTCTTGTGCCTGTGTCTCTAAATCCTTTACTGCTTCCTCATCCATAAACTTGATATCTGTTCGCTTCCGCTTCAAAGAAATTTCCCATGTGTCGGCCGGAACTTTTGTTAACTTTTCCATTAACTTCGTTGCATCTGTCGGATCTTCATCGATTTCACGACCAGTTTCACCTAAATACTTTACAATGACTTCCACAAGCTCTGGATGTTCCGTAACCATTTTTTCAGAACTCAAGTAAAACGATCTAAGAGGCACGATTCCTGCTCCTGTTTGTAAAATTTTATGTCCATTACTTTCCGCCACCGTCATATACGGATCCCACACAACCCACGCATCGACCTCACCTTTTTCAAACGCAATACTTGCATCTGGAGGTGTCAAGATGACTGGTGTAATATCTTCTAGTGTTAAGTCGACAGTTGCTAATGCTTTTACTAATAAATACTGGGCAATGGAAGCATTATTGTAAGCTACTTTTTTACCTTTTAGATCCGCTAAAGAATTTATACCAGAATCTTTCCCAACAAGAATTCCTTCTGATTCAGGTGCAGAAGCTTCACTCGCAATAAATTGAAAATCGCTCCCCTTTGCCAACGCAAACAGGGAAGGCATATCGCCTGCATTCGCAAAATCGATACTACCGGAATTTAATGCTTCGATAATGGAGCTTCCGGTGCTAAATTCAGACCATGTGATTGTATATCCTAAATCCTTCAATTCCTTTTGCAGTTCTTCACTATTTTTCAAAGTCAGCATAATGGCTTGTTTTTGGTAGCCAATTTTTATTTCTTTATTATCTCCATCTGCGCCACAAGCAGATAAAAAGAATAGGATTACGACTAATCCGAGGATAGACAAAAGCTGTTTTTTCATTATTTTTTCCTCCACGATCACTTTATTGTTTGTCTTTGGGCTAGTTTTTCACGCACCTTTGGAATGACTAATTCTCCTACTTCTTTTATCGTTTCTAAATGTGGGAAGCCTCTTAGAAGCACTTTATCAAAGCCCAGATCAACGAATTCTATTATTCTCTCAGATACTTGATCTGGCGTTCCGACAAGTGCAATCGAATTTCCTGATAACACTTGTGTTAAGCCAGCCCAAATATTAGGTCCAATATGGAAATTTTTATCTTTGCTGTTCTCCATCAAATCATGTAGCTGCTTAACTCCTACTGATTCACCTTTATACGCTAAGTTATTTTTTTCTTCTAATGCTGCTTGCTGTGATTTGCTGACAATTGAATTAGCCTTCTCATATGCTTCTTTCTCTGTATCTCCTAATACAACTTGAAAGGAGATGCTATAACTTAACTGTCGCCCAGTTGCTGCAGCACGTTTTTTTATTTCGGAAAGTCTTTCTGCTGATAATTCTAACGTCTCACCCCAAAGCATATATACATCTGCTTCTGCTGCAGCTACATCTAGCGCGATATCAGATGAACCACCGAAATAAATTGGCGGCTTGCTTGCTAATTTTGGATAGAGAGAGGCATTTTCCAATTGGAAATGCTCGCCATGATGGGTGAACACGTCCTCTGTGAAAAATTTATTCAGTACTTGAATATACTCTCTTGTTCGTTCATATCTAGCACGATGATCAAAAAAATCACCTTGACTTGCTAATTCTGTAGGAGAGCCACCTGTTACTATGTTGACTAACGCTCTACCACCTGACCAATAATGTACAGTTGCAAATTGCTTCGCAAAAGTCGCCGGTGCCATCGATCCTGGTCGTACTGCAAATAGAAAATTTAATGTTTCTGTATGGTTAATTAAATTGGCGGCAACCGCTAATGAATCTAAGCAGTTCGTACCTGTTGGCAATAGAAGGCTAGAAAACCCGCCTTGCTCTGCAGCTTGTGCGATCGCTTTAATATACTCTAAAGTTGGTTCCCGTTCTGCAGTCTCATCTACGACAGAACGTCCACCTATCGTTTTATTTTTTGCGCCGATAAACGCTCCATCTCCAGCAGTTGGAGCCATCGTAATAAATTCAACCAATCTTTTCGCCTCCATTATTTAAACAATATTTGCTGTTACTCTCCGCTTTTGACCGTGGGAATGTGATTTTGTTTTCCCAAGGATACTAGCTAAAAGTTCTTCCTCTAACTCTGCAAATCTTGGATTTGTTCGATTTCTTGGTCGTGCTAACGATACAGCTAAGTCTTTTTTCACCATACCTTCTTCAATTAAAACGACACGATCCGCAAGGGCAATTGCTTCGCTTACATCATGGGTGACCAATAATGTAGTAAATTTCTGTTGTTGCCAAAGCATTTCAATTAACTCTTGCATCTCGTAACGTGTTAATGCATCCAATGCTCCAAGTGGTTCATCTAATAAGAGTAGCTTTGGTTCCGCTGCTAGTGCGCGAGCTAATGCAACACGCTGTTTTTGTCCACCAGAGAGAACAGCTGGCCATTCTTCTGCTCTATCTTCTAGACCTACTTGTTGTAAGGCCCAATTGGCACGTTCCTTCCAGCCCTTCGTTAAACTTAGGCCAACCCCGACATTTTCTAGGACCGATAACCATGGTAATAAACGAGCCTCTTGAAACATCATGCGTGCTTGTAGGTTTGAGTTAGATATGAGCTGATGATCCTGTCGTATTTCTCCAGCTGTTACTGCTTCCAGACCAGCAATACTTCTAAGTAACGTACTTTTCCCACAACCACTTTTTCCAACAATCGCCACAAATTCACCTGGTGCAATCTGCAAATTAATGTTACGTAACACTTCTAATTGACCAAATGTTTTCTCCAACTGCTGTATGCTTAGTCCAACACCTTGATTACCGGACATTTTTTCACTCCCTATTCGTTAATGAACTATTTGACTTGGTGCAATTTCATCTCCTGACAATTTATCACCGATATGCAACTGACCACTTTCCAGCAAGCGCAATAATTCAGGAAAACTCAGACTTCGTTCTAATGAAATAAAATGAATCCCATCTTTTACTGCTTTCTCATAGGACAATTCACAAAAAGTTTGTGGAGGTGCAACAAATACAGTAGCACCTTTATCTTCAGCGAATGAAAGGGTAGCTCCCCTTCTCCCTTCCTGTAAAAACTGTGCTGGATTTTCATAATCTTGAATTTGCTTTTTTACTGCATCATAAATACGTAAAACGGTACCTTCGACAATTGGTACGACTGTTTCATCTGCATTTAACACTAAAGCGATGATCATTTCCTTCCTCCTCTTACATCATTTCTGAGTAATTCAATGTGATTAATATTATTTATACAGCACTCATCATCATTTGTACAATTGAAAAAAGTGAATATTAAATTCACTTTTTATGAAGGAAGGAATGTTATTCAGGAGTTGCTTTTAAGAATGGTAAGCAGTTGATGTGCAAATCTACTTTGTTGATTATTCACTTTTCGTAATGAACCTACTGTGAGTCCAGATGGAAAATCAATAATATGCTTCATAACGGTTCCGACAGGAGGGGGTTGGATGGTAATAAGCGGAACAATTGCCGCACCAAAGCCAGCTTGAACATAATATTTCAATGCCATTAAGTTGCTTACTTCCATTCCATAACTCGGTATAATCCCAGATTCCAGCAGCTTTCTTTCAAAGTTACCGCGAAACGGACAGGTTGCGTTTGTGATTAGTAATTTTTCATTATATAAATCTACTAATTTTACATGTTCGACCTTACTTAAACGGTGCGTTTCTGGAATTAATAAGGCTACTTTTTCGGAAAAAATAGGATCAAATTCCGTGTCTCGATATATATCAGGAGCAGCACAAATAGCAATATCTATTTCTTCCTTTTCCACCATATCTGCTAACACACTACTCCCGTGTATTTGCAGACTAATTTGTACTTTGGGGAATTGTTTAGAAAACATCGTCAACAACACTGGTAACCTATAGCTTGCCATTGGTTCCATCACCCCAATTCGGAGGATCCCCGCTTCTCCTTCCACTAGTTCCGTCATCGACTGTTTTACATGATCAAATGATCTTAGTAATAACTCGCCTTTTTCATATAATAAGCGGCCAGCTTCCGTCAGCTGTAAGTGGTTGCCACGCTCTAGCAAGGTTACACCAAGGTCATTCTCGAGTTTCTTAATTTGGGTTGTAACAGTGGATTGGGCATAATTTAATTGTTCAGCCGCTTGTTGAAAGCTGCCACACTTTACTATCGTTTGAAATGTTTTTATTGTACGTAGATCCATTATGTCCTCCCCATCACTTATATGATAATTCTTATTTGTTTACTTGGTATTATATTGAAAAAAGCATACCATGATTTACTAAAATGTCAATTAGCTCAAAATGCCTATTTTTATGTAAGGATTACAGAAGCAACTTTTCTACAAACATTTTTGCTATACCGAATGATCGAAATAAAAAAGTGGAGAAAAGCAACTTTGCTTTCCTCCACTTCATTTCTTAGATCGAAATATCTTTCTCAATCGCTGTTTTATCATTAAATGTTTCTACATTCAACTTCTTCATAAATCGAGATGTGAGTGTTCCAGACATCATGGCACCATTCACATTTAACGCTGTACGTCCCATATCAATTAATGCCTCGATCGAAATTAACAAACCAGCTAACCCTACTGGTAATCCCATTGATGATAGTACTATTAATGCGGCAAATGTTGCTCCTCCACCTACACCAGCAACTCCAAAGGAACTTATCCCGATAATGAACACGAGCTTTATAATAAAGTCAAAGGATAGTGGGTCAATTCCCATTGTCGGTGCAATCATAACTGCAAGCATCGCTGGATAAATACCGGCACAGCCATTCTGACCAATCGTTGCTCCGAAAGACGCCGACATATTGGCGATTCCTTGATGAACACCAAGTGATTTTTCTTGAACTTGAATATTTAAAGGTATCGTTCCAGCACTGGAACGCGATGTAAATGCAAATGAAAGTACTGGCAACACTTTTTTCAAATAAGTGAATGGATTTAATCCAAATGCCCCTATTAGAACAAGATGAATGATGAACATCACAATAAGCGCTACATAGGAAGCAATGACAAATTTCCCGAGTTCAAGGATTCCAGCCACATCTGTATTCGCTACGGTATTTGCCATTAATGCCAAAATACCAAATGGTGTTAGGCGTAGAATTAATGTAACAATACGCATAATAACCGAGTAAAAAGCATTGACAATTTTAGTGACAAACTCCGCTTGTTCTGGATTTTTCCTTCGTAACCCTAGTACTGCAACTCCAACAATAATCGAAAATACTACTACAGCAATTACTGAAGTTGCCCTTTGTTGTGTCATATCTAAAAAGATATTCGAAGGAATGAAGCTAACGATTTGGTCTGGAATCGTCATATCTTCTACTGTTCCTAATCTATTTTCTAACGATTCCGCCCTTTCCATTTCTGCTTGCCCAGCTTCGATTTGATCTGCATTGAGATCAAATAATGTTGCACTTCCAATACCAATGACTGCCGCAATCATTGCTGTTACTACAAGGATACCGATAATCCATAACGACATTTTTCCGAGTTCTGACGACTTTTCCAGATTAATAATAGATTGAATAATAGATGCCATAACAAGTGGTATAACAATTAACATGAGCAAACGAATATACCCACTACCTGCTATCGAATACCAATTGGTTGTATCTGCAACTACTTCCGAATCCGCTCCATACGCTATTTGTAAAAATGCACCTAACAAAATCCCTAATCCTAAACCAGTTAACACCCGTTTACTGAATGAGACATGTTTTCTTTGCATCCAAATCAATAAGAATGTAATAGCTAAAAAGATTGCAATATTCACTAGTAACCAAAATAGATCCATCTTTCTCCCTCCCTTTCGTTTTGTTAAATCCCCCAAAAGTAATAAAAAAGTATAGCAAATTACTAATATTAAAATATACGAAACAATGAATTTTATACCTTGTATCCAAAAATATTTATAACTCACAGTGGGAAACTCAGGTTTTCTTTTCCTCAAAAAAAATCCTTTACAATGAACGAGGATTCTCGCTTTTGTAAAGGATAGAATTTCATACTATTGTTTTATTCTTACTAATGCTTCATCGAGTACAGCAATCACTCTGTCACACCACTCATCAAATTCCTTATCTTCGATTTGATATTCTGGATGATCCAAAATAAAGTTCACTGCTTGCCTAATACCTTGATCCAGTCTTGTAGTTGCTACAAATTCTGGTACAAGCCTTTTCAACTTCGAATTGTCAAATACAACAGAGTTTGACTTATCTCCTAATAAGCCACTGCCGAGATCCCAGTTACTTGCTTTAGCTAGGAATTCGGAGGAAACATATACAGCATTTAGTTTTACCCCAAGCGCATCTGCAATCATTTCATATATTTGATTCCATGTCACAGTTTCATCTGACGTAATATGTACAGACTCCCCTATTGCATGAATATTCCCCATTAATCCAATGAACCCTTTCGCAAAATCACTATTATGAGTCATTGTCCATAATGCTGTTCCATCTCCATGAATGATAACTGGTTTATTCTCCAACATCCGTTTTGCGACTTGCCAAGACCCTTTTGTTCCATGAACCCCAAGCGGAATCGATCGTTCATCATACGTATGACTTGGTCTCACAATCGTAATTGGGAATCCTTCTTCTCTATACAGCTTCATTAAATAATCTTCACATGCTATCTTGTTTCTTGAGTATTCCCAGTATGGATTTGCTAAAGGTGTCCCTTCTGTCACTCGATAATCTGCTAATGGAGTTTGATAGGCTGAGGCAGAGCTAATGAATATAAATTGTTTTGTTTTCCCTTTAAACAATCGATAATCTCTTTCCAAATGGGAAGGAACAAAGGCAATAAAATCAGCAACAACATCAAAGTGTAAATCCTGAATCAATTCTGAAACCCTATCTTCATCATTAATATCAGCTGTAATTACATTTATACCTTCAGGAAGTAGCTCATTTCTATTTCCACGATTTAATAGATATAGCTCCCAACCCTTTTCTACTAATTGTTTCGTAATAGCAGTACTAATTGTTCCTGTTCCACCAATAAAAAGCGCTTTCAATAGAATCCCTCCAGAAACATATTTTTCCTCTCATCTATTATCATACTGAATTCATACACTATTAACCACAAAACTTAGAAGAAATTAGAGAGATTATTCAACAATTTTTCATTTGTGTTGGATAAGCAACAAATCCAATCTTCTATTGGTGTTTTGTTGCTCAGATCCTCGGTATTATACAGTTATAAGTTAAATATCAAATAAAAAGCATATATTTTTAGGAGGAATTACAATGGTTAAAATCGGTATTATTACAGGAAGCACAAGAGATTCAAGAGTAAATATTCAAGTTGCAGAATGGGTGAAATCAATTGCAGATCGCCGTGGGGATGCGGAATACGAATTAATTGATATCTAAGATTACAATCTACCAAAGTTTAATGAACCGATTCCTGCAATTATGTCACAAGATTATCAAGCTCCAGAGGCACATGTTTGGTCACAAAAAGTGAGCGAATTAGATGGATTTGTTTTTGTTACACCAGAATATAACAAAGCAATTACTTCTGGCTTAAAAGATGCCATTGATTACTTGTATGTAGAGTGGAATAATAAGGGCGCAGGTATTGTAAGTTATGGTTCTACACTAGGAGTAACAGCTGCAAATAATTTAAGATTAATTTTAACTGTACCAGCTGTTGCTACAGTTCGCACACAACCTGCATTTAGTTTATCTACTGATTTTGAGAATATGAGCGTGTTTAAACCAGCTTCACATCATCAAGAAACAGTGGACAAAATGTTAGATGAAGTAGTTTCCTGGTCCACTGCACTAAAGACAATTAGAGATTAATAGAACAATGAGGAAGAGATTTGATTCTTTTCCTCTTTTTTTATGCATATAATCTCTTTGCTGTTCAATGATTAAAAGTCAAACGGATTAATTTAAATTTTCTAACTCCTATGATAGACTAATATGTAATATTAAGGAAAGGAAGCGATTACATGAATGCTCTTACATTAAATAATGGTGTTCGCATCCCTCATTTAGGGTATGGTGTGTGGAAAGTTCGTAATGAAGAAGCAACGACTGCAGTTAGCCAAGCGCTGGATTCTGGATACCGCCTAATTGATACAGCTATGATTTATCGAAATGAAGTCGGTGTTGGTGAAGCGATAGCAAACAGCAATATACCACATGAAGATTTATTTATTACAACGAAGGTATGGAATAGTGACCAAGGCTATGAAAATACTTTACGAGCATTTGATGAAAGTCTTGAAAGACTAGGTCTTGATTATGTCGATCTCTATTTAATTCATTGGCCGACACCAAAGTTTGATACATATGTTGATACGTATAAAGCACTCGAAAAATTGTATAAAGAAGGGCGAACAAAAGCAATTGGCGTTTGCAACTTTGAAATTGAGCATTTGCAAAGAATTTTTGACGAGTGTGAAATTAAACCAGCAGTTAACCAAATCGAATGTCACCCATACTTACAACAGAAGGAACTGAAACAGTTTTGTAAGGAACACGGGATTTATGTAGAAGCTTATAGTCCGTTAATGAATGGAACAAAGGTGATCGAAGATCCAGTTATTCAAGATTTGGCCGAAAAATACGGAAAGACACCAGCTCAAGTAATTCTCCGTTGGCATATTCAAGAAGATGTCGTTGTCATTCCAAAAACAGTTACACCTTCTCGAATGGTAGAAAATTTAGATGTGTTTGATTTTGAATTGAGTGCCGAAGATATGGCAAGAATTGCGGAATTAGACCGTGGCGAACGCCATAATGCTGATCCGAATGAGTTTCATAATCGATAATTAAATTTCTTTTAGAATAGTTTTTATCGTTTCTTCGTTAGAAATATTATGAAATGTGAGATGGCAAATTGAAGCCTACTATAATGGAAAAAGAGGAACTAATATTAATTGGATTTCAAAGGAATTATCTCGTAACAGATGATACTCGCACATTAATTCCGCAACTATGGGACGAATAAATATTTAGAGCGACAAAACGAAATTAAACATTGGATAAAGGAAGTTTCTGCTGGCATTTGCTTTGATGGAAATGAACAAGGTTTTTCTTATTTTGTTGGTGGATTCGTGACAGACATAGAAGATATCCCCAATGGAATGGAAGTGTTGAAACTGCCTCCGCAAAAATACGCCATTTTCACCTTTAAAGGCGGAGCAGATAAAATCGGCGACCATTGGGAATACATCAATGATGTTTGGGATAAGCAAACGGATTGTGTTTGTACAGGAGTCGACTTCGAATACTACGATTCTAGGTTCCATCCTGATTCCGATGAATCTGAGTTAGATATTTATATTTCTATAAAATAATCATTGAGTAAAGGGTACTTTCAAATGGAAAGTACCCTTTCTCTCATAAAAACGCCATTTCAAAAAGAAACTGGCATATCGTGTGTCTTAATTCAGAAAATATGATGATTAACGAAATAGTTGTAAAAGCACCTTTGCTCAGTACTCCTCACTTAGCTGTTTGGCCACCATCAATAGCAATTTCTGCACCTGTAATAAAGCGTGCTTCATCAGAGGCAAGAAAGAGTACAAGATACGCTACATCTACTGGTTCACCTATATACCCGATTGGAATATCTTTTAATACTCCTTCTGTCATTTCTTTATCTTCCGTCACTACCGAAACCATTGGTGTATTAATGAATCCAGGATGAACAGAATTCACACGAATTTTATCTGGCCCTAATTCAACAGCTGCTCCTTTTGTTAATAGGCGTGTTGCACCTTTTGAGGCGGTATAGTGAACACCGGCAGCCCCACCAACAAGTCCTGCCATGGAAGAGATATTGACGATGGATCCTTGGCCAACTTTTCTCATCTCTGGAACTACCGCTTTAATACCTAGAAAATTCCCTGTGGCATTTACGGTCATAAATTTATTCCAACTATTCAGATCCACAGTGTCGATTTCACCAAAGCCTTCTGCTCCACCTATTCCTGCATTATTCACTAAAATATCTATCTTCCCATATTTATTAACTGTTTCTTTTACGACATTTCCCCACTGTTCTTCATCTGTAACATTATGCTCAATAGCAAGGGCATCTCCACCATTTGCAACAATTTCTTTTACTACTTCGTTTAATTTTTCGGCTTGTAAATCTGTTGCTACTACGTTTGCTCCTTCTTTTGCAAATAACTTTGCTTCCTCTGCCCCTTGACCACTAGCTGCTCCAGTAATAATAGCTACCTTTCCAGACAATCTACCCATAGATGTTTCCTCCTAATTTAAACAAAAGATTTCTCAATTATTGACATCGTATCGGTAGTAGTCTGTGTAAACCTTGTTTATTTATGCCATTTTACATGCTTTTTCCAAATAATGATCTCCCACTAGTATGTCATTCATCAATAAATTGTTGATACTTATGCAGCGTTTCATCTGTTAATACACCAAATTCCTTTAAATGGTTAACGAGTACACTCGCAATCATCTCATTCTCTTCTGAAAAACTTACTCTCATTAATACCCTATTAATTATATCGGCAAATTCATGTGGACTCTCATACATCGTATTCCATGCACGTGTTTGGAGCTCCATATCTTCTCCTAGTGCAGCTGACTCCAGTTCATCTGCTGGTAATGGCTCATGGAATTGTGCATAAGGATCCTCGTACACATTTGTGTAAATAAAGGAGATGCAGTCATCTAAACTAGGAGCGATGCTTATTTTTTCTCCAGAATAAAGTGCATATACTTCTCCATTTTCAATTACCAGTTCACTATCCTCGAGCTCTAAATAAGGTACTTCCTTTGTGAATCCCTTAATAATGGATTTAAAGTTTGGAGTGATGAAAATGTAATTAAAATCTGGGTTCAATTGCTCTAGAAACATATTAAATCTCACATCTTCCTCTTCAGCAATATCATGATACGCTTTAGGACGATAAAAGTAATCGGCAGTTATTTCCTTTGCTTCGATTGTCCACTCCGTTTCAGGAGACTCAAAAATCACACGAAGGGCAAACCCATTTCTCGTTTTTATCATTTCATCGTATATGTACCACTGGCCAACTTCTATTGGTTTTTCTGAATGCTCAGCCAAAATCCCTGAAAAGGTAAGTTCAATAATAGCTTTATTCGTAAATCCATTAGCTGTATTTAATGTGATTTTTAGTGAATCATCATCACGTTCTATACGCTCTATCACCGCATCATGTAAGCTTTGCTCGTAAACCTCTTGAACAGATGTTGGTAAAGAAGCGAGTGTCTTCTCTTTATTGCTATGTGCTGCTTCCAGAACTGCTTCAAATTTTCTTTCTTCCCCTTGCATCCAATTCAAATAATCTTCTCGAACATGCTTAGGTAATTGTGGCGTATTTAGTGTTCCATTATGCACAAATGGATGAAATCGGGGAGGGAGTACTTGAAGTAATTGCTCTTTACATTCATTCAGTTCTGCTGCTAGTGAAGCCTGAAGGTCCATTCCCTCCTCTTTTGCGTCCTCCATATGTATGTCCCAATCCTCATCTGTTTCAGGTATAGGTAAGATATTCACTTTTTCAAAGGCATGCTTGGCTTGTAACGATAAATTCCAATTCATCTGGAAACATTCCCCTTTATTTTTTTATATAAATTATCATCTTAAATATAGGGAAACGCAAAGGAAATTCACATCCTTTGCGCCTTATTTTATATATTTTAAGAGAAAACTATTTAAGCGTTCTTTATATGCCTCTTTCTCTAAAACAAAGGATTCTCCATGATTAGCTCCATCCACTAGCATAAGCTCTGCTTCACTATTTGTATGTTCATACAATTCTTCTGCAAGATTCGTAGGGACGAATGTATCCTCTTTTCCGTGTATATAAAGAATCGGAACTTCTGCTTTTTCTACTTGTTTTAATGAGCTTGCCTCACGAAATGAATACCCGGCAAGTGCCTTCGTAACTAGGCTTGTACTATCGAGAATTGGGAAAGGAGGTAATTTAAACATACGTTTGATTTGGTAGGAAAACAATTCATAGACCGATGAATATGGGCTGTCTGCAATGATAGCCGAAACATTTTCAGACATATCCTTTTCGCCACTTGCCATTAGAACTGTCGCCGCTCCCATTGATAAACCGTGGTAAACTATTTGCGTCTCATTACCAAGCTTATTCACAAGCAATTTTGTCCAGTCTATGAGGTCTAGTCGATCATGCCAGCCAAATCCGTAATAATCACCTTCACTACTTCCGTGCCCTCGTGCATCTGCCATGAAAAGGTTATATCCAAGATCTTCATAGTAATATTGTCCATAGATTCCCATTTGTTTCGCATGCCCTAAGTATCCATGTGTAAAAATCACTAATTTATCTGTTTTCTCTTTTGCCGGTAAATAGTAACCTACTAGACTTAGGCCATCTCGTGACTCCATTTGTAATTCTTCAAATGGTTGTTTTGCTACCCACTCTCGCCACTCACCATCTAACATTTCATCCAATGATTCTGCAGAAACCTCGAGATCGGCATTATCCTCTAAAAAAGTTTTCTCTCCACGTGAGATCGCTAAGTGATAAAAGAAGAAACTCGCAGCAATATCCACGACTAATAAGACAGCTACTAAAGTTACTACTATTTTTTTCCAATGTTTTCGTAACATACCCCTTTTCCCCTTCTATACAAAATATATAACTATTATACTAGAAAAAAGTGAATTTTTCGTTGGTAGAATTAGGGTAGTTCTATCAACCTTAAAATTAATTCACCAACTACCACAACCACGATATACTTCTTCTTGTTATATTTATTATTATTATTGTTGTTGTTCTTTTTCTTTTTATTATTCTTTTTATTGTCCACGTATCGTCGACGTATCGTGGAGATATCGTAAAACTCTACAATTATGGCTTTTTTAAAAATACACCTCATATTTTATATAGAAAAAAGAGTGGAAACTAGACACCCTCGTTTCAAAAAAATTAGAGACAGGGTTATTCATTAACCCCGTCCCTCGAAATAATGATGTCGCTATTACCTACTACATAGGCATTTTTTATACACAAGTAAACGATTCAATTTGTCTTAAGCTTATTCCAAAGTAAACCCAGTTAAATCCAGTCCAACGAAAACCAGCTACTGAATTACGACCAACAAAGATTGGATAAAACCAGAATTGCTGATTACGTCTTAACCATACGTAGGTAAATCTAAACATACATCTTCTAATACCGCCTGGATCAACCGCAAATGTTTGCGCCTGAGTCGGAACAAAGCTTGGCGGTGGTGTCGTTGGCGCTCCTGCTCCTTGGCCAGGCCCCCCTGGACCCGGTCCGATTCCAGGTCCTTGCCCTGGTGTTGGAAACATCGGTGGAAAAAATGGTGGGAAGAAAGGCGGAATTCCCCCTAATTGTCGTTCATCATACTCCGAATGGTATGAGTTATGCTCTTCGTATGGACTATTTTCTTCTACATGATATGGATAATCATAGTACATCGGTAAATAATTAGGATACATAAGTAGCACTCCTTAACATTTTAATCTCACATCATCTTATTTATAGACAGATGACCATTCAACTTGTACCCACTAAAATGGGCACTTCCCCACATAGTTCCTCTGTTTTATATAAAAATCTATTTATATTTTGACAATGTGATATACGTCACAAAAACCAAAAGCAAAATCCCTTATGATGAAATAAATGATAGGTAAAGGGAGTTGTATCAACATGACTCAATTCACGATAGATACTGAAGTGGCCGATATTGTCACTGCCTTACCACAAAGTGCAGAAGTCTTTCGCAAATTACGGATTGATTTTTGCTGTGGTGGAAAAGTTGCATTAAAAACAGCAGCAATGGAGCAAGGTTTTAACCCAGAGGAAATTTTGAAGGAAATAAAAGAACTGGAAAATACACAACCTAGTGAAGCTTTCGATCCTGCTTCAATTGGAGATCGTACACTCGTTACGTATATCCAAGAAACGTATCATGATCCATTACGTGAACAATTACCAGAGCTTTCTAAGTATGTATCCACTGTGGTAAATGTACATGGAAGTTTACATCCAGAACTTTATCGTGTTCAAGAAATCTTTGAAGAGTTATCTACAGAACTACTTGATCATACAAAAGATGAGGATATGAATGTCTTTCCTCTCCTCTTAACATTTTTACGTAATCCATCAAACGAGCTAGTAGAAAAAGTGACACCACATGTGCAGGAACTAGAGGAAGAACACGAGAATACTGGTAAACTTCTATTCGAACTACGAGATATTACTAATAATTTCACGTTACCTGAAGGAGCATGTGCCACATATTCGCTCGTATATCGTCAGTTAGAGGAACTGGAAAAGAAAACATTTCAGCATGTCCACTTAGAAAATAATATTTTATTTGAACGTGTAAAAAAGGTCTTACATTCACTGAATTGATAAGAAACGAAAACGACTCTAAATGGGATTATTCTGTTAGAGTCGTTTTCTTTATGAGACTTTCCTAATTTTAATGATTTTTTCTTCCACTGACGAATTGGATTCCTCAAATATCCCGTTTAGCGTTGGGGTAACCCGATACGTAATTTTCAGATCATCCCCCTCTATTTCTACACTTTCAACTATTAATCGAAAAGCATGGGCATCTTCTTTCATTTCTTTCCTTAATCCTAGCTCTGGAACAAACTGATATAGTTTTGATTCTAGCTCCGTTCTATACTGTTCTATTCCAGTAGGCGGTTCAGAGTTATTCACTATATGTTGAAGACTATTTTCCATATAGTAAATGCCCATTTCCCTCAGTTTTTCAAATTGTATATTCTCTTCTGATCGTTTGAATTGCTGGGTACTATTTATGATATTTGATATAATTGGTGGAGTAATAACACCTATTATTGCAATGATAAGTAATACCGTTATCAAGGCATAGCCGGATTGATTTTTTCTAAAGGAGATCATGGCGATTCCTCCTTCTTATATCCGTATATTTCGGATGCAGGAGTAGCTCCTGGACTGTAATCTTCTTGCGCATAAATCTGAACATGTACGACCTTCAGATGTAAACTTTCCGGTGTTTCTGGAGTTAAACTTACATATGGAAAATACTGTTTTCCGTTTAGCTGAATTATCTCCATTTGATGATATATAGTACCATCAATAAGCTGATTATTTCCTGTATACACAGCAGAGTCATCACTTACTTCATTTAAAACCTTCTCAGCAATATTAATAGCAGTTAATCTATCTTCTGTTTTCGTAGAAAGTAACGTAGCTTGGCCAAAAAAACTTAAAAAATAAAGTAATACGAGAAATAAAATCGTAATAGATGCTAGTATTTCAATTAATGTTACTCCTTTATGATTTAGATATAGTTTCATGTTATCTCTCATATTCTCACCCTATATGAACAACATCATTTTTAAAGGCTCGGTGAATCATTATGTGTAAAAGGTACATATCACAGCAAGAAGGAATAACACTCATAGAACTCCTAGCAGCATTGGCAATTACGAGTCTAATCATTATCCTTTCTTTCAGTGTACTCACTTCAACTTTTAAATTCAATGATAAGAGCCAAGCCCATATTAATTTAAGACAAGAAGCTAATATTCTTATCACTAATATTAGAAAGCATCATCAAAAACAAGAACCAGTTTGTTATGAACAATTGGAGCAATTGCTTAGTAGTGCACAAATATTAGACTCCACATTATGGCTTGATAAAAAAGAATTTAGAGAAGGTAATTGCTGGGAACCAATTCCTAGCACTGGGGGGATTCCTGATTTACCAGTTACCTTTACTTTAACAGACCCATCACAAAGATATCAGTTTGAAATAGACACAATCATTGATGGGTACAGTCGAAATGAAATAAGTGTCGATATCCCAAATCAACCCCCTGTAGATGATAATTTTTATGAGCAAATAAAAAATAATAATGTGTTTATTTATGGTTCTGATTTCGGAATTTATGGTTCAACACCTGTTGATAATGCCACCAATCAACACGGGACTATTTTTATAAGCAATCTGAATCAAGGAAATCTACTTTTTACCGGTAATAACGAAGTCTCCGTATCCAATATTTATATTAATAAAAAGGGGCAAGAGATTATATTTAGGAGTAGTACTAAATTAGGGGCGAAAAATACTACCGATATCGTGCGAATCGAAGGTAATGTTCAACTCAATAATGGAGGCTCTCGAATCTATGCAAATACAGTTTATATAGATGGAAACGTAACATTTGGAAGTAGTGCCATTATTGATGCAAGGAAAGTCATTATTACTGGGGACGTTACTTTTAAAAACTGGGATGCTTATATTTTAGCGGATGAAGTATATATAGGTGGTAAAGTAGTTGAAAGGCAAGTGAATATTGTTGGTGTGCGAAAAAAATGGGATGAACTAGATAACGGGAATATACCAAAAAGTCTTCATTTATCCTCCCCTTCCTTTCACGAAGATAGCTGGTATATGGAAAACGGATATGAAGTAAGAACAAATGGGGATCTTTCTGATGGTAGCAAGATTTATTCTCATTCAAATTTTACTGCTAAAGATTGGCATCCTGACACTAGTAATGTGACCATTGTTAGTAAGGGAGATATTGATATTAGAAATTTTGGTGGTAGTCAACTTACTGGTATTCTCTTTGCGCCACAAGGAAAAGTAACCTTCAACGGGGGAGCTTTTAGAGGTGTTGTCATCGCTAGAGATGGGTTTTTCACTGAATCGAATCCGTCCATTACTTTCACAAACGTGTCTGAATTCATTAACAACCCTGAACGCGCACCATTCAAATAACTATAGTAATGATATAGAGGCTAGGTATTTATCCATATGCGATAGTGCCTAGCTTTGTTTTTGATGGTATGATAGGTAACGGGGGTAGATGGAATGGATACAATTATATTTGATGTAGATGATACGTTATATGATCAAGTATTATCTTTCAAAAGAACATGCGAAAAAATGTTACCGGAATATATCACAAATATCGATTTAGATAAACTGTACATTACAAGTAGAAAATATAGCGATGAATTGTTTGATAAGCAAGTTGCTGGTGAATTAACGGTTAGAGAAATGCATATTAGAAGAATTAAAGATGCATGTGCTGAATACGGAATTGAAATTAGTGATCAAAAAGCAATCGAATTTCAAGAAGCGTATGTAGAAGAACAACAGAAAATAACGTTATTCGATGAAGTTGTTGAGTTACTGGAAACTCTTCAGCACACAAAACAGCTGGCAGTGCTAACAAATGGTTCTCATGGACATCAAGCCATGAAGATCAAACAATTGAACTTATCAAAATGGATTCCGGAAGAAAATATTTTTATTTCAGAGTCTTTAGGATATGCAAAACCTTCAAAGGAAGCATTTCAAATTTTAGAGAACAAGTTAAACCTTGATAAGGAAAAAACGGTTTATATTGGAGATTCATTCGCAAACGATATAGTCGGTGCCAAGAAAGCAGGCTGGAAGGCAATTTGGATGAATCACCGAAATCGGAAAATGCCAGAGGGGAATATAAAACCAGATAAGGTAGTCTATAGTGCGAGTGAATTATTGGAAACAGTTAGCAAGTTATAATCTTCAGGGTCAGGGGAGAAGCCCCTTGTCCCTGTTTTTTTGTTTTTCAAATTGCTATTACATTTAGGAAATCTAGCAAGTCTATAAACAATAGGTTACTATTGTACTAGGATAACTATACTACCAGGAGGACATAATAGCTGTTTTATATCGTTCCAAAAATACAGAAGCACAAAATAAGCAAAGCTTTAATCGACAAAACTTAATAACACTTTTCGTTTTGTTATTTGTATTTATCATCATTGGATTAGGAGTTCAGGAAACACTCTTGTCATTCTCTGGAGTAATTGTGTTGGTGATATTTCTTGCAATCATTTATCGGATTGTTCGAATTGGCAGAACAAGTGTCGATCTTGAATTAGAAAAAAAGCGACTACGCTCATTTGCTGATCTGCCCGATACACACCATGTGTTTCAAGGAGCTTATGTAGAATTTGAAGGACGTTCTTACAGCTGCGATTATTTTGTTATTTCTCCATCATGCTGTTTCGCCATAATGGAAGAGAGATCGCCTGGAAGGTTTGAGGGAAACACCGATTTTGATATATGGACAATAATCAATGAGGAAAAAGGACGTGAAGTAAAAAAAGAAGTGTACTTTGCAACCTCCATATTACGTCAGCAAACATACCATGCAGCAGAAATGTTGAAATCAGAAGCGATGGCGATGTGGGTGCAAGGAATTGTTTACTTTTCCAACAAACATTCCTCTGCTAAAGGAACTGGTAAAAATACAAAAGTGATCGATGACAAGCAAAAGCTACATCAATGCATAACGAGTTTTTCACCACCATTCAAACCAAATCCTGGATCCTTTGAGAAGGCTATTAAACTAATAAAGAAACGTTCTAAAGCAAAAAGGCTCCTATAAAAACAGCCAGACACGGTTCAACTTTGAATTGATCCGTGTTCTGGCTGTTTTAATTATATTGCATCGGTATCGTATTTGTTTTTCTTTTTAATTTTACATTCCCAATCATAATACCACATAAGATGATGACTACTCCAAACCACTGGGAATAACTAACAAATTCATTTAAAATCAGTGCTGACATAATGACTGCTACTGGCAGCTCAGAAGCACTTAAAATTGTACCAAGTCCTGGACCAATCTTCGGCATCCCAATCGAGAATAACAGCGGTGGTAAAGCAACGCCAAGTAAACCGAGTAAGAATCCATAAGGTGCTACTCCCATTAAAACATGTATATCAAATAGAAAAATCGGTGGGTATACAATTAGCACTACAATGAGTGCACCCGTTGATAAAAGAGCACTTTTCAATATTGGTTGTATATCTTTTCCAACAGCACCACTTATAAAAATAGAACTTGTAAATGTTATAGCAGATAGAATTCCCCAAATGGTTCCTTCCATTGTAAGTGTTGTATCACCAGTTGATAACAATCCTGCTGCTAATATAGAACCGATAATTAGAACTCCTATAGCAAGTAGTTTAGTAGCAGTTGGTTTCTTTTTATAAAATAACCATTCAATCAATGTGCCAATCCAGACAAATTGGAATAAGAAAATAATTGCTAATGAAGCATCTAGTGTTTGTAATGCTTGATAGTAAAAAATTCCTGTCATGCCGAATGGAATTCCAAATAGCATTAGTTTCCAAGCTTTATTAAACATTAACTTTTGCTTCTTCGTAAATAAGAAGAGTAACCAAATTAGTAATGCTCCAAGAATATATTGTGATCCTGTTACTTCCGTCACCGAATACCCAGCAGCATAAGCAAGTTTAACAAATGTCGATAATAATCCATAACAGCATCCGCCCAAAAATACAATGAGTGCATAATGCCACGTTTTCATTTAATCTTTCCCCTTTCCCTATCACAAAAAAACCACACAAATGCCAGAAGACAGTTGTGTGGCGAAAATAGAGCTAGCTCTAGAAAAGTCCACGTCCTAAAAATAGGTTTTTTTATTAATCCTATATGACAGTATAGGTTCAGTACGGTCAATTGTCAACAGTTCCTGATTCTACTTATAAACTATTAAATTTCGTAAATAACGTTCCGCTTATACAAAAAATGTATATTTATATGAATAATACCCTAATATACTAACATTGAACGAAAATTATTGATTATTGTTCGCTTTTTCTTTATTATGTAAATAGACTTTATAGATGGGGTGAGAAAATGTCATCAGTAGTGGTAGTAGGTACACAATGGGGCGATGAAGGTAAAGGGAAAATTACTGACTTCTTAAGCGAGAACGCAGAAGTTATTGCACGTTATCAAGGTGGCGATAATGCTGGTCACACGATAAAATTTAACGAAAAAACATTTAAGCTACATTTAATTCCATCCGGTATATTTAATCCTACAAAATTGGCAGTAATCGGCAATGGGGTTGTGATCAATCCGAAATCATTAATAGCCGAAATCCAATATCTACACGACCATCAAATTTCCACAGATAATTTACGTATTTCAGATCGAGCACATGTCATTTTGCCATATCATATCGTATTAGATCAATTACAAGAAGATGAAAAAGGCGACAAAAAAATAGGTACAACTATAAAGGGGATTGGGCCTGCTTATATGGATAAGGCATCACGTGTTGGAATCCGTATCGCTGATTTATTGGATAAAGATTTCTTTCACGAACGTTTAAACATGAACCTCGAGGAAAAGAATCGATTATTTACGAAAGTATATGACCATGAACCACTACAATTTGATGATATTTTCAGCGAGTATTATGAATATGGTCAACAAATAAAACAATATGTTTGCGATACTTCGGTTATTTTAAATGATGCTTTAGATAACGGGAAACGTGTCTTATTCGAAGGTGCTCAAGGGGTCATGCTGGATATTGATCAAGGGACATATCCATTTGTCACTTCTTCCAATCCTGTTGCTGGTGGTGTGACAATAGGGTCAGGTGTAGGACCTTCTAAAATTGATAAAGTAGTAGGCGTATGTAAAGCCTATACGTCACGTGTAGGAGATGGGCCGTTTCCTACCGAGTTATTTGATGAGGTAGGAAATCAAATTCGAGAAGTAGGGAAAGAGTATGGGACAACAACTGGCCGCCCACGTCGTATTGGCTGGTTTGATTCTGTCGTTATGCGCCATTCTAAACGTGTTTCTGGAATTACGAATTTATGTGTCAACTCGATTGATGTTTTATCTGGTTTAGATACGGTTAAAATTTGTACAGCTTATCAAAAAGCAAACGGTGAAATAATTGAATATTACCCTGCCTCTTTAAGAGAATTAGCGGAATGTGTTCCTGTATATGAGGAATTACCTGGCTGGAAAGAAGATATAACGAGCTGTAAATCTCTTGAGGAATTACCAGAAGCTGCTCGCAATTACATTAGACGAATATCAGAGCTTGTTGGTGTGCGCATTTCTACTTTTTCAGTGGGTCCTGACCGCAATCAGACGAATGTTTTAGAAAGCGTTTGGGGTGCTTCTTAATCCATAAATGAAAAGCCACAGATGGTCATTATGATCATCATGTGGCTTTTTTCTGTTAAATTCATTTACAAGTTTTCATTTACATATTGAAGCATGTTATCTACATGTTCCACATGATGTACATGATGCTCAGAGAAAGGATATACAATCATTGATTTCTCCGACTTGATTTGATTATATACACCATATATTGATTTTGGTGGACAAATTGGATCTTTTAACCCTACTGAGACACGAACCTTGCATTTGATTTGCTCACATAAGTTCAGATTATCGAAATAAGAGAGCGTATTGAATACTCGCTCCACATGTTCTGGATGCCTATCTAGGAATCTATCAACAAATGTTAAGGAGCCTTCGAATTTCTCCAGGATGGCTAGCTCGATGTTACTCATATTAGGAACATCCGCAATTGCAAGTTTCGGGCGGTCATCAAGAGCAGCAACTGCTAATGTAATTCCCCCGCCAAAACTCGCTCCAATAATAGCTATACGTTCCGAATCTACTTCTTCACGAGAACAAGCAAAGTCGATCGCTCTTACAGAGTCCATATATACTTTCCTATAATAATACTCTTCTTTATTTAAAATCCCCTTCGTCACCCAGCTACCCATTTCTTCTGTAGAATAGTTAGAATAATCCCCTGTCTCTCCATGTCCACGAGCATCTACAGCGATGACAGCATATCCTTGTATCGTCCATTTAATATAATCTGATATCGACCCTTTATGGCCACCATACCCGTGGAAAAAAATGAGGCAAGGAATTTTCCCAACTATATTTTTTGGTAATATGTAATGTGCTTTAATAGGTGTTTCATCAAACCCATGGTAACTTAAATCGTATGCATCAATTTGCTTAATTGGATAATCTAGCTTTTGCAATTGTTCATTCAACGGTTTACTTCTTACAAATTGAATTGTTTGTTCCCAGAAGTCCCAATGATCTGGTTGACGAGTAATATCTGCTTCATACGATTCTAAATCGCTTACTTTTTCATCCACAAATTTCATATATCCATTCCTTTCTAGATCGATTACACTTTATCGGTGTTTTTATAAGGAGGATTTCTAGAACAACAAACCAGCCATTACTTTATTTTATATACATCTTCTTTGGAACTTTCTATTTGCATCCGTTCCAACTCTAGCTTCATTTTTTCCGTTTCTAACAAGTAGTTTTGCTGTTTAATTCGTTCCAGCTCCAGTTGGTCTTGAATAAATTGCCCCTTAATTTGAGCACTTGAACGCATATGATCTGTTATAATAGCAATAATCGGAACGGAACATACCATTACACCAACAATCCACCACATAGAAATCACCTCTTCTAGAGAATTTTAAACTTGTCTAAAATAAATATTAATTATGTAAGCAAGTCTTTAAGTCTCACATAAGCATTGCTTTTTATAGCTACTCCGTGAAAACAGATTTCTCTAATAGTTAAACTCCTTACATGACAATAGCAGCTACGATAACTACGACAACAAAAACAGGAAACAATAAGACATAAATGATCGAAAGATTTGAAATACTTTTCTCATTACTATATTTATCCTCTAACGATCTCCCAGCCTGTATTGTCAATAGAAGTGCAATAGCAGCAATAATTACCACTGCAATCAAAGCCAGCTTCAATACCCTCACCTATTTCATATTATTTTAAAGATTATATACCTTATATTGTAATATATTCATAGTGCATAAGATACAGTTCTTTTAAGAAACTTCGTGTCAGACATGAATTTGTACTATTCCCCAAGTCCGACACTGGTTTTTACTTTCTTAAAAACATTTGTGTTGCATAATGCCCGTCTTGCACATAACCAACGCCAATATGTGTGAACATATCATTTAATATATTTGCTCTATGACTTGGACTATTCATCCATCCATCTACAACACTTTTTGCCGTCGGGTATCCATAAGCTATGTTTTCTCCTGCAGCAGTATAATAAATGCCAAAATCACTCATCATGTCAAAAGGAGATCCGTATGTTGGACTTGTGTGATCAAAATATCCGACAGTCTGCATATCTTTTGATTTATACCACGCTACTTTACTTGTCTCGTTATCTATTTTCAGTTCTGGTAATCCATTTTTTACTCTTTCGATGTTTGTATATTTCACAACTTCTCTTTCATAAGCTACGATTCCTGAATAAGTTGGTGTTCCCTTCTCAGGCTGCTTAGGCTGCTCGCTAGTTTTTTCTTCTGACTTTTGCTTATTTTCTTTTTTCGAGCTTTCTTGAGTTGCTATTTCCGTTTGTTTTCGTTTTTCTACTTCCAAACGCAGCCTTTCTTCCTCTTTACGCTTCTCTTCTTCTAAACGTAATCTTTCTTCCTCTTTGCGCTTCTCTTCCTCTAAGCGTAATCTTTCTTTTTCTTGCTCCATTCTTTCTTTTTCTAACCTTATGCGTTCTTGCTCTTCTCTAATTTCTATCCGTTCGGAAATAAATTTAATATCATCTTGGATATCTACTGTAATATTTGCACAAGTAATCATTTTCCCTGTATGAGTGGTCACGCTTTTTTTATTAAAAACAGCAGTTTTCTCACTTAGAAACAGTACTCCCGAAACGATAATAGTAATTACGATTAATAGAGTACTAATGATAGCTAATCTCTTTTTCAAAAAAACACCTCATTTTTGCGAATCTTTTCAAACCTATCTATACGATATCACCATGTGCACCTCTGTTCACTATGAAAAAATTTACAAATTGATAAACTATGTAACAGTAATAATAAAAGACCAAATCCTAGTAGGACTTGATCTTTTATTAACTCCTTAAAGAGATTACAGTGAATAATGCAATGGGCCACCTGGTCCAAGAGGGAGACCAAATAACATCCAGATGATAAGCATAATTGTCCAGGTGATAAGGAAGAACATTGAATATGGAACCATTGTAGAAATCAAGGTACCTATTCCCATTTTCTTATCGTATTTCTGTGCGAATGCGATAATAATTGCAAAATATGTCATCAATGGTGAAATAATATTAGTAGACGAATCAGCAATCCGATATGCCATTTGTGTTAGTTCTGGCGAATACCCAAGTCGCATCATGATTGGCACAAAGACTGGTGCCATCATCGCCCATTTCGCGGATGCACTTCCGATAAATAAGTTAATAAACGCCGTAATAAGAATAAACAAGATAATTAACGGAATACCCGTTAAGTTAACACTACCTAAAAATTCTGCTCCATACACACCTAGAACTAGGCCCATATTAGATTCATTAAAAAATGCCACAAACTGCCCGGCAGTGAATGCCAAAACAATAAATGTTCCCATCGAAGCCATCGTATCGGACATTTGTTTAGCAACATCTTTATCACTACGAATGGATTTCGTTACAATCCCATAAGCAAGACCAGGGATAAAGAATAAAATTGCGATAATTGGTACAAGTGACTTCATAAAAGGTGATTGAACGATTTGAGCCATTGTATCACCTTCCGTGCCGCGTAACGGTGCATCTGGAAGTATTACAAGTAATAATGCAAGTACTAATCCGACAAAGGCTGAAATACCAGCCCATATAAGACCTTTCTTCTCAATTGCTTGGAGACCTTTTAATTCCTCTTTTTGATCTCCATTGTATGCACCAAGTCTAGGCTCTACAATTTTCTCCGTTACCCAAGCACCTACAAAAGTTAATACAAATACGGATACTGCGATAAATGCCCAGTTCATTGCGATGTTCATATTTCCTGCATATTGCGGGTCAATAATTGCAGCAGCTGCAATTGTCATCTCCCCTAACATCGCATCCGTACCAGATAATAATAGATTAGCACTAAATCCACCAGAAACTCCGGCAAAAGCAGCAGCTAACCCAGCGAGTGGGTGTCTACCAAGTGCAGCAAAGATGAGTGCACCTAGTGGTGGTAATACAACATAGCCTGCATCTGAAGCAACACTAGACATAATACCAGCAAATACTAAACCTAACGTAATAAATCTATTCGGAACGGAAAGGACAAACCCTCTTAACAAAGCACTAATTAGCCCTGTGCGTTCCGCTACACCTATACCTAACATCGTAATAAGCACAACACCTAATGGAGCAAAGCCTATGAAGTTACTCGTCATGTTCGTAAAAATATACTGAATTCCTTCTGCACTTAAAAGGTTTTTGACTTCTACCATAGTCCCTTCTTGACCAGGGTGTTCCACACTAATACCAAGCGGTTGTAGCGCAGCTGAAAGTAGCAAAACCAAAAGTGCCAACATTGCAAATAATGTTGCTGGATGTGGCAGTTTATTCCCGACAACTTCTATCCGATCTAAGGACCTTAAAAATAGTCCTCTTTTTCTTTTTGCCATAAGTTTATGAACCTCCTAAAATATTATTTATCACAATATACATGCATACGGACTATACATACCTTTTGAAAAAGTTGGACAATTTCAAAAAGGAAATAATGAAATTATTCGACAATTTCCGACAACAATTTTCGCACCCGCCTCATGATAACAGGTTCTCTATGTCGTTTCAACCGTATATGAAATTATCATTATTAAAGAAATAATGAAAAAAATGAGCCAACTTATGTATATTGGCTCATTCCAAAACAAAATATTAGTATATTTTCAATTTACAGTTTAAAATACCATTCTCTTGCAGCTTCAACTTCTGTAAACGTTAGTTGATGACCTCGATTTTCCCAATGAAGTTGGACATCTGCTCCTGCTCCTCTTAGCAATGAAGCAAGATCTTCTGATTCCTGCGCTGGACATATCGGATCGTTCGTACCAGCACCAATGAAGACTGCTCTACCAGATAGGTTCGGAAGTTCAATACCCCTTCTCGGTACCATCGGATGATGCAAAATAGCACCATTTAAAGCATCCTCATAATGGAATAAAAGGCTAGCTGCAATATTAGCACCATTTGAATAACCGATCGCAATGATATTATTACGGTCAAATTCATACTTTTCAGCTGCCTCATCTAGAAAAGCATTTAGTTCTTTTGTACGAAAAACTAGGTCTTCTTCATCAAATACACCTTCAGCAAGGCGCTTGAAGAAGCGTGGCATTCCATTTTCTAAAATATTTCCTCGTACACTTAGAACATTAGCATTTGGATCAATTTTATCTGCTAAAGGTAGAAGGTCTTGTTCTGTACCTCCTGTACCATGCAATAATAACAATGTTGGACTCGTTGCATCTTTACCTTTTTGGAAAATATGTTTCATCTTCAATACATCTCCTTCTGTCTAATTAATCTTCATATTCCTTTTCAAATTCTTTTGTACTTCTAACTGTATCTATCGGGCGAACTAATTTTTCAATTTCATCTCTTTTTTCCTCAAAGTATGGTGGTAGTGATAACTTCTCCCCAAGAGTTTCATACGGCTCGTCACCCATGAATCCAGGACCGTCTGTTGCTAGTTCAAATAGTACTCCTTGAGCAATCCTAGCATATAAAGAACCAAAGTAATAACGTTCTACAAATCCTGAATTTGGTAATCGGAATGATTGATAGCGTTCAACCCAGCTATCCAATTCAGCACGATCTTCTACACGGAATGCCGCATGATGTATCGTTCCATATCCTTGGCGACCACTTGGAAGGACCGTATTATACTCGACAATAACACTAGCTCCATTTCCACCTTCACCTGTTTCAAATAAATGATTGGAACCTTCTTGATTCACTTCTCGGAACATGTAAACCTGTTCCAGCACCGCTTTAAAGTAATCAAAATTAGAAACACGTATAACGACAGGTCCAAGTCCAGTTATTGCAAATTCTAATGGGATAGGGCCTTTTTGCCATGGAATCCCTGAAGCAACACCTTTATTATTTTCATCTGAAATCAATTGATATTGTTGGTCATCAAAATCAACGAATGGTAGTACCTTCTTACCAAATTGCTCTTGAATCCCTTTGTGCTTTACTTTCAGACGATCAAAACGTTTTACCCAATACTCTAACGCTTTATCATCTGGAACACGGAATGATGTTTTATAAATCTCATCTGTACCATGTACTCCCTTTGGAATACCAGGAAAATCAAAGAACGTCATATCTGTTCCCGGACCACCTACATCATCTGCAAAAAACAAATGGTATGTTTGTATATCATCTTGGTTAACTGTTTTCTTTACTAAACGTACCCCTAATACATACGTAAAAAAATCATAAATCTTTTCGGCACTACTTGTAATTGCTGTAATATGGTGTACACCTTTAAGTTGATTCATTTAATTGTCCTCCAGTATTTTTATAATTGTGGTAGTATTTTCTCGAATTCCTGTCGTTTTCCCTCTAGCCAACTAGGTAACATTAACCTTGTACCTAGTTCCTTTATATTCTCATCGACCGTAAACCCTGGCGAATCTGTTGCAATTTCAAAGAGGATCTCTCCATCTTCTTTAAAATACAATGCTTTAAAATAATTGCGATCCTTTATTTCTGTAGGCTCATATCCTTTTGCCTGAAGCAACTCTTTCCATTGCTGTAGCTCCACTTCATTCTTCGCTCGCCATGCGATATGATGAACAGTTCCAGCGCCGGCTAATCCTCTAACAGAGTGTGATAGTTTTATATCAATCGTGTTCCCTAATGAAGCAGAAGTTTTAAAACGAACATATTCACCATCTACACCTTCGAGATCCATCCCTAATACATGTTGCAGCACAGCTTTCGTCTTATCAGGATGTATAGAATAAAGAATTGCTCCAGCAAATCCTCTTATTGCATATTCGGAAGGTATTTCTTCCGAGCGTGGGTTGCCATCATACTCCACATCACGCTCAACAAGTTCTATTTCCAATCCATCTGGATCTTTTAACTGGATATATGTTTCATTAAACCGATTAGCTTTTGTAGTTGGAATATTCTTAGCTTGTAACCGCCGCTCCCAAAAATCACTTGAATTTGGAGGAATAACATAGCTTGTAACACCAACCTGCTTTGTACCAATTCGTCCATTTGCAAGGTTCTTCCATGGGAAGAAAGTAATGATTGTACCAGGGTCTGCCTGTTTATTTCCAAAGTATAAATGGTACACCTCTGGTCGATCGAAATTTACCGTTTTCTTCACAAGCTTTAGTCCTAAAACTTTTGAATAAAACTCAACATTTATATGAGGATCATTTACGATTGCTGTAATATGATGAATTCCTGATGTTTGTAACATCTTTATCTTCCCTTCATCACTAATTAATTTGGTCGATCCAAGGAAAATACATTTCCAATTTTGGCATAATCGGCACCTGCTAGACGACTAACTGCTGCAAGTTCCTTTTGATTGATTCTGCCCTCATCATAGATTTTTTCATCTATATGAAATCTAACAACCTTGCCGATAATAAGATCCACTCCAATTGCACCATCTTCTCCAAGTTCGATAGAATGCTCTAATACACATTCCATCCGCACCTTCGATTCTGCAACACCTGGCACAGACACTACTTCACTCGGAATAAGCTGTAACTTTGCTGCATCTATTTCACTTTGCGTTGGAGGCAAAGATGCTGCTGTTTCATTTATCTTTTCTACATTCAACTCATCAACGATATGAACAACAAACTCTTTCTTCTCCAATATATTTCTTGCTGTATCTTTTAACTGACCACTCTTTCTCTGAATGGCAATCGAGAGCAAAGGTGGGTTAGATGATACGATATTAAAATAAGTATAAGGCGCACCATTTACGGTTCCATCTGCTGCTTCACTCGTAACAAATGCAATTGGTCTAGGAATGATACTTCCTATTAGTAATTTATAATTTTCTCGTTCTGTATTATCTTTCGGATTAAAGGATAACAATGGTATCCCCCCTACTCTAGTTCCCTAACGTTAATTGGAATTAACTTATGTTGAAGTCTTTCACGAAACTTTTCATACTGTGATGGTAATTTTAACTCTGTCCCCATTGTTTCATAAGACTCATCATGTGCAAATCCTGGGGGATCTGTAGCAATTTCAAATAGTATTTCTCCATGTTCACGGAAATATATCGCATTAAAATAATTGCGGTCTCTTACCGTTGTTACACCATATCCGTTATTTCCAACGAATTGTTGCCAATCTAATTGATCTTCATCATCCTTTGCTCGCCATGCGATGTGATGAACGGTTCCAACACCCATTTCTCCACGTTCTACTGGTGTTTGGATAACATCGATTATATTTCCGATATTTCCATATGATTGGAAGCGAATGAGTTCACCCTCTTCCCCAACCATTTCCAACCCCATAATATCTTGCAATGTTTGTATCGTTTCGGCTGGATTAACAGAGTATAGGATGGCACCACCAAATCCTTTAATTGCTACATTAGGAGTCACATCACCAAACGTCCAGTTATTCGTCTCCCCTTCTGCTCGCTCCACTAATTCCAGCTGTAGCCCATGAAAATCTTCAAATTGGAGATATGTTTCTCCAAATCGTTCTGACCTTGTAAACTTAATATTAAATTTAGCTAATCTTTTTTCCCAAAAAGACATTGCACCAGTAGGAATAGCGTACGTCGTAACCCCTACTTGCCCCCCACCAATCTTTCCTTGATATGCGTTTGCCCAAGGGAAGAATGTAATAATCGTTCCTGGCTTCCCACGGTTATCTCCAAAATAAAGGTGATACGTACCAGGATCATCAAAGTTAACAGTTTTCTTTACCAATCGTAATCCTAAGATTCCAGCATAAAAATCAACATTTTCCTGTGGATGACCAACGATTGCAGTTATATGGTGTATCCCTTCTGTTTTCTTCATATACAAGCACTCCTTTTTTGTAGTATTTGTTCATTTCGGCATTCTAAGCCCTATTACTACGAAGTAAAATATCTTCAATTAGAGATATTGGATATTTTTAAAACCAATTTTAATTAATTGGTTAGCGGTTCTTGAATTTTAGTTTTAAAGATATTCCTTAACGAATGTTATTACTTTCTGCGTAATAGCCTAGTTTTTTCAATTGCTGAATCATATTTTCTTTTTCTTTCATGTTTAAACCAGCAAAGATTTCTTGCATAGCATTTTTATGTTTCGGGAACATCTCTTCCATTAATGCAGTCCCTTTTTCAGTAATAGCTGCAAAAATAACTCGTCGATCATCTGGGTTAGGTTTTCTCACTAATAGTTGTTTCTTCTCTAATTTATCTACTACATACGTAATGCTACTACTAGCGATTAAGACCTTTTCTCCTATTTTTTGAATCGGTTGTTCCCCTTTATGATAAATCAATTCTAGAACTGCAAACTCCGTAGGATTTAATCCTAAACATTTAATATCTTCTTCTGCACGCTTTTTTATAGATTGTAGCGTACGAGTTAACACTACAAATAACTTAAGGGATAGTTCCTCTTCTTGAGCTGTTGATTGGGTCATGTATATCCCCCCTTATTTAATATCTCAGTTTCGAGATAATTATATAACGCATTTCTTTCTTTGTCAAATTGTTTTTGCTAAATGGTATTAAACAAATCAAAAGTGACTGTTATAAAATTTAAGCTCTGTTAAACTCTGTTGTTGATTTTCGCTCCTGTACACTCGCTTTCCGCGGGCACGGCCTCAGCTAACTTG
>VEFU01000001.1 GCA_007679095.1 Paenibacillus bovis
AGCATTAAGAAGTTTTACGGTCAGAGCGAATGGGCGATTCAAAACCAAGTATTTATCGCACTTATTGTTTTTTGCCTTCATGTTCTTGTGCAAATTGAAACAAAAAGCAAGCGAAAAACGCTACAAATTAGCCGTTATTTAAGGGCTGCATTATGGAAACCAGCGCATATTTGGCTTCGAAAGATTGAAGGCAAATCCGTCCCTTAATAAGCAAATTGTCGTTGTCACACAGGTCTAATTGTAAATTATTTCCAAATGGATGGAGCCACCTTTAATTCGGTATTTACTTTTTTGGCTCTAAACAGAAGATATAATAAAACTGAAAATTACGACATTATTTTTGCAACACTAGTGAATTAAAACAGATATTATTTTTTTCATAATGCCTCCTTGATTGAATGTTGTAAATTTATTCTCTCTCCCAATCCGATCGTAATCTTCACAATTGTATGATAACATAAAAAAAATAACAGGTGGTGTAAAAAAATGAAAAATTTTACAATTGTTATCCCAGACGAATTAAACTTTTTAGTATTTATAAATAACGTATATAATAAAAAAAAATTTCCGAAAGTTCCCATTCCCCATGAGGATTTTAATGAAAATTTCAAACAAATAATGATAGATTTATGGGAAGAAAAAATTAGAGGAATGTATGTTAACAAAAACTATGTACAAAGAGAAGATTTTTACAAAAAAAACTTACTTATTTTATTTAAAGAAAATGCCAGTAAAAATATAGAATCTTTACTACAATATTTTGATTCTTGGTGGTTTAATCAAGCTCCGAAAGGAAATAAATATCTATTAGAATTATTATTTCACGGAACTATTAACTATTATGAGATAAACAATAAGATGCAAACTAAAGAAAATAGTCAAATTCTAATATTATTTGATTATCCACCAGAAGAATGTAAAACAGAGATTCTTAAACAAAATATTTATGTCATTCCAGTTGAAACCTTTTTGACATAAAGTCTTTGTCCAATTTATTTCCTTAAGGTAAGAAGCCTAATTCCTTGGTTTTTCAAAGGATTGGGCTTCTTACCTTTTAAGCAATTTTGGAAATTATCCAATAACCTTTTGTATTTCAAAAATCAAACTTTATAAACCCGATTATTTTTAAAACCAATAGTGATAAAGGACAACAAAACATGAATGTATGAAATTGACTAATTTCATACATTCATTTTCGCTATTTTATTAACTTTGTAGAATTCCCTTGCTATACGAGATTTACGTGAAAAAATCGTACATTCAAAACGCTGATTTTATTGAATGCAAAAGGATGATTGGAAATGAATAATCAAAAACAGATAAAAGATGTGCAGCCACTTCGAAGTAAGCAGCAGATCGAGGATATGAAATGGAGTTTAAAGAAATGGTGTGGGGAACGAGATTACATTCTTTTTTTAATCGGAATCAATACAGGTTTACGAGTAGGGGATTTATTACAACTAAAAGTAGCCGATGTGAAGCGCAAAAAGAAAGTGTTGATCCAAGAAGGAAAAACAAAAAAGCCACGTACTATTAATCTCACGAACATTTACGATGAAATACAGTCGTATATTGCTCAAATCGACTCACAATGGCTTTTTCCAAGTCGGAAAGGGGAGAATCCTATTACTCCAACACAGGCCTATAGACAGCTAAACAAGGCCTCTAGAATGGTAGATATTAACGATGGCATAGGAACGCATACCATGCGAAAAACATTTGGGTATTGGTTTTATAAGCAAACGAAGGACGTTGCGAAGCTCCAAACAATACTCAACCATAGCATCCAGAAATCACTTTAAGGTATATAGGTATCACGGACGAAGAAATCGAAAAGGATTTATCAAACTTTGTTTTGTAAGATTGTATTCAATCTAATAAATGAGAAAAGGGTGTCTAAAAATAGAATTGATTTCCAAAAAATCCAAGGGTAAAGTATTTTAACCCTCGGATCTACCTTGTATATATTTATATTCCAATCTTGATTGTGACTATTTTATATAGTTTTCAATTCCTGCCATTAAGGCAACAAAAATCGTCTGTTAGTTGAATAGAATCTCTTATATATATACATTTTGTTTCTATTCAATATCAACTTTATTTAAAAGCTCAAACCCAAAAAAATCTATTAAATTTCCCTCATCATCTTCCATTCGTTGAAAAGGATTATTAAAAGTAGCAATAAATAAGTTTTGTCGCTGTTTCTTTGTTTTCTGAATTGAAATAGGAATATTTAAGTATCCTGTAAATTCGCCATTTTCAATGAAATTATGACTTATATCTATTTGTTGCCCATCTAGAATTCCAATCATTGCAAAATTCTCTTGGTCAGTAGGAATATTTAACCAAAAATTCGGTTTAGAAATATTCGATATATCACTAATATCTGAAGTTGGTTTTTGGGAAATGAATAATGTTTTAGGCTCGCTTTGAATTTTGTTTAAATTTTTCCATGTAGTAAATTTAATATTCGGGTCAGCATCTTTACCTTTAATTATCGTTGTACGCCTAATAAGATAATTAGAATATGTAGTTTCATCTACTTTCAAAGGGTTATTGTAATTTTTGGCGACAACTATAACAAAATCATGTCTTCCCTCTGTGATATTAGGTAAAGTGAACATCATAGATTCTTTTTCAAATGGATTTAAATCAACATCTAAATATAAAACCTTCTTCTTATTAATTTCAACTGATATTTGTTGATAGTCCATGAAAAAAAATATTCTGTATTTATTACTTTCTGGATAGTTATTTGTGATTTCTATATTGGGTTTATATTTTTCTTCACTTTGAATTATATGCGTTAGTTGATAAGGGGTTAAGGAGTGAGTGTCGTCCCAAAACTTTAACGACATCCCGTAATTTTCTTCTTCTGTGCTAAGTCCTATTTTTTCTTTATTATTATGTCCATTATAAAAAGAGTAATATAAACTCCAACATACAAGTAGACACAATGGCAAGATTATACTGAATCTAAGTCTACCCTTCATTTTTCCTCCTACAAACAAAAGAATAAGGATCATTCCGAAGAAAGATCCCCTTTTTTATGAAAAAAATAAAAAATATCATGAATTTTAGGGATAAGTATAGCTAGTACTATGATCTGAAACTGTAGCTAATCCGCTAGCTTGATAATAATAGTGAGTTGACTCACCTTTATAAACTCTCCCTTTAACTCCGTCAGAATAAAGAACTCCTATATAAGTATCGTTTGGTTCTTTTTTGGTATCAGCACTTCTAATGGTTGTTGAACCTTCCTTTGCAATTATAAGTGTTCTGGTATGAGTTATTTTATCGTGATAATAAAGAGGTTGACTCGTAACAACACTATGTGCAGAAAATTGTAAAGTTACGCCATACAGTGTAATCTCATTGTACTTTCTACATTTTCCTCCTTCAAAGCAATTAAAGGTAATTGATCCTGCGGAAACATAATCAGATGCAATTGGCAACAACATCATTACTAGTAAAGCTGAAATTGCTAGAATCTTTTTCATCAATAAATCCCTCCTTATTTGTTAATAATAAATTTCGACGGTTATCACAAAAAACCTTCTTTATTTTCTAAAAATTTAGTAAGTAGGAGAGTGAAATGATGAAAGTTATATTTAATCTTTTTTGTATAGTTACTTTCTTGTTTTTAATACCACAAAATGCATATTATGCTGTTTCCTTAGAAGATGCGGAAAAAGTGGAAAATCAGGAACTTAAACTAGAAAAGGAAATATTGAATGAATTCAATACCTCCTTTAACTTAAGATTCGACGGATACGAAAAACTATCTATTATTAACCTAGGTCTATTACTAAAGCGAGATAGCTCGCTTTACGATTTATATGAAGTGAGTGCAAATTTGTATAAACAAGGAACTATTGGGGAACCCATTATCTTTTTAAAGCCAACAAAGGCATATATATTAATAAAAAATAAAGATGGTAAAAAGATTCTTCTAACCTTCAAAAAAGAAAATCAAAGATGGATGATTTTAAATGCACAAGAAAAATAAGAAGAAAGTTGCTTCACTACTTTAGTAGACATAAACATTGAATCCATTAAATCAAACATCTACGGATTCCGTTTTGTACTGGCTATATCCAAAAGATATACATCGTTACCATAGTAAGTTTTTCCTTCTACATCAACGAAAACCGTGGAACTTTTTCATGCAATAAACCCTGCCCAAATATTTGGACTTCCGATTTTCAGCCTCACAAATGATGGATGATAGCAACCGCTTTGATCATTTCTTGTATTACATTAGAGATTAGTTTGTATACGTTAAAATCAGTGTTAGAGGATTATGATTGATGACAAAAAGCCGAATTCTGGCTTTTTTTATTTTTTTAGGGGGTTTTCTCTCGAAACAGGGGTAAAGTAGCTCTAAAAAAAGGGTGATATTTAGGGACAAAATCGATTATAATAAAAGAGATGGTGAAAGAGGAATTATTCCTTTTTCAATTGGTAGTAGAACTTTTACTTTTTACGTCGTTGCGAGCGATGTAAATAGAAAGAACCTATCTCTTACAAGAGATAGGTTCTTTCTCTATGTGGCAGCAATATGAATCACTTTCCATTCTGTAGTATCTCCATTAACTTCTGTCTCGACATATCCCCCATTACAACCTTCCGTATGACCTCTTTATCTTCTTCAGTTAATATAAACCCTTCTAATTCAAGCTGATACTTTGCTCTATTATATATTTGTTCAAAAGTTTCTGGAGACACATGATACACTCCTTTGAATGGCTTCATGCAACCACTTCAAGGGTTTAATTTTTAAAACCCTTTGATTTAATAAGCTTTTTGTTCTATATATCCATGAATCTATTTCATTAAAAGGTTTGTTAAGGGCGATTCAACGTAGAATCATGATGACCACAATTTCTTAGAATGATTTGATCCGGTTTCTGGATTTCAAATGTAATCCGAAGATCCATGTTACCACTCGCTTCCCACACATTCGGATTCTGATACCCTTTCATTTTCTTCACTCGTAAGGATGGATGCGTGAAATCTTCTAACATTAAAGACAAAGCCTTCTGTATGACCTTTCGAGATGGAGGATCCAGTTTGGAAAGTGCCTTTGTAAATCGAGCAGTTGGAACTAATTTCATGAGTCAAGGTTATCCAATTCTGCAAAATAGCGATCCAAATCTTCCTGGCTAGAAATGGGATCCCCTACACGACCTGCTTTAATATTTTCATTAGCTTCCTGTTCCCCTTTTTGCCATTCTTCCGTCCAAAACCATTTTTGGCTAGCCGGAATTTGCATCATGGGAACCAAAATAATTTCTCCATGCTCATTTATTTCTAACTCAATCGTATCTCCTTCTTGTAAATCAAAGCTATCTAGAATAGACTTCGGCAATGTTACCTGTCCACGTTTACGAATCGTCAAGCGTTCCTTCATGCGATCCCTTCTTTCCGGAATGTTTACTGCCATTATATGTTCCTTCCTCTCTAGCGTTTCCGATTTTCTGATTTTCATACTATCAGTATATCATAAAACAAAGGGGGCTTCGAAGAGTTTTCCCTATAACTCTAATTCATCCATTCCAAGTCTACGTCGTTTCCGTAAACCTCTAGGCTTTTTCTTTTCTTTTTGCTTTTCATGCTCCATTTGACGTTGTGCTTGTTCCACCCCTTGAATAATTCCTTCAAAAAAGCTAAAGCTCCCTTTCCATTGATCTAATTGATGTTGAAGGTCCGGAAGATGATGCAACGCGGAATTGGCCTGTTTTCTCTGTCTAATCAGATCCTCCATATCTTTCACATTGTGTTGCTCGAAAAGCTGCTGATATCTTTCCTTTTCCGATATAGCGTTGCTATACTCTTGATTAGCCGATGGAGAAACAAGCATTTTCCCTTTTAAAAACAGATTATTATCGTATTTTTCTACAAGAGCATTCATTTCTTGATAGCCTGCGAAATAACCCTCTACCTGATGTAAGCGAATTGGCTCATTTTTGAGATGACCTATCTGTGCTGTGACACGTTGGAGATTCTCTTTAGACGAATCCACCATTTGCTTGAAATATTCCATCGATAAAATGGTGTTATTTTCTTTGTTTAAACGATCGATGCTTTTTGCTGTCTCATAACGCATATAGACCATTTCAGGATGATCAGGATAGTTAGCAGCCACTTCCCGAACAAAACGGTTTTCTAAGGCTATATGTGCTTTTTGGAGTACATCACGCTCACGGCTAATCGCCCCACGTCGCTTTCCATTTTGTTCACGTAATTCAGATCGTTTGTTTTGATATTCATCATAAATGCGATTAAATTCAGATTCACTAGTAAACTTGTACTTTCTTTGGTAAAGGACTAAGTTTTGTTCATGCTCGTTAATAATGGATGTGTGCCTTATAATCTCATGTTCAGCTGATTGTTTAATTTGTTTTCCTTCTTTGGTTACCCCTTTGACCAATCCAAGCGAATCCATTTCTTCTTGATAATAGGTAATCCGATTTTGAGATCCAGAGATACCATAATATTGTTGCTTAATTTCCTGAAAATCCTTGTCTTTTTGTACAAGTGAGTGATATTCTTTGTCATTTTTATCTTCAAATCGAGCAATTTGCTCTAATCTTTTAGAAATGGATGCAAATGTTGGCTCCTTTTTCAAGAATTTCTCCGCACTTAGTAGGTGAGTACGTTCTTCCGGTGTGGAGAATTGTTCTGCTTTTTCTTCCTCTTGCTGCTTGCGTGCTAATTCTTGCTCCAAAGCTTTCTTTTCTTCTCGATACACTTGTAGTTCTACGACTACTTCTTGATTGTATTGCTGGCGCTCACGATTAATATTTCCTCGATCAGATTCCTCTCCACGCCTCTCCATGGCATGTGCAACATGACCTAAATGGATCGTTGGCAATTGTTCTAATCCACGTTTCGCATGAGATAGATGGGTGATTTTTTCACCGATCCCTGCTTGTTCTAAATAACGATTAGCATATTCTGCCCACATCTCTCGCCATTGTTCCAACGTTTTTCGCTCATTCCAATCGGTTATGCTCTCCGTCGTATAGATTGGTTTTCCTTTTTCATCCCGTACTTTTTCGCCATTTTTATCGAATTGATATATTTTTTTCTTCTTACTTTCCCATTCGCCGTTCTCGTTAAAAGAACGAACTGTTACCATGACATGTGCATGAGGATTTTCTTTGTCATCTCTATGTATCGCAATATCTGCAACCATGCCTCTATCTACTAATTGATCTTGTACATAATGTTGGATTAATTTTCTTTGTACATCGTTGGAAAGTTCTCTCGGCAAAGCAATATTAAATTCCCTGGCCAACTGACTGTTTTTGTTCTTTTCGATTTTCTCTACTTCGTTCCAAAGTTGCTGCCGATTGTATACCCAACCCGGGGCATGGTTGGGAGCTAAAATCATGGTTTCTGGTTGCACTTCACGTTTATATTTTTTTATCTCACCAGTAGTTTCATCAAGCAAACGTTCACCAGAACGATATGCAGCTGCAGCTACAGCAGATTGTCCTTTTCCGCGAGAAATGATTCGTGCTGATAGATGATAGATTGCCATGATTATTGCCCCCTTTCTTTTCGCCACCGCGTATCATTTAAACTCAAAAAATAGAAGAATCGAAGATTGCTTCTGTTTGTTTGGTGATGCCGTAGGCGATCTGTTTTGTTGCGACAGCAACCCCGCCGGTCAGGCGAACGGTTTGATGTTATTGTTGCGAAGCAACCGCACGCACCCGATAAGGGTGTATAAATGCGCCCTTCCTCATTCTTCGTCGGGGTAATTATAGCACATCTGCCATAATTTAGACTATAATCTAGTTAATAGATTTGTATATTAGCGGAGTGGTGATTTAATAAACGACACGAGAGGATGAATTGTCTTTGGGACGAAAATCCAATGGAGAGAAATTGCAAGAACTCAATACAAAAATCAGCCAACTAGAAGCAAGGAAAGAGCGAATGCTGAATCGATTTAAAGAGCAAGAAAGAAAAGAACGCACCAGAAGATTAATTCAAGTTGGGGCGATTTTCGAGAAATATTTTAATATTGTCGGAATAGAAGAAGCCGAAAAAATTGCAATTGGACTAAACAAAACAGTAAAAAAACACAAAGATGAATTAATGAAGATTAATGTAAAAAAATCAAAGCAGCAAAACGCAATAATTTTCGAGTCACAAGAAGAAAGTTTAATCATTCCTTCTGAAAGAAAATCAGATTATGACGCGACTCCAAACGAAGAATAAAAAGCCATAATGTTTAAGTTCATACAATATTTCCACCATCGCTATCAATTTCACTACCCTCAGCATCGAACCCTACTGATTTAAATAAATTTATACTTGCTGTATTCGTATGTTTAATCCCTGCAACGATTTGCTTGATTGATGAAATTTCGGATCTACTTATAACTTTTTCAATTATCCTTTTCCCAAGACCTTTACGCCGATAATCAGGTCTTATAAGAATATCTATGTAAGCTTTTTGTTCGACTATTTCATATGTTACTTTACCTACTGGCACGTTATTTTGATAGACTATCCAACAATAATGATTGGGATTTGATGCCACATACATTACAAAACTTTCCGTTAGTTCTTCCACATAAGAGCTATCAGTATTATCATGGTACCAACTATTCACTACTGGAATATGATTCATATTAATTTCGCAAAACACAAGAGTATGATCCATAAGCGTCAAATACCTCCAAATTTATTGGTAAAGCCATAGAGTTAGCCTCATTATAAACTTTGCACATTGGAAAATAAACTAGAATTAGAGTATTTATCTTTTAACATGAGTGCCTAGTGGATGCAAATAATCTTCTAAAAAACTCGCCATTTCAGTTGCTTGAAAGGTCCATGTTTGCCCTTTCGATTTAGGGTAATAAACAAAACCGCCATTATCTACATCCAATATCTTTTTGAATCGTGTTGGATAAAGAATATTTTCTTTAATCCACTCATGTTTTTTCCCTGTACGCTGTTCTAAATCTTTCATGCTCCAATAAACACCAGTTAATTCATTACGTTTTAATTCTTCTAGTTCAACTTTTGTTATCAGTACGTATTCTTCTGGAATTTCTATAGATAAGGTGACATTTAGCTTTTGATTTACCATGCTTAATACACCCCTAATTCATCTAATTGTGTGTAATCTTCATTTTTAAGCATAGGAGAATAAACCTTCTTCATGCTAATTTTTTTTAGAAGGCTACCATACAAGTTATTAAAATCAATGATTTCCCCATTGTCTATACGTTGTTGCAACTGCTTATACGCAATAACATAAGCACATTTGTATTGTTGTTCCTCACTTAATGATTTCCCTTCTTTGGCATAACGTTTTAATGTTTCCATGGCTATAAATCCAATTTGTTGCATTGTTGCTTGATCTATCTTTAAACCTAATTTCTTAGCTGCTAACCAAACACGTGCATAAATATCTTTTATTCGCTTACCAAAAAAGGCTTGGAAGTGTTGTAAGGATTTTGGAACATATTTTATGTATGGAGTACGTGTAGTATTTAAATGATTAATATATTTATTTAAGTCTAAAGAAATTTTAGTATCGTTTTTCGATTCTGGGCTGTCAACCTTTGGAGAACAAGGATTTGGAGTATCTTCGCGCCCCTTCATTTCCGCCCCTTCACCTAATTTTTGGAAAACGTAAATGTTTGCGCCATCGCCACCAGTTTTAGGTCTAATAGTTTCTTTTACTTCAATAACCCCTAACTTTTTAAATAACCGAATTGCACGCTCAACGGTGGATCTAGATACTCCTGCAGCTTCAGCAATTGTATTTATTTGGACCCAACATACTCCTGGCACTTCAATAGAACGTTGAGCAAGTTGATTCCACACTAATAACGCTCCCTTAGAGAGCTTGTCTTTTATTTTGTAAAATAAATAACTACGGTAACTATCAAATTCTTTTAAACTTGTGAACTGTAGACTTTCCTTTTTCATTCTTTCCATCCAAATATCTAACAAGTTATAATATGCTTTCAAATTGGAATGAATTTGGATGGCTATTTCTTCATTGTAAGTATGGACAGTCAGATTTCGATCATTCACCATTTTCAGTCCTACAATGGCTTCTTCCGCACTAAAAAGATTTATTTCCCGAAAACTACGAATGACACTTTTAGGAGAACCTACATCAATACCTTCTATATCATACAAATATTGCTTACCTGCTTTCCAACAGGCTTCAAAAGTGAATTCGAATCTCTGAATACAAGCATCACGCTCAATCGCATTCGGCAGGTCAATCACAACAAGCTCTCCAAAGGCCGTTAAAGCATTTTTCGCAGTATTTATCCGTTCTTGAAGTCTTTCCATAAGATCCCCTCCTTATGTACATTTTGGATAAGGCTAGAACTAGCTTCTTTCAAATTTACAACATCCACATTATATGGAATAGTCGATTCTTCTACTTTATCTATTAATTTTATCCAACTTTCTACAGGAATTTCCTCAAGAGATTCAATAGCAATATCAATATCAGAGCTCTGCTTTTCTTCATTACGTGCCCATGAGCCAAATAGGTAGATCCTTACATTATAATCAACTAATGCTTCCGTAAGGATGTGATTTAATTGCTGTAATATACTTTTACGTAACTCTTTATCATCCATCACTCTACCTCCTATTAGAAATTACTATATAAGTATTGTCAGTTCCTTGTTAATTCAGTCTTTCAGTATATTTTCCAACGCCTTTTCTAATTGCTGATATCGATATTCGTATTTGTTCAGCATTGCTTTTTCTGGTATCGCACATTGCCCACGTAAGAGCATATCGCTCATTTCACCAAGTAATGTCTTCATCGCAAAACTCAGGACTGGTAGCCAATGTGGGCGACGCAGTACTCTTCCAATTGTTTTACCGAATTCACGCATTTTTGCTGGTTCAGGAGCGGTGACATTTATCGCACCAATTATTTCTGGGTTTTCGACTGCGAAATGGAGTAAACCAGCTGCATCTGCAACATGAATCCATGATAACCATTGTTTCCCTGATCCTATTGTTCCACCGACTCCCATTTTGTAAGGGAGAACCATTAATGGTAAAGCTCCTTCTTCCTTCCCAAGCACGACTCCAAAACGAGCAAACACAGTACGAACTCCAAATTGTTCGGCATGCATTGCTTCTGCTTCCCACATCTTCACAACGGTCGCAAGAAAATCAGTTGCAACACTTGTCGATTGCTCTGTAAATATTTCCGTATCAGACATTCCATAAAATCCAACAGCTGAGCCATTTACAAGTACTTGTGGTTTAACTTCTAATGCACTAATAATTCGAATGATTTCTCGTGTTGCTGTCATACGACTGTCTAATATTCTCTTCTTTTTTGATTTTGTCCATCTGACTCCATTAATAGACTCGCCTGCTAGATTTACAATCGCATCCACTTGATGTAATTGTTCTTCAGGCTCACTATTCTCAACTAGCCACTGAACGGCTTTGAGCTGCTCTGTTTCTTTAACCTTTTCTGGATTTCTTGTTAAGATAGTTACTTGATTACCGTCATTTATTAACCGTTCCTGTAATGCTTTCCCAATAAAGCCGCTTCCACCTGCAATGACTACATGCACTAGAATAGCCCCTCTCCTGTTTGGAAAATTTTTCTTATAACCCATTATACATCTTTTACAATCTAAAAAAGAAAGAATATTCTAAGCAAAAATGATAGAATACAATTAAGATTCGAGTTCGGAGGTTACTTATGTATAAATATACTATCTGCTTTATTAGACAAGGTGATAATATATTACTACTTAATCGCGAAAATCCTGAATGGATGGGAATATGGAATGGCGTTGGCGGTAAGATAGATGCAGGGGAAACTCCATTACAATGTATTTTGCGCGAAGTGGAAGAAGAAACCGGTATAGTACTAGATACTGCGGAATATAAAGGAATCGTAAGTTGGATTAGTGGAGGGATGTACGTCTTTGTCGCGGAGTTACCTGATGAGTTTCACTTTGCTACTCCAGTGAAGACAGATGAAGGAATTCTTGATTGGAAAAAAATTGACTGGATTCTCCATCCCCATAATCAAGGTATGGCAAACTTAAAATACTTCTTACCCGCTATTCTTAACGACCCGATTAACTATGAACATAGGTTTACATATGAAGGCCATGACGTCATCGATTTTGAGGCGGTTCCTTTAGGAGAATTAGAAACGATAAAGTAGTGAAGTTGAGCAAAGTAAAAGTGTGTGTACCTACAGGCTGCCGAAACGGTTTCGACAGCCTTAGTCTTATCACTAAGAACTAATACTATTAATCCTGCTTAAGAAAACAAATAACTATTCTAATGGATAACAATTGCTTATTCTTTCGGAGTGGATGCCCCACCATTACTTCTATGTATCTTTTTTAAAGTTGAGTTTATATTGTTAAGACTTAGCAATATAAATCCTAACATTATGAACGTTACAATTTCACCTGTAAAAAAAGCTACAATACCCAATACTAAAAAATAAAAGCCATACCACCAATTGCTCATGTTAATACCTCGCTTTTTTCCTTACACCCCAAAGGTTCCTAGTTCTATATTCAATATCCACCATGAAATATCCTTCCTGTTACATCATTAACAATTGTAGCTGATAAAACGAAGAGTACTCTTGAAGAAAACATCTACTCTATAGGGGCGATTAATCTTCAGGAACAAATAAAACCTGCCAATCTATATGAAGGATTGGCAGGTTTCTAAAACTACTACTTTATCTATATTTTTACTTTGATTCCAATTCAATGAAGTCTGATTTTTCATTCCACCCAATTTGCAACTTCACCTTCGTTTTTTTCATTGGCATTAACTCATTATTCCCTACAGTTCCTGAGTTAACAGATAAATATATTTCTTTCCTTAAATGACTTATACCACTAGCGACATCACTATCTGCATCGTATTCATAACTTATTTCACCTGTTGGGATAGGTTTGCTACCAATATATTTTGCAATCAAACTTGATTTAAAATTATCAGCACCTTTCAACCTATATGCTATATAAACCACTGCCCAATTATCGCTATGTCCCTTGAAATCAATGTACTCCAAATCGGTATCATTAACTATGTCTGAAATGAAATCCTTCTCAATACTAGAATAATGATCATCTATATCCTCACAACCACTAAGTATCATAAAGCTTATAAAAATAATACTTAATAATCTCTTCAATTTTGATGGTTTCCTCCCTTCATCTTAGAAAATATTGAATCTATATGAAAATAACCTCGTTGAAATATGCAGTAGGTCTTAAAAATCTTCCTTCATTCATTAACATTCGCGTTTGAAATCTTTTCTCCTGTTAAGATTTCAAATAAAATGGCAGAATTTTCTTTATTCAATTGGTAATATCTACTTCCTCCAAGGAGACCTACTTTATCCTTATTTGGACTTATCCAAAGTTGATATTGTATTGCTTTTACGTCGACTTCAGCATTTGTAGGTTGAAATGCAAATTTGTAATCAGGGGGACGTTCCATTTGAAACTTTACTATCTCCCAATTTATATTATCTATCATCTTTCTCACTATCTGAGCTTGCTCTTTATCCGTAATAACTTTCATAACTTCATACTTGTTTTCATCACCAATCCGCCGAAAAACTTTAATTTCTTGTTCTTGATATGAACAAGCTACTATAACTAATGTAATTATTATAATCCCGATTACATACTTTGTTTTTCCCAAAGGCATCTTCTCCTTTTTACATTATATGAGTAGCTCCCATAATAATTGTCGTAAAATTATAAATATAAAGCGAATTGAATACGGTGTAAAAAAGAGATTGGCACAAAGGAATATGGTTGCAAATTAAAAAGCCGAACTATAACAAGATAGTTTGGCCACTTTATCAATTATAAAATTTTATAGTTACCAGCGGAGGAAATACACGAAGACTCCTACCATGGAAATAAAGCTTTAAAAAGTGGAATCTAACTTATACATGCATCGTATAGACAACTACCACTAGCATCATTTCCATTCTCTGTGGTGTATTTTTGGTATACATGATTGACTGCGGGAATAAAGGCCTCGATGAGACCCCGCAGAAAGAAAAGCGAAGGCGACTGTTTAGCGGCGTACGAACGGGAGACAATCCTGTACTGAGATAAAGGAAACACGGCGAGGAACGAGCCGATGTTGACTTATCGTAGGGAAAGGATTGGATCGTTCGCTAGCCGCTAGGAGCCTAAGCTAGACAGGCGTTTAGCGCCGAGGAGGCTCATTAGCCGCCCGCGGAAAGCGTAGTGTATTTCCGAAGCGGTATAGTTATACTTACATCGTTCTAATTTAAATTGAGTTCAAATCGTTTGTCACAACCTCTAGTAATAATGCCCTTACTCTTATTCACTTGGATACAGTTTTTTATACTTTTCTACTGTATGTGTTATTAACTCCTTTAAAACATTAATATCGATATCAGCTAATTTATTTACATATATACAAGCCTTACTCTTTGTGTGTTTACCAAATTTTTCTAAAAATCTGTCTCTTTCTTCCCCTTCGTAATCTAAATAAAGACTAATTTTAGCTTTTCTTGGTGAAAAGGCAACTAAAGGCGCATCCCCTTCACGTCCTGATGCATACTTATAATGGTATCTACCAAAACCGATAATACTAGGTCCCCACATCTTTGCTTCGTAGCCAGTTACCTCCTCGAAAATTTGTAATAACTCATAAGCATCTGCTTTCTTCTTTTCACTTTCCACTTTCTCAATAAATTAAATGACACTGTTGTTCGTTTCTTTCATCTTCGGTTCAAACATTTAATTTGAGCTCCTTTTCTTTAATAAAACACTTGATAAATTATTTCTTCATAACCTTAATCCAAGACTTTGCTTTCCTTCATAAAGCTAGAACTTGCCCATTCACCCTCACTTTTAAACAACTTATAAACATCTTCTTTGACTGAAGGCGGATCCGTTATCCAACGAATCAACGTACGAACAGTCCCTTCTTTTTCTGGGAAGTGCTCTACAAATACTTCCGCTTGCTCATGAATTCGTGTTGTCCAGATTTGCGATCGCACCATCACCATTGAATAGTATGTTCGAATAAGTTTGCGAGCAAATCCTTGTGTATATGTTTTAAAGTCATTGGTAGCAGATGTTTCTATCCTTTTTAACGCTCGATGAAGTGATACCTCGATATCACCATTAAAACTGATGGCTATTTCAGGTGTAAGTTTATACGGTCCAAATTGTTCTCCTACATCTTCCCCATCTAAACAAACGCAGATTTCCTTCAAAAATGCACTTTCATAATAATTGGCAGGAGAAAATGTATCGTCATAATATGCCACAGCTATGCCGACTTCACGAACGAGAGACCGATACTTTTGAGACAGTTTTTCCGCAATCTCCTCTAATTCTCCCAACTTATCTGAAGTCAGTTGGGAATAGAACAAAGCAATAAGATCTAAATCTGATTTACCTACAATTGCTTCTCCTCTAGCTACACTGCCGTACAAATATACACTATGCAATTGATCATGAAACACTTTTTTTAGATATCCAATAGATTCTTGAATACACGGCATAAAGACACGTTCAATTTTATCTTTACTTACATCACTTACAATATATCCATTAGCGTCTAAACCATAACCCGCTCTTAGCTTCGCAATATCAATCACCACCTTGACACATCTTAAGGCTTCTACTATCCCCTTGCAAAAAACGTACGGCAAATTTGTTCGGTTTTTTGTTCTAGCAGCTTACTAGCTTCTTTTATGGCAGTTTCTAATGTCATTGGTCGGTTAATGATACTATATACCCCTATTACTCCATATGGATAAAGGTTTTGGATATTATCACCAACAGAACCTGCAAGAATAATAGTTGGGATATTGTTTTTACGCGCTGCCTCTGCGACTCCCATCGGTGTTTTTCCAAAAGCAGTTTGCGAATCCACTTGTCCTTCTCCAGTAATCACGAGGTCCGCACCTTCCAGTATTTCATTAAAGCCGGAGTATTCGAGAACTACCTCCACTCCCCTTTTACTAACTGCCGGAAAGAATGCTTGAAAGGCGCCACCAATTCCGCCAGCTGCTCCAGCTCCTGCTACATCATGAATATGTATTTCTGTTGTTTCTTCAATTAAATTAGCAAAATGTTGGAGATTCATATCTAATTCTACTACCATATCTGGAGTTGCTCCCTTTTGTGGTCCAAACACATACGAGGCCCCACTTTTTCCAATCAATGGATTTTCGACATCAGAAGCAATTAGAAAGGTACTCTCCTCAACTCGTTTATCAAAATGCGTCATATCAATACTTCTAATATCCCTTAATTTCCCGCCACCAAAGCCGACTTCGTTTCCCTCTTTATCTTTTAGACTAATGCCAAGGGCTTGCAACATCCCTGCACCACCATCATTTGTCGCCGATCCTCCAAGTGCTAAAATAAATTTTCTGTATCCATCATCTAGTGCATGTTTAATCAGTTCTCCGGTTCCGAATGTCGTTGTCTGCATTGGATTAAGTTCATCTTTCGTTAATAAGTGAATTCCAGATGCACTCGCCACTTCAACAACACAAGTTACGCTATCACCAAGCACTCCATAAGTCGCTTCCACTTTTCTTCCAAGTGGTCCTGTTACTACTTTACTCACTTGATGACCGCTTGTGGCAGAAACTAATGTTTCTACTGTTCCTTCCCCACCATCCGCCATTGGAACTATTACCGTTTCTGCGGATGGCAATGCAGCTTTAACACCTTTTTCAATAGCACATGCTGCCTCCATTGCCGTCACGCTACCTTTAAAGGAATCGGGTGCAATCACAACTTTAATATTCCCCACCTCCATATGAGATTAGCTATTTTTTCCATTATAACGAAAAACCTCTCCTTGTCATACTGAGTAAATTGAAAAATCTGTAACTTATGATATAATTAGTATGCTAAAGGATTAAAATATAAAAAATTTAGAGGTGAAGTGGTTTGTTGTCTGTTGATCGTTTAAAAGATTATCAGTTTACAAGCCTCCGCAAGGACTTCATTTCTGGGATTACCGTCGGTATTGTAGCCATTCCTCTAGGGATGGCTTTTGCCATGGCTTCGGGTGTGAAGCCAGAGTACGGAATTTACACGACGATTATCGCTGGATTGCTAGTCTCATTGCTAGGCGGTTCACGGTTTCAAATTGCAGGTCCAACGGGAGCATTTATTCCTATCTTACTCGCTATCGTTCTGCAATATGGGTACCAAGATTTATTAATTGCAGGTTTAATGGCAGGAGTAATGCTTATTATGATGAGTTTCTTGCGTATAGGAAACTTAGTTCATTACATTCCTAGATCTGTAACGATTGGTTTTACCACTGGAATTGCCGTTATCATATTTTCTGGGCAAATCAGTAATTTCTTCGGACTTTCTAACGTAGAAAAGAAAGAATACTTCCACGAAAACATGCTTGAAATCTTTCGGCACTTCCCTACAATGAACTTTTACAGCATTATTACTGCTATTATTGGTATTATAACAATTCTTGTTATTCCAAGACTTTCTCGAAAAATACCGGTTTACTTAGCAGGGCTAATGATCCCAACGCTAGTAGCTGTTCTTTTTTATCCAAACCATGTGGAAACAATCGGTACAGCTTTTGGTGGCATCCCTCAAACTCTACCAGAATTTCAATTCCCTTCAGTTACACTAGGGAAAATTAGTCAGTTATTTGTACCAGCACTCATTATTGCTTCGTTAGGGGCTATAGAATCCCTTCTTTCCGCAGTTGTCGCAGATGGAATGACAAAAGAAAGACATCATTCCAATAGAGAATTATTTGGTCAAGGTGTTGCAAATATAGTAGCTCCACTTTTCGGTGGAATCCCTGCAACTGGAGCGATTGCACGTACAGCAACTAACATTAAGTCTGGAGCTGTCAGCCGCTTATCAGGCGTTATTCATAGTGTTTTTGTATTGGTGACACTTTTGCTATTTGCACCTTATGCTTCACATATTCCACTTGCAGCGATGGCTCCAATTTTAATGTTTGTAGCATGGAATATGGCGCAGGTAAAGTCCTTTAAACAAATTCTGAATATGAAATCAAGTGATTCTGTTGTACTAGTGACTACGTTTGCTTTAACTGTCTTTGTTAATTTAACTGTTGCCGTTCAGGTCGGTTTACTGCTAGCGATTCTTTCCTTTATACAAAAGAAAAGTAAATTAATACAAGTAAATCAAGGAAAACATGACACATTAGACTTAACTGCTCACTTTAACTATAAGACTTTTACAGTTAAGGGTCCGCTATTCTTTGGAACAGCACAGGCTTTTGAACGTGCCCTAACCTCCACAATTCAAAATGCTCCTAAAGTAATTATTTTGAATATGTCTGAAGTAACGACGATAGATGCAACTGGAGAGGAGAAACTCTCATCATTTATTAAAGATTTTACTGCCTCAGGCGGAAGAGTATTAATTACAGGTCTGAATGAAGAAGAATTAACACTCTTTAAAAAGAGCGGTCTATATGAACATCTTGGTTCCTCTTCTTTTTACCCGGATGAGGAAAGTGCGATTGCATCCGTATCACGCTTAGAAGATGAAAGTGAAAAGGTTGATAAAATTTTAGCCTAAAGGAGGCTTCATATGAATGATTCAGGAAGACCATATCTATATCTTCTAATCTTTGTCATCGCCTACACGTTAATAACACCATTAATAGTTGAAGAAGTAATATTAAACCAACTAAACTTCGCCATTGTAATCGGTTTGTTATTTATGATATTTGTTAAGCTAAATAGAAAAAAATAACCTTTCTCACTTAGACATAGCGACTAAATAAAATAACCTCTAGTGTAGGTTCTTCTTTCATCTACACTAGAGGTTATACTTTTTTTCTTAAGAAATCATTTTCCCTAGATTCGCCATCTCAATTGCGGAAACAGCAGACTCATACCCTTTATTACCTGCCTTAGTACCCGCTCTTTCAATTGCTTGCTCGATATTTTCTGTCGTTACTAATCCGAAGATAACTGGAACTCCCGATTCTAGTGAAACAGCTGCCATACCCTTCGCAGCTTCATTACACACATAATCATAATGTGTCGTCGCTCCTCTAATTACAGTTCCTAGACCAATGACAGCATCGTATTTACCTGTTTGGACTAGTTTTTTTGCAATAAGGGGAATTTCAAATGCGCCCGGCACCCATGCAATGTCTACATCTTGATCATGTACCCCATGACGCTTTAGTCCATCAACAGCCCCATCCAATAATTTGCTTGTAATGAATTCATTAAATCTCCCTACTACAATCCCCACTTTTAATCCTGTACCTATTAATTGTGCTTCGATTATATTTCCCATTTATCTTCCTCCTAATTTTTAAAATGAATGTATACCTTTCGCTTGCAAATTTTTAAGATACTCTCTTAAGTCAGCAATTGTAATGAACTTTACATCATGTTCAGCAGCTAACTTTGACAACTGTGGAACACGTGCCATTGTTCCATCTTCATTCATAATTTCACAAATTACCCCAGCTGGAGCAGCACCACAAAGCTTCGCGAGGTCTACTGCAGCTTCTGTATGTCCCGGACGTTCTAACACTCCCCCAGCTCTTGCAATTAATGGAAATACATGACCAGGCCGTTTAAAGTCATCCGCTTCAGCATGTTCATTTAACATTGCTAAAATAGTTTCCGATCTTTCAAAAGCACTTATCCCTGTTGTAGACTTTTTATAATCGACACTTACCGTAAAGGCAGTCCCATGGAAATCTGTGTTCACTTCCACCATCGGACGTAGATTTAGCTTTTTAGCCATTTCCTCAGAAATAGGGGTGCATATTAAACCACGACCATGTGTAGCCATAAAATTAATGACATCAGGAGTAGCCTTCTCAGCTAATGCAATAAAATCCCCTTCATTTTCACGATCTTCATCATCAGCTACGATAATTACTTTTCCTGCTTTTAAATCCTTTATGGCATCCTCAATTAGATCAAACATATAACACACCTCTCTTTAGTAAAATCCATGCTCAGCTAAAAAACTTGTTGATATTCCTTGTGTTCCCTTACTTGATGTCAAATGGTGAACAATATACTTTCCAATCATATCGGTTTCAATATTTACGAAATCACCAACATTTTTCTGCCCTAACACTGTATCTTGGTGTGTAAGGGGAATTAACGATACAGTAAGTAAATCGCCCACTAATTCGAAAATGGTCAAACTTGTACCATCAATGGCAACAGAACCTTTTGGAATGCAATACGCACTAAGACCTTCATCCAGCTTAATTACGTAATATACGGCATTTTCCTTTTTTTCCTTTTTAACAATTGTCCCTGTACCATCAATATGGCCAGAAACAAAATGACCACCAAATCGTCCATTGGCACTCATTGCCCTTTCAAGGTTCACTGGCATACCAGGTTTTAGCAGACGAATTGTTGATGCTTTTACAGTTTCCGGCATCACGTCAACTGTGAAATATTCCCTGTTAAAAACAGTGACGGTTAAACACACACCATTAACTGAAATGCTATCGCCAATTTGGACGCCATCAACGATTTTTTCGGATAATATCGTTAGTTCCATACTCTGCCTACCCATTTTTACAGATTGGACAGTTCCGATATCTTCAATAAGTCCTGTAAACACGAGATTTCTTTCCTCCTTTCTACGTAACGTAACGATAAAAAACCCCTTAGGAAACCTAAGGGGTTTGGGAGATTAGATAAAATATGTATAGCAGAACAAGCCTTATGCTTTTTTATAAAAAAACATAAGACTATCCATATACTATTTACAAATTCCATCCTGTCCTTCTCCCATCCAGACTATACTGTCGGCTTTGGAATCTCACCAAATCCTGCCTTATTCAGGCTCGCGGGCTTAGAATTACTTCATCACCGCCGGCTGGGAATTTCACCCTACCCCGAAGGACAAAAATATAATTATTTCTTATTACTTATGATACATCAGTATCAAATGAATTTTATCATACCGAATACGATTATCCAAATACAATAAATTGGAAAATTACAGTTGATCATAGATTTATTACCAAACTTACACATGGTAATAAAGAGTGAATTCGCATGAATCTTACAAAAAATAGCGCCCTATAGTCTGGGTTTATTTACTAGGAAAAATGAAAAACTATAATTGATTGACATTGTGGTGCACCACATAGTTTATAATCGGTTTTGAAAGGGGGACAATTATGTATCGCATCGGAGAATTTGCCGCTATGACAGAGCTGTCAAAAGAGACTTTAAGATACTATGCTGAAATTGGACTATTAGAGCCAGTTTACGTAGACCCCACTAACCGTTATAGCTACTATGACAATAATTCTTTTTTAACTGCAAGATTATTATATTACTTACGCCGGTTTGACTTCTCTATACAAGAGATGAAAGAGGTTGTAAAAGAACGTTCCTTAGATGATTTGGAAAGTATTCTACAGACAAAGAAAAAGAAGCTGATGAAAAAAGTTAATGAAATACATGCACTAATAAATGATATTGATTCTTTTATCGATTATGGAAATGGAGTGGAAATAAATGATTAGTTGGAGAAAAGAGATTACAATCCCTACAAATATCGAAACAGTTTGGAAGCTCTTTGATATTGATCAAATTCAAAGGATAATGCCAAATGTGGTTGAGCATAAACCAATCGACATAAAAGAAGGTGTCGTAGGTTCAACCTATTTACAAACCTATCAAGAAGGGAAACGTAAAGAATCATATATCGTGACCGATATCGAACACGAGAATACGGATGAGAGGAAACATCATAAAATAGAGTTTACATTAGCTAAGGTCCATATACATTAATTAAAGAAGATAATAATATGACAAGGTTTATCTATTCAGGGAATAATGAAGGAACTAATTTTCTTGGACGCTCTTTATTAAAACTCGGCGGCACAAAGAATAATGAAAAGGTAGTAAATGATTTTGTGGAATTGGTCCGAAACGAGGCATTGAAAAATAACTGATTTATATACAAACTGTGTCCTCTGCCCATCTAAGTAAATGAATGGGGAAGACACCTATCAAACGAAGAGTCCCTTTAGAAACACTAGTAAAAAGCTGAGAGACTGATCTCCCAGCTTTTTATTTTAAAGCTCTGTTAAACTCTGTTGTTGATTTTCGCTTCTGTACACTCGCTTTCCGCGGGCACGGCCTCAGCTAACTTGGCAAAGAAAACCGCTTTGCCAAGTGGATCTTCGGCTCGTTCTGTTGAGGTCACTGAAAAACCCTGATATTAAAGGAAAGTGTCCTAAAGAGGGATTAAAAAGGACGACTTAACATAGTACCCACCCTAATAAAATGGATACAGTGAGATGAGATAAATCCCTACAAATATGAAGTTGCAACTATCTATAAACATCCTTCATTAAGAATTCTGTTGATTGAAGTGGAAGGCGGCGCAGACTCCTGCGGGACTAGCGGGACAGGTGAGACCCCGCAGGAGCATTTGCGACGAGGAGGCTCACCGCACGCCCCGCGGAAAGCAAAGCCACCTGGAACGGAAATCAACAGCTCTGTTTTACCATTTCGCTAAATTCAAGGGACTTTTTCAGTGGCCTCGTGCTGTTCCCGCAGGAGTCTTGTGTACATCCGCTACAATCAACTAAGTTGTTAACAACAATGAACTTTAACAGAGCCTATTTTAAAAGAATCCAAGTATTTGCTTTCCTTGTTCTGATATCATTGCCGGTGACCACTGTGGTTCCCAGACTACATCAATATCCACATCCTCTAGATTAAGGCGATCCTTCAAGATAAATCGAACTCCACCAACAATAGTGTCATGCATTGGACACCCTGGTGTTGTTAATGTCATCTTGATATACGTTTTACCATCATGATATTGAACATCATATACAAGTCCAAGTTCCACTATGCTAATGCCTAGTTCCGGATCATATACGAGGTTTAACATTTCTTTAATTTGTTCTACCATATCCATGCTTTCTTCACTCCTTACATACAATTTAGCGGGCAAATACAAAGCCGATTAACCCTATATAAAGTATGGATACAAGCGATAATATCGTACCTCCAATGGCAATGATTATAGATGCCTCCATGAATAACCCTGTCAGTAATAGGAGAAAGAAGCCCGCTACAATCGCTAGTCCTATTTGTACCTTTTTCTCATCCAATAAGTCAGCCATTAACGGAATACCCGGTTTGCCAGCATGCTTTCCATACTTATGTGTCCACCACAGAAATGGCACGATTTTTGAAGCATAACAAAGAATCGTAAAGGATACCCAGCCGCCAAGGTAAATCCACCCTGCAATGGTAATTGTTTTTGCATGAAAGAGCTGTTCTGGAAAGAGTATAGAATATATTAATAATCCGATAACAAGCACTAGAAAAGCTTGACTAGCAAAAACCGACCACTTGATTCCTAATCCAGGATTTCGTTTATTACGATACTTCTTAATCTGTAGGAGATGGATATTATATACGACAATGGCAGCCGTAAGAATGAAAAGAGCTAACCAGCTAATCCAAAATCCTCCATCAATTAAGAAATTAATTGCCCCTAACACGACTGCACTATTCCAAAGAATCAAGGTAACAGTTTGTAAATTAGTTGGATATTGATGGGATAAATAGAACATCGGTAGCATTTTATAACTAAAGCCAGTGATGAGAAGCCCAAACCAGCCAACAGTACCTAACCATATATGAGAGCGAAATAGATTTTCGTGGAACTCGCCCCAAATTCCCATATAGAAATTGACCCCCATTGCCATTCCTATGAAACCAGTTAATACTAAATAAGCAACTGCACATGCTGCACTTATCGTGATGGCATCCCATTTAGATGCACGAATTAATGTTACGCCCATATTCCATGCGAACAATAAAATTCCGATAAAAGTTAAACTAGCAAAACTAGCAATTATCATTACTTTTCCGAAGTAAAATCCATATAAAAGACCAATTAACCCTACCGTAAAGAAGATGTAATGAATATATCCTAGTCGTTCACTATAAATCTTTGATTGCAGTATTACATTAATTAGTTGGTAAACAGCGCCCATCGCAAGCATCGTTGCCCACCCAAGCACAAACAAATGCGTTTGGAACCATCCTGTAGGACCACGTAAATTATTCATCATCCAATCTGACAAACTAATAATGGTGGTTGCTTGGAAAAAAACGAAACCAATTATGCCTGTTATGATGAAAAGAAATGGGAGACGAAACATATCCCACGCCTCCTTACACTTTTTGAATCTTTACTTTTGCTGAACCATCCGACTGTTCGTCAATGTCAAACAGACAACCTAACCGCTTTAATTCCTCAATAAGAAAAACCGGTACACGGTCATTATGAATATGAACTTCATCTCCTGGTAACGAACGGTCTAATGCAGCTAATGTCCGCATCATTGGTTGTGGTGGCTCTAACCCGCGATTATTCAGTTCAATTATTTTTGGTTCTCTATCTATTGCTTCCATTTTCTTCTTTTTCGTGACTTCCATATTCTCATCTATTTCAAGGAAGTGTTTATACTTTTTATTTACAAAAGATACAACCCAATGGTTTTTATCTATTTTTTCTACTTTATGAACGTAACCTTTCATTTTCAAAAGCCCTAATAATGGTGTTGGTTTAAAAGTAGCATGAAGAACAAAGATATCTTCTTCTTTTAAGTTCTTCACCGTATCCATTATTAATTGAAATGGTTCTAGTTTTTCCTTCAACTGCTCGCGTACATCAAGTTCTACAATGTTTCTCTCCACATTACATCAACTCCCAACATGGGGGATGGCAGCTCCACCACCCATGTAACTATGCTACAAATTTCCTCGCTTCTTCGTATATACCTGCCATCCCACCATACAAGGAATAGAAAAAGCTGTCCGGTGCATCCAAGGAGAAGGAATTATATTGCTTCGGATCCACCTCTAACATTTTTTCAAAAAGTTGAGCACTATCATATGCATAAAAACAAAAGTACGTATATTCAAACTCTGGCATTTTTTCATAGATTGTCACAATATCATGGGCATATTGTTGTATATGTTGAGCTGCCTCATGAACCATGGAAATCGCATCCCGGAGTTCTACTTTTATTTTCAACGTATTTTCATCGATAATCTCTACCTTTGCCATAAAAATCAGCTCCAACTAGCTTTATAGTTTATCAATCTTCACTTGGAATACTTCTGGTCCCTGCTCTACATATTCCCAGTGATAATCACCTGCGTACATCGACTCGAATTGAAAATGTAATGGCTTTGGATCATGATCATTAATTAATAACATCGACTCCGATGGATTTAATTTCTTAAAGGTTTCAAAAATCACCTTATGTTTTAAATGTGGTGGATACTCTGTCACTTTAATCGTTGCTGCATATGTATTCATGTTTTATTCCTCCTATAAAATTAGATTTCTCAATTATCATTATAAGTTTCCAAGAAAATGAGAATGTGATTGCGGTCACATAATTGAAAATAATGTTCAATTAGATGATGCAATCACATTTTTTAATAACGAAATACCTTTTGTAATTCCATTAAATAAATAACGACGAAGCAAACAGCGATCAATTGACCAACTAAAGCAAGTGTAGAGTTCTCTACGATAAACCCGCTCACAACGAGGACAATTCCTACCAAATAGCCGATGAGCTCCATGGTCATGCGATTCCCTGGTAGCATTTCATATAATAGAACCGCCGACTTCCTTTGTTCCTTCGTTTGGAAGCGATGTGGCCACCAAAGAAAAGGAATAATCTTAAACAAATAACTCAAGATGGATGCAGAAAACCAGCCTAAAATAATAATCACAATCAAGCCTTCTGTAAGATTGGGAATTCCTTCAGGAAGTAGTTTAGCGATACTCCATGCAATAAATAAAACAAACATCATAGGTAGTAGATAAAATGCCACCTTTACTGTTCCAATCGGTAGTCTTCCTCTTCGATACTTCCTTACAGCAAAGATATAGCTAATAAATAAACAGAGTCCAACAACCATACATCCCGTTGCGATGTAAGCTAGCCACTGCATCTCACTCCATATAGAAATAACATGGAGTAATACACCTATATGATAAAGCTCAATTATCATATAGCCAGAAGTGGTCACTTTCTTCGTAGACACATAGAACATCGGCAATAGTTTCAAGCTATACACGATAATTAATCCAGATAACCAGCCCGCAATTCCGAACCATAAATGACTGTGAAAAGTGGATTCATACATATGTGCATTTGTACCGAGAGCTGCTTGCATCCCCATCGCAATACCGAGGAAAATGGTAAGGAGATAGGATCCTAGACTTAAACTCACGCCTAATACAAACACATTCCACTCTTTTCTCTTCCTACATGTCATGAGCAAATTATACACGTACAGAATACCTGCAATAGCAACACTAACCCCTCCAACGATGATGAGTGCAATATGTGTGTAAAACCCTAGCATGAGGCTGATTACCCCTGCTACATGTAATACAAACTGGATATACCCCAACATCTTACTAAACAGTGTTGTCCTCATAATAACTTGGGTTAATTGAAAGCTAGCACCCATTGCCACCATTGTTGCCCAACCAAGTAATAATAGATGAGCTAGAAACCAACCTTTTGGAGTCCTTACTGTTGATAACTCTACAAGATCAGGAATTAGCCAAGCTCCTACAATCATCGCACCTAAAAACATACTTAGCCCGGTACCAAAGAATAAAAAAGTTAGCTTTAATATTTGCAAATTTGGTGGTATTTTCGGTATAGACTTACTCATCTTCTACTCCCCGTTCTAACTCTTTATCTATCGTAAGAGTTGTAATACATGCTCTGCTGCCTCTCTCCCTTGCTGTATACAATTGGGAATACCTACTCCTCCATATCCAGCTCCACACAAATAAATACCAGGATGTTCTTGTAATTCTTCTCTGCCAACTCGTAACTGCTCTAAATGCCCAACAGGATATTGAGGCATGGACTTATAACATCTCGAAATCTCAATGAATTCAGGTTCTGCTGAAATCCCCATTGTTTCCATAATATCTTTCCGAACCTTCTTCACTAACTCTGCATCTGATAAAGCTGTCCACTCTTCTGCATTAGCACGTCCTACATACGTTCTGAGTAAAACTTTTTCGTTTGGAGCTGTGTGATTCCACTTCGATGAGGTCCAAGTACATGCCGTAATGAACCTCCCTTCTTTCCGTGGAACGAGAAACCCTGACCCATTCAACGGATGATTTATATCCTTTTGGTCATAAGCCAACGCAATATTTGCAACGGACACGTACGGAACTTGCTTTAAGTAATTCGCAAATGATATTTCAGGCAATAGAGTAGCAGCCACCGTAGTTGGTACTGCTAAAACGACTGCATCTGCATCTATTTCTGCTCCGTTTTCAAGCTTTACCTTGTATCCCTTATCCGCCTTATTTAATTCCACAATGCCTTCACCAGTTATGATATTAGTAGAATGCAATTCCTCCACTAGACGGTTTACTAGCGTAGCTAAGCCATTTTTGAAACTTAAAAACATACTTCTTTTTGCTACTTCTGGTAGGTTACTAGCTGGTCGCGCTCCTTTCGTACCATTTAACATTCCTAAAATAAGACTACGATGCTTCAGTTCTAGCTGTTTGAACTGTGGAAAAGTAGCATTCAAACTTAAGAACTGTGTATCCCCAGAATAAATTCCAGAAAGCAATGGTTCCGTTATATTTTCTAGAACCTCTTTCCCTAATCTCCGTTCAATAAAAGACCCTAATGATTCATCTTCTTGATCATCTTTTTTGGGTAACAGAAAATCCATCGCAGCTCTCGCTTTTCCGAGTGGAGAAATCAACCCCGTTTTTACAAATGATGAAAACTTTGTCGGAATTCCAAGGACAAGTCCCATTGGCATAGGATGCAGTCTACCTTTATGAAGAATGTAATTTGTTTTTGCATTTGCATTTGTTGCCACTAACTCATCTTCTAATCCCAGTTCTTGTACCAATTTTATAACGGGAAGTTTCCTTGCTAGAAAAGAGTCAGGACCTTTTTCAATGACAAAGCCATCACGTTGTACTGTCTTAATTTTTCCACCTACATGATTACTTTTTTCGATTAGCGTAATCTCCACAGGTATTTGTTGTTCTTCCAATAATCTTTTTGTATAAAATGCCGCACTTAACCCCGATATTCCGCCACCAACGACAACAACTTTTTTATGATTATTCATTTTGGTGTATCCTTTCATGAAGCTACTAGTTATTTTGCAACTGCATTTTCCTCGTTTTTCTCCCATGCTTTTGGGATATAAGGACAATATGGTTCACTTTCTAAATAATCACCTGTTACTGCATATGCACGAGCTCTTGACCCACCACATATCTCCTTAAATTCGCAAACTCTGCACTTTCCTTTTAATAGGGATTTATCACGTAATTGCTTCATAATAGGTGAATTTCGATAAATATCAATTAGTGATTGTTCGCGCACATTGCCACATACGACTGGAAGAAATCCACTTGGGTACACTTCACCAATATGACTAATGAAGACAAATCCATCTCCATCATTCACACTTCTAGGTGCACGACCTAATAAATCTTCTCGTTTTGTTTCGATTCCTGAGGTAGATGTGCCAATTCTAGCTTTTTCTTGTAAAAATACTCTTCGATAATGTGGAGCCTCTGTCGTCTTAACACCATATGGCATTGTTTGTTGAATTTGATATAGCCATTTCATAACTTCCTCATGCTGTTCTGGTGTAATGATATCCTTCGCCATTCCTCTACCTGTCGGAACGAGGAAGAATAAGCTCCACAAAACTGCTCCCATTTCTTTAACCTTTTCAGCAATCTTTGGTAAGTCAGTGAGATTATAATTCGAAACAGTAGTATTCACTTGGATGGGAATATGAAGCTCCTTCAGATATTCGATTCCTCTCATCGTCATATCGTATGACCCTCTTGTTCCACGAAAATGATCATGTATCTCGGCACATGATCCATCTAAGCTAAATGCCCAACGAGATAATCCAACATCCTTCGCTTTTTCAATTGCCTTCTTCGTCACTCTTGGCGTTGCACTTGGTGTCATCGAAACCGATAACTTTTTCTCTTCAATCGCATACTTTGCTAAATCATATAAATCCGGTCTCATTAACGGGTCGCCACCGGTAAATACGAAAAGTGGATTATCCATTTTTGCAATATCATCAATTAACTTTTTTCCTTCTTCAAAAGAAAGCTGCCTCGGATCTGCCTTATACTGTGCCTCTGCCCGACAATGCAAGCATTTCAGTGCACATGCCCGAGTTACTTCCCATATCACAATAAATGGATTTACGTTATAATCTCTTTCTCTCCTGAATGACATTCATAATCCTCCCAACATATCGCATAAGCGTTAAACTCATTCTAATAAAAATAACTCTTTGGGTTTGTGATGATTGTCACATGTAATTGTTCAAGAGATAAAAATACCTTCCAATATGTGAGTGTTGTCACAGATATGTTGACAAGAACATTGTAGATTAATGATGAAGGTTATTTTTCCATCTACATAAAAAATTTGAGGAGGTGCATGTATGATTGTTAAAATGGATACAGATTTTGTTTCCGAAAAAATGGAAGAGCTTTGTTCCGCCATTTTAAATCAAGATGCCTATATTGAATTACGAAGTAAAATAGAACAATTTACTGAAAATGAGGAAGCTGTTAAGCAATATGAAGAATTTGCAGACATGCAACGATCATTACAAGAAAAGGAACAACGTGAGGGCTTATCACCATCCGAAATCGCTGCTTACGAACAGATAGAACTGGAACTGTATGATAACCCTGTAATAAGAGAATTCTTAAATGCCCAACGTGAATTCAGCGATGTTCACAGCATCATTAACCAATACTTCACTAAGACCATTGAGCTGAATCGTCTTCCAAGCAGAAAAGAAATAAAAAAAGGCGGCTGTGGCTGCGGCGGAGCTTGTGGTAATCATTAAAGTGCATGAAAAAACGGTAGCTCTATGGCGGCTATCGTTTTTTATTTTTAGAAGAAGGACTTTGAAAGCATTTTGGAGGTTTACTAGTGGTAGATAGTAGGTTACTAGGTGGTTACTGCACGTTAAAGTTAATTTACTGCCCATTTGAGCCTATTTACTAGCCATCTTTCTTCTTTTACTGGCCGTTCTCGGTGATTCACTAGCCATTCGGGTTTGTTTACTAGCCGTTAACTTTGATTCACTGGCCATTGGTGCCTGGTTACTGGCCATCTTTCTTCTTTTACTGGCCGTCCCTGCATGTTTACTGGCCATCGCACTTCTTTTACTAGCCGTTCTCTTCAGATTACAAGCCGTCGCATCTTGGTTACTAGCCATCATCGGTGATTTTCTGGCCATCCGCACCTGTTTACTGGCCATTGCACTTCTTTTACTAGCCGTCCTTCTTTTACTGGCCGTTCTCTTCAGATTACAAGCCGTCGCATCTTGGTTACTAGCCATCATCGGTGATTTTCTGGCCATCCCTGCATGATTACTGGCCATCGCACTTCTTTTACTAGCCGTCCTTCTTTTACTGGCCGTTCTCTTCAGATTACAAGCCGTCGCATTATGTTTACTAGCCGTCATCGCTGATTTACTGGCCGTCCCTGCATGTTTACTGGCCATTGCACATCTTTTACTAGCCGTCCTTCTTTTACTGGCCGTTCTCTTCAGATTACAAGCCGTTGCATCATGTTTACTAGCCATCATCGTTGATTTACTGGCCATCCCTGCCTATTTACTGGCCATCGCACTTCTTTTACTAGCCATTACTCTCCATTTACAAGCCATCTTTAATTTAATGTCCATTCACTTCTGTTCACCAGCAGTTCCACTGGGTCCAACCTTAAAATTAGCTCTCTTCCTTTTTAAAATGTGATGCAAGTCACAAATACTAGCAGAATTTTCTGTTAAGGTGAATGACATATTAGCAAAAAAAACTGAATTTTCTTTCCATAGACAGAGGAGATGTTCGTAATGTATGGAGCGCAATTACTTATTAATTTACTAGAGGAACATGGGGTCGACACTATATTTGGATATCCAGGAGGAGCAGTGTTACCAGTATATGATGCATTATTTGATTGCCAAAGCATAAAGCATATTCTCGTTCGCCATGAACAAGCTGCTGTTCATGCTGCAGATGGGTATGCACGTGCAACCGGAAAACCTGGAATAGCTTTAGTTACAAGTGGACCAGGTGCCACGAATGCAGTGACAGGAATTGCTACTGCCCATGTTGATTCTGTTCCACTGATTGTGCTCACTGGACAAGTGCCTACTAATTTACTTGGTCTAGACAGTTTTCAGGAAGTAGATATTTTTGCCATGACCATGACAGTTACGAAGCATAATTTCATGGTAACGGATATCCGAGATCTTCCCCGCGTGGTCCATCAGGCTTTTCAAATCGCTACAGCTGGTAGACCTGGGCCTGTATTAATCGACTTGCCCAAGGATGTGATGACAGACCATGTTACGGAACACGATAAAAAAGACAAAGAAATTCGTTCTTTTATCGTCCCAAAAATAAAAGAAAAAGAGATACATATCATAGCTGAAAAAATAAATAATGCAGAGCGACCTGTACTAATTATCGGTGGAGGATGTATCACAGGAGATGGTCCAACTTTAGTGCATGAACTTGCCGCTCGTTGTGATATCCCTGTCACTTCAACTCTGATGGGACTTGATGCTTTTCCAACTGAACATCCACTACATTTGGGGATGCTTGGAATGCATGGTACCGTTGCAGCAAATCGTGCGGTCCATGGAGCTGATGTCCTAATCTCCTTAGGAATGCGCTTTAGTGATAGAGTAACAGGAAATAAAAAGTCTTTTTCTCCTAATTCGCTTAAAATTCATATTGATATCGATAATGCTGAGCTAAATAAAAATATTCGTGTGGATATACCAGTATGTAGTTCTGTGGAAGATGCTCTAACGCAAATACTAAAATATATAAAACCGAAGACACATACTTCTTGGCATGGAAAAATAAACAATTGGGCGAAGCATGCACCTGCATTCAAGCCAGTACAAGATGAACGTTTAACTCCCCAAGAAGTTATTAGAGCAATAGATAAAGCAACTGACGAGCAAACAATCATTTCAACCGATGTTGGACAGCACCAAATTTGGACAGCTCATCATTATCAGCTTCATACACCGCGAACATTTTTAACCTCAGGTGGGCTAGGAACGATGGGGTACGGTTTTCCAGCTGCAATTGGAGCAGCTGTTGCTTTTCCCGAACGACAAATTGTTTGTATTAGTGGTGACGGTAGTTTCCAAATGAATATGCAAGAAATCATGACTGCTGTTGATTATGGTCTAAATGTAAAAGTAGTAATTTTGAAAAATGGTTATCTCGGTATGGTGCGCCAATGGCAACAATTATTTTTAAATCAAAGATATTCTGCAGTTCATATCTCCTCACCTGACTTTGCAGCAATGGCTACAACCTTTGGAGCAACAGGCTTTTCAGCACGAACATTAGATGAAGCGTATGCGATAATCCATGAAGGAATACAGACAAAAGGTCCTGTCATTATGGAATTTGAGGTAGTGGAAGAGGCAAATGTATATCCAATTGTTCCTCCTGGCGCAAGCAACCAAGATATGATTGAGGAATGAAACAAGTGGAAAGTTACGATATAATGAAATTGCAAAGACGAAGGAGGGAAATCCACTTGTCTAAAAAAACCGTAGCATCTTTACTACAACAAGTTCCTTTATTTAAGGATTTAAATACACAAGAAATAAAGCGTTTAGAGGAAATTACAATTCCTCGTTTTCTCGTAAAAAAATCAACTGTCTTTTCAGAGGGTAGTGAAAAAGAGTCCGTCTATTTTATCCAAGATGGATTGATAAAAACATATAAAACCGACGAGAATGGTCACGAACAAATTGTCTCTTTTTTAAAAACTGGTGATATGTTTCCACATACAGGTTTTTTCAATGAAAACCCTTATCCAGCTACCGCTGAAACGCTAGTGGATACACAGCTTTTAGCAATTCCAATTCATTTATTTGATCAATTAATGGTGAATAATCCAACGATTGCAATCAAAGTAATGCGTGTGATGGGTAGAATTATTGGCGATCTTCAAGAGAGACTCCAAGTTTTATCAGGGAAAGATGTCAAACATCGCGCACTCTCCTTTTTACTAAAACTTGCGGAAAAGCATGGTCAGCATGGAGAGAACAAAGTTACCATCCATTTACCAATGACAAATCAAGAGTTTGCTAATTCTGTTGGTACAACACGAGAAACAATAAATCGCTTATTTAACCAATTGATTAAGAGCGGTATTTTAGAAATGGATCGAAATCAAATGGTAATAACCGACTTAGAAGCATTCCACGAAGTATTGGAACAAAAATAAACAACATCCCATCAATAGTATGGGATGTTGTTTTTTATTGATTATTCTACGATTAGTGTACCAACCATGTCATCATGTCCTATGCCACAGAAAATAGAACAAACATATTCAAATTCACCTGTTTTATTTGCAACGAAGGAGATTGTTTTGTCGCCTCTTACTTCTTTGTTGTATCCTTCAAACTTAACTGCATGGTTACCTTCAGAGTTCTTTAATGTTACCTTAACTGTGTCACCTTTGTTAACTTTAATTTCTTTTAAATCAAACTCAAAGTTTGTTGCATCTATTGTAAATTCTTTTACTTCACCGTTTCCAACAGCTTCTTCCTCATCATCGCCACCACACGCTGCCAATAGGAACATTGAAGCTACCACAAGCATTAGTGCTAACATCCATTTTTTCATCATTGTTTCCTCCTCATAAATGATATATTTAAATCGTAAAGCGATTAAATAATTTTCACTGTGATATACATCACAATTTTTATTATAAGTCTTTGTTGCACTTAAAGCTGTGACAAATTATTCAATCTTTGATCCATCTTGAAACGCTAGAAAGATTAAATATAGCAGTAAACAAATTGCCATCGTCAGAAAACCCCAACCTAACGTTATTTGTTCAATTAATAAATAGTTATTACATAACTGCACAGGAGAATAAATGTACAACCATCCCATCCCTATGAACAAAATTGTAAAGATAATAAAGATGACATTTTTCCCTTTTGTCGTTAGCTTTTTCCAACTATCTCGCAGCGGTACCCCTGCCAAAAATGGCAAACTTAAAAATTTAAAAACTTCAACACTTGTAGTTGTTAATGCCTCGTCCATCGTACGTGGAATCATCCAATACAACATAATAATCATGAATAGAAGAATACCTGGAATGCCGTTATGATTCCATTTTTCAAAAAAGCGTGGAAATCGATGTTGAACGTAACGGGCCATTAAGAAACCAGCAATGACGAGTAATGGCATTTGCATATGCATATGAATAATCATGATTGATTCCAACAAATTAGCTACAGGAGGAATGATTAAAAAAATATATAACAGCAAACCATACATAAACTGTCTCATTCATCACCTCTGCCCTTCTTCTAGGATGCGAAGAATCTCTTTTGCAGCATCATCTGTTTTTGTATAATCTAGAACATCGACTAATCTCCCGCTCCTATCTACTAAATAAAACGCCGCATTATGTGCAAAATTCCCATAATCATCTGGAATGACAATGACACCAAATGTAGAGAGTAGTTGGTCTAATTGAGCTTGATCTGGTATTCTAGCCATTCTCCATTTATCGCCATCACTACCAAAATAGTCTTTATACTTATCCAGAACTGTGGGGATATCTCTTTCCGGATCAAAACTAATACTTAAAAAATGGATGTCCTTCCCTAAATACGTATCTGGAATCTGTCGATAAACTTCCGCCATATTCATCTCCATATCAATACAAACGGTAGCACAGGAAGTGTAAATAAACGTTATGAGCACATACTTATCGTTGAATTCCGAAAAACTATATGTTGCACCCTTACTATCCTCCAGTGTTACATCTGGAAATATCGGCTTCTTTTCCTTTAGTTGATTTAATCTTGCCGTTTCAGCTGTAAAAGCCTGAAACCCATCCGTCCCAATAAAAAACAGACAAAACCCAAATAAAGAAACAACAATCACCGCAACAGCATTCGCCCTAACCCTCAACATATCCACACTTCCTTTGTGTCGGTGCCTGGCACCCAAACAACTCCGGTACAATTCAGAATTGTGTCCAAATTGTTTGGGTGCCAGGCACTCTTTTGTCACCGGACGCCTTCCGCTTTCTTTGTCTAGCTACAGCTCCTAGCGACTAGCAAATTTACGATTTCTTCCTACGATAAGTCAACATCGTTCAAAGGTTTTCAAAGGTACGTCGACTAAGATCGGCACGTCCTGTGCCAACGTCGACGTGACCTCCATCCTGTAGGCCTCCTTTATCTCGTCAGAAATCTTTAAATTTGTACGTCGCTGAGCAGTCGCTTCCGCTTTACCCTGTCCAGCTCCAGGCGCCATCGGCTCGAGGTCAAATAACCTGAGGCAATGAAAGGAAAAGAGCGCCTTTCTTTGCCTCAGAACATTTGCTTGTCGCCGATAAGCGGGCGCCTTCCGCTTTTCCCATCACCACGTTTTGAACGGTGGGGAGCCTGGTGGTGCGTTGACGATGAAGTCGACCATTGGGATGACGTAGCCCATTGCGACGACGAGAAGCATGAGTATGATAGTACGGCTCCAGCGTTCTGTCCAGTATGGTGTTTTTGGTGCGTTTTCTTCTTCTTCGGCAATTGGAAATTCTGCTTCTCCTTTTGGAGCAAAGAACATCAGATGTACAACCGCGTACACTTGAAGAAGGACACCGATGATTAATAACGTTCCACCAACTGCTAATAACAGTAAGTATGGATCCCAGCCTAATGCGGTAGCATGGTCACCATAAGTAGTATATGAAGTTCTTCGCGGAGCACCGAATAACCCGACATAGTGCATAGCACCAGCCATTAGAAACATCCCTGCCGTCCAAACAAACGTTTGAATAACACCTAGTTTATTTATTTTCGGAGTCAACACTCGCTTAGAAACATATGGAACTAACCAATAACTAATCCCGAAGAATGTAAGCATAACCGACGTTCCAACAGTTAAATGGAAATGCCCTACAACCCACAAAGTATTATGAACAACTTGGTTTAATTGGTTTGTACTTTGCACAATCCCACCAGCACCTGCAGGAATAAACGCGATCATTGCTACCATTGGAGCCAAGAAACGGACATCTCCCCAAGGCAATTTCTTGATCCAACCAAGCAACCCTTTTCCACCTTTTTTTCTACCCGTACGTTCAAACACGGCAAACATTGCCCAAGCTGTCATTAACGATGGGAATCCGATTGCTAAACTCATAAACACGTGCACAAATTTTACAGATTCTGAAATACCCGGATCAATAATCTGATGATGGAATCCACCAGGTATATTCATAATTACTAATGCGATGACAACAAAACGTGTTAACGTATCGTTCCAACGTCTACCACCGATAATCTTCGGTACAATGACATACCAAGCTGATACTGCGGTTAAGTACCAAATATTTACGAGCGTATGGCCAAATGCCCAGAACAGAGTACGTGCTACCATTACATTGATTGTTTCGACCCAACCGGCAGCCCAAGGAATAATCGTTAACACTTCAATGGCAACTGGTACACTTCCAAAGAATAATAGGATGAATACACCTGTTGCAAAGAATGCAAGAATTGGTAGGTGTTGACCACGGTGATTTTTACGCCAATTTGCTACGTTAATAAATGCACCAAATGCACACATCCACACCCCTAAAACAATAAACACAAGACCAACATAATAAATCGGGGATGCAGCCATTGGTGGATAAAATGTGTATAACACACTTGCTTCATTCGTAATAATTGGAATGACTGCCAATACAAATCCTACGAGTTTCATACTAAAGCCAATCCAAGCCATCTTTCTTACTTTCGGAAGCAAACCACCTAACGTATGAGAAAGACCCGCATAGAAATACCCGATCGTAAAGAATGCTGTTAAGACTAACACTAATAATAATCCGTGCGCCGTAAGTACTTGATAATAATTAAGCCATGTTGGTAATTCCAGAAGTCCTGCGCGGTTCAAACCTTGAAGAAGTCCTAAAATTCCCCCAACTAGCAGGGCTGCAAATGCTACAAATAAGTATGATTTCGATAATCTTGCGTCCTCTGAATTAATCCCCAATGCTTTATTCGCCTTCTGTGTAAAAGTTTGTTTCATTGCTGTTTCCAACTTTACTCCCCTCCTTTATTTGACTGTTATCGTTGTACTCATCATTTGGTGACCAGCACCACAGTACTCATTACATAACACTAAATATTCACCTGGCTTATCAAACTTTTGCGTGATTTTCTGAATATACCCTGGCATCACCATTGCATTTACATTTGTTTCGGCTATTTGAAAGCCATGAACAACATCCTTTGACGTCAATGTAAAATGAACAGTAGAACCTGCAGGAACCTCGATATTCCCTGGATTAAAATTAAATACCTCTAATGTCATCACAACTTCGTATTCATTTTCACCAATTTGTGTAATGCCAGGATTATCAAATGGTGCCGTCTCATCCACTTTTTGTGGATCAATCGTTTCTTTATGACTCGGTGGTCCCATTCCTTCCACAAACGTTTGATAACCTGTTAATAACATGAACCCGATAATCATACCGAAGCTCAGGATTAACCATATCTCTTCTGCACGATGCATCTTCACTTAGATCCCCCCTATACTCTCGCCATATATAGGCCATAAATAATAAGATAAGTAATGAATATAACTGCCCCAACAACTCCTACGGAAAAAATCGTTCCCTTCACTGTAGTGGAGCTCTCATCTGCTTTAACATCCTTAACACGGTCAACTTTTGAATCTGCCATTAAAAAATCAACCTCCCTATTCGTAATCATCCTCATCTTAATTGATAAAGATTCTCACGAATGTGAGCCACGTCACAAAACGATATGTAAAAACAAAAAAAGCTATCCTCCTAAAAGAGAATAGCTTTTCCAAGCAACTAGAATATTGGCAATGTCACAATAATCATCATTAAAAAGAGAACAAATAAATAGTTTACAGAGTAAATGAAATTCCAATCAGCCCATCTTCGTTCATCTTTCATAAAAAATCCATAAACGCCGAGAATTATCCACATAACTGTTAACAATGTCGCAATGACAACAAATACAACTCCTAATTCATTTAGAAGCAAGAACGGAATTGGCAGTAAGCAAAGTATATAAGCGAAAGTATGACGCTTAGCGACATCGATGCCACGGACCACTGGTAGCATTGCTACTTTCGCCGCTTTGTATTCTTCAAATTTTCGTATCGCAATCACATACGTATGAGGCATTTGCCAAATAAATAATAGAATAAACAACACAATTGGTACTAGCTGAAATGAAGATTCAATAGCTGCCCAACCAATCATTGGTGTTACTGCGCCGGAAACACTACCAATAATTGTATTGAACGTATATCTCCGTTTCGACCAGATGGTATATGGTACAACATATGTGAACCAACCTATAAAGGCATAAATCGTTGCTTCCATTGTCGTGAATAATAACATAATAAATCCAATAATAGTTAACACGATAGATAACGTTAAAACGGTTTTTAATGAAATATTCCCAGTAACGGTTGGCCGACTTTTTGTCCTATCCATTACTGTATCAATATCGACGTCATACCAGTTATTAAAAACAAGTGCTCCTGCGATTACTAATAAACTTCCCACAGTTGTTAATAAAAATAAATTTATATTTTCTACGAGAGATACTTCATTAAAATATAGCGCTAACCAAAACCCCGTAATAACAGGGAAAACATTAAATATTAATACAGGACCTTTAAAAAGTAATTTCACATCTGAAAAAATAGTAGATTTTTGTTGAGTCACGGATAAAGTAGTTTTCATCACCCTATCCTCCTTTATAACATGCTATATAAATATCATAGTATATGAATCTATAAAAGTCATTGGTATCCAACGTTTCCCAGTCACTTCCTCTCCGTACTATTCAAACATTTTTCACAAATAGTGACGTTTATCACAAACTTCATTCTTATAACCCCTTACAATGATATTAATATTGTGATAAGGAAGCGATACGATGGAAGCCGGTTGTATGATCAACCCAAATAGTAATATTAGTGTGATGTGGAAAACAGTTTCTGAGGATTGTAATTTAGCTTGTGATTATTGTTATTACAGCACATGTGGTGGAAAACCAGGGAAACAGATTAAAAAAATAGATGTTAACGTATTAGAGAAATTTATAAAAGAATATATGGCTATTACTAGAGGAGTAGTTTCATTTGCTTGGCAAGGTGGCGAACCATTGCTTGCAGGCCTAGACTTTTTTGAAAACGTAGTTGCTCTCCAAGCAAAAAATGCACCCGCAAATACGATAATTAGTAATGGTTTGCAAACAAATGGAACATTGATTAATGATCGTTTTGCTGCGTTCTTTAAAAAATACAACTTTTTAATTGGCGTAAGTTTGGACGGCCCTAGAGAAATACATAATCTTCGTCGAGTATATTCTCACGGAAAAGGTAGTTTTGACCAAGTAATGAAAGGTATACAGCACTTACGAAACAATCGAGTGGAGTTTAACATCCTTACGGTCATTCATAAAGATAATGTTCATCGAGTCAAAGATTTATTCGAGTTTTATGAACAAGAAAACTTTGATTTTGTCCAGTTCATCCCTTGCATGAACTTTCATTCGCAGCGAATTGATCAGCCTGGTGTATACGAAATAACACCTAAGCAATATGGAGATTTCCTCTGTGAGGCTTTTGATTACTGGTATAATGACGGAAATCCCAAAATGTCGATCCGTTTTTTTGATAATATGCTTAGTGTATATGTGAATCGTGAAGCAGAGCTTTGCACGCATAAAAAGTCGTGTGCAAAAACCATTGTTTTAGAACAAAATGGAGATGCATTCCCTTGCGACTTCTATATTCATCCAGATTGGAAAATTGGTAATGTTGGCGAAGATGCACTTACCGATATTTTAAAACATCCACTCTATGATACTTTCATGCAAATGAAGCCAAATCTACCAGAAAAATGTCAAACATGTAAATGGATAAAGCTATGTCACGGTGGTTGTCCGCGTAATAGGCGCTGGAGTGATGATTTACAGCAATCAGATCCAGATTATTTCTGTGATAGCTTCCAGCAAGTTTATGAATATGCACATGAGCGCATGCTTCCTCTTGCCGAAAAGATTCGTAAAAACTTATTTACCCAAGGCTTGAGCTATATGTATAAAGGGCAACATCCTGCTAGAAATGACCAATGTGCATGTGGTAGTGGGAAGAAATACAAAAACTGCTGTATGAAAATTGGATTGTAACATGCATAAATAAAGGGGCGAACCTGATGAGATCGCCCCTTCACTTTTATCTTTTTCCTAAGAACGGCCACCAATTAGCCTTTCCTAGCACTTTAATTAATACGGGAACAAACAATGGGAGAATGATTAATGCATAAAATAACAAACCACTAAGCACTAATGTAGCAATTTGCAACATCGATAATACTCCGGATGGTAACATCGCTGCAAATGTACCTGCTAAAATGACGGCAGCACTCATGATTACCGTACCCATATTTTTCATTGCTAGCATGATACCTGTTTTAACATCTAACTCTTTATATTCTGAGAAACGATCCATTAAGAAGATTGAATAATCTACACCGAGCGCAATCAAAATAACAAAGCCAAAGAATGGTGTTGCCCAGTTAATACCAGGATAACCTAATATATTTACAAAGATTACTTCTGTTAAAGCAATCGAAGAATAATAGGTTAATAGTAAAGAAGCAATAATATACACTGGCATTACGAGTGAGCGTAATAAAATAATCAATATTAACACGATACCAATCATCATAAATGTTACTGTTTTCGTATAGTCAGAGTTAGACATCGCTTCTAAATCCCTGTTCATACTAGTAACTCCGCCAATACCAATATTCGCTTGTTCTAACTTCGTATCAATTGTAGCATCTTGAATGGTTTCTTCTATTTTATTAATCGTGTCCATTGCGGTGCGTGAGTATGGATTCTCATCCAATACGATATCTATCGTAGTCATTTTTCCATCCTCTGATAGATACACATCAAAAGCTTGCTGGAAATCTTCATTTGTCATAAGCTCATCTGGTATATAAACGGCAGACTGTTGTAAATTCGTATTATTAGCTAAATCTGTTAAATACGTCTCTGCTTCTCCAAATCCTTCTTCAATTTGTCCAAGCCCTTCGCTGCTTTGTTCAAGTCCAGTACTTAGTAGCTCTAGCTGATTTCCCATATCTCCAAAGCCGGTTTGCAATTGTTCTTGACCTTTTGCAATTTCACCTAGACCTGTTTTAATTGCAGGAATTTGTTCTACAACCTGTCCTTGACCTGAAGCAGCCTGGTTTAACCCAGATTCTAATTCAGAAAGACCTGAAACAATATTATCCAAGCCTTTCGAAAATTCTTCTAAACCACTAACGATTTTAGCCAAATTTTCATTTGCTGTTTCTAATCCTGCATTTACTTTTTCCAATTCTTTATTTAAAGCATCCACTGTGCCGTATGCAATTCCAACTTTTTCAGACGCGCTCTTTATTATTTCTTGGATTTCAACAAAATTTGGATCAGTAGCTATTTCTGGATGGTTTTGAACTAACTTTGTCATTGGTTCTTCCAATGACTGCAACTGTCCTAATGCTCCTTCAAGTGTCGTTGGAACCTTTTTATATTCCTCGATCAATTGTGTTAACCCCAGTTGAGCTGCCTTATAACCTTCTAAGAGTTGCTCAGTCCCAGTTTTTAATTCTTCTGCAGATTTACTCGCAGTAGCGGCACCTTTTTTCAACTCAGCAGTTCCTGTTGCACTACTTTCAATTCCAGTTTTAATCGTACTTAATGCTGTTTGTAACTCTCCGATTCCAGATTGGATTTCGATTGTCCCTGAATATAGCTCCTCGATACCAGATGTCGCTTCTTCCATTTCTGGTTTAGATTCCTGCAATGATGTCGCTGCTTCTTGGAGACCTTCTTTAATTTGTGAAATACCGTCCGTTCCTTCACTTATTCCTTTACCAAGCTCGTTCGCCAAGTTATTCACATATATTTCATCTAACTTTTCTCCAGTAGGTCTTGTTAAACTACGAATTTTATCGACATGTTCGATTTTATCTAATTCGTTACCAATTGATTCAATTAATGCTAAGTACTCTTTTGTCTTCATGGAGTCATCATTTTCCAAGACTACTTGGATTGGCATAATTTCACCTGGACCAAAACTATCTGCAACAATATTAAATCCTTTTACAGAATCATATTCTTCACCAATCTCATCTAATGAGTTGAAGGAAAGCTCGCCATCATAACTTACAAGTAAAGGCACTGTAAAAATAGCTACAATTCCAAGTGCAATTAGTGGTCTTGTGATAGCTAAATTTCCCATCCAACCCCATAGCCTACTTTCTGAATGAGAAATATTCTTTTTCACTGGCCAGAATAAGCCTCTTTTCAACGTAGCCATGAATAAAGGTACAATCGTAAATAATGCAAGAATAAGAACAAATACTCCTACGGCAACGCCAACTGCAGATTGATACAGTTTAAAAGATGCAAATCCGATAGAAGCAAATCCTATCATAACTGCAATCGCACTAAATATTACGGTCTTTCCTGCACTTCTATATGTTGCAATAATAGCCGATGGAATATCTTTCCCATCTGTTAATTCCTCTTTATAGCGGCTTAATAATAAAATACAATAATCCGTCCCAATTCCAAATAAAACGGCGACTAGGAATGTTTGCGTGAAAGTAGATACTGGGAAATTCACACCATCTACTAAGAACGCAACAATGGCTTGACTGACTAAGTATGTTACTCCAACTGTCAATAATGGAATAAATGGAGCAACAAAAGAACGAAATACAAGAACTAATACAACCATGATAAATATAACGGTAATTATTTCTGTTTTCTTTAATCCTTTTTCAGAACTTACAATTACATCTTCAGAGATTAAGCCATCTCCCGTCATATACGTATCAACTTGTTGTGTCTCAATTGCCTTATCCAATGTTTCCCGTACTTCTCCAATTGTTTTATCGGTCATATTCACATTGAGTAATGCAATAATTGTGTTTCCTTCTTTTGAAACGAGCTGTTCCCGTAATGCTTCATCCTGGAAATGTGTCGTAATTCCACTAATCCCTAATTGATCCTTATTATCTTCTAAATGCTCCACTGTCGCTTTAATATTAAGCTCTTGGCCTTCCGAAAATTTCTCTTTATCATGAAAAACAACAATAAAGGATTGTGTTCCTTTTTCTTGAGTAGAATGCTCCTCGATAATATCGGATGCAATAACAGATGGATATCCGTCTGCGACTGAAAGCTGCCCCTTTTCCCGGATTAAATCCGCCATATTAGGTGAATTTATTAATAAGAGCACTGCTGCTATGATCCATACAGCTAAAAACGCCCATCTGTATTTTAAAATAAACTTCATTTTCTATCCTCCTCATAGTTTTCAATGTAATCTGCTATTTTCTCATATACATTTAGAAAACTTTCCATTTCATCTTTTGGTATCTCTTTTAAAATATCTTCCATAAATTCATCAATTTTCATTGCAAGAGATTCGTATAGTTCCTTCCCAGTAGGTGATAGATGTAGATACACGTTTCTACGATCATCTTCATCCCTCACCCGCTCAACGAGTCCCTTTTTCACCAGTTTCTCGACTTTAGCTGTTATCGCACTTTTGTGGACCAAAAGTTGTTCCGCAAGCTCTGAAGCTCTCATCGAACGATTTTGGTACAGGATACGAACGAGAGAAAACTGCTCCAGTGATAACTCCTCCATTAATTGATCTGACATTAAGGCAGAAATGTTTCTCGAACCATAAAGAAATATACTTATATATCGATCAAATATGTACTGTATTTGTTGTTTGTCCATATTAGTTCACCCCATCAATAGTTTACCCTATAAACTATAATACAAATGATGATAACTCGTCAACGAAAAAAACAACTCCCAGTAATGGAAGTTGTTTTTTATCCGTTAATCATCGGCATTATATAGCTAATGATGAACCACATGATGGCGAAAAAGATAATTAAATATGCGGCATATTTAATAAATGTAGATGCCACTTTACTTGAATCGGATTTCTTTTCTACTTTTTCAATTTCTTCACGGTTGTCCACTTATTTCACATCCCTTAATAAGAGTGTTATAAGTGAACTACCCTATTTATCCTAAAATAAAACATGTTCTAAAATGCAATTAATTTTTCTTCTGGGTCTGTCCGTTTTCGAACTTTCTTTTCTACGATTTCCTTATCAAAATAGCCGATATTTAAAACCCCGACAATTTTCTCCCCAGGGACTACACCTAAAGCGTTGCGGAATTTCGGATCATATATATGATTAGGTGTTTTCCATGCCATTCCTAGCCCTATTTCCCACGCGAGTAATTGCAGGTTTTGTAACATACAGCTCGTAGCAGCTAAATCCTCTTCCCATACTTTTTGGCGCGGATCTTCATTCATAATGACAACCAGAAATGCTGGTACATCGACGAATTTAGATCTAACAATGTCATGCCTACTTTTCTCATGGCATTGTAAAATAGCTTCTATAAAGGGTTCTTTACGATCATTTGCAATAAAGATAAAACGCCATGGTTCCCGTATTCCATGTGTTGGAGCCCACACAGCATCCTTTAACAAAGAAAGGACCAGTTCTTGACTCACTTCCTTATCGATATAACCTGACTTTACTGTTGTTCTTTCACGTATTAATTCTGCCACTCTATTTGTTGTAATCATGGTTACCTCCGAAAATGATAATCATTTTCATTTATAATACCATGAAACCGTTTTTATGCAAAATTTCAATTTACTGATAGATGATCGGTTTTTTCTCAGGCTGTTGATCTGTAAAAGTATAAGCATCGATAATGCGCTTTGTAACTTCTTCTACATTTTCTGCATTGCTATGGATGGTTGCGATTGGTTCATCTTTATTTACAGCATCTCCCACCTTTTTATGTAATACAACGCCTACACTTAAATCAATGGTGGATTCCTTTGTTGCACGACCTGCACCTAGGAGCATTGCCGCTGTACCTACTTCATCCGCAATTATCTCTGATACATATCCGTGGCTTGGTGCCGGAACTGGTATTTGATATTTTGCTGTTGGTAACTTCGTCATATCATCTATCACAGACGCATCTCCACCTTGAGCAGCTAAGAATTCCTTAAATTTACTTAAGGCGGTCCCATCCTTCATTGCCTGTAGTAGCATCGTCCGTGCTTCTTCCTCTGTTTTTGCTTTTTCAGCAAGTAATACCATTTTACTTCCTAAAACAAGGCAAAGTTCTTGTAAATCATCTGGCCCATTTCCTTGTAATGTTGCAATTGCCTCTTTCACTTCTAATGCATTCCCAATCGCAAAGCCAAGTGGTTGGTTCATATCTGATATAACAGCTAATGTATTTCGGCCTACTTGATTACCAATTTCCACCATTGCATCTGCCAACTTACGAGCATCATCTATATTCTTCATAAATGCTCCTGCACCAACTTTTACATCAAGTACGATTGCATCCGCACCGGAAGCCATTTTTTTGCTCATAATGGAGCTAGCAATAAGTGGTATCGAATTTACAGTTGCGGTTACATCTCTTAAACTGTACATCTTTTTATCAGCAGGTGTTAAATTTCCCGATTGGCCAATTACCGCAACTTGGTTACGATTAACGAGTTCTATAAATTGCTCTTCTGTAATTTCCACATGAAATCCAGGTACAGATTCTAATTTATCTAACGTTCCACCTGTATGACCTAGTCCACGGCCTGACATTTTAGCTACTGGTACTCCTACAGCCGCAACTAGAGGAGCTAATACAAGTGTTGTCGTATCACCTACACCACCAGTTGAATGTTTATCTACTTTAATACCATGGATATTCGCTAAATCGATTTGATCTCCTGAATCCAGCATTGCCAGAGTCAATTCTGCCGTTTCTTCTGCTGTCATTCCCTGAAAGTAAACCGCCATTAAAAAAGCCGACATTTGATAATCTGGTAACGTATCATTCGTATATCCTTCTACTACAAAACGAATTTCCTCCTTTGTCAGCTGCCGGCCATCTCTTTTCTTCTCAATAATATCAACCATTCGCATACAAAAATCTCTCCTTTTACTACAACTATCTTCTTAGCATCATTATTCATTTTTCAGATTAGAATGTCAAAATCTTTAGAAAAACTTTACGTCTTAACATTCTATTTAATTATTGTGGCATTTCACATCCAAAATAATACTTTACATTCGAGATATCCTAAACTATAATAAACACAGCAACTTACTTTTTGTAAGACAATAATTAATTGGAGGTAATAAGAATGGGATTATCTAAATGGAAAGTTGATGGCGCTCATAGTGAAGTAGGTTTCTCTGTAAAGCATATGATGGTTTCAAAAGTAAAAGGTACATTTGATCAATTTACTGCAGAAATAGAAGCAAATCCAACTGATTTAACAACTGCAAGTATTCAATTTACAATTGATGTAGCAAGTATCAATACACGTAACAATGATCGAGACAACCACTTGCGTTCAGCAGATTTCTTTGATGTAGAGCAATACCCAAACCTCACATTTACGTCTTCTAAAATCGAAAAAACGGATGAAGATGAATATAAAGTAACTGGAGATGTTTCCCTACATGGAGTTACAAAGCAAGAAACATTCAATGTTACATTTGAAGGTTTAGCAAAAGACCCTATGAGTGGTGCAGAAAAAGCCGGATTCAGTGCAGAAGGTAAAATTAAACGCAGCGATTACGGATTAACATGGAATGCAGCCCTAGAAACGGGCGGCGTATTAGTCGGAGATGACATTAAAATAACCATCGAAATTCAAGCAGAAAGAATAGAAGGATAATACATTAGCAAATTAAAAAATCCAGAGCTATTTTCTGCTCTGGATTTTTTAGTTTCATGATTGTTTTTTCAATAAATCTCTTATTTCTGTTAGTAACTCCACTTCAGGGGCGACAACCACTTTTTCCTCCACTACCTCTTCAACTTTCTTACGCTTCATCCTATCAAGAACACGAATAAACAAAAAGATAGAAAAGGCAATAATAAAGAAATCAACAATACTCTGAATAAATACCCCATACTGAATAACTGCATCATTAATACTATATGATAACTTCTCAAAACTTCTACCACCAAGAAGAACCCCAACGAGTGGCATAATAATATTATCTACAAGTGATGATACTATTTTACCAAAAGCTGTTCCAATCACCACTGCTACAGCCAAATCTAACACATTACCTTTAATAGCAAACTTCTTAAACTCTTGCCACACTTACCCTCAGCTCCTTTCATCATGAATAAATTCTACAATATTCGTAAATATAAAATCAACATCCGTGCAGGCATTCTCAAAAAAACATAGAATATATATAATAAACATTAAGATGTTCGCATATATATTACTCGAATTTTATCAAAAAGAAACGAATTGCGATAGTCTATCAAGACAAATCATAAGTGGGGGTTAAATAATGAAAGTTAGTTTTTTGGGAGAAAAAGAGATTAATTGGTTAAAATCATTAATTCTCGCTTTTCTTTTAGCACTAATTATCCGCACTTTTCTCTTTTCACCAGTGACAGTAGATGGTGCATCCATGGAGCCTACACTTCATGATCGTGAACGAATCATCGTAACGCGAACAATCACGTGGATTGGTGAAGTAAACCGGGGAGATATCGTGATAATTAATGATACAGTTAATGATAAAAACTATGTAAAACGAGTTATCGGTATGCCTGGAGAATTAATTGAGATGAAAGATGACAAATTATTTATTAATGGGGAATTTATAGACGAGCCCTATTTAAGTGAAAACAAAAAAAGAGCTCATGATAATGGACGTAAATTAACTTCTGATTTTGGACCACTTAAAGTACCTGACAATCATTTCTTTGTCATGGGAGATAATCGCCTCCGAAGTGTTGATAGTCGCTCGGACTTATTTGGTAATTCACTCGGATATATTTCGGAAGACAGGATCATTGGAATTAGTAAATTCGTCATTTATCCATTAAGCAACCTTCGATTAACTAAATAATCACTAAACGCATGCCCATCGGAACTTTGTTCATGGGCATTTTGTCTGATCATTTTTAATGAATACCTTTGATATACTAATGTTATTAGATAATTAAGGGGTTGAAATGTTCATTGCACTTTAGATATATCACTTTATTTTTCAGTGCCATTATTCTTACTTTATTCTTAAGTCCTTCTTCCGCAGATGCTCGCTCCTTTTCGATTGACTCCGTTGACATCCAAGCGTTTATTTTGCCTGATGGTGATTTATACGTAGAGGAGCTTTATACATATACTTTTAATGGTTCATACAACGGAACAACAAGAATAATCGGTGATGACGATTTTAATGGTTTTGAGTTTTTTGAAGCTTACAAAGTACCGGATGATGCGGTCATGGGGAACATCCCTAAAGACATCGATCCGCTTAAAGTCGAAAAAGATAATTATACGTTCAAAATATATCAATCTTCTAAAGATGAAACAAAAAAAGTCTTTTATCGCTACAGATTAAAAGATGCTATAAGGAAATATGAGGACATCGGTGAATTTTATTGGCGCTTCTTTGATGAAATGGGAGAAGACGATTTAAACGACTTAGAGATATTCGTTTCTTTATATGGAGAGTCACAGCTCCCCGATAATTCTTATGGATTCATGCATGACTTAACAGGAGGAACCTTTGAATTAAGAGGAGGAGGGCTTTATTATCATAATAAAAAACTACCAGGTGGAGAACCCTTTGAATTAAGGCTATTATTCCCAAATGACTTCTTGAATGAAATGGATTATACAAAGAAGGAAGAAATGCTACCAACTTTTTTACAAGAAGAGGCAGACTATGATAAAAAATTAAAGCGTCGTACACAATGGTTACCAAAATTGGAATCTACGAATAGTGTCATCCTAATTTTCTTACTTATCCTTTGTCTATATTCTATTTTTTACCCTCGTCGAATTGCACGCTTAATGACTAGACCACTACGCTTTTCGCAAGTAGAACAAATGGACTCTTTTACATTAACTGCTTTATTAAGACATTTGAAATTTCAGCCTCAAGATATTAACGCTGCCCTCTTCCGACTATATCAAAACGGTATTGTCTCGGTTGAACGTGTTGAAACAAATGATACAGATAATCAGAACAGTCCGGATTATACGTTTAAATTTGTTTTAGAAAAGTCAACAGCTGAACTTGCAGAGCACGAAAAGTTTCTTATCAACTGGTTGTTTACAAAAAGCGAAAATGGCAAGAAGTATTTTTCTCTCGATCAGATTCCAGTGAGATCCATGAGAGATCATAAAGAAAACTGGCGCAAATTAGGGGAGTTAAAAAAAGCCGAGCAAACATTTAAAATGCAATATAAAGATTGGAAGAAACTCGCAGCAGCAGACAAAGAACTACATGAATTAGTGAAACCTGTATTTTTTAGAAAAGTTCTACATTATGTGCTGACCCCTTTATGGATTGTATGGATTGCAGTAAGTGGGATATTACTCTCCATGAGTAGCATGTTTGCGATCTTTATCGGCACTATCTCATTAATTTTGATTTATTTATTTGTTTTGTATAAAAAACGAGGACGGATATACTTTACTATTTTCTACTTTATAAGTTTAATTGTCATGAACATGATGGGAATGGATTATGGAATAGAAAACTTACAAGTATTGCCGTTTGCATTCATGCTCATATCTGTCTTTCTACCTGAAGCATATACAACATATCGTGGTGCCTCCTTATATAAAGGCATGAAGAAATGGCGAAAAGCAGTAAAGAAAAATGAGTTAGAAATATCATCTAATAGCCTAAATACAGAACGTTGTTACCAACATGCGATTGCCTTAGGTAGAGTAGAATACTTCCATGCGTTTTATGGAGAATCAATTACAGCATCTGCTACGGAAGCGATATATCCATTCTTAATATCGCCATTAGATACAGCTACTATATACTCATATAATTATAGAACAATCAGAAGCACTTACTATAGAGGCAACTCTAGTGGAAGCTCAACCGGAAGCAGTGGTGGATCTGGCGGCGGCGGTGGAGCTGGTGCATTCTGAGCAAAAAAGCGGAAGGTGCTCCTAATGAATATAGAAAATCAAAAAAGGGGCAGGGACAAAGTAATATTAATAGATAATGCCATAGAATGAACTATAACTTGAATATAAATCAAGATAGTTCGGTCATTTTCTACCATCTATACGAATTTAAAGTTATCAGCGGAGGAAATACACGAAGACTCCTATATCCATCCCATTTCCTCTGCCTTTGCAATGGCTTCTATTTTATTTTTCGCTTCGAGTTTTTGTAGTATTTCAGACATGTAGTTTCGGACTGTTCCTGATGATAAAAACAACTCTTTTGAAATTTCCTTAGAAGTTTTTCCAGAAGCAGCTAGTCGTAAAATCTCTTGCTCCCTCTCGGTCATTGGATTATCCTCTTGATACGAATTCAAGATTAGTTCTTGAGAAAATTCCCTCTTCCCTTGCATCACTCTGCGAATGGATTCTGCTAGTTCCTCTACAGATCCATCTTTAAGTAAATAACCATGAACTCCTGCTTTTATCGCTCTTTCAAAATATCCTGGACGTGCAAATGTCGTCAATATAATTACTCGGCACTCGGAATCTATTTCTTTTAATTTTTCCGCTACCATCAGCCCACTCATTACAGGCATCTCAATATCAAGCAAACAAACATCTGGTTGTAAATCTTGGACAAGCTTTAATGCCTCTTCTCCGTTCTCCGACTGTCCAACCACTTCCATATCATCCTCAAAATCGAGTAATGCCCCTAGCGCTCCACGCAATATTCTCTGATCTTCCGCTATTACGATTTGAATCATATGGCAATCTCTTCTTTCTCTTGCCTCAGCACAATTGGAATTCTCATAATGATTGTTGTCCCTTGTTCCGATCTAATAAACAGCTCTCCATTAATTAGCTCTAACCTTTCCTTCATACCTTTCAAGCCATTCCCCTTTACTTCATGTTCGTTGAATCCAATACCGTCATCATCTACCCGAATAATAAAATGGCCCTTCCCCTTTTTAATAGAGAGTTGGCATTGTGACGCATTACTATGTCTGACAATATTTGTACCTGCTTCACGGAGACAGAGTCCAATGATATTTTGCTGTAATAAAGATAATTCCAATGCACTATCATCTATATCCGAATGGAAGGCTATCCCTGCTGCTTCAATAATGTGCTGCATCTGTGCTAGCTCTTCTTTAATAGATATAGCTCGCATATCAGATACAAGTTCACGAACTTGCTGTAGAGCGGATCGTGAAGTCATTTCAATCTCTTTTGCCTCTTGCTTTACACGGTCTGGATTTTTATCTGCCAATCTTTGTACAAGCTGGCTTTGCAGTGTTATAAGTGAAAGTGTATGCCCAAGTGTATCATGGAGATCACGAGCAATTCGCACTCTTTCTTCTCTTTTTACTAGCATTTTTAACTGTTCATTCGCCTGATCCAACTGCATTTCCAGTTCAATACGCCTGTTCATCGATCTCACTCCATATGGAGAAATGATCATGACAAATAAAAATGGTAGGAAGAATAAAAAATTAAAACCTTGAAAACTAACAATTATATTCGTAATCAGCATTACAATACCGAATATGACTAAAGCAATATGAAAATGTTTTTTCTTTTCAAACCAACCAATAAAATGAGAAGGGAAAAACCCCATAAATAGGTTATACGGTTCATAAAAAACACTTAACACCACGACAATGGCTATCTGGACTACAATCCAACATACATATAATTTCACATTTTGTATCCAATATAATTGCCGATAGGAAACTAAGAATATTGTTAATAATGCATAACCGATTACTGCTTTGATCCCAGCTTCCATCACAACATAATACAGTGGCATGATTAAATAAATAAGAAAAACATATGGTAACAGACCGAATCTTTTTGGAAAGAGTTGAAAGTCTTTCAATTCTTACACCGCTTCCTGTTTCCTTCTTATATATGTTGATAATAACATGAAAACAATCAGATATGCGGCTAAAATGGCAATATTCAAAATTTCAGGTCCATTTCCTCGGATAATTTCCCATGCTCCATTTCCAAAATGAAAAGCAGGTAACCAAGAACCTATCGCTTGCACTGTTTTTGGTAAAATATCAAACGGCATATACATACCACCCGTTATCGCTAAAATCATGTATATAATATTGCTTACTCCTGCAGCGGTATCTACACGCTTCATCATCCCGACCAATACTCCGAGAGCTAAAAATGGCATAGATGCAAGCAAAATCCAAAAGGCACTAGAAATCCACTCAAAGATTGTGAGCTCTATTCCATTTACTAAACCACCAGCAAGGAAAATAATTAATATCGAAAAAACATGGACCATGCTCTGACCAATCATTTTGGAAAAAAAATAGATTGTGTCCGTTAAGGGAGTTACTCTCATAAATGTTGTCCAGCCTTTTGAACGCTCTTCTACCATTCTAATGCCAAGCGTCATAATCGCACTCCCCATTACACTAAAACTCGCCATCGACATTAAAAAGTGTGCATCCCACAACGCTTTGTCAGGTACATCCAAATTTACAACTCTTGTAAAAATAAAATAGAAAACGATTGGCATAAATAACGACCAAAAAATGTAATATGGGTTCCGGAAAACACGCAATATCTCTACCTTACATTGTGTTAGGAGCATTTTCATTTACACCGCCTCCCTATCTACCGTTAATTGCTCAAAGGCCTCTTCTAGTCGCCCTTTTTCAATTTGAATATCTTGTACTTGCAAATTCCCCTTAAAAATAGTCGCCAATACTGAATCTGTATCATCGGTAACAATATACATTCTGTCATTCTTTTGGAATACATCTGACACAAATGGAAGCTGAACAAAAAGCTCCTTATTGATATCATTTTTTGCAATAAAAGATACCGACTGCTTTGACAGTTTTTTCTTAATATCAGCTGGATTTCCATCGGCTACAATGGAACCCTTATTAAATAAAATTATCCTACTTGCAATATCATCTGCTTCTTGTAAATAATGCGTGGTGAAAATAATGGTCTTTCCTTGTTCTGAAAGTTCCCTTACTGTTTCCCAAAACACCTTTCGAGCCGAAATATCCATTCCAACTGTTGGTTCATCAAAGAATAACAATTCTGGATTTCCTGCAAGTGCCAAAGCAAATCCAACTCGCCTTTTCTGACCACCAGATAACTTTTCTGTGCGTTTATTTAAATCTTGTTCACTTAACCCTGACAAGCGAACTAGCTTCTCCATCTCAAGGGGATTTGGATAATAACTTTGAAATAACTTAATCAATTCCTTCACTTTCATCGCATCCATCACACTTACCTCTTGTAACATCACACCAATTCTTTCACGGACACTAATTGCTTTTGCATCATCGTTAAATAACCTTGCTACACCAGCCGTCGGATTTAATAGCCCTAACATCATTAACATAGTTGTCGTTTTTCCTGCACCATTTGGGCCAAGAATCGCAACAACTTCCCCTTGCTTAATCGAAAATGATACACCGTTAACTGCTTTCGTATTCTTAAACACCTTCGTCAATTGTTTAATCTCAACAACACTATCCATCACGAAAACACCCCCATTAATCTCTTACTTCGAATATTACTATTATTAAATTGGGTGATGAAGTAACCAATGTAATCAAATCTGAATGACAAATGTCATATGTTTTTTTTACATATAGGCTATGTTAAGTTTCATTGTTGTTAACAACTTAGTTGATTGTAGCGGATGTACACGAGACTCCTGCGGGAACAGCACGAGGCCACTGAAAAAGTCCCTTGAATTTAGCAATATGGTAAAACAGAGCTGTTGATTTCCGTTCCAGGCGGCTTTGCTTTCCGCGGGGCGTGCGGTGAGCCTCCTCGTCGCAAATGCTCCTGCGGGGTCTCACCTATCCCGCTAGTCCCGCAGGAGTCTGCGCCGCCTTCCACTTCAATCAACAGAATTCTTAATTAAGGATGTTTATAGATAGTTGCAACTTCATATTTGTAGGGATTTATCCCATCTCACTGTATCCATTTTATTAGGGTGGGTACTATGTTAAGTCGTCCTTTTTAATCCCTCTTTAGGATACTTCCCTTTAATATCAGGGTTTTTCAGTGCCCTCAACAGCACGAACCGAAGATCCACTTGGCAAAGCGGTTTTCTTTGCCAAGTTAGCTGAGGCCGTGCCCGCGGAAAGCGAGTGTACAGGAGCGAAAATCAACAACAGAGTTTAACAGAGCCTATATATAAAAAAGGAAACCAATTCATTGACGAATTAGTTTCCTTAGATTGACTAATTAATAATACTCTTTACTTCCTCCTATTTTTTGATAAACATTTGAGTCCAATAATGACCGTAAGATCCACCACGTGCATATCCAGCTCCTAAATGTGTATATGCAGGATTTAGCATATTTTGCTTATGTCCTGGACTATTCATCCATGAATTAACTACTGCCTGCGCAGAAGTTTGACCAGCTGCAATATTCTCCGCGGCAGAACGATAGGATATTCTAAATGCCTTCATCATATCAAAAGGACTTCCATATGTTGGACTTTGATGGCTGAAGTACTTACGATCACGCATATCTTCTGATTTGATTCGAGCAACTCGTTGTAATTCCCAATCCATCTTTAGTGCTGGTGCACCAACCTTTGCCCTTTCGATATTTGTTAAGCGAAGAACTTCACTTTCTACACCTTTTTGTGCTGAAAGATCTGGAATGTATACCTTTTGATTCGGATAGATTAAGTTTGGATTTTTAAATTGCGGATTCGCAGCTATTATCTCACTTAATCCCACTTGGTATCTTACGGAAATTTTCCACAGACTATCCCCAGGTTTTACTGTATAGGTAGTGGCAGCTTCCGTATTTGAACTAAAACCAAAGACTAGAGCAACGAGCAACACCGTATAAAGCATTATTCTTTTCATCATAACGACTATATTTTTAGCACATTATATCTTTTTTATTTTTGGTTTTTACATCTAATCCTCGGAACATTTTCCCATGTATAAAAAGCCATACTAGTAAATTATCATGATATACTACATATATAACAATTTAATTTTGGTGGGATAAAATGTGAATAAACAAAACGATAACTCTTCCATGGTGTTTGCGAATCTCTCTACGATTGAAAAAATGGAGAAGGAAATGAACAAAGGTACATTCCTATTCCGCGAAGGGGATACTGCAGACGGAATTTATTTAATCCACTCCGGAAAAGTACGGATTGGAAAAATTACACCCGACGGACGAGAACTAACTTTCCGCATTTGCGGTGCTGGTGATTTCATTAGTGAAGTTATGCTTTTCTGTAATTTTTCTATTTATAATGTTCATGCAAAAGTGCTAGAAGATGGAGCTTATTCTAAAATAAAAAAAGAAGATTTAGAAGAAAAGTTGTTATTAAATCCTACCTTAAATATAGAAGTAATGAAGCAAATGAGCATTGACCAGCAAAAATCACAATCTAAATTCCGTGACCTTATATTACACGGAAAAAAAGGTGCCCTTTACTCCACATTAATTCGAATGACAAACAGTTATGGTATCCAACAATCCGATGGAATCCTAATTGATATTGCTTTCACAAATCAGGAATTAGCAAATTTTTGCGGGATGAGCCGTGAAGTAGTAAACCGGTTACTTAGTTCATTAAAGAAAGATGGAAAAATATCTATCATAGATGGGAAGATACTCATCCATGATCTCCAAGCATTAAAGGACGAAATCCACTGTGAAAACTGTCCAATTGAAATCTGTAATATAGAATAATGTTGTAAATGGCTTGCTTTTAGGCAAGTCATTTTTAATTATCACCAAAGACACCTAGCGCTCCTCATCTAGGTGTCTTTGTCTATTTTAAAATAAATTGCGGGGAAATCAGTTGATTTCCACTATAGGCGGACTCTTTTTGCGGGGCATTCGGCAAGCCTCCTCGTCGCTTCACCCTCCTGTCTAGCTTAAGCTCCTTGCGACTAGCGAACAATCCATTCCTTTCACCCACGATAAGTAATTACAATTTATAATTCGAATCTAAATTCCAGCGAAGTGTATTTCCGAAGCGGTATTGTCGTCCTAACATTATTCGGATTTACAGCTAATGTAAAAAAGCTTTATTCAGCACATTTTCTTTTTGTCTAATTTTCGAATTCGCCAAAAGTGTGATTTTTGTCACAGAGTTAGACGAGATATAGAAAGTACGATAAAAATATAATCGCTTTGGAGGTGTTGGCATGGGGAAGAAACAGCATGATTCAGGACCAAACTTGAAAGGAACCTTATTTAGCGTATTTATAGTGGGATTTGTAATTGTAGCAATGTGGTTTGCTGTGTATGGGCTATATATTTCGAGATAACTGAAAGGAGTGACATTCATGCACTTACACAAATTTGAAAAAATATGGCTAATTTTTGGCATCGTTGCTCTCGCATTATTTTTAGTAATTGTTGGGATAAATGCTTTTGCACATGGTCATATGCCTGCAGGTGGAATGGACACAATTGATCCAGAAAAAGTACGAGAAACTGCACCTTTTGATAATCCAGGCGTTACACAAATTGATGAAGATACGTACGAAGTTGCTATTATAGCAATGGCGTTCGGATACAATCCAGCTCAAATTAAAGTCCCTGTGGGGAAAGAAATTATTTTTACATTAACAAGTGAGGATGTTGTTCACAGCTTTACCATTGATGACACAAAAGTGAACATGATGGCAGTTCCTGGAAGGATTACACATAAGAGCTATACGTTTACAGAACCAGGGAAATACTTAGTCCTCTGTAACGAGTATTGTGGAACAGGACACCATTACATGCAAACAGAAATTGAGGTGTATGAACCATGATGGCAGTACAAGATCGCAGAATCGCTTTATCTAATATTGGAGTCGCATACATCGCTTTTATTATTGGAACGTTTTGCGGATTACTTCAAGTATTCATTCGAAATGATGCGCTCGAATTACCAACTTGGCTCGATTATTATCAAATATTAACCGCTCACGGTGTTTTACTAGCACTTATATATACAACATTTTTTATCTTTGCATTCTTAATTAGCGGTATGAGTAAAACATTAGGTAGCTTCGGTCCTAAAGTACGTACCTTTTTATGGCTAGGATTTATTGTAACTGCATTAGGTACAACGCTAGCAACCGCCATGATTGTATCCGGTGAAGCTTCCGTTCTTTACACTTTTTATGCTCCACTTAAAGGAAGCGGATGGTTTTATGTTGGGCTTGCATTAGTGATTATCGGAACTTGGTTAAGTAGCTTTGGACTTATTGGACATTATATTGCTTGGCGCAAAAAGAATAAAGGGAAATTAAGTCCTTTGTTCGCCTTTATGACCATGTCTACCCTAATTCTTTGGATTATAGCTTGTCTTGGTGTAGTTGCTGCCGTTGTTTTCCAATATATCCCTTGGGCATTTGGTTGGGTAGATACCATTAACGTTGAATTAAGTAGATCATTATTTTGGTTTTTTGGTCACCCTCTTGTGTATTTTTGGCTTTTACCAGCTTACATCGCATGGTATGTAGTAGTGCCTAAATTAGTTGGAACAAAGGTATTTAGTGACTCATTGGCACGTTTTTCATTTATTCTATTCATCCTATTTTCCATCCCAGTAGGATTTCACCATCAATTAACGGAACCAGGAATTCCAGGATTTTGGAAATTCCTACAAGTAGTTCTAACATTTATGGTTATTATCCCATCATTAATGACTGCATTTTCAATGTTTGCTACTTTTGAAATCTCCGGGCGAAAAAAAGGTGGACGTGGATTATTCGGTTGGTTCACAAAACTACCTTGGAAAGATATTAGATTCACTTCTATTTTCATTGCGATGGCCTTCTTTATCCCTGGTGGAGCTGGAGGAATTATTAATGCAAGTTTCCAATTAAATGAACTAGTCCACAATACTCTCTGGGTTGTAGGTCACTTCCATATTACTGTAGGTGCACCGGTTGCGATGACCTTTATGGGAGTTACGTATTGGCTCATCCCTCATTTAACTGATCGCGTATTTTCTAAGGCGATGAAAAAACTTGCCTTTGTTCAAACAATTTCATGGGCTGTCGGTATGATACTCATGTCTACCGCCCAACACGTATTAGGATTACTTGGAGCACCTAGAAGAACCGCATATACAGGATATAACGATCATCCATCTGCACTGGAATGGTTTGACGGATTTTTCTCCAATCACGTAACAATGGCAGTTGGAGGTATCATTCTATTCCTATCTGCGATGCTGCTTGTCTATATCGTGATGAACTTGTTATTTTTTGCACCAAAAGCAAAACAGGAAAATGAATTTGAAGAATTCCCAATTGCAGAAAATGATGATTCTAGAACACCAAAATTTTTGGAAAATTGGTGGATTTGGATTGGCATCACCATTGCACTTATCGTCATGGCTTACGCTATTCCAATCAGTGATTTGATTCAACATGCACCACCGGGATCCCGTGGATATATTACTTGGTAGGAGTTGATGAATATGTTCCTAAGCGTCTTTGCTTTAATGATTGTGCTAGTTATCACAACTGTTATCGTCATTGAGATCAACACACCTGAAGAAGAATAAAAACAAAGCGATTCATATTTTTTCTTTTCTAGATAAAACTAATTACGTAACGATGAAAGGAGCGAAAAATATGAGTCGTGGTAAAGGTTTTAATCATAAGAAAAAAGGACATCCTGGTGATCTTCCTGAAAGCAGCGTGCAAGTTGAACGAAAAGAACATAGTCGACAAACAGAGCAAATGGAAGATATTGTTACACACGAAGCTTTTAAAAACCGTGTAAAAGAAGATGAAATGGAATAATTCATTAAAAAAATCGGGTAGTGACTTCTCACTGCCCGATTTTTATTTTCAAGTTCTTTTTTCCATCAGATTGATCCCAAATCCCATCATGACAACAGCCATTAACATGAGGACGCTAATAGGTGTAAATAATTCCATGTATCCATAATCAAGGATTGTTGCACCTTTTAATGCCTCCATCCCATATAAAAGCGGAGAGATATTCGAGAGCATGAGCATGAAATCAGAAGAAACGATTTCAATTGGCCAATATGCTCCACCTAACATCGCAAGACTTACAGAGAATAACGGAACAAGTGCATTAAATTGTCTAGTAGTTTTTGATATACCTGCTAATAACATGCAAAGTGATACAATTGCTAATACATAAGGAATTAGAATAATTAATGTTTTTACAAATCCTCCGTAAAAATCAACACCAGCTCCAAAATGGAAGGTTATAAACACTAATACAACTTGCACATACCCCATTAAAAAGCTATAAATTAAATTCCCAGCATATATCTCCCACTTTTTCACAGACGAAACGATCATTCGATTCCAAATGCGATCTTCTTTTTCTTCTAATATGTGGATAACATTAAATGCGATCGTGTATATAACAAAGAACAATGAAAATCCAAAAATACCTTGTAGTTGGGTATCAATTACTTTTGATTCCTTATTACGAAAATTTTCCTGTTCTACTTTAAAAATTGGATTGGTTAGTGCTGTATCCCATACACTTTCTAACTTATCCTTTTCATCCTGCGCTTCAACCGTATTTAATAGTTCCTTTTTTTGAATATATTCTGTATATACCGTTTGCACATATTGATTTAAAAGAGGGACATTACCAGTCTCTGCATTCGCAATTAAAGTAACTTCTTCCCCTTCAATGTGAAGACCCGCCTCTGCATTTCCATTCTTCACATCATTCCTCACTTCTTTACTACTTCGTTGTTCAAAAATAAATAAATCAGATTCATTTAATTTTTTTAATAAGACATCATATTCTTCTTGTGGCAAATTAGTATGGATAGGGACTGTAATCTTACTATACGTATTTTTCCCAATAAAAAAAGCAAACATGATACAAACAACTGTCATGATAATAAATAACCACGGTTTTCTAAGAAATATGCGAAATTTAGATTGAATAATTGCCCTCATACTGTCCCCACCCTTCTAGGGAAAATTAACCAAGCGATAACAAAGAAAATGATAGCTAGAATAGACAAAGCTCCAATGTGATTTATAACTCCCAATAATCCTTCACCTTGCAGCACATCTAAATATGCCGCCATTGCCGCGCCATTTGGCGTTAATTTCCCTATACGCTCCATCACTTCTGACATATTTCCAACTGGTATAAAACTTCCTCCAACAAACGAAAGTATTGTTACAAATACGTTCATAAATATTTTAGAGGCAGCGTTTGTACGATAACGGTGATTCAATGCTGAAAGAAAAACAGCTATGCCACCAACCGCCATACTAAGCGCAAGCGTTACACTAACAAAGGCAATAAAATCCGGCCAATGAACTTGATAAAATATTGCAGCTCCAGAATAAAGAATTCCAACCTGTATGAATGCAAGCATCACAGTTGTGCAAAATACACTTACGATATACATCAAACTCGGAACATTCGCTAGAATAATTCGGTTAAATACATGATTCTTATTTTCCATGAAACTATGTGAACTCATAGTTGATGCGATATATAATACAAACATGACACTCATACCTACTGAATAATAACTAAATGCACCAATTGGTTCAGCTTTATTTACTGTTTCCACCTTTGGTTCAACCATTATATCCGGGACTTGAACCTCCCCTTGCATTTCCATTCCTACGGCAGACATAACAGAATATTGGTCACGGAAAATCTTCATGATGTCTTCTACTATATTGGCTGAGAGCTCTTTCCCTTCATTTACGTACACCTTTAATTCAGGTACAGATTGTTTTTGAATAAAAAGTGTCTGTAAGATGGAACTCGTAAAACCTTCAGGCACCTCAATAATCGCTGCATATTCTCCCTCTTTTTTCACTTTCTCCATTTGAGAGAATGATATTTCATCTAGAGTTAGAATTTGACTCATTCTCTCATCTAAAAAAATATTATTCTTTAACATGGAAACTGGTAGTAACTGTTGAGATTGAGTATACAACATGGACTTTATTTCATCCGGCATTGGAGAAGCATCCAGCTTTTTCTTAAATTCTTGTAATTCTTCTCGCTCATTTGAATGGACTACTAATGCTACTTTTGCATTTATTGGTTGCACATCACCATCTAGCACCGCACCAAGTGCAAACCCCAGAATGGTAATGAGTAGAAACGGCATTCCGATTAGAATTATTAACTCTTGGCGATTACGGAGAAATAACAATATCTCTTTCTTTAAAAATGATCGTAACATTTAATTTCTCAACGCCCTTCCCGTTAGATGTAAGAAAACATCCTCAAGAGTAGGCGTCTGAATTTCGATTCCATGTATTACTGCCCCTGTCTCTTCTGCAAACTGAAACAACTGTGAAAATACAGGAACTTCTTTCGGTGCAACAATCGTTACCCATTGCTCACGGACATCCACTCTGGAAATGACAGACTCTTGTTTAATTCTATCTATAAATCCTTGATGCTGAATCTCTAACTTAACTTTTACAGTCTGTTCAGCTGAAAGAATATTCTTGATCTCTTCTTTTGTACCAGAAGCTATAATATTGCCGCGGTCCATTATATAAATACGGTCACAAAGAAACTCAACTTCCTCCATGTAATGACTCGTATACAAAATAGACATTTGTTTTTCCTGATTTAATCGCTTGACTGTTTCTAAGATATAATTTCTCGACTGTGGGTCAATCCCAACAGTTGGTTCATCCATAATTAATATTTCCGGCTCATGTAAAAGCGCAGCACCAATATTTAAACGCCTTTTCATCCCACCCGAAAAGTGTTTCACTAGTTTTTTTCCTTGATCGTCGAGACCAATTTGAATGAGTACTTCATCTATTTTCTTTTTTAAATCTTGCTTCTTAATCTTTTGTATTTGTCCAAAGAACTCCAAATTCTCACGTGCGGTTAGATCATCGTACAAAGCTAACTCTTGTGGTACTACTCCAAGTTTTTCACGTAGCACTTGGGGGGTTTTTAATACATCCATTTGATTAAAACGGACTTCCCCCTTAGTCGGTATAATGAGCGAAGAAATCATTCCAATCGCTGTTGATTTGCCAGCACCATTCGGCCCTAATAAACCAACAATCTCCCCCTGGTTTAGATAGAAGTTAATCCCTTGAACTGCCTTTTGTTGCTTATAATGCTTCGTCAATTCAACTGCTTCAAGCATTCGCCCCACTCCCTTTCTCTTATCTCTATTGTACAGTGCCACCTATCTACAGCCCACTATCCATAGTCATTAAAACAAAGTGACCTCCGTCATAAAATTTTAGGGGAAGTGTTCTTATAGCCTTTTGAATGCATATCCCCAAAGGAAAATGTCTGTTAGAAGTGTTTCTAATCGACAGTTCACTTTCGTAGTCTGATCGAAAGAGGTTAAGACGAACGATTTGACTAACCTAGATGTAAATCCGAACAATGTAAGTGTGCTAGACCGCTTCGGAAATACACTTCGCTTTCCGCGGGCGGTTCGGAAGCCTCCTCGGCGCTGAACACGCCTGTGGGGTCTTCCGGCTACCGTACATCCCGTAGGAGTCTTCGTGTATTTCCTCCGCTGGTAATTATAAAATTACTATAATTAACATAGATACCGGACTATACTGATTTGAAATGAAGTTCGATTTTATTTGCAACCCTACCTATTTATCCTAATCTCTTTGTTATTCAAACCCTAATCATAATGTCTGATAGAGGCGTTCTTACGGCCAGTTCACACTCAAATCCCGGACAAAATGTACGTTAGAACATCTCTAATAGACAGTTTGCATTCAAATTCCAATAAAAAATTTCCAATAGAACCGACCTAATAGACATTTCAACTTCATTGCCCAGTCATAATGTCCGTTAGACCAGGAAATCCCTATTCCTATTGCGCTAATACGTAAACAAAAAAGTCTATCCAACAAGTCATCTCACTGACCGTTGGATAGACCACTACACTAAATCATTTTTCACTGCATATATCGCTAATTGAGTTCTGTCACGAAGATCCAGTTGTTGGAGGATTTGAGTAATATGATTCTTGACTGTACCAATAGATAAAAACAACTCAGCAGCAATTTCTTTGTTCGTTTTTCCTTCTCCAACAAGGCGAGCAATTTCCAGTTCTCGTTCTGTCAACGGAATATGTACCGGTTGATGCTTATCCGGCTTCTTGTCGTCAAGTAATTTTGGCATCATTTTCGCCGCCACTTCTTCATTCAGAACAAGCCCACCTTCTAAACAACTATGTACAGCTTGAATTAACTTCTCCGGATCTGCAGTTTTTAATAAAAAGCCATTTGCTCCATCCTTCAACGTTTGAAGAGCTGCTTCATCATCATTAAAGGTCGTAAGGACAAGTATTTTTACATGTGGCCAGCGCTTTTTTATCAATTTCGTAGTTTCGACACCATTTCTTTTTGGCATGCGGATGTCCAATAATACAATGTCAATCTCATGCTTCTCCATTAATGCTACTGCTTCCATCCCATCCCCTGCTTCAGCAACAACGGAGAAATTATCCACTGTTTCTAATATCATTCTTAATCCTTTTCTTACAATTACCTGATCTTCAACAAGTAAAATGTTTACCATTAAGCGGTCATCCCCTTCACCGGCATGGAGCCTTCTACTACAAACGCTTTTTCTGTTTGATATACGCGGAAGCTCCCACCTTGCTCCTCCACTCGCTCCTTCATTGCTGTTAATCCAAAGCCAAGCTCAAATGGAATTGGGCTTGTGATTGGGTTTGAGATTACCCATTCTAAATTCCCTATTGCTGAGCGCCCTAAAGTAACACTCACTTCTCGAGATGAACTGTGCTTCATCGCATTAGTTAGACCTTCTTGAATAGAACGATATAGTGTTATACTTTGTTCATTTGATAAATCTGTGTTCAATACACCTTGTTTCGTTGTAAAACGCACAAGCAAGTGATTTTCTGCTTCTAACTTCCGAATAAGTTGAAGTACGGAAGCAATTCCAGCAACTTCGTCATTCTTCAATGTCTTCACCGCGTGCCTCGTCTCTTCCAGACTCTCTGCTGCTAATCGTTTCAGCTCTTTATATTCATCACTATTATTCTCCATAGAAATCATTTGCAACTGCATTAATAGTGCCGTTAATTTATGCCCAACAGAGTCATGAATATCCCGAGCTATTCTTGTCCTTTCTTCCAATCGGACGACACGTTCATGTTCTATTTTCGAGCGTTTTAATTGACGATACTCACCTAATAATTGATCGTATAAATACTGTTGATCCTTACGCTCCCATATGTATTGATTTAATGAGATTAATAGAAAAAGAATAAAACAAATAATAATAGCTAAAACGAAAGACCAGTCATTACGATATATATAAGCAAATACAATTAATAAAGCACTATAAATGGAAAAGGAATTAAGCACCTTTTTGGGCAAATGAAATATTGCTTCCATCACAATATAGAATATAAATATAGTTAACCAATTTAGAGCTATATCTAGAAAGACTAAACTAAAAAGCAAGGTATGGATTAAAAAGTATAGAATAACAGGACGCTTCATTATCGGGAGGAAAAAGTAAAGGCAAAAAGCAACAGCACAAATAAATAATACAAAAGGGAAATATGTATCTTGAATTCTTTCACTTAGAAAAAAACAATCCATAAGAAACTAAATAATGCTAAACGGATGAACCAAACCTTTCCTTTCATCTACAAACGTCTCCCATCTAATTAAACAAGATGAAAATACTCACTATTTTTAATTATACAAAAAAGTTGAAAAAAATAATAAATTTTTGAATCTTTTTTCCAAGAAGGTCGTATATGTTTATAATATTCCTTCGTATTTTATTCGATAGGAATGTGGATGGTAGTAGTTTGCAGTTACAGCCTTTTGGATAAAAGCGGCAAAAACAAAAATGCAATGTCGCCTAATTCTCGACATTGCCTACATAAGGTTTAAAGCGTTTTCTCACCACTTTGTAATTGTTCTATTATTTCAGGTGGGAAAATCATACGACAAATAACTTTTGCGATTTTCTCATAGTCGGCCTTACTACCACTTTCCGCCTCTTTTTGAGGTAATTTCTCTAGGACAGCAATAATTGCCCAAGAGACGGAATCTAAATCCAAATCTGTCCATGTAAGTGATTCCTGATGTGCTTGTTCCAATACTTCCACCATCATGAAGTGTATCTTCAAGCGTGCATTCGTAATTACTTCTGCCAATTCTGGATCATGTGGTAATAGCTCCGGCAAAACTCGGTGTAAGCCCAGTTTATTTAAGTCCTCGGAATGTTTTGCTAATAAGGTTGCTAATAAATATTCTGGGTCACCATGCACCCATGTAGGCTCTGGTGGCATAATTTTTTCTAATTGATCTTCTAATAACGACATTAATAATTGTCGTTTATCAGAAAAATAACGGTAAAATGTCCCTGTGGCTACATTCGCATGTGCAGCAATTTCTTTTGCGGTTGTGCTTTCATACCCCTTAGAAATAAACAAAAATCGCCCGCTTTCCATAAGTGCTTCTCTTTTCTGATGAGCACGTTCTTGTTTCGGAAGAGCAGGAAATTTACCTATTAGATGTCCATCATCTTTAGACATACTACCACCTCACCATTACTATATCATATACGCAAGAAAAAGTTGACACAAAGTTCATGTTTTCTATTGACAGGTAGTTTGTATATATGGAATACTTGAACTGTAGTTCATATTATATTTTAAGCACATTTTTATTTATATACAACTACCAAATATAAAGGGGTGTTGGATAGGATGGAAGCGTCCTCAAAAAATGTATTTGAAAATAAAAAAGTGGCAAAGATTGGTGATAAAGTAATTTTTACAAGACAAGGGTATTCAATTGTGGGGAAAGTTACCATTGTCAAAGAAGAAAGTGTTATAGTATATATAAGTAATATGGATGCAAAAAGACTTAAAATCGATACTCCTGTAACAGTTGTTGCACACAAAAATTACAAAGTATTATCATAGTTTTTTTCCACCAGTTCTAAAGTAGTTAATATTATTTGGAAGGCGTGAAGATGATGACGGCAGAAAATTTTGATAAAAAGGGTATATCTGTTGATTCACCTATTTCTTTAAAAGGAATTGTTAAGGCTATTTTTAAAGATACTATTCATGTCCAAATTGGAGGAAAAGTTATTTCATTACCTATTCCAAACAATGACAAAAACGTTACATCTTAAGGATTGCCAAACATATACATACCCCCATCTTATAATGGAAGATGGGGGTATTTTTATTTCACTTTTTTCTCAGGCTCTTTATTCTTCACTAAAGTGAATTGTTTATCAGATCCTGAAATCAACTTGTATATATAGGAAGATGTAGCCTTATAACCATTTTCAATCTTTTCTGCGAGATAGCTAGTTCTTTCGAATAAAATGGTTCTAATATGATGGATCTCCCGTAATATTTTCTCTGTTAGTGCTTCTTGATTTTCAAGTCTACTAGAAACAGCATCTTGTTTTCCTTCCTGCTGATCTACCCGCTCTGCCAATTGCTTCTGCATCTCCAATTGTTCGCTTAATTTCTTTGCTAACTGCTCATTTGCCGTATCATATTTTTCTAGTCGACTAACAATTTCCTCATTGGTCTTTCCAATTACACTAATTTGTTCAAACAGTTCTTCTCTTAGCTTATCATCATTTTCTAATACCACTTCATACCCTTTATCTAATTTTGAAAGCATATCGATTACATTATGTTCAAATCGCTCATGTTCACCACTTATTACACGCAATTCATTCAGATGATTGCCAAGTTCCATCAGTTGGTCTGTATGTGCATTTCCTTGCTGTTCATACAACATGATTAAGTCACGAAAAGAATGATGTAAGGAATCATTTGCATCTCTCTGCTCCCTTACAAGCTCTGTTAAAAAATTAAATTTATATTCTGATTGATTTTGCGTTGCAATTTCTTCTTTATTTTTATAAACATTTGGATGTTCATTATTATTAATAAATAGCCCCATAAACATTTACATCCCCTTATCCTATTAATTGTAATATTCTATGCAATCAATAGGCTAAGGGGACATCAGTCACGTCATCATCTGTATTTTCAATCCCAATTAATCAATACTTCTTTTCCAGTAACAGAGGATTCATATATCGCATCAATAATTAAGTTATTCGTTAGCCCTGTTAAAGAAGAAGAAATTGGTTCCTTCCCTTCACGAATACACTCAATAAAATGCTTATTTAATAAAATACGTTCAGACTCCTCTGTCATGACAGGTATATCAACATCAATCGGTTGATTAAATTTTTCCGTGTAAAATCTTAATGTGTTTCCTTTTAATAAAGCACCACCCTCTGTACCCATTAATTGAACAGTCGCAGTGTCATCCGTATCTTTATGTGCAGCCCAACTTACTTCTAACGATAATGTAGAACCATCATCCATTTTAACTAAAGCAGTAGCCAGATCCTCTACATCAAATGTGCCATTCCAATTCGGAGTGCCCCAGGAGCCAAGCCCTTTTTTCTCAGGTCCAAACGCTGCATATGTTGATCCATACACGCTAACTGGCTTTGGATTTCCCATCAACCACAGGGTGAGATCTAACATATGAACACCGATATCAATTAATGGTCCACCTCCTGAAAGCTCCTTTTGCGTAAACCAACTACCCCAACCAGGGATTCCCTTTCTTCTTAAATTCGTTGTTTTTGCATAATATATTTTTCCTAGGCTACTATCTTCTACTTGTTTTTTCACTTCTAGTGCACTAGCTTGCCAGCGTAATTGGTGAGGGATCATTACAATTTTTCCTGATTCTTTCTGTGCCTTCCTAATTTCTTTTGCAGCTTCCCCATTAATCGCCATCGGTTTTTCCAGCAATATATGTTTTCCTGCCTGTAAAGCTTGTATGGCTAAGGGAGCGTGCCATTTATTAGGAACAGCAATTACAACAGCATCAATACTTTTATCTTGGAGTAGTTCTTCGCTACTTTCGATTACCCTTCTAACTCCAAATTCCTTTGCACGGTTTTTTGCCAATTCTAAATTTATATCGGTAACCGCGTCTAATATCACATCTTCTTGTAATTGGCCAAATCCATGCATATGTGCCGTTGCGATGGATCCCGCTCCAATAATCCCAATCCGTAATTTATTCGCCATTATCCCTTAACTCCCTCTGCTTCTACTTCCGCCCACCAAGATTTAACTCTTTTTATACTTTCGATTACATCTTCCGTTGGATCATGATCATGTGGCTCATGCTCAATCGTAATAATTCCATCATAATTAATTTCCTTTAATACTGATAAAACACCTTTTATGTCCACTATTCCATCACCTAATGTACATGTATCATGAGCTCCAGCTGCTTTTATATCTTTTAAATGTACATGTACAAGATTATTTTGTAATTCTTTTGTTGCTTGAACTGCATCATAGCCATGTGTAGCAAACCAACCTGTATCAATAGCAGCACCAACCCATGGTGCAAACGGGCTTACTTTATCTATCACTTCTTGTGCCGATTTTTCTGGATGATTTTCTAAGCCCATATAGATCCCATTCTCTTTTGCTAGTTCTTGTACAATTGGTCCATTATCAGGATGGAAAGCATTCGCTAACACTTTTGCTCCAATTGCTTTTGCCGTAGCAAAAATTTTCGTTGCCTCCTCCTCGGTTACCCCGGGTGCACCAAATCCTGCTGTATACGCAACTGCGTCCACATCATACTTTTGCAAAATCTCCACCGCTTTATTGATCATTTCAGGAGTTGCGTGGAGTGGATCCAAATGAGCGACCCATAGTTCGATTGCATCAAAACCCATATCTTTTGTTAACGCTATCATTTCTTCGAATTTTGACTCGAAATTCGGTCCATGAAATGCATCATATGTAGCCTGATGACATGCACCCCAATCATTACTATTTTCGTAGTTTAATTCTCTTGCAACAAAATTAGCGGTCATAAATGCAAGTCTCATTATTTTTTCCTCCTACTGTTTAATATGAACTAGATTTTCTTTCACTACTATTAGTTCTAGAAAAATAGGTATATCCCTTTAATAAAAACACAATTGCTTTTGATAAATTTTTACGAACAAATGGATGGAAGAATTTCCGATTCAATTTCCATCCCTATCAAACTATTACTCTTTTAGATATACTTGAAATTCCTTATGACTTGCCCAAATTCCAGATGGTAAACCAGTGTAGACAATTCTTACATACCTTGCTTTTGCTTCAAATACATCATCCATCACTGTTTGTTTACTTGTTTTTCCAGTTCGATTCACTACCAACCTCCAATCCTCTCCATCTTCCGAAACTTTAATGACATACAAGTAATTTTCTGCCTCACTAAAAGTAACTCTTGTTCCACTAATCTCGTAAACTTTTTCTAAATCAACTTGCCACCAATGTCCAGTGGATGCATCTGCAGCACTCCAACAAGTAGTAATATTTCCATCATTTCCTTTTTTGGCAGAGAAGCTCAATGATTTTTCGCTCGTAGCAATTGCTTTTTTATTCAATGCTAAGTCGACTCTTATATCATCTACTCCATCCATCTTTTTCGGAGCTAGCACATTTCTTAACTCCTCTATACGAAGTTGTTGAGTTGGCGAAAATTGATCAGACTGCATATAGTGTAGAATACTATTCATCAACTGTTTGGCTGCTATTCGTTCATGCAAATCATTTGAAATATCCATGGAACAAACAACTAACTTCCCATTCCCAACTGTTGCTTCAAATAAATTCGTCATTCTGCTGTTATTAAAAAAGTTAGGGATTACGGTAACAATTGGCTCAAAATCAACAGGAAGCTCATCAATATGAATAGAAAACGAGTTCTCCAATAAATCTTTCCATTGGTAATGAGCAAAAGTATCCGTTGGAAACTCATTAAAAATAGGATGCGTATTGTTACAAGTAATTCCACATGGATCTTGACTTTTAAAATGGATAGGACTCCAAAAAACAGGGAAAAACCCACCTTTTGAAATAGCCTCCAATCCATTAGAGCTTGGAAGTAATAATACCTTTCTTCCATCCTGTAAGAATTTTTCCGTTTCCTCATTAAAAACGGTAGTAATAACTACATCATCTTCTACAGTCACATTCACATCAGGATAAACCCATATATCCCATTTGTTCTTATAATTTGTTCCCTCTATTTCAACGATAAAAGAAAGCTGTGACGCCTTATCAATCATATCGAAGTGTACATTTTCTACTAAACCGATTAACGTAACCTCGCCACTCTTTATATTAGTGGACTTAAAGTTGCCACTAGCAAGTACATGTAATTGATCTGTCAGCTTCCAATTGATTGTGGCATCTGGCAAATCCCTTGGACCATAATGACTAAGTTCAATCTTGGCCGATATTACCTCTTTATTGGAGTATATCCGTTTATCGATACGTAAAATTGGTACTGTTTCGGAGCAAAATTGACGGAATTCCTCCCCACTTATAATCCCCTTCGATTCCCAGAAAGAATTGAGTAGCCCTACTGTCGCAGTACTCTGCCCTGGAAAATCATGAATATCTAATAATTGAAATCCAGCAAATCCTTGCGTCCGTAATGCTGCTTCCACTTCTTCTTTATACAGATTGGCAGCTAGCTTCCCTGAATTATGTGTAAAATCTTTGCTATATTTCAACATGTTCTTTTCGATTAAATCCTGTTTGATCACTTCAAAATTTATTGGCCTCAATACCCCGATGTACTTTGGGATTTCTCCTATATCTGGATACACACTATATTGACCAATTTCATGGGATACAACTGGCATATTTCGTAACGATACGCCTTCCTTATAATCAAGCATCGTTCCTTGTACCATTTCATCTAAATAATATTGACCTCTAATACCTACACCATCTACTGTTTGTGCACAAAAATAATCATCCGCACTATCTACTTTCCGGTCCCAATTCGATGTAAGTGTATACACTTTCGTTGGGTCTATATCCTTTAACAAGACAATCATATTGTGCAATAGATCAAAGTCCCCATTTAATTCATTTCCATTACTAAACATACAAAAGCTTGGATGGTGACCATACTCTTTCAATATTCTTATTGCTTCCTTTGGTAAATAGCGATAATGACTATCAAACGCCCCTACTGGATAATCACTCCAATTATCCATCCACATTGGGGCTTCTACATTTAAATACAAACCTAATTCATCTGCAGCAGAAAATGCCGCTTCCGGTGGACACCATGAATGGAATCGAATATGGTTTAAGCCATAATCTTTCACAACTTGGAACACTTCTAGCCATGTCTGTTTATCCATAGGAGGATATCCTGTTAATGGATAAATACAGCAATCTAACGTTCCCCTTAGAAAAATTTTTCTTCCATTGGCCTCAAATTGTGTATCAGCTACTTTAAATTCCTTCATACCAAATGGGATTGTTTTTTGATCTTTATTTCCATTCCTATCGATAACAGATACGCGTAATCCATAAAGATTAGCTTCAAATTCATCCCAATATGTAACCTCATTACCAACTACATTTTTAACTGGAACGATATTTTTCCCTTCACGAAAGTTGTCGTTTACTTTTACAGGGGCACCGATTATATTGCCTTCCGCACTGATTACCTCTACATCTATAGAAGCTTCTACTTCAGAATTCAATAGATTATTAATTTCTATTAAAGACTCTACTTGATGATTTTTTACATTTGGAGTAATTTGCACATGACCAATATGAACTAATTCAAAAGAACGCAATTCTATCTTCCCTACTATTCCATTCCAAATAGTTTGCGTTTCATCTGTATATGCGCTTGGATAGGGGCCTATATTTTGCACATCGCGATTATCTATTCTAATCGTGATCGTAGTTTCTTTGTCTGGGGTGACATAATTTGTGATGTCGTATACATGTGGAGTAGATAAACTGTCCTCGCTGCCTACCTTTTGACCATCAACCCATATGGTTGATTCAAACATGACTCGTTCAAGAAAAAGTTGAATACCTTTTCCCACCCATTGTTTCGGGATATATATCTTTTTTTGATACCAGGCTGCACCAACATAGCGATATTTCTGTCTTAAGCTTTTTACAGTTTCTTTCGTTAAGTTAAGTTCCATTTCTAGAGGTTCTCCAACTTCATTCTCAGCTGTTGTACCTGGAAGTTGGAAATTAGAAAGAGATAATATCCTACTATACCAACTGTCTTTTTCACCTAAATCGTTATAGTCAAGCTCGTAATTCCATTGCCCTGCTAAATCAATTTTTTCCATTGTCCCTACATTATGAAGGTTATGGACTGGCATTTCATGAACCCCTTTCTAAAATTAATAAGTTATATAGATTGATATAATCGATAACTTAAGCCGCCATCTAAAACGATGCTTTCTCCGGTCATTTTACTTGATTGATCTGTCGCTAAAAATAAGGCTAAATTGGCAATATCTTCTGGAGTACAAATTTTACCATGTGCATGTAACTTTAATACTTCATTCTCTATAAGACTAGGATTCTCATGTTGATCAAGCCATGTGCGATAGTGCGGAGTATCTGTAAAACCAGGACAAATCGCATTGACTCTGATATTATACTTCCCTAGACTTAAAGCCATGCTTTTTGTCATTGAATTTATACCACCTTTTGCTGCAGCATACATTTCCGTATCTGGTAGTGTGGCAATCGCATGGTTGGAAGAAATATTGATGATGGAACCCCCTCCACTATCCTTCATATGTTTGGCAACATACTTGGAACATAGGAAACTACCTCGTAAATCAATATTGATGACTCGATTCCAATCCTCTAGTGTAGCTTCGAATAAAGGTTTAAATAATGTAATTCCGGCATTATTAACTAGCACATCAATTTTAGAAAACTTTTCAATTGTTTTATCCACCATATATTGAATACTACTGTCTGATTCTACATCTGTAGGAATACATAATGCACTGCCTCCTGCTTGTAGAATTTCCTGTTCCACCTCTAATCCTTCCTGCTCATCGAGAGTAGCAATAACTACTTTCGCACCTTCAGAAGCAAAGTGTTTTGCAATACCTCTTCCTATTCCACGTCCACTCCCTGTAATGATGGCAACTTTATTCAATAATTGTTGCAATATGTTCACCTCTCCTTAAAAAGCATGTTTGAAAGCGGTATTATTAACGAAAGTTTAACAAAGTAACTTTAATAATTCAATCATAAATTATGTGTTTTTACCGACATACAACTACAATGTATGCAGAGAATTATGGTACTATTGTCTTATTAATTAAAGTTAGTTAAAATAATTTCAATATATTGATAGTCTATTAATTTGATGAGGTGAAGTAAAATTGAGAGTTTCACCTATGAAGCTTAGCCGTGAAACGATGAGGACTTATAACCAGAAAGTAATATTAAAATGCCTACATGATCTGGGATCCATGTCGAAAGCGCAATTATCCGAACATACAAAACTAACAATCCCAGCGATTACAGATATTTTAAACGACCTTGAAGACTTTCAACTTATCGAGAATACTGGGCATGTAAAAATTAAACGTGGTCGCTTTCCAATGATGCATCAACTAAAAAGAACAAATATTCATTTTATTGGAATTGTAGTTGGCTCTCAAAGAATGAAAGCAGCAATTGTTAACATAGGTGGGGAAGTCATCGACATTCACTCCAAGCCACTCCCCAACAATCCAACTCCTGAAAATGTATGTAAACAAATCATCCTGCTAGTAAATAAGCTACAATCCTCTGAACATAAAGTGTATGGAATTGGGATCGGGATGCACGGAATTATTAATCCATTTGAAGGAGCTTCTATTTATCCTCCTCATTTGGATTGGGGCTATTTTCCAATTGGAGAGTATGTAGCGAATGAGACGCAACTCACTGTTTTAGTAGATAATGATTGTAACACTTTAACATTAGCTGAAAGATGGTTTGGTGGAGGGAAAAAGGAAACGAGTTCTTTCATCACACTAAATATCGATTATGGTATAGGTGCAGGGATTATGAATGGTGATGAATTATTCCATGGATTCAACTTTGGTGGTGGTCAAATTGGGCATACGATCGTAGACGATGAGGGAATAAAATGTGCCTGTGGCAATTATGGCTGTCTAGAAGCAATAGCAAGTGAGCCTGCCTTATTAAAGCAAGTGATTAAAAAAGTGAAAAAGGGTTTTCCAACAATGTTAAATGAATTAGTGAATCATCCCGAAGAAATTACAATGGAACATTTGTATCATGCCGCAAATCATGGTGACAATTTAGTTATCCAACATATACAAGAGGCAGGGAGATATATCGGCATTGGTATTGGTACATTAATTAACTTATTCAATCCTCAAAAGGTAATTATCACAGGTGGAGTGCTAAGAGCAGGTGATATTTTATTTGACTCTTTAAGGGATTCTGCATTCAAACACTCTTTAAAAATTAACACAGAAAAACTTGATCTGATCCCTTCGACGCTTGGACAACATGCAGACGTAATTGGTGCAGCCACTTTATGGGTGAATGAATTATTTCATGGAAATAGACCTATTAACGAAATCATACTCAAATAAGTATCTTGCGGATATTTTTATCTTTTCCCCATTCCATTTGTTTATGCTCGTCATCTGTTTCTATCCTTTTTCTCCCTCTCATATTTGTTGAAATACAGGAGAAAAATAAAGACAGAGCTTCAGTGAAGGAGGCTGCTTACATGGAGAGAGACCGTGCACAAGAGATTATTAATGCATCTCATATGATTAATGTGAACTACCGTGGGATACCGGTTTACTTACAACAAATCAATTCAGATACCGCCACGATATTTCCATTGGATGAAATGCATCACTCTCAAGAAGTTGATCTCGATGGGCTTATTGAATCAGGACCATAAAAGGGGGATTACAAATGAATATACAACGAGCAAAAGAAATTGCTGAATCACCTGAGATGAAATATGTTTCCTATAATGGAAAACCTGTATACATCCAGCATGTAAATAAAGAAAGCAATACAGCTCGCGTGTACCCACTAGATGATCCTGGTAATGAAATGGAAGTACAACTGACTAATTTGATGGAGAAGTAAATAAAGGGTCTGCCCTATCCCAATAGGGCCAGACCCTTTTTAAATAATCGGAAATTCTGGTACATATCTGGGATTCGTATAAAATGGCGGTCTTGCACTGATAAATGGTAATAAAAATTCAGATTCATTATCATCATATACTACTTTTACTTTTTCATCTGATTGTTGAATTAACAATAATTTTACCTCTGGATTAAAATAATATTCTTTCATGATTGAAAACCTCCCTTTCCTAACATATTCACAAGACAAAATTAAGTACAGTTTTTGAACTACCCGCCACTTAAAGCTCTTACGAGTTGTTTGAAGTGGGGGATTCCTAAGAACACTAACCTATCGGTTAGTTATGGATTAGGCTATCCCCGCAGTTCCTGCGGTTAATCGTAACGCTTCATTACGAATATTTATACTTGCGTTAATATCACGACTTCGGTGATGGCACATACATTTCGGGCAAGTCCATTCACGCAAAGCAAGGTTTTTAACGTCTTTATGCTTATAACCACAATTTGAACATAGTTGACTGGAGGCAAAGTTTTTCGCCACGGCCACTACTTCTTTTCCATACCATCTTGCTTTATATTCCAACATTGTTCTAAATTTGGACCATGAGACTTCACTAATGGCCTTGGCAAGGTTTTTATTTTTCATCATATTTTTCGTAGATAAGTCCTCAATCCCAATAATGTCGTGGTTTTTGACAATTTGTGTGGAGATCTTGTCTAACATATCCTTCCTTGCATTTGCAATCTTGTCGTGAATACGAGCCACTTTTATCCGTTGCTTGAGCCGATTGGATGATCCTAATTTTCGTCTAGAAAGAATACGTTGTGCTTTTGCTAACTTTTCTTCTAATGTGTGGAAAAACTTCGGATTATGATAGATTGTACCATCCGACAATGTTGCAAAATCCTTTAATCCTACATCTATCCCAATGATGGACCCTGTCTTTTTCATGGGTTGTACTTCTATTTCGGACAAAATAGAAATAAAGTATTTACCACTTGGATGGCGCCTGATAGTGGCACTGATAATACGCCCATGTACTTCACGACTTTTGGCAAATCGTACAAATCCAAGCTTTGGAATTTTTATTTTGTTTTTCACAATAGTGATATTTCCATTTGTGTATTTTGTTGTATACGATTGGATGGGATTCTTCTTTGACTTAAAACGTGGCTCACTATTTTGTTTTTTATAATAGCGCGTATAGGCATCGTTCACAATTTCAACAGACTTTTGCAGTGCAATGCTGTCTACTTCTTTTAAGAATGGGTAGTGTTTCTTCAACTCAGGAAGTTCTTTCATTGACTTGTTTTTATGGAAAAATTCCCCTCTCCAATTATTACTAGGAAGTTGACCATTTTGAACCATTTCATTCACAACATACCAATAGGATTCCTTGTCTATTTGTTTTCCTACAAAATAGTTGTAGACAAAACGAGCGCATCCGAAAGTTTTTTCAATGAGGATTGTTTGTTCTTTGTTTGGATAGATTCGAAATTTGAACGCTTTTTTTACTAGCATTATTTTCACCTCACCCCACAACAGAATGTATGTTCCTATTATATCAAATGGAGGGAGGTTTTTGCTACCACCAACCAAAATTCATCCCCCCTTATCTCTGGCCTTAAGCCCTTCACCAGCTTGAAGAGGGAGTCTTCTTTCGGGGGATGATAAAAAGGCACTTCTTCCGCCTATATTTCATAATGTAACTCAGTAAACATTTTGGAGGGTTACAATGAATAATAATCAAGGGAGACCTCAGCAAGAATATCCTTTATATCCTAACTACGGCAAGATAACTCAATATAAAGATGTACCACTTACCGTACCTGAGCAGAGACAATATCGGCAACCTGGTGTGGAAAAGTTTATGGTACCAAGACCTATAATCGAAAATCCACTCTATAAAGGAAGCGATAAATTAAAGGGAAAAGTAGCACTTATAACTGGTGGCGATAGTGGAATTGGAGCAGCAACTGCAATTGCCTTTGCGAAAGAAGGAGCAGATGTTGCTATTTCCTATTTAGATGAACATGAAGATGCAAACAGAACGAAAAAAAGAATAGAAGAACTCGGACAACGTTGTATATTATTGCCTGGGGATGTAAGAGAAAAGCAACAGTGTAGTCATATTGTGAAAGAAACGATTAATGCTTTCGGAAAGTTAGATATTCTTTGTAATAATGTCGGTATCCAGTTTCAACAATTAAGTTTGCTCGATATTACAGATGAACAATTTGATGATACATTTAAAGTAAATATTTATTCTCATTTTTATACAACGAGGGCTGCCCTTCCATATTTAAAAGCAGGCAGTTCTATTATTAATACAGCTTCCGTCGTTGCATATTATGGACATGAACAATTAATCGATTATTCTGCTACAAAAGGTGCAATAGTTGGTTTTACTCGTGCTCTTGCAAATAATTTAGTTGAAAAGGGAATTCGCGTTAATGCGGTAGCACCAGGGAAAATCTGGACTCCACTAATCCCTGCAAGCTTCTCTGCGGACGAAGTAACAATCGCAGGCAATCCAATGCAGCGACAAGGCCAGCCATTTGAACTTGCACCAACATTTGTATATCTAGCTTCAGATGATTCTCGATTTGTTACTGGTCAGACACTTCATGTAAATGGCGGTCAAATAACTTCTTCCTAGTGAATCGTTGGGAATCGTACTCATTAATCGATTCCCACATTTGATTAAAATGACGGTATGATAGTATTCATAACGACGAAAGGAAGTAGAATAATGCAAGTAAAATTTCCACTAAATAATGCCGTGCTTCAATCTGTTATAAAGAAGCAATACGTATTGGACATTATACATATCGATTTCATCCCAATCGGTGACTCTGCTTACTCTTATCGAATAACAGACATAAATAAAAATACTTATTATCTCAAGCTTTTTGATCATGATAATGATAGACAAATGGATAGTTTACAAAAATTAAATCGTGTCCTACCTGTGTTATGGGAGCTATATCATCAAGGATCTCTGCAAAACACCGCTCTACCACTAAAAAATGATAAAGGCGAGTTCTGTACGTTAATGGAATCAACTTCCATCATCCTGTTTCATTTCATTTATGGGGAAACATTAGCGGATGCCTACCCTTTTTCTGACACTCTTTTACGCCAATTAGGAAAAGTTATCGCAACAATTCATCAAACAAATGTAAAGCAGTCTCCGCTTTTAGTAGAGAAATTTGACCTTTCCTTCGTAAAAGATTTAAGAAGATGTATAGAGATGCTAGAAGAAGAATTACCTTATAAGGAACTAAAAATTGTACTAGCCATGAAAGAGCAGATAAATACAATCGTTAATGACTTACAAAAATTTCACGCTCCATCCAACATGAATACCTTTGTTTTTTGCCATGGGGATTTGTGGGGAGGAAACCTAATTCAACGAGGAGATACAATGTATGTCATTGATTGGGAATCCGCACAATTGGCACCGCCTGAGTTTGACTTATTCACTTATATTGGGGATGGATTTGAAACATTGCTTTCCTCGTATCAGGAAGGTTGGAATAAACCGATAAACCTTAACATTGGTTTATTAAAATTTTACGCATATAGACAGCATCTTCGAAATCTTACCAATTGGTTAATGAATATTCTTTTTAGAAATAAAGATGAGATGCAAAATTTGAATGATATAGAAATGATACAATTCCATTGTTTAAACCGCCTAGATTCAGTGGAATCTAACCTGAAGAAGATAGAGCATTTTTGTTCTCAGTAATAACGTACATATTAATTCACCTCCAATGCCAAAATAAGTTCGGAGGTGAGTTACTTGGCACACAAAAGATCTGCAAATAAAATTTCAGGGATGAACCCAGAAAAAGGACCAGACTTTGGAGCAAATTTTCAAGAGGAATTTGCAAACGAACCACTAACACAGAAACAAAAACAAAATAATAAAAAGAAGAAGAAAAACCAATAATTGCAGTGAAGGGGCTGTCCAATAAGTTAGAGAAATTAACTTGTTGGAAGCACCTTTATTTTTTTATTACCTTTTTACTTGATGCACAATGTTGATTGTAGCGGAAGTATGAGAATCCTTCGGGTTGAACAGTTTCCGGGAGAGCCCGGAGTTAGAAAAGTGAACACCTGGAGCAGAAATCAACTATATCATTTTATTTTACTTCATAATCCTTCTCGATTAATTTCATCTCCGGAATTAGATCAGATAAATAGACAAGGTTGGCTTTATCTTGGTAAACAGGGATATATTGTTCCAACACGCTTGCAACAATTGGCCCAGGTATCCCGACATGTCCAATAGCAATGATTTCGTCTAACTCTGTTAGTTTATTTGCTAATAAATTTGCCTGCCTAGATATATGAGTAATGGTATATACATCATCAAAGAACAAATCATTTTCTAAAAAAGGAACCTTCATTTCCTCTGCAAGTGTTTTGGCAACACTTTTACTTGATGTTTTACTATCAAGATAGAACATCCCTTTTTCCTTACAAATTTCAAAGATAATTCGCATCACTCGTTCATCTTCTGACACTTTTGACCCCATGTGATTATTCATACCTACTGCATGTGGAACATCTTCAATGGCAGCTATTACTCGTTTGCGAATTTCCTCATCACTTAAATCTGTTGTGATGGCACCTGGCCCTAACCAGCTCTTCTTTCCTCTCTTTGGTTCCATTGGTAAATGCACAATAACTTGGTGACCATTGTGATGGGCAAGTTCTGCATCCTTTTTTGTTGTCGACATAAAGGGCATGATTGCTACCGTTAAATTAATAGGTAGATGAAGAAGATCCTCCGTCCCTTCCATATTATTTCCAAGATCATCAATGACAATTGCTAAGTCCTTTTTCGAAAAGTTATAAGGTTCAGCTAAAACTGTTTGCGTTAATGAAAGGCAAAGTATTAATGCGCTTATCAACAACCTCATATTCATCACCTCTTCTTTTCATTTAGCATTCCCGAAGCAACAGTCATCACTCGCATATTGGTAAGTTTTTATAATAATACATTTACAACAGTTAAAAATAAAACTAGGGGCAGCTCCATTAGGAACTCCCCCCGTCCATTCTTTTCTGTTGTATTGTCTAATTAACAGTTTAGTTGAGACTTATGCTTAAATTTTCATAAGATGGCTTCTATTGGACATTTCATTGGTACGGCCTGATTAAAATGTCCATTAGACACCTTCTATTCGACATTTCACCAATCAAAACTTACGAAATGTCCATTAGGACTCTCAAGCATATCAACATTCCTACATTACTTTAACGCCTCAATATTAAATGAGGTAACTTTGTACTCTCCATCAATTTTTTTGCAATACATCATCCATATTTCTGTTGCTTCCATCGATTCTCCACCGTCTGCCTTTTCAGCGACTGTCTTCACTCTAGCTGTATAGCTAAATGTGCCTTCTTTTGTATTAGAAGATGTGATTTTTTCATCGGATATTGTAACTTCCGCATCTTTATATAATCCGGGATTATATAACCCTATTTTCTTACCATCGTCAATTCGTCTTTCGGGATTCTGGAATATACTAAATGCATCCTCAAATTCTTCTTCACTCTCTGCTGTGTATATGTTATTAAAATGATGAATCATTCCACGTGCTATTTCCTTATATTCTTCGAGTTTCTCTGGATCTTTCTCTTCATATCTATCATCTTGACCACAAGCCGTTAACATTATTAAACCGATTACAATTATAAAAACAGATAGCAGTTTCTTCCCCATATTGTCACCCCTTACAGAAATTTTACCATCATGCAGGGGGTTTGTCTTGTTGAATCATCCTGTATCCTTACACATAAAAAGAAGAGATGTTCTATATGTAGAACACCTCTTCTTTTTATTTTACCTTCTTATACAGTTTCTGTTTCACGCTAATATCTTCATAACTACTAGCAACATCTGTATAATGGATAGTTTCTTTATCTCCTAACCCAAGAATACCGAACATACCTAGGCTTTCATAAAAAAGCTCATGTACTTTTTTCTGTAAGGATTTATTGAAATAAATTAATACGTTTCTACATAGAATTACATGAAATTCATTAAATGACCAATCCACTACTAAATTATGCTGTGCGAAGACAATGTTTTTCGTTAAATACGGATGAAATTTCACTCCATTATGGACGACACTATAGTAGTCCGAAAAAGCCCTTTTTCCACCAGCCTGTAAATAGTTACTCGTGTATTTCTTCATGTATTCTAATGGGAAAATACCATTCTTTGCACTTTTTAACACATTAGCATTAATGTCTGTTGCATATATTTTCGTTTTATCATAAAGACCCTCTTCTTGAAGTAACATTGCCATCGAATATACTTCTTCCCCAGTGGAACAGCCTGCATGCCAAATTCGAATCGAAGGATATGTGCGTAACATCGGAACTACTTTTTCTCTAAACTCTAAGAAAAATAATGGATCTCGAAACATCTCCGTTACATTAATAGAAAAATCAGCTAGTAATCGTTGTAAGCATTGCGGATCTCGTAACACTTTATCGAGCAAACTAGTAATGGTAGTAAGCTTCTCTGAATGAACTCGATGCCATATTCGTCTTTTCATCGAATTATAAGCATAATCACGATAATCAAAACCATACCATTCATAAAGAGCTTGCAACAGTAACTGAATCTCAATTTTTTCTAATTCTTCTGCTTCACTTATATTGGTATTCATCGTCTCTTCCATACTAGTTCCATTTCCCATCTTCATATAACCACACTTTGATCAATGATATAAGTTGATCAGGATCAATTGGCTTCACGATATAATCCGATGCGCCAACTTCCATACACTTTTCTCTATCTTCTTTCATCGCTTTTGCGGTTAATGCAATAACAGGTAAATTAGCGAATATAGAAATAGCTCGTAACCGCTGAATCGCTTCATACCCATCCATTTCTGGCATCATGATATCCATTAACACTAAATCAATATCCGGGTTCTTCTGTAATATTTCCAATCCTTCTTTACCATTCTCTGCAAAGGATATATCCACTCCATATAGCTCAAGTATGCTTGATAATGCATAAACATTTCTCACATCATCATCTACTAGTAAAATTTTCTTACCTTCCAGATTGGATAATTCCTCGACCTTTTTTGGTAAAGGATCTGTTTGTGTTTGCTCATCGCTGTTTTTAAAGAATAATTCCAGCTCTGCTTTTAATCTTTGAGGTGAACTTCCATCTTTGATGATAATCGTATGAGCATATTTATTAAGTTGTATTTCCTCTTTTAACGTTAAGTCACGACCAGTGTAAATGAATACTCTCAGATCATTATTTAATTCCATTTCTTTTATTTTATCGAGTAATTCAAAACCGCTCGTATCGGACAAACCTAAGTCGAGAATGACACAATCAAATTGATGAAGTTTTAATTGCTCGATTGCTTCATGACCGGTAGAAACAGCAGTAATAACAATATCCATATCACCGATAAGTTCCATTAAGCTATTACGTTGTACTTTATCATCATCCACAATTAGCAAGCGTTTAATATCATTATCGATGTTATTAAATACAGCTCCTAGTTTTTGTCTCGGGGGTGCTGGTTTTTCTACGGTCTCTGAAGTTTCTATTGTTGTAGCTACTTCATTTATAGGGTGTACGAGTAAGTTATCTTTCTCTTCATAATCACCGACATAAAGTGTAAAAGTGGTCCCTCTTCCAATACTACTCTTAACCTCTAATGTACCATTTAATAATGCTGCTATTTCTCTACTGATAGATAGGCCTAAACCAGTACCTCCAAATTTGCGACTTGTCGTACCATCCGCTTGTTGAAATGCTTCAAAAATCAAATCGAGCTTATCACTCGCAATGCCTATACCAGTATCTTTTACTGCAAAAGCAAGTACAGATTGATTTTTTACTTTGGAATGTAGGGAAATCTCTAGCCTTACTTCCCCTTCTTTCGTAAATTTAAAAGCATTGGATAACAAGTTTTTTAATACTTGTTGAATACGTGTCATATCGCTATAAATATAAGTTGGTACATCCTCTTTTATTATGATTTGGAAATCGATTCCTTTTTGATCAGCGACTGGTCTAAAGTTATTTTTCACAAATTCAGTCATTTCTTTTATATGGACTTGAGTTGGATTTACTTCCATTTTCCCTGATTCAATTTTTGCTAAGTCCAAAATATCATTAATAAGAGCTAATAAGTCATTTCCAGAAGTATAGATCGTCTTAGAATATTCCACTTGTTTTGCAGAAAGATTACCATCTGCATTATCAGCTAATAATTTAGACAAGATTAATAAGCTATTAAGTGGAGTACGTAGTTCATGTGACATATTTGCCAAAAACTCAGATTTGTATTTGGAACTTAACGCTAGCTGCTTTGCCTTTTCTTCTAGCTCTGCTCTTGCTTTTTCTACTTCTCGATTTGTTTGTTCAAATCGTTTATTTTGTTCTTCTAAGCTCTTCGCCTTTTCTTCTAAATCAGCATTTGTTTGCTCCAATTCTTCCTGCTGAACTTGGAGCTTTTCTTCTGACTGACGTAAAGCTTGTGTTTGTTCTTCCAATTCTTCATTTGTTGCACGTAATTCTTCTTGCTGGGACTGTAATTCCTCTGATTGAGCCTGAACCTCTTCCATTAAAGTTTGGGACTCTTCTAGGAGCTTCGCTAATTGAATCCTACCCATGACACTTTCTAGTATTATACCTAAGTCACTCATTAGTTCTTCCAAGAAAGATTGCTGTGAAGGAGTAAAGGATTTAAATGAAGCTAATTCTAAGACTGCTTTTACGTCACCTTCAAAAATGATCGGCAGTACGTACACATTTAAAGGTGCTGCTTCTCCTAAACCTGACGTTACACGAATATAGTCAGAGGGGACTTCTGTTAGTATAATAGGTGACTTTTCTAGAACTGCTTGTCCTATTAAACCCTCTCCTAAACGGATAATATTCGTTACATGTTTTCTTTCTTTAAATGCATATGATCCTAGTAATTTATAGACTGGCTCTTGTTCATTGATTATTTCTTTTACATAAAATACAGCGTGGCTAGCCTCCACTAATGGAACTACTTTCGATAAAAACGTAGTAGCTAATGTTTCTACATCATGAGTTCCACTAAGGCTTGTAGTAATTTCAGCTAAGTTAGCTTTACTCCATGTTAATTCTTGTTCCTTTGTCATTTGTTCTTCTAATGACATCGCCATTCTATTAAAAGATTGAACAACATCACCAATTTCATCTGGTGAATCATCTTCAACCTTCGTACCTAAATCTGCTTTTCCGTTTGCAACGTTACTCATTGCTTGAGAAACCTTTTTCAGTCTCTCAGATATTTTCCAAAAGTTATTTGCTAGTAAAGCAATAATAAAAATAATAGCAACAGATAATATAAGTAAACTAATAATGATCTCTCTTTGGAAATCCTTCGTTAATGTATCAACGGAAGAATTCATGTTTGTTTCTAATACACCGGTAAAATCAGATGTAATGAGAAAAAATTCTTCATGCATCTCGATAGAGTTTTCCCCTATTAATACTAAAGCTTCATTATCTTTTCCAGCTAATGTTAACGTTAATACTTCATCCAAATAGTCATTATATCTATTGTTTGTGTCTCTTAATTTTAGAAGCCAGTTACGATGGTCATCTGTTATGAGTTTTGACTCTAATAGTGCAATATTTTGCTTCACTGCCTCTTGTTTTTCTTGTAATGACTTGATTTCTTTTTTGATAGTCTCTTGATCATCAGATACTACTAAATTCCGTAAATGAATTGCTTCATCCTTAATATCACGATGGATACTTTCAGAAAGCACGGTTTTTTCATAATTTGCAAGTAAAGTCTCACTCATTTCTTTCAGCTTGGATATTTGAAAAAGGCTAATGACGATAAGAATTACTAGCAGAATGGGTAATGCGCTAAGTCCTAATAATAACTTAGTCTTTATTTTCATACTGTGTTCCCTTCATTCATATAAAGTTTTTATAGATTTTCACTTACTTCTTCTTTATCATCCATATACATTTGCAATACCATCGCCATTGCCTGCATACGATCATTTACATTTAACTTCTGGAAAATACGGGTAATATGATTTTTTACAGTGTGTTCACTAATATATAACTTTTCGGAGATTTCTTTATTGCCGAGTCCCTCTAGTATCAATTTAAATACATCCATTTCCCGAGCAGAAACGGAATATAGCTTCTTCGTACGTTCTAAAGCTCCTTCAATCAGTTGCTGCTTTTGTATTTGAAAATCATCTACTTTGTTTGTTACTTCCTTTAATGAACTCCTAATATTTAGAAATTGTGGTTTTTCCTCTGACAAAACAAGATGATCCAATTGCTTCCCAGTCACTGGCTGACTAATTTTACTTCCTTGGATTTCATCACAATGTTCCTTCATTAATAATTTCAATTGTTCTTCCGTTTCTACACCGTCTGCAATTACATTCATTTTTAACTGATGGGCCATTGAAATAACACCAGATAATAACACTTGTAATTCGTATGAGGCACCTTCTGCAGTTAATAACAATGATTTATCTAGCTTCAACGTATTTACCGCCAGCTCTCTAATATACTTTAACGATAAGTACCCTGCACCAAAATTATTAATCGTAATAGAAACACCAAGTTCTCCTAATTGCTTTAACGCTTTTGCAATGATTGGTTCATTCTGTAGAACAATTGAATCTATCAATATAACTTCAAGTAATTTTGAACTTATTTCATATTTTTCTAGAAATTGAGATAAAGACTCGACAAAATCGTTTTCGATGATTTGTAATGCAGTAAAATTAATTGCCACTCTTATCGGAGGTACATTTTGTTGTTTCCATGTGACCATTTGCTGACCTAGAGTATCCAACATCCATTTTCCAATTTCAATAATATATCCTGTTTCTTCTGCTAAAGGGATAAATTCGTCAGGTAAGATCGTTCCCCACTTCGGATGATTCCAGTGAACCAATACTTCCACACTTTTTACCAATCCAGTATTTAATTCTAAACGTGGCGTATAAACTAATGTAAACTCACTACGCTCCAATGCTTTTGGCAAATCATTCTGTAGCATAAATGAGCGATAAGAATGTACATTCATCCCAGAATGAAAAACTTTAAATGTATTCTTTCCAGAATCCTTCGCCCGATATAAAGCAGCGTTCGCATTTTTCATCAGAACAAAAGAATTGTCGCCATCATACGGAAAAATACTTAATCCAATACTTGTCGTAATAAATAGCTCATACTTATCAATAATAAATGGCTTTTTAAAAGCGTCTATCAATTGTTCCGCAACATCTAGTGCTGCTTCCCGATCTGTATTAGGTAAAAGGATACTAAACGCACTTGAACCTAATCTTGCTACGATATCTGAAGCGCGTGTACTCTCAAGGAGTCGCTTTGCTATTTCTTTAAGAACACGATCTCCAATAATGTAACCTAGGGAATCGTTTACATACTTAAACCTATCAACATCCAATTGCATGATTGCTAATGTTTGATTTTGATTTTTTGCTATCTCTAATCTGTTGGAAAATTCTTTATGAAACAATTGTTTATTAGGTAATTCAGTGATGGTATCATAGTAAGCTAAATGCGTGACAAGTTCTTCATTCTTCTTTCTTACTGTAATGTCACGTAAAGTAATAGCAACAATCCATTCATTTTGAACTAATCTTCTTCCTATTTGGATTTCAACAGGGAAAATTGTCCCATCCTTACGTACCGCATCTACTAAAGTAATATTATCAAGTCCCATTACATAATGGGACTCTATTATTTTGTTCATATATTGTTTCGATGTTAGCGATGAGAATAATAATGAAATATGCTTTCCTATTAAACTATCCGCATCATATTGAAACATTTTATTCACAGCTGGATTTATCTTTAGTATTTGCCCCAGCTCGTCCAGAACAAGCATGGAGTCAATGGATGTTTCACTTATTACACTAGTTAACGCCTCAGACTTACGTAATTCAGAAGATATGATAGAAAGTTCCTTATTAATTTCCTCTAACTTTTCCGTTTTTCTTGTTAAGTCTTGAGCTTGCTGGATAAGTTGTTTTTTCATCATGTATATTTCGACAAATCCATCTACCTTTGCCTTTAAAATTAATGGATCAATCGGCTTTAAGATGTAATCAATTGCACCTACTGAATACCCCATAAAGATGTGTTCAGAATCCATATTATTCGCCGTAATAAATAATATTGGAATATGCTTTGTCTTCTCACGCGCTTTTATTATTTTTGCAGTTCTAAATCCATCCATCCCAGGCATTTGAACATCTAATAAAATTGCAGCAAAATCATATTTTAATAAATATTTAAGTGCTTCCTCACCAGAGGTCGCTTTCATCAATTGGTAATCTTCTCTCTCAATAATAGCTTCTAATGCAATTAAATTTTCCGGTCTATCATCTACTAATAGAATATTAACTTTATCATCCATTAAAGTCCCTTCCCTTAATACGGACATATTTCTGTCATAATTCATACTTTAGAATAGCACAATAAGAGATCGTACATATATATTATTTTCATACTAATTTTTACCACAAGGTATTATTCTTTTTGTAGCTTTTTAATATAATCGATTTTATCGACAAGGATAAAATTACAGTTAGGTAATTTAGTAGTTTTTCTAAGTTGGACGGTAAGATTATTTAGTACCTTTATTAAATGATCCCTATCTTGTTCTTCAATTTCCAGTTGCAATCCATACTGATAAATATCTTGCACTTCTTCTTTCCACACGATATATCCCAACAAAGTGATTGGCTCATTCAATATCTTCGTATCAAACTGAAACAATATATCAGAACGTATCGGTAAGTGTATGTTAGAAAGAAATTTCAGGCCCCCTGGACCAATATTTTCAATTAAAACATCCGTTTTCCCTAAAGAGACTTTTTTTCCTTTAATTGCTGTTAACGTCATCTTTGCTTTTAAAGGATAATGTAAATCAATGCGAAAGTATTTCCGTTTGATTGGAACTCCTACCCTTTTGTGCTGACTTGGATCATGTAGTTTTAAAATAGATTCTGATTGTAACACTTGAAATTCCTCAATAGTAACAGGCTTACTGTATATATATCCTTGAATTTCCTTACAACCGTGTTTTTTTAGAAAATTAAGTTGTACTTCTGTTTCGACACCCTCTGCCACAACATTCATCTTTAATTCCCTCGTCATATATAGCAACGTTTTTATAATAACTTCCACATCACAGGATTTCGCTATTTGTGAAATAAAAGATCGATCAATTTTAATCGTATCTATCGAGAAATCCTTAATATATGATAGTGACGAATAGCCTGTACCAAAATCATCTAATGCAATTTTTATTCCCAATCCTTTAATATATTTCAGCGCAGCTTCGACATCTTGCTCATATTGAATTAGTGTTCTTTCTGTAATCTCAAATTCTAATAAATTTGGATCAGTATTTGTTTTCCGTAAGATGTGAAGTAACTTATCCTTCCAATCATTTCTAAGAAATCGTTGTGCCGATATATTAATAGAAATTGGGATTGTAGTTATCTTCTTTTTCTCGCAAGATTGAATAAAGCGACATACTTCTTCTAATACCCAATCTCCAATTTCATTGATAAACCCTGAATCCTCTGCAATTGGAATAAATTCACTTGGAGAAACAAGTCCCCATACTGGGTGCTCCCAACGAACTAAAGCCTCTGCACTTATCAATTTACCTGTGAACGTATCAACACGTGGTTGTAGGTACACTACCAGTTCATTATTCTCAATAGACTTTCTCAAATCTCGGTCTAAATAGAAATTCTTATAGGAGTTAATATCCATCGTTGCGGAATAGATTTGGTACGTATTCTTCCCATTTTTCTTCGCACGGAAAAGAGCTACTTCTGCAGCTTTTACTAATTCATCCTTTGTTTGGCCATCTGCAGGGAAACTACTAATGCCAATACTTGTAGTAATCCGGAATTCGATATCTTCAACTACAAAATATTCATTTAAATCATCGAGAATCCAATTAGCAGTGGACTCAGGGTATTTAGCGTCTGAATAATTCCACAAAATAATTCCAAATTCATCCCCACCTACTCTTGCAAGTAGTGAATCTTTGTTTAGTAATTTTTTCATTCGTTGACTAAACTGCATGATTAATTTTTCCCCGATAACATGACCAAGTGATTCATTAATTTTCCTAAAACGGTCCACATCTAAATACATCACAGTAAAAACCGTGTCTTTCAAAGATGATTCCATAATCAATTCCTCAATTTTTCGATCAAAAAGAGTTCGATTTGGTAAATCCGTTACATGATCATGATGAATTAGATACTGTATTCTTTTCTCATATGCATATTTCTGTTGTTCCGTTATTTTAAGTTTTTCCTTTATTTCCATATACTCTGTTGTCTCTTCAGAAGAAGTTAGGTACTGCTCATCATCTTGTTTATTCTTTTTATTTTTCAAAAACGGAAAATTAACCATTCCCATAACCTCTCTTCTTTCGTTACAAAATTATAATGGAATCTCCACCATTTTCTTTCACTTTATATAAGTTTTCATCTGCTGCTTTAAATAAGTTTTCTATTGTCGTCCCATCTCCTGGATAAAAGGATGCACCAATACTTGTTGTAATTGATAATGACTCCCCGTTTATCACCATTGGAGCATGTATTTTCTTAAAAATCTTATTGGATATATCGAATACCTCTTCCTTTTTATGTAATTCCGGAAGGATAATCGTAAATTCATCTCCACCTAACCTAGAGAGTGTATCCATGCTTCTGATAGAACTTCGAACACGCCTTGCAAATTCTTTTAATACTTCATCTCCGATATCGTGACCAAGTGTGTCATTGATTTGCTTAAACTTGTCACAATCCAACACTAATAAGGCTGTTATATTCCCTGTTCTATCTGTTGTGTACATCGCTTGTTGAAGTCGATGAGTAAATAATCTTCTATTCGGGAGTCCCGTTAATGAATCATAAAAAGCCATTTTGGATAGCATTTCTTCTCTTCTTTTAAAAGCTGAAACATCACCAGAAATAACAATTATTTTTTCAATTTCTCCATCCCCATCTAGTACAGGTATTATGTCAGAATGGAGCCACACTGGATAACCATCTTGATGGACACGCCTTAAGATAAAATCAAAGTATTCCTTTGTCTGTATCATATTAGAAAATTTTTGTTTTACGTCCGAAACATCCTCTTCATAAATTGTTTTAAAAAACGACTTCCCTACTACGTCTTGAATGTCGTAACCCAAAACAGCCTCTATTGCAGGAGAAACATACATAATTTCTCCTGATGGATCTAAAATTTTGATGATATCCATTGAATGTTCTGCGATAATTCGAAAACGCTCTTCACTTTCACGTATTTGTTTTTCTGCCAATTTTCTTTCCGTTACATCCTTAAACGTTACTAATACATATTGCTCTCCATTTATTTTCACTGGAGCTGAAGTAGTATCTGCATAGATGACTTCACCTACGTCATTTACAAACTTCTCCTCTACCGTCTTACCGTTCAGGTCCTTATACATTGCATTTTCAATCCGCTCTATTACCTGTTGCCGATCCCGCATATCTACAAAGTCCAGTACATGTTTTCCGATAACATGCTCTTCGTTTGTTTTTAACAAATTTAACGCTACTTCGTTGACATCATATATAATTCCATTTCGATGTAAGATGATAGCATCAGGAATAGCTCGGACAATTTTCCGATACTTTTCCTCACTTTCAACAAGTTGTTGTAATGGTTGCTTTTTCTCCTTAACAGGACGAAAAACCGCAATGATGTAAATATCGCTATCTAATTCAACAGGTGTTAATACTGTTTCTAATTCTGATTGGCCTTTATTTGTATCTATCACTTCTACAAACCTTTTTTCATCCGTACCATTGGCTGCTTGAGATAGATGGAATGTAAATGTGCTTCCTAACTTTTCTTGTATTGCAGCAATGGATTGCCCAAATATACGCTCATCTTTTTGTAAGTAGTCTAATCCTCTTTTATTGACATATTCGATCGTAAAATTCCCAGTTTCCGCTTTTATGATAAAAAGTAAGTCTTGAATTGCATTGAATGCTTGTATAAAAAGTTGTAATGCATGTTGATTAACCATCGGTAACACCACCGTTCACATAATTCGTAAGCAATTAGTAATTAATGTATCTTTATTATGCAATATTACCCATAAAAAACTTATCACCTATTCTTCTTATATAGGTTAAAAACACTAGGAGTTGATTCCTATTTTTTTAAAACCAATAGGAAGTGTACAAAAAAAGAAGAGTCCCACAAACCGTGGACTCTCCTAATTCCTTATATAAATTCCCCTATTTTTTTAATATTAATTCCTGCATCAGACAGCTCTGTGCTTATTCTCTTGGCAAAGGTAAGTGCATTGGGCCCATCCCCATGTATACAAACTGTATGTGCTTCAATTCCTATCTCTTCACCTTGATTCGTTAATACCTTACCTTCCTGCACCATTCGAATTACTTGTGCAACTGCTACTCGTTCATCCACAATAAGTGCATTTGGTTGATTTCTAGGTGTTAATGTACCGTTATGTTGATATGTTCTATCAGCGAAAACTTCACTTGCAATTCGCAAACCATATTTTCTTCCTGCCTTCAATAACTCACTATTCGCTAAACCAAATAAAATAATATCCGTATCTATATCTACAATAGCTTTTGCAATCGCTTGAGCTAAGTCTTCGTTTCTTGCTGCCATATTATAAAGTGCTCCGTGGGGCTTTACATGCTGAATATTTCCACCCTCTGCTCTTACAAAAGCTGATAATGCACCTATCTGATATAATACGAGGTTATATGCTTCATCCGGACTTATATCGATATTCCGTCTCCCAAATCCGACTAAATCTGGTAGTCCAGGATGAACACCAATTCCTACATTATGTTCTAAAGCAAGTTGTACTGTTTTTTTCATCGTTGCTGGATCACCAGCATGAAATCCGCATGCGATATTAGCTGATGTCACAAACTTTAATATTTCTTCATCTTTACCAAATGAATACGCTCCAAAGCTTTCTCCCATATCACAATTAATATCGATAAAGTTCATACGATAACGCTCCTAAAAAAATTGATTAACTCTTTTCTCATTACATGCTTCAAAATTTGTATGTCCCTTTCTCTTTCAATGAATAAGCGCTCTGCTTCCTCAAAGGATACTTCCTGAAAATAAATTTCCGAACCAATATTCATTTGGGCAAGTAACGGTAAATCAACAGCTATGACTTGACCGATCTTTGGATAACCCCCAGTTGTTTGATGATCTGCCATCAGTATAATGGGGCTTCCGTTTGCTGGGACTTGTATTGTTCCAAATGTAACAGCGGATGACACCATTTCCTCTTCTTTATGTAACTGAATACGATGTCCTTCTAATCGGTAGCCCATACGATCAGAGTCAGAACTCAATATAAATGATTTTGAGAGAAGCAGCTCTTTACTTTTCTCTGTGAATAAATGATACTCGCTTCCTCGAACAATACGAATTACGTTCGGGGATTCGTATGGTGGTTTTATTTGACTAGAAATAAATTTCGGAAGCGATATATATGGCTGATTAATATCGATGTTTTTTTGCATAGGTTTTTTTATCTGTATGACATCACCAGATAAAAGTTTCCTTCCCATAAAACCACCGATACCTGCACGTAAATAAGTAGAGCGACTACCCATGACAACCGGAATATTCAATCCACCAGCTACCGCTAAATAAGCGCGAATTTGCTTTCTCGCTCCACCCATTTTTAATGTAGTCCCTTTTTTGATGAAAACTGGTCGCCATTTGGGCACTAGTTCACCGTCAATCGTAGGTGAAAAGTCTCCACCACAAATGGCAACTAGTGTATTACAATTAAAACGTATCGTTGGGCCAATTAATGTCATTTCTATTGCTGCTTCGTTCTCTTCATTCCCAACTAAAATATTTGCTGTTCTTAATGCAAATTCATCCATTGCCCCACTTTTGATAACACCAAATTGCTGGTAACCTATTCTGCCGAGGTCCTGAATTGTGGAAAGAACCCCTGGTTTGATTATTTCGATGCTCACCATTCCACCCCCGCTAATTGTTCATATTCTTTACGAGAGATTGGCTTAAAGGTAATATAGTTCCCTGTTTGCAAAAGTGTAGGTGGTGTTTTATGAGGATCAAATAATTTTACAGGTGTTCTGCCAATTATTTGCCAACCTCCTGGAGATTCAATTGGATACACTCCTGTTTGATTTCCCGCAATCCCAACTGAACCTGCTGGTATTTTCACCCTTGGTGATTGTCTACGAGGTGTTGCAATCTCCTCATTCAGTCCTCCCAAATAAGGAAAACCTGGTGCGAAACCAATCATATGAACTAAATACTTAGGTTTCGAGTGAATATGGATTACTTGTTCAGGTGTTAGGTGATGATGTTTTGCTACTATTTCTAAGTCAGGACCAAAGCTTCCCCCATAACAAACAGGAATCTCTATGACTTTCTTCTTTTCGTCTACTGTCTCCTTCATATTTGTCAAAAATTCTTTTAGAATTGCTTTCATTACTTCATATCCAGATGTGACATTGTATGAACTAATTTGTTGAAAAGCCATGTAACAGTCATAGTAAATAGTTACAGTTGTATAAGCCGGTACAAATTCTTTTATTATGTTTAATTTATTGTTTTGTAGGTAAGTACATAATGCATGGACTTTTTTATGTGTCTCTTCATCTACTGTTGTACCAAAATCAACTACAATTGCAGTTTCACTTAATGGATAAATCCTTTCATATGTAATGATGAGAACTCACACCCTCTTCAATTAATACATAACTTTCCTAATTATAACACTTTTCAAATATTAGCTTTACAATATGATCGTTAAACATAGAATTCCGATGCTAAATCATGTAGAATATAGCATATATTTAGAGTACCAAAATAATAGATTAATATAACATGTTAAGGAGGAGATTTAATGGGTCATTCGCTCGCGAAGGAAGCTCCTCTACAAGAAGAGAGTTCCGACCGAATATGGACAAAAGATTTCATACTAATAGTTATGTCCAATTTCTTTATTTTTCTCGGTTTTCAAATGACATTGCCAACGCTGCCACTTTTCGTTGAAAAACTTGGTGGCAATGATCAGCTTATCGGAATAGTCGTTGGAATTTTCACCTTCTCCGCGCTTTTAATTAGACCGTTTGCTGGTCATGCATTAGAAACAAAGGGTAGACGTTTTATATACTTAACTGGTTTAGGTATCTTTGTTTTGTCTGTGAGCTCATTTGGATTTGCTGCTAGTCTCATATTTTTATTTCTTATGAGGATTATTCAAGGAGTTGGTTGGGGCTTTTCCACAACAGCTTCAGGGACAATCGCTACAGATCTCATCCCGGCAAAACGTCGTGGCGAAGGAATGGGCTATTACGGTTTATCGGGAAATTTAGCGTTAGCATTTGGACCTTCACTTGGTCTAGCTTTAATGGGGATTATTTCGTTTAAACAACTATTTATTATTGTAGGAATTCTTGGATTAACATCGTTATTATTAGCATCTAAAATCCGTTATAAACAAGTAGAGAAACGAACTATACCACATAAAAAGTGGGATGTATATGAAAAGTCAGCATTACCACCATCTATCCTACTATTTTTTATAACGGTTACATTTGGTGGAATTGCAACATTTCTTCCTATTTACTCAGCGCAAAAAGGTGTAGATGGAATTGAGATATATTTTCTCCTATATGCACTAGCTTTAATGATTTCACGTACATTTGCTGGAAAAATTTACGACCAAAAAGGCCATCTATATGTATTTATACCAGGAACTTTGATGATATTTATATCGATGATGCTTTTATCATGGTTACCAAATAGCATGACGCTTTTTGCAGCGGCGATATTGTATGGACTTGGCTTCGGAACGGTGCAACCAGCATTACAAGCTTGGTCTGTTAAAGATTCTCCGATGAACCGGCGTGGAATGGCCAATGCCACATTTTTCTCCTTCTTTGATCTCGGGGTGGGAATTGGAGCAATACTTTTCGGTCAAATAGCCCACTCATTTGGCTACCATACGATTTATGGCATATCTGCCCTATCTGTATGTATTTCCATGTTAATTTATATTTTTATCGTAATGAACGATAAATTTAAAAAAGCTACATAGTTTGAAGTAACCTGCCCTGAACATCAGATTCAGGGTATTTCTTTTTGTTGGTTGAATTATTTATGGACCTCTGACAGTTGGATTCTCACGACCTGTTAAAATCAACATTAGGGATAAAATTGATGTGATAGAACTGCTCTTGACTGATTCTTCTGCATCATAAACTTGAATCGGTCGTGAGTGCTCTTCTCTCGACTTATTCATCTTCATTTTTAACACGAATCTGTCGTGATTGCTCCTCTCTCAACTGATTCCGCTCCATCTTTTATTCATAGCTGTCGTGATAACGGTTCTCTCGACTTATTCATCTTCATCAACTACTTAAATCCGTCGTGACGGCTCCTCTCTCAACAGGTTGTGCACCATCTCATTCAAAAATGTCGTGAGAACGGTTCTCTCAACCATTCTCACTCCAACATCCACTTGAATCCGTCGTGACTGCTCTGCTCTCAACCGGTTCTGCACCATCTTTCATTCAAAAATGTCGTGATAACGGTTCTCTCAACCATTCTCACCCCAACATCCGATTGAATCCGTCGTGACAATCACGCTCTCGACCGATTCATCTTCATTTTTAACACGAATCGGTCGTGAGTGCTCCTCTCTCAACTGATTCCGCTCCATCTTTCATTCAAAGATGTCGTGATAACGGTTCTCTCAACCATTCTCACTCCAACATCCACTTGAATCTGTCGTGATAAACGTTCTCTCGACTATTCTTACTTCATCATCAGCATAAATCCGTCGAGACAAACACGCTCTCGACTGATTCATCTTCATTTTTAACACGAATCTGTCGTGATTGCTCCTCTCTCAACTGATTCCGCTCCATCTTTCATTCAAAGATGTCGTGATAACGGTTCTCTCAACCATTCTCACTCCAACATCCACTTGAATCTGTCGTGATAAACGTTCTCTCGACTATTCTCACTTCATCATCAGCATAAAACCGTCGTGACAACCATGCTCTCGACCAGTTCATCTTCATTCTCAACACTTATCTGTCGTGACGGCTCCTCTCTCAACCAGTTCTGCTCCATCTTTTATTCAAAGCTGTTGTGAGAACGGTGCTCTCAACCATTCTCACTCCAACATCCACTTGAATCCGTCGCGACAAACACGCTCTCGACCGATTCATCTTCATTTTCAACTCAATCCGTCATGACACCCATACTCTCCACCATCCCCTCTCCATCATCCACACAAATCTGTCCAGATCCCTCTCTCCAAATGACGAATAAGCAAATTATTTAGCTATTATCCAAGGTTTATTACTTTTTCAGGTATTTTAAGTGCTAAAATAATCATATAAATAGCAATGGTGCTCCGGATTTTTATTACGAAAGCGAGGAGATAGAATTGTATTATTCACCAGGATTTAGGACGAATGAAAATACGAATAAAAGAAGACGAAATATTATTAGAGTGATCGGCGAAGGTTCCGTAACGGTACAACCTGATATAGCAAAAATAACACTAGGTGCTGCAACAGAAAATAAGGTGCTAGCAACAGCACAACAGGAAAATGCTAACATTATTACAAATATCAAAAATGAATTAAGAAAAATTGGTATCCCCGAGGATAGCATGCAAACAATTGATTATTCCATTTACCCTCTTTATGATTTTAGCGATGGTAAACAAGTATTCAGTAATTATAAAGTAGAACATGTTCTCCTCATCACCGCAGCAGATATTAATAATACTGGTCTTGTTGTCGATACTGCTGTCAATAATGGTGCCAATATTGTAAGAGGGATTACCTTCGACACTTCCGAATATAGCAAATACTATCAACAAGCACTTTCTTTAGCGGTGTTAAATGCTGGTCAAAAGGCTGAAACCATCGCCAACACATTAAAAGTTCCATTAATAAAGGAACCAACGTTAGTGGCAGAAAATACTCGTGAAAGTGGCGGTCCTATTCCTTTCCAACCAGTAGCGATGGTAAAGAGTGAAGCAAGTACACCAATCCAATCTAGTTCGATGGAAATTAAAAGTGAAGTAACAGCCGAATTTTCTTACTAACCGATATTAGAATTGGGTGCGTTATCATTTAAATTGTTGGAATATTCGTGGTGTTATTTGAGTAATTTCATGATATAATTAGCAAATATTCAAAAGTTTAACGGAGGAAGTGGATGACGCCATGAACGATACAAAAGAAAAGACAGTTCATGTGGAGGATATACTCATTGCATATCAACAATTAAAAGATGTAGTGGCACATACACCTTTGCAGAAGAATGAGCGACTATCTGAAAAATATGGCTGTCACGTATACATTAAAAGAGAAGACTTGCAACACGTACGTTCTTTCAAACTACGTGGTGCTTATTATAAAATTAAAACGATCGAAAATGCTGCCCGTGAAAAAGGGGTAGTATGCGCAAGTGCTGGGAACCATGCTCAAGGGGTTGCCTTCGCGTGTGCTGACCTTGGTATTAATGGTAAAATTTTCATGCCGCAAACAACACCTAAGCAGAAAATTGACCAAGTGAAAATGTTCGGTCGCAATTTTGTAGAGATAGCTTTAGTTGGAGATACTTTCGATGACTCTTCAGAAAGTGCGATTAACTATGCTAAAGAAAACGATAAGATCTTCATTCATCCGTTCGATGACCATGATATTATATCTGGTCAAGGTACAGTTGCAGTTGAAATTATGAACGATCTTGAAGAACCAGTTGATTTCGTCTTTGCTAGCATTGGTGGAGGCGGACTTGTCGCAGGATTAAGTGCATATATTAAAAACGTGTCTCCTCATACAAAGATGATAGGTGTGGAGCCAGAGGGTGCTGCAAGTATGAAAGCAGCAATCAAAAACAATGGTGTGATTGCGCTCGAAACGATTGATAAATTTGTGGATGGAGCTGCAGTAAAATGTGTCGGTAAGAAAACATATGAGCTTTGCAGCAAATATGTGGATGATATTATTCCTGTACCAGAAGGCAAAGTATGTACATCAATCTTAGATTTATATAACCAACACGCAATCATTGCCGAACCAGCTGGTGCATTACCAATAGCAGCACTGGATTTTTATAAAGAAGAAATTAAAGGCAAATCGGTTATTTGTGTTGTCAGTGGTGGGAATAACGACATTGGCCGCATGCAAGAAATTAAAGAGAAGTCTTTAATTTACGAAGGATTACTATACTACTTCATTATTAATTTCCCACAACGTGCTGGTGCACTTCGTGAATTTCTCGATAATGTCTTAGGACCTGATGATGATATTACGACATTTGAGTATACGAAGAAAAACAACAAAGAAAGTGGTCCTGGACTTGTTGGTATCGAGCTGAAACGTAAGGAAGACTATGCAGGTCTGATTGAACGTATGGAACAAAAAGGCTTCCCATACACAGAAATCAATAATGATAGTACGCTATTCCATTTATTAATATAAATATTCAAAAACCAAGGTCAGATAGCGACCTTGGTTTTTCGTTTAGTTTAATATTAACTCGTAATCTACTGGAGCTTTTATTTCGATTTCAACTTCCTCTGGTGCATCCACATGTAATGTAAATTGCTTATCGTTCTTTCGCCATTCGACTTGAACAACACCACCGTTTGGTAATGGAACTGCCCCTTTTGCCCAATCTAAGTCACCTGGTTGTGGATTGATGATTACCTTTTTCCATCCAGGAGCTGCACTACTAACACCTAAGACATATTTTCCAAGAAAATATCCTGGTGCTGCAGACCATGCATGGCAATGACTTCTCGTTAAGTTCCTCGGATTTATTTCATCCCCAATTCGTTGCGGGTACATCTCCCAACAGGTCGTTGCTCCATACTCAATCATGACACCATAATTTTTGCGAATGTCGTCGAGCATAAAGCTATGTTTTCCTGCCTTCGTTAGTGCCTCATAATAGAAGAAAGAAATAAACGGACTACCAATTTGAACAAAGTCAATTGGCGGATTCACTAAGTAATTTTCAATGATTTCCTCGCGCTCTCCATCTGCTATGTCACATACATACGCAACGACTTGTGTTTGCATACTGTACGTTTCTGACAACTCCCCATTTCTCTTTATGCAATCGGAATACGCATTTTTTTCATTTGACCATAACGCTTTATTAATTGCAGCTTTGAGAGAACTATATGCATGTTCATAATCTACCTTTGCTTGTAAATCACCTGCTATGTCTGCTAAGGTACTTGCTTCTTTTAACGTTTTTGCTAGAAACATATTTTGATGTGCAACAACACCTTCATTCGGTTGATCCATTGGTGCCCAATCGAGCAAATTCCATGCAGATATGGAGAAAAGATCATCCTTATTTAGATGAGTTAAATAATAATCCAACGTATATTTCACCTTTTGCCACATGTCCTGCACAAAATCGATGTCCTCTGTTTGATCATAGTACTCCTTACATGCAATCGCCCAGAAAAACGTCCAGTTCGGGATGACATTATTCCACCCGCTCGGCACTTGACTCATATATAGTGGAGTCACTTCTTTGGATGGAGGTACAAGTTTCAAGCAACGTTTCACAATATCTAGCGATCCAAATAAATAATAATTGATGAGGGCTTCATTCCTACTGTCTCCAACCCAATAGGTTTGTTCAAATGTTGGACAATCGACAAACGTATCTTCCATACAAAGTTTTGTTGTATGCCTACTAATCTCCCAAATATCATTTAAAAGTGGATCTGAGCTAACAAATTGGCCAATTTCCGATACAGGATAATTACTTTGTATCATCCGCAAACGATGAATTTTCACCGGACTATTCATATTTCGAACTGTTACCATGACATAGCGAAGTCCTCTGCGTACATTCGATATGTATTTCTGATAACCATTTCGAGTTACATAGCGTAATGTATTATCCATTCGATACATTTCTTGACGGTAATCCCCATTCATATATTCAAAACCATAAAAATCTACCACGGTACCGGCTGCAGCTTCTATTTCAAATTCAAGAAAGCCAGAATACTCCTTCCCAAAATCGACGATGAATTGTGTGTCGTAATCCTCGTATTTTGGAACGATTGCTGGTGTTGCTGCCGTTGCAATCGCTTGGTTAAAACTTGTTGGCACGAGAGTCGCGATTTCTTCTCGATTCCAAATCGAATGCGCGAACACATCCGCCCTACTCACCAAAGGAAGCGGGATCGGCCTTATCCATTCTTTGAATCTACCTAACTCATGGATAGACGATATAGTCAATACTCCTTGGAAATCTCTCACAATAGGGTCGTTTGAATTTGGATCCCTAAACTTTTCAAATGGATTACGATGTGGTTCATCATTAATGTATTCCTTCGTCATAAATGGTCCAATTGTAATGAATGGCGATTCGTGTTCAATCGGCGAGACAATTTCAACGTTAGCCTCACTATCTATTCCCATATGGAAGCCATCTCCATGATCAATATCCGTTACATCCATCATGAAAAGGTGGTCTCCTGCAGTTAATTCCAATTCTAAGTATTTTTCTTGTCCTTTTGCTTGGAACTGATGTGGGTGATAATGCTTCCCATCAATACTGCATAAACCAAAGTTGCGAGTAGAATAAACAAACCCAAGCATCACTTTTGCAGTAGATTCCATCCGAATAATCGTTGCAATATAGCCGACAAAGCCAACCTTGTTCGCATGATTGGTGCTTTCAGGCTGCATATGATTTCTAAGCTCAATATTCGTCGACCAAGTAATCCCTTTAACTTTTTTCAGAGAAGTAACTCGTGTAGGTTGAATTGGCTCCTCTGTTAAAAAAGGGATTTCACTTGGTACTAGCGATGTCCACGGTTCCATTCCAACACTGCCAATTTCTACAGCTTGCTTCCATCTTGTATCGTCATAGTTAACTTCCACCCATTCTGCTTCTATTAATCTACCATCTATATTTTCCGTGAAAGGAAGCTGACAGGAAATTCTTGGTGACCTAGTATCTTGAGCTTGGTATTGAGCTGTCTTCCAACTATTATCTGAACGCACGGACTGCAACACTTTATCATTTTGCAGGATATCTAATTGGGCAAGCAGTCCACCCCGCCCTCTTACATAACAAAAGTTGGTAGTTCCAAAATGCATCACAAGAACGGAGATTACATTCTCCTGTCCTGCTTTTAATAAATGTCCTACTTCATATGTATCAAAAGCTTGCTCACTCGGCCAGGAACGTACAGGTCCTCTCCCCACTTGCTTCCCATTAATATATAGTACATAACGTGAATCTGCTGTAATAGAAAGTTTTGCACTCCCCCACTCTCTACTTGTGATGTCGAATCTTTTCCTAAACATCCACCACTGATTTCGCGGACTTTCTTCACCCTCATTCCAAATCCACTTCGCCTGCCAATCTATCAAAATCACCACTCCCTTTTACTGGAATTGTAACCGATTACACAAAGTAAAACAAGTTCCATTAATAGTAGTCCGTTACCCCTTTCATACAATCTCTTAATCTTTAAAAACACTGACCTAGTTTTCAAGCATTCCCAATATTTATATAGTATGATAAAAAGAAAAAAGGTTGGGGTATATAATGCAAGCTTTGTTAGTTATTGATGTTCAAAATGGAATTGTCGAATTTGATAACTTCGACGAGGAATTAACTCTTATTCAAAATGTAATAAAAGATTTCAAGAAAAAAGAGTTGCCCGTCATTTTCATTAGACACTTTGACGACGCAGAAGAAAGTCCACTCTTCCGAGGATCTAGAGGTTCAGAACTACATGAATCTGTAAAAGAGTATGCTGATTGTGTTATTGAAAAACAAACTCCTAGTTCTTTTTACAAAACCGATTTAGCTGAAAAATTAAAGGAGCTTGGTGTCGATCATCTGTTCATTACTGGTTTTAATACCGAGTTTTGTTGTATGTTTACAGCAATAGCAGCTTATGATAGAGGGTATGAAGTGACTTTTATCGAAAATGCGACAGGAACAGTAAATAATGAAGAATCATATAAAATGCCTGGACTCGATATCCGTGATTTTCTGGGCACTGTATTACATTGGTCAGAAGTAATAGAAGTATTAGATTATGATGAGTACGTAGAAGCATATTCCACATCAGAATGAAGGATTTGATTTTTTGAAGCAAATATATAGTGAGATTATTCAATTTCGTGGCAATCATTATGATTTCGGCTACATGCAAGGGGAAAAATTAAGAAACTCACTAACTGTAAAGAATCGAGAAATACAGTGGAAGGTGAGAAAACCGCGATTTACAATCAAAGTGGAGGAAGTCAAACAAGCAATTCTTCCATTTGCACCAGGTGTATGGGATGAATTATTAGGCCTCCAAGCAGCTCTTGAATGGCCAATGGAGCGAGTGCTTCAAGAATTCGGCGGATACCGTCTTGATTATGTAAAATCAGGGTGTTCCATTGTAACAGGAGATCACTACTTAATACGAAATTATGATTATCATCCAAAAACTTATGAGGGTCGCTATGTTTTTTATCAACCAACTGATCAAGGATATGCCATTATAGGGCCAAGCCAAAGAGCTACTGGAAGAATGGATGGCATGAATGAAAAAGGCCTTGCAGTTGGCTATAATTTCATGCATCGTAAAAATCCCGGGGATGGATTTATTTGTTGTATGATTGGCCGCTTGATTTTGGAATCTTGTGCAGATGCAAGAGAAGCTGTGTCGATGTTAAAAGAAATACCTCATCGCCATTCCTTTAGTTATATCGTGTATGATAAGCATGGGGAGACATTTATTGTTGAGACGTCTCCACGTGCTGTGGAAGTTCGCCAAGCAAATGCATGCACGAACCACTTTGAGATAATGACTCATGAAAACCGTAACCATCTTGTGGATTCGAAACGACGCCTTGCAATTATCGAGGAGAATCGTCAGCAGCTCAATGTAAAAGCAGCCTTTCGACTCCTAAACGATAGCGATAAAGGAATCTTCTCCACCCTGTATGGAAGTTGGGCCGGAACAATTCATACGTCCGCCTATCTACCAAGAGAAATGAAGGCATGGATTGCACTTGGGGGAGACAGAGAACCGATTGTATTCGATTTTGCAAAATGGTTAAGTGGTGTCGATATCGAAGAAGAGCGAATTTATGGTGAAGTCGACACCGACATTCCCTTCGTACATATGGATGAAGATGCCCATTGGTCACGAAGATAATCAACTAACATGAGATAGCCTAGGCAATGGCTATCTTTTTTTATTTTTGGCTCTGTTAAAGTTCATTGTTGTTAACAACTTAGTTGATTGTAGCGGATGTACACGAGACTCCTGCGGGAACAGCACGAGCCGAAGATCCACTTGGCAAAGCGGTTTTCTTTGCCAAGTTAGTTGAGGCCGTGCCCGCGGAAAGCGAGTGTACAGGAGCGAAAATCAACAACAGAGTTAACAGTGCTTTATTTTTTAAAAATAAATGAGTCATTATTTAACTGACTCACGTCTAATTTCATGAAAGGGGGATTCCAATGTGATCAACTTAGAAGTCGATGATAATGATGAAGTATCAAAAGAGATACTTTTAAATAAACTCATGGATGAATACGGAAATGATTTAAAAAGAATTGCCTATTTATATGTAAAAGATCACGCTCAATGCGAGGACATACTTCAAGAAGTATTCATCTCTTGTTATAAACAACTGGATAATTTCCGGGGCGAATCAAGTTACAAAACATGGCTAATTCGGATCACCATTAATAAGTGTAAAGATTACCAACGTAAATGGAGTTTTCGCAATATCGTGTATAAACCGTTAATTGAACCTTTCGTTAATGGAAAATCTGGTTCAGCAGAGTCTTTAGTTGTCCAAAAAGAAAATAACAGCTATTTAATTGATTGCATCACAAGCCTTCCACCCAAGTACAAAGAAATTCTAATTCTATTCTACTACCAGAATATGACGATGAAGGAAATCAGCGAAATTACCAAATTGAATATCAATACAGTTAAGTCTAGACTGGCACGCGGAAAAAAACTACTAAAGGAAAAAATGGAAGGAGGCAGAAATCATGGATGAATTTGATAAGCAAATAAAGAATGAACTAGATGATTTCCTAACGAGCAAAATTCACATGACAAATCGAGAAAAAAACAAAGTTAAAAGTAAAATAGCGAAAAGGCAAAAGAAGCCAAATAAATTTTTGTACTACTTCTCCACATTAGCCTGTGTTGGATTATTGGTGTTCTTTTCAATTTACGCTATTGGTAATTACGACTCACTAACTAATTCTAATCCCAACAACAGTAACACCCCACCTGACAAACAAACAGCAAATGACGTTGATTTAAAGAAATTCTTTCTACCTGATCAATCTATCGCTGAATTTAGAGGAGAAGGAAATGAATTTGCAGAGTACACAACGCTAACAAAGTGGATTTCAGAACAATATGTATTGGTTCATGAAGCTAATGGTGGGACTTCAATCCAACGAATATTTCGTATTGATGATAATAAAATTGAAGTTATACAAGAGAAGGGCGAAGTTTATGAAATTGCCCCCCCTACTCTATCCGAACTTAACAAAATGAAGCCCTTATATACTCATTTAGCACAGCCTCTCGCGAAAGGTGCAATGTTTGATGGTTGGAAAATTATTCAAACAGATGCAAAGCTAACTACGCCTTATAAAGAATTCTCCAATGTAATAGTTATTGAGAAGGAAGATGAAGGTGGTAGTATCACACGTAAGTACTTCGCTGAGAATTATGGTGAAATAAAAAGGGAAATTGTCATAAAAGATGGAGACAAAGAATCTATTATAACTTCCTCATTGTCAGATGTTAATGAAGAAGCATTACAAGTATCTGGGTATATCCTTAATATAGAAGCAGATAGAGTATTATTAGCTCAAAATATGACATTAGAGGAATATCATCAATTAAAAGATTTATCTTTAACAGAGCTCTTGAGTTTAGAGAGCATACCTCAACTCATTTACTTGGATTATGAAGATGCAAACAACTTTGATAAAGGAGACTATGTCACTGCAACGATATCAGGTGGGATAGATACTTCACTTCCTGCCCAAGCTGGTGCTAGTAAAATCGAAAAATTAGATTCTTTTGATCCTATTAGTATCATTAAAGGTTATTCGCAAGCAGTAGAAAAAGTGATGTTTGCAAAATTAGATGATTATAATAAGTTTATTGATTATGCTAACATGGCGGAGGCAGTTGCCGAGTTTGCTTCATATATGGATGAAGCAGAAATTGAAAGTTTCTTAGAAAGGCATTTTATCTATGAGCAGGAGGATGGCTTGTATATCTATGGTAGTGACTATATTCCAATGACCTTCCAAGAAGATGTACCTTATTCTCTTAACAAAGATTCAGATACTCAATACACACTAACCCAAGTACAATATTCTGAATTTCACGAAAGCGAACGCACCCTCACCGTCACCTTCCATAAAAAAGGCGACAAATGGGTAATGTCTCCTCCAAAAGAATAAAGTTATGAAATAAAAAAGCATGAGACAAATTGAATATGAAGGAAATCAATATCCGAACTATCTTATACCCCATGGTAGTTCGGATATTTAACATGAATATTTTACAAAAAAACTGTAACTATGTTATCCTTAAAGCTCATCAGCCGCCCACGGGAAGCGAAGTGTATTGCCGAAGCGGGTATAGTTGCACTTGCAAAAATAGTAATAACTTAGCTTTTTTAAAATTTCACCTCATAAAAATTCAACTCATTTTCGACTGTAAATCCAACAGCTTGATATAAATGAATCGCCTGCGCGTTTTCACTATTCACCGTCAATCGGAGTTCCTCTATAAAATCCTTTGAAAGTAACCAATGAAGTGCATGCTGAAGTAATTTCTTACCTATTCCTCTACCGCGCCACCCTTCATTTACCGCAAAAAACTCGATCGACCCTTCGCCAAATAACGGTTGTGACTCCACATAAATATAGCCAATGACCGTATCATTCTCTTTATATACGAATACTCTATCATCATCATTCATTCGCTGTACAATTTTTTCACCATCATAATACCCCTTCGGAAAAGCGATATCATGTATCTTTATCATGGTAGAATATTCTGTTTCGGTTATTTCTGTAATAAACGGTACCTTCTCAGGAACTCCATTAACTTCTTTTTGATAGAGAAGAATCGTATGGCTATCTGTCTTCTCATTAAAAGCACAAGATAATGCACGTGAGAATTCATTCACATTGACATTCAATTTATTTACGAAAAGACTCACACTATCCATCTCACTAGGAACCATTTTCATCAAATCATTCCACATATTTTTAGCAATTCCTTGCCAATCATCATGTGTAATAAAAGGGCCCCATATTTCTCCATGATGATTATCAAGATCCGCTTCAAATCCAATTACTCCTATTAAACTATCATCCTCATAAGCTAGCAGAAAACAATCTTGAAACGGAATATCTGTCATTTCTTCCTTTAAATAATGCAATATTTCTTCTTCATCCGTACCACAATAACCAATATGATGGTTTTTCAACTTATTCACTCTTGCAATAAATCTCGCTATTTCTGTTTCACTTTGTTTCTCTGCTCTTTTAATATGTATCATTGAACTACCCCTTTACAAAAAAAGCTGTACGTTAGCAATCATTGCTTCCGTACAGCCTCGTTATTATTTTCCTTCTTCCTCAACCTTTTCTTTATGCTGCATATAGTATCTACGTCCTAGCAATGTTTGGAAAATCAAGAAGATACCGCCGACTGCCCAGTATAGTGGTAACGCAGCTGGTGCTGAGAAAGATATGACCATGATCATAATTGGCGAAATAAGCATGATAATACGCATTTGTTTCTTTTGGGCATCTGGAACTGTCGCCATTGAAACTTGCGCCTGAATAAAGTAGATGAGACCTGCAATAATCATCATCGCGAAGTCGGATTGTCCTAGATCAAACCATAGGAATGAATGTGTCGCCATATCCTCGGAACTTCTAATTGCATAATATAAGCCCAATAGTATTGGCATTTGAATCAACATTGGTAAACAACCCATGTTTAATGGATTTACATTGTGTTTTTGATACAGCATCATCATTTCCTGTTGGATTTTCTGTTTTTCCTCAGGAGTCTTCGCTTCTTTCGAACGCTTTTGAATTTCTTCCATTTCTGGTTTCATTTTTTCCATGTTAACTTTCATCAATTGCTGATTTTTATATGTTTTCAACATGAATGGTAGAAGAACTAAACGAATCAACAATGTAATAATGATTAAAGCCATTCCATAATTTCCACCAAGTAAGGAACCAATCTCATGTATCAACCAAGAAAATGGTTTTACGAATGTGTTATAGAAAAAACCTGTTTGATTTTCAACACCAGAACAGCCACCTAGTAGAACTGCTGTGACTAGTAGTAATGACAATAATAATAATTTCTTTTTCAATGATTTCACCCTTCTAATTTAAAATTTGATGATTAAATTAGAAGATGGTGCGGACCTTCTACTTCATCTGGACATTCTTTACGTTTCACCGTCTTGAAAAATGGATGTCTAATATGAAGTGGTCTTTCATTATCTATGCAATCATTTACTTCGACATTATTTATATGAATACTGTTGTCTAGTTTACTATGTGTTTGAAAATATCCTGACAATGAGAATAGCTGCCACCCAGAGATCCAAATTACTGCGATAGTAAGTGGAACAACCCATTCTGCATATGAATCTTGAAGTAAAAGTTCAAGCATGTTATACACCTAATTTCCTCTCAATACTTAAAGTATAGATGTATTTACTATAATTGTAAAAGCTTTTCTATTCGTTCATTCGTGGAAAGTATACACATTTTTGCTAAAAACTAATTAGGTTCTACATGAACATGTACTTCATAGACATGATGTTTTTCCTTCAATTCATCTTCCACTTGTTCGGAAATATCATGGGCCGCTCCTATTGCCATATCAGAGTTTACAGTAATAACAACATCGACAACGGCATTGTTACCATATTTCCTACCCCTAATATTTCTTACATCTTTTACACCTTTAATTTCGAGAATCGCTTCTTTATAAATTTCTAGTTTTTCTTCATTAAATCCATCTGTAAGGTCATGGGAGGCTTCTCTAAAAATATCGTAACCTGTTTTACAAATTAAAAGTCCAACTGCTACTGCAGTTACTGGGTCTAACCAAGAAAGATTAAATTGGGAGCCAATGATCCCAATAGCTGTTCCCACACTTACCCATGCATCTGATAAATTATCCTTAGCTGCAGCCTGTACTGCCTGACTCTTTATTTTCCTGCCCAAATTTCGATTATAACGATAGACAAAATACATGACGACAGCACAAAAAAGTCCTGTCCATGCTGATATTAAATCAGGTGAAGCATGATTATTATTTGCAATAGATGTTATGGCTTCCCTTAACACTTGAAGCCCTACTGCGAACATAATAATAGAAGCAACCATGGATGCCACTGTTTCGGCTTTCCAGTGACCATATGGATGATCCTTATCCGCAGGCTTTCTTGAAACTTTTAGCCCAATTAACACTGCGACAGAAGCAATAATATCAGTGGCATTATTTAATCCGTCTGCTTGTAATGCTTCGGAACCAGTCATGTTTCCAACAAATAGCTTTATAGCAGACAAAACTAAATAAGCAACGATGCTTATTATTGCTCCACGCTCTCCCTTTTTTATGTTTTTGTATTTTTCTTGTTCCATAACTACCTCCACGAATTGCTATGTAACCATCATATCAACTCGCTTATATGTGGGTCTAGAGCAACGTTGTTTCACGCATTTAGGTTTGTAAGAGAGATACAATAGTGTTTCCTGTAGGAAAAACTTTACAATAAAAAGACTGCCGATATGGACAGCCTTCATTAGCATATATATTTTTACAGAAAAATATACAGTTAGTCTTCATTCAATTGTGTTTTTGCTAAATATAATGCACCTTTAATAGCAGACAATCCCTCTATACCAGGTGTCACAATGTATTCCGCAATATCGTCTTCTAACTGCGGGAAAGATAAATAGTTACGGTTAAATTCTTGAACATATTTATGAATAATCGGAAGAAGTTGGCGCTGCTTCATCACACCTCCACCAAGTACAACTTTCTCAGGTGAAAGAGTTAAAATGATTGAAATCAATGCTTGAGCAATATAGTATCCTTCCAATTCCCAAACAAAATCATCTTTTTCCAATAAATACGCCTTTTTATTCCAACGCTTTTCTATTGCAGGTCCAGCTGCCATTCCTTCCAAGCAGTCTTGATGAAATGGACAACTTCCAACAAAATCATCATCAGGATGTCGTTTGACAATAATATGCCCCATCTCCGGATGGCTAAGGCCTTGCAACATTTCTCCATTCACAATAGCACCGACACCGATTCCCGTCCCCACCGTCATATATATACTGTTCTTCACTTCCTTCGAGGCACCAAACTTTGCCTCACCTAATGCTGCAATATTTACGTCAGTATCAAAAACAATTGGTATTTGAAAATGTTCCTTCAAGTACCCGAGAATATTATAATGCTGCCAATGTTCCTTTGGTGTTGTAGTAATCGAGCCATACGTTGGAGATTGACGGTTAATATCTGCTGGCCCAAATGTTCCTATTGCCATTGATTCGATTTCAAATTGAGAAAAAAAGTCTCTTACGTTTTCCATTGTCTCTGCTGGTGTAGTTGTAGGAATCTCTATCTTTTCTACTATATGATAATTTTGGTCCCCAACTGCACAGACAAATTTCGTTCCTCCTGCTTCGATAGCTGCAAGCATCGTTCTACCCCTCTTCTATATACTTTTTATTGATTTTAATGTAATCGCATTCAAAGAATTTATAGAATTTCGAAACTTCCTAATCAAAACAATAATCATCAATTCCATAATGAAAGAAAACATCATCGTACCTATTAAAGTAATCATTGCTGCATTCTCCGTCATATTTAGGACAAACGGAATAATGGTCCAACAAACAAACATGGTGTATACATATAAACGAAGTCCTTTTCCAATTCTATTAATCCAATTTGATAAAGTACATTTCTCTGAAATTTCAATTATTCCACATAAAATCATATATATTAATCCAATATGTAGAAATGTATGAACAACGGTACTTAGCAAGAAATATACTGTTTCAGAAGATGGATGAAAACCCTCTGTCAGTAGTAAATCTGGTATAAACCATAGTGGAATTGCATAGAGAGCCAATATAACCGCAAATATCTTCGCCTTCGAAAAATACACTGAATAGGATTGCAACTTACTTAATGCTGCTAGAATCATAAAGTAGCCAATAAAGTCTGGAAATATATCAAAATAGATAATGTTAACATTGATAATAACAAAGATTAATCCCCAAAAGATTCTATTTATTGCAGAGGCAAGATCTCTCATTTTTTTGCCTCCTTAATAATCTCTTTCACATCTTTTTCTGTAAAGTAAGGTCTGTAATCCATCGTAATAGGATGTTTAAAAGGTGTATTACTTTCATCCTTGCCTTTCAATGTCAAAGTTGTGTAATAATAGTGATTTCGCATTGGGTCATCATCTTTAAATTTCCAATGATATTGATAGGATATAATATCTCCTTTTTCCTTTGAAATAGGGAAACTATATTGATCATCAACCTTTTTTTCACCGAGATTGAGAGCATAAATAATATTGTTTTTTAAGCTATTAATAAATGACACTTCATAACTTTCAATATTCATATTTTCCTCTACACTTAACGTTCCAAATCCAGAATTGTCATTCGAACCTCCTGAACTTTTAAAATCTAAAGGTGAATCTTCCCGCTTATAAAAGTTTATTTCCCCTACATCCATTACCATAGATTCACCATTTGTAAGAAATACACGAATTTGATTAATGGTCATCTCGTCATATTTCATATCCTCAAAGAAATGATCATCTAGTTGAAAATATAATGTTTTTACTTTATGGTGGCGCAGAGTTTGATAAGTCCACGATTCTTTTGAATATAAAGGTATCTCACTGTCACCAATAGTTGCATATTGAATATCCATTTCTTCACTACGATTTACAAGATAATGCAACTCTAATGTTAACCCTGAAGGAACGGAAAAATTGTAATAATGCTTTAACATAATAGGCGTTTTCAATTGATTAATAGCAAACACCGAATAATTCCCAATCAAGCTAACGAGCACCAATGCCATCCCAATTAGGAGCACAGGCTTTTTTATCGTCACAGGCAAAACCTCCGTGTCAAAATTCCTTGCACATTAACTTATTCGGTTCTTGGTGGCGAAATTCCTTTTATCATTCATCAATTTGAAAGGAAATGCTACTATCCTCCCCTCCGCGTATATGTACCGCTCCTTCTTTTTGGACTTCATTCTGTTTCACCGTCTTATCAAAATACACAATTGATAGAACAAATACAGCAAATGATATAGCTAATAATATTCCTAATCGCTTGATAGACATTCCTTTATCATATAATGCTTTTACAATCGTCATCACAATTAGGGCAACAGATACGACAAAACTTATTACAATTAAAATTGCTAAAAATACTTCCATAATATTCGTCTCCTCTAAACAAAATACAATATCTTCATCTAATTATACTTCATCATTATAATCACAAGAAGAAAAGAGATTGGGACAAAGGAATATGGTTGCAAATAAAAACCGAACTAACTTGATTGCAAAACAAGATAGTTCGGTCACTTTATCAATTATATAAATAATGTATAGTTACCAGCGGAGTGTATTTCCGAAGCGGTATAGCTACACTTACATTGTTCGATTTACATACATGTCAAATCGTTTTGTCTCAATCGCTCCTCATTATTCCACTGTTACAGATAATCCTTCTAGCAATATCGACGGTGATCCAATTCCACCTGTTGATACATATAGGTCAGACCCAATCTCTTTTATCATTTTTAATAACTCAAAGAAATTACCAGCAATCGTCATTTGCTTCACTGCAGTTACGATTTTTCCATCTTTCACGTAAAAGCCGTTAGCAGCTACAGAGAAATCTCCAGAAACAGCGTTTGCTCCAGAATGAAGTCCAGCTAGTTTTGTAATAAATACCGCTTCCTCTTGAGAAGCAATAAGTTCTTCACGAGTTATCTCACCTGGTTTTATATAAAAATGAGATGGTGCAACTGTCAGCGTTCCTTTATAAGATGGCTTATACGCATGACCAGTTGTTTCCACTCCCGCCTTTTTCGCGGTCTTGCGATTATGAAGAAGAGTATTTAATGTTCCATTTTCAATAACCGTACAAACTTTCGAAGCTACACCTTCGCCATCAAAATTACGACCTGCAAATCCATCTTTATAGAATGGATCATCCACAATTGTTACAATCTCAGACGCAATTTGCTCACCTGTTTTGTCTTCTAATAATGATTGACCTTTTTGAGCAACCTCAGCTGAGAACACAGATACAAACGTATCAAGCAATTGTGAAGCAGCATCATGACGAAGAACAATAGGATACTTTTTACTTGCGATCGACTTTTCTCCAAGATAAGAGAGTGCTTCCTCTGCCACCTCTTTTGCAATTTCATCAACATGCAAAGTAGAGAAATCTTTCGTTATATTTACTTTAAAACCGCTCTTCGTTTCATCATCTTGTTTTACAATGACGGAGAGGACAACGCCTAAGTAATTGCTACGATCATGAAGCACAAGGCCTTTACTGTTAGCTAGAACTCGTTCTGTAGCTCCTTCGATAAGCTTACATGAATTAATCGAACTAATACGAGGATCATAGTTCGCAATCTTGCTTTCTACTTCTTGTAAAAAAGCAATTTTATCTGGAACAGAAATATTATCTAGACTTTCAGAATAAAAATCGCGATCTTCGTACTCTTCACTTCCTGCAAATATTTCATCTTGTTCCTCATCTTCCAATATCTCTGCATTCGCTTTTGCACTATTAAGTAGAAATGGAATAGATTCTTGATCAATTTTTTCTGTATATGCATAACCCATTTTCCCATTGTAGAGGCCACGGAAGGAAAGACCGCCTTCCTCTGCTGTCTCATAATGATCAACATCACCTTTATATACTTGGCATGCAAAACGTTTGGATTTCACATAATATATTTCCATATCTTCAAAGCCAGCAGCTAGACCACTTTCTAATAAGCGCTCTTGAAATTTCTCAATTTTCATCTAGTTACTCTCCCTTCGTCCCGCCGACAGTTATTTCACTTACACGAATCATTGGCTGCCCAACATTGACTGGGAGACTACCACTTACAGATCCACACATACCAGCTCCATGTGCTAAGTTATTGCCTACCATATCAACAAGTTGTAATGTTTTTGGACCATTACCAATCAACGTTGCTCCTTTAACTGGCTTGCCAATTTCTCCATTTTCAACCATATACGCTTCCATGATGGCAAAGTTATAATCGCCAGTTGATGTATTAACAGATCCTCCACCCATGTATTTTGCATATAGCCCATGTTCAGTGGATGCAATAATTTCCTCCGGAGTTGACTTCCCAGGGGCAATATACGTATTCGTCATTCTTGATGTTGGGTTGTAACGATATGATTCCCGTCTACTAGAACCTGTTGCATCCATTCCCATTCGACGTCCATTAAATTTATCTATTAAATAACCTTTTAAAATACCATTTTCAATTAAAACATTCTTCCTTGATTTTTCTCCTTCATCATCGATATTGAGTGAACCCCACTCATTTGCGAGTGTACCGTCATCAATATAGGTAACTATATCAGGTGCTACTTTTTCTCCAATACGATTTGCAAAAACAGAGTTACCTTTCGCAACTGCTGTCGCTTCTAGTCCATGACCACAAGCTTCATGGAAAATAACACCACCAAACTCGTTATCGATAATAACAGGGAATTTCCCACTCGGACATTCCTCCGCATTGAGCATAGTAACTGCAATTCGAGCTGCCTCACCAGCATAATGCTCTAAATCAAGGTTTTCAAAGAACTCAAATCCTTTATATGCACCAGGACCGTAAAAACCAGGTTGCATTTGCTTTCCATCCGATGCAATCGCCTGAATCGCCATCCTACTACGCACCCGTTTATCCTCAACAAATTTCCCTTCTGAGTTCGCGATAAGGACATTTTGTTCACTATCTACATATGTGACAGACGCTTGCTTAATACTAGCATGATAGTTTTTAGCAATCTCGTACGCTTTCTTCATCACATCTACTTTTCTAGCTGACTCAATTGTACGCGGCATATGGATAATATTATGTAGTGGTGTAATTATTTCTTGTTGCAAAGCCGTTGGGATATGACGAACATCCCCTTTAATCGCATGTGCTGCATTTTTTGCCGCTTTTAATAGACCCTCTTTTGAAAAATCAGTCGTATATGCATACACACTTTGCAGGCCATTGAAAACCCTAATCCCAACACCCGCGTCCCTTCCAGAAATACTTTTATCAATTTTTCCTTTTTGTAAAACGATACTATTTTTATAATGATCTTCCGCAAATACTTCGGCGAAATCTCCACCAGTTGATAATGCGGCAGCTAAAACATCTTCTATAACAGATTTACTAATCATTTGTTTTTTCCCTCCTTGTTCAATAACTTCATATATCTAGTTTACTATTCTTTTCAGGGTTGTTACTACTAAATGTTTTTAATTTTCTTGATTTCCTCCTCTTATTAGTATGGAGCACCTAATTTTAGCTTTCGTGTATTTCTAATCTAATCCAGCCTACTAGTCTTCTAACCACGCTAACCTATCCCTTTGTACACATGTCATTAAGCATTATTACATGTGTATTAGCCATCACCTCACACTAACACTAAATATCCATCAAATTAATTTTTTATATTTCCAAGCCTATTTATAAAAACTATGTTGACATGAATGTACATTTGTTATATGGTTAATTACACAAGTAACTAACCAACATGGTGGTGAAGATATGAAGCAATTAATTGATGATGGGCGGCCAATATTTATTCAAATAGCTGAGCGCATAGAAGACGACATTATCGAGGGAGCACTTGAAGAAGAAACCCAAGTTCCCTCCACAAATCAATTCGCAGCATTTTACAAAATCAATCCAGCCACAGCCGCTAAAGGGGTTAATTTGTTAGTTGACGAAGGAATCTTATACAAAAAGCGAGGGATTGGGATGTTTGTAGCGGAAGGTGCACGCGCAAAAGTAATGGAGAAACGAAAAGAACAGTTTTTCGAGCAGTATATAGTTACGATGATTCATGAAGCAAAGAAGCTGGGGATTACCGCTGAACAATTAACAGAGATGATTCGGAGAGGTGATGAACAATAATGAAAAAGATAATTGAAGTAAACCAGTTAGAAAAGGCTTATGGTGATTTCCAAGCAATTAAAAATATGAGCTTCTCCATAGAAGAAAATAAAACATATGGATTACTTGGACGAAATGGTGCGGGAAAAACAACACTCATGAAAATGATCACATCACAGATTTTCCCTTCTAGTGGTGAGTTAACAGTATTCGGTGAAGATCCTTTTGAAAATAAAAAGGTACTATCAAGCATTTGCTTTATAAAAGAAAGTCAAAAATATCCAAAGATGTTTTCCGTACAGGATATATTAGACGTATCAAAAGGGCTCTTCCCAAATTGGGATCACGAATATGCATTGTCTTTAATAAATGACTTTAACCTTCCTTTAAAGAAAAAGGTCCAAAAGCTTTCCAGAGGAATGCTCTCTGCAGTTGGAATCGTAGTAGGGCTTGCTAGTCGTGCACCAATCACCATTTTTGATGAACCTTATCTAGGACTAGATGCAGTATCTCGAAATTTATTTTACGATAGATTGATGGAGGATTACGGAGAAAATCCAAGAACTATCATCCTTTCCACCCATTTAATTGATGAAGTAAGTAACCTATTAGAACATATTTTAGTCATCGATAATGGCGAGTTAATTATTAATGAAGATGCAGAGTCATTGAGAGGGACGGCTTACACTGTTACTGGAACAGCAGCAAAAGTCGAAGCGTTTATTTCAGGCAAAGAAACGGTACACCGCGAGCCATTTGGAGGACTTCTATCAGTCACAGTAATTGGAAAGCAAAATCAGTTAGATAGAAAACAAGCAATAGAAAATGGGTTGGAAATCACTCCAGTTTCTTTACAACAGCTCGTTGTCCATTTAACGAAAGGCAATTCTGATAAAAGAGGAGCGATTGCACAATGAATGTTCAAAGTGTATTGAAAATGTATACAAGGGATAAGTGGTCATTAATTTATATACCTTCTATCATCTTGTTTTCAAGTTTCTTTGTTAATATAATCGTGAGTTTTTTAATTCCTAGTGACGAACCTTTCTATACAGGTGGTATTTCGTCCGTAATGGTCTATATGTTTGTCTTCGGGATCTTATCGATTGCACATTTATTTCCTTTCGCTATCGGGCTATCCGTAAGAAGGATCGACTTTTTCACTGGTAACGTTATAATGGGTTTGATTTCAAGTACTATCTTGGCTGTTTTACTGTATATTTTCTCAGTAATTGAAAATAGTACAAATGGTTGGGGCAATCGACTACATTTCTTCCACTTTCCATATGTAAATGACGGAACAATATGGGAGCAAATTGTAATGTACATTCTTCTAATTACAATGCTGTACTTTACAGGTTCACTAATCGCTAGTTTCTTCCTACGATATGGCGGGAAGGGAATGTTAATTTCAGCTTTAGTTATAGTATTATTAGGAACAATTGCCACATTATTAGTGTCTTATTATGATGCTTGGATTGATATTTTTAATTGGTTTGTTGGTAAGACTGCTGTTGGAATTGCATATTGGTTTATCCCTTTCATCTTGATTTATTTAATTGCATCTTACTTTTTCTTGAAAAGATCAACAATATGAATATAGGGTGAATGCGGAAAACTCTTTATGTAGCTAATAAAGAAAAAGGCGTGGGACAAAAAAATACGACTGGAATAAAAAACCGAACTATCTAATCAAACTCAAGATAGTTCGGTTTTATTCATTAATGGTTTCCCATCCTCTTTTTTTAAGCTTGTGCTTTTTCGTATTCTGCTATTTTATCTTCTAATTGCAATGTTAATGCAATTTCGTCCCATCCATTTAGAAGCATTTGGCGACGGTACTCATCTACTTTAAATGAATATGTGTCTCCATCTTCTGTAGTAACTGTTTCGCTTTCTAGTGAAACAGTAATCTTTAATGGTTTTGCTTTTGCTTTTTTCATTAAATCATCTACATCTGCTTCTGATAGCTGGATTGGAAGGATTCCATTCTTAAAGCAGTTATTGTAAAAAATATCAGCAAAGTTAATCGCAATTACAACACGGAAACCGTAATCACCAAGCGCCCACGGAGCATGTTCACGCGATGATCCACATCCAAAATTTTCGCGGGAGATTAAGATTTCAGCACCAGCATATTCAGGTTTGTTCAACTCGAAATCTGCTTTTTCTGCGCCGTTATCATCAAAACGCCAGTTGTAAAATAGGTATTTACCAAAACCTGTGCGCTCAATACGTTTTAGAAATTGTTTCGGAATGATTTGGTCAGTATCCACATTGGATCGATCTAATGGCGCAAGTACGCTTGTTACTTCTTTAATTGGTTTCATACTAACGCCTCCTCTTGTGAAAATGTGCGAACATCAACAAAACGACCAGCAATTGCTGCAGCAGCTGCCATTGAAGGGCTAACAAGGTGTGTTCTTGATCCATTTCCTTGACGGCCTTCAAAGTTACGGTTGGATGTGGATGCACAACGCTTTCCAGCAGGTACTTGATCTGCATTCATTGCAAGACACATACTACAGCCAGATTGACGCCATTCAAATCCTGCATCAAGGAAGATTTGATCCAGACCTTCTGCTTCAGCTTGCAACTTCACAGAATGTGAACCTGGAACAACAATCGCATTCACACCTTGATGAACTTTTTTGCCTTTGATTACTTTTGCAGCAGAACGTAAATCTTCGATACGGGAATTCGTACAGGAGCCAATGAACACATATTGTATCTCAATATCTGTCATTTTGATGCCACCTTCAAGCCCCATATAAGCTAATGCTTTTTCAATCTCTGCTTTTTCTGCTTCTGTTTTTGCATCTTCTGGTTTTGGAACGCGACCATTTATTCCAACACCCATACCTGGGTTTGTACCCCAAGTCACAACTGGCTCAATTTCACTTGCATCGATCTCAATTACAGCATCATAAACAGCATCATCATCCGTAGCAAGTGTACGCCATTCTTCTTTTAATTTTTCAAAAGCTTCTCCAGTCGGTACGTGTGGACGTCCTTCTAAATAAGCAAATGTTTTCTCATCAGGACTTATTAATCCGGCTTTTGCTCCCGCTTCTATTGACATGTTACAAACTGTCATACGTTCTTCCATTGTCAAATTGCGAATTGCCTCACCTGTGTATTCAAAAATATGACCTGTACCAACGTTAATGCCGTATTTTGCAATAATCGCTAATATTAAGTCTTTTGATGTTACACCTTCACCTAATTTACCATTTACTTTTACTTCCATTGTTTTTGGCTTTGCTTGCCATAGTGTTTGTGTGGAAAGCACGTGCTCCACTTCACTAGTACCAATTCCAAATGCTAGAGCCCCAAATGCACCATGTGTAGATGTATGACTATCACCACATACGATTGTTTTACCAGGTTGTGTTAATCCTAATTGTGGACCAATAACATGGACAATCCCTTGGTCTGGGTGCCCCATACCTGCTAGAGGTACACCGAACTCAGCACAGTTTTTCTCCAAAGTTGACATTTGCTTTTTCGAAATTGGATCTTGCACTGCCTCATTTAATCGAGTCGGTACGTTATGATCCATCGTTGCAAATGTTAAATCAGGTCTTCTTACTTTCCTGTTATTTAAGCGTAAGCCTTCAAATGCTTGCGGAGATGTCACTTCATGTACGAGATGAAGATCGATATACAGCAAATCAGGCTTACCTTCTTCCCGATGAACGACATGTTTTTCCCAAATCTTTTCAATAATCGTCTTGCCCATCTTTCTTCACCTCACATTGTTTTAACAGTTTTTGATTCTATTTCACTAATAATCTTTTCTGTCATTTCTGTAGTAGATAATATGTTTCTACCAATCTCTTTAAATTCACTTGTGCAGTAGCCTGCATCTAGTACGTTTTTAACTGCTTCTTCAATCGCATTTGCTTCTTCTAACATTCCAAATGAACTGCGAAGCATCATGGCACTTGATAAAATTGTACCGATTGGATTAGCAATATTTTTCCCTGCTATATCCGGTGCAGAACCATGAATCGGTTCGTAAAGTCCAAATCCATCAACTCGAAGACTTGCAGATGGAAGCATTCCTAGTGATCCCGTTATAACAGATGCTTCATCACTTAAAATATCGCCGAACATATTCTCCGTTACAATAACGTCGAATGATGAAGGATATGTGATTAACTTCATCGCAGCAGCATCGACAAGCATATGTTCATATTCCACATCAGGATATTTTTCAGCAATTTCTTCTACAATTTTTCTCCATAGTTTACTAGATTCTAATACATTTGCCTTATCAACAGATGTTACTTTATTTCTTCTAATCTTTGCTAATTCAAATGCATGTGTTACAACTCGTTCGATTTCCTCACGGCTGTATAATAGTGTATCAACAGCTTTGTCGTTATCATGATGACTTGGTTCACCAAAATATAGGCCACCTGTTAATTCACGAACAATCATCATATCAACACCAGCTGCTACGTCTTCCTTTAAAGGAGAAACAGCCAGCAAGCTCTTAAAAGCTTGCACTGGCCGGAGATTAACACTTAGTTCAAAGTGTTTACGAATTTGAAGAAGCCCTCTTTCAGGTCGAAGATGGGAAGGATTATTATCCCATGCTGGACCACCGACAGCCCCTAATAAAATCGCGTCACTCTCTTCACAAATGGCGATTGTTTCTTCAGGTAATGGCTTGCCGGCTTTATCGATAGCTACTCCACCGAGCAAGCCGTATTTCCATTCAAACTCATGTTGAAAGCGACGGCCAATTGCTTCTAATACAGCAATACTTGCGTCTGTTACTTCTTTACCGATTCCGTCTCCTTGTAATACAGCTACTCGTTTCTTCAATCTCCATTTCCTCCTTATAACTCTAAACGATACTAAATGGTTCCAATCATTTGTTTTATATGAATTTGTAATAAACTACGGTTTACTGCGTTCAAATAAGCTTTAGCAGAGGCTTCTAGAACGTCTTGTGCCGCATCACGTCCAGTTAGTTCTTCATTATTAAAAGTCAAATTAATAACTGCCTCAGCTAACGCATCTCTTCCTTTGCCGATGGATGAAACACGATAATCAAGAACATGAACTGTACCATCCACAACTTTTTCAAGGGCGTTGAAGATAGCTTCTACACTTCCTGCTCCTGTTGTTGTTGCTTCGACAACTTCATTTTCAGGTGTCTTCACTTTTACAGTAGCTGAAGGTGTATTTGCGGAGACATATTGTACCTCAACAGATTCTAATTCATAGATAGCAGCCTCAGAATCTTTCAATTGTTGGTTTGTTAATATCGTCCACAAATCCTCTGTTGTAATTTCTTTTTTACGATCTGCAAGCTTCTTAAATTCCCTAAATGCATTGTTAAGTGCTTCTTGATCAAGATCAAATCCCATTAATTTTGCACGGTCTTGGAATGCATGACGGCCAGAGTGTTTTCCTAAGACAAGATTATTTGAAGCTTCTCCGATTAATTCAGGAGTAATAATTTCATATGTTGTTGGTTCTTTTAATACACCATCCTGATGAATCCCTGATTCATGGGCAAATGCATTTTTACCAACTACAGCCTTATTAGGTTGAATAACCATTCCTGTTAATTGACTTACTAATTGACTAGAACGTTTAATTTCATTTAATGTTAGATTTGATTGAATATTATAAAAATCTTTACGAGTATAGAGTGCCACCGCCACTTCTTCTAAAGCGACGTTTCCTGCTCTTTCTCCTATACCGTTTATCGTACCTTCTACTTGATCTGCACCATTTTCAATTGCTGCTAATGTATTTGCGACTGCCATTCCTAAGTCATCATGACAGTGAGCCGAAAGTTTTACTTGGTTAATATTAGGAACGTTTTCTTTTAAATATTTAAATAATTCACCATATTCCTTTGGTGTAGCATAACCTACAGTATCAGGAATATTAATGATGGATGCCCCAGCATTGATTGCTTGCTCTACAATATGGGCAAGAAAGGCACGATCTGATCTAAATGCGTCCTCTGCTGACCATTGTACGACTGGGAAAAGTGACTTCGCATATTTAATCATTTCTACTGCAGTATTTACTACCTGTTCAGGTGTTTGTTTTAGCTTATATTTCATGTGTATATCTGATGTTGCTAGAAATATATGAATTCTAGGACACTCCGCCACTTTTAATGCTTCCCAAGCAGCATCTATATCTGATTTTACACAGCGTGCAAGAGCTGTAACGGAAGATTTTTTGATAGTAGAGGCAATTTTTCTTACTGCATCTAAATCACCAGGGGAGGCGGCGGGAAATCCCGCCTCAATTACATCCATCCCTAGGCGCTCTAGTTGTTTTGCAATCTCTAATTTTTCTGCAGTATTTAAATTTACTCCGGGAGACTGCTCTCCATCTCGCAAGGTGGTATCATAGAAATCAATTTTTCGCACTACCAACCACTTCCTTGTTATTTTGTTTTTTGCCAGCTTTAACAAACGGCATCATTTCGCGGAGTTCTTGACCTACTTTCTCAATTAGATGTTCGCTTTCACGTTGGTTAATCGCATTGAATTCTGGACGATTCAATTGGTTTTCTAGCAACCAACCTTTTGCAAACTTACCTGTTTGGATATCATCCAATACGTCTTTCATACGTTCTTTAACACTTGCATCAATTACACGTGGACCTGATACGAAATCACCCCATTGAGCTGTGTCTGAAATAGAGTAACGCATACCAGCAAGACCATCTTCATACATTAGATCCACGATTAATTTTAGCTCATGTAAGCATTCAAAGTATGCAACTTCTGGTTGATATCCTGCTTCTACTAAAGTTTCGAAACCAGCTTTTACTAGTGCGGTTGTTCCACCACAAAGTACTGCTTGCTCTCCAAACAGATCTGTTTCTGTTTCTTCTTTGAACGTAGTTTCTAACACACCTGCACGTGCACTTCCAATACCTTTTGCATAAGCTAGTGCTATATCTCTTGCTTTACCAGTAGCATCTTGATAGATTGCGAATAATGCTGGTACACCTGCACCTTGTTGGAATGTACGACGAACTAGGTGTCCTGGTCCTTTAGGAGCTACTAGGAATACGTCAACATCAGCTGGAGGTACGATTTGGCTGAAATGTACGTTAAATCCATGAGCAAATACTAGTGCTTTACCTGCAGATAGCTCAGGTTTAATTTCATTTTCATATACTGCTGTTTGTCTTTCATCTGGAAGCAATACCATGATGATATCTGCTTGTGCAGCTGCTTCTCTTACTGTTACTACTTCATGACCGTCTTCTACTGCTTGATCGAAAGATTTACCAGGTCTTACACCAACTACTACATTAAAGCCACTTTCTTTTAGGTTAGTTGCATGAGCATGACCTTGAGATCCATATCCTAATACTGCGATTTTCTTTCCTTGTAATTCCTGTTCATTGATTTCATTGTTATAGTATACTTTTGCCATTTTTAGTCCATCTCCTCTTATAATTGAATGATTGATAGTTGTTGTGTATCTTGTTTTTGATGTTCGCGAACAAATGCAGTTACACCTGTTCTTGATATATCTTTAATGCCATAAGGCTTTAACAACTCCATAAATGCGTCAACTTTGTCTGGTTCACCAGTAATTTGTACCGTAATCATATTTTTCCCCATATCGATTACAGTTGCTCTAAACGGTTCGATAATGCTATATACTTCACTTCGAACTGCTGGTGGACATTGAACTTTAATTAGTGCTAATTCACGTGTCACGATTGATTTATCTGTGATGTCAGATACTTTTAATACATCTATTTGCTTTTGTAACTGTTTCAATAGTTGCTCCATTTTTGCGGGATCATCAATCGGAACAATGAAAGTCATCTTTGATATTGCTGGATTCAAAGTAGGTCCCACTGTAATACTTTCGATGTTAAATTGACGTTTTGCAAATAATCCAGTAATTCTATTTAAAACTCCTGGATTATTATTAACTGTTACAGTAACAACGCGTTTCATTCTCCCACCCCTATCATTTCATGTAGACCAGTCCCTGGTGCTACCATTGGATAGACTTTTTCTTCTTGGATTACTCGACAATCAATTAATACTGGTTCAGGGATGTTGAAAGCTTCTTCAAATACTGCTTTCGCTTCCTGTTCATTTGTAGCTCTATATCCTTTAATTCCATATGCATCAGCTAATTTAACAAAATCAGGTTGCTCTGTCATGATGGAATGAGAATAACGTTTTTCATAAAATGTTTCTTGCCATTGTCTAACCATACCTAGACACTGATTGTTTAAAATAACAATTTTAACTGGTAGATTAAGTTCTTTAATGACAGATAGTTCTTGTAATGTCATTTGGAAGCCACCATCACCAGTAACAGCAACTACTGTTTGATCTGGATGAGCCAATTGAGCTCCGATAGCTGATGGGAAACCAAAGCCCATTGTTCCTAATCCTCCAGAAGTAACCCAATTATTTGGTCCATTAAATCCGTAATACTGTGCAGCCCACATTTGATGCTGACCAACATCAGTAGTTACAATCGCATCGCCACCTGTTAAATCATGAATCATTTTAATTACATGTGGTGAAGAAAGTGAATTTTCTGGCGATGAAGGCTGTTTATATGGATATTTTTCCTTATTCTCCTGCAATTGCTTACTCCAAGTAGAGATATCAGGAATTTCAAGTTCTAGTTTTAATAGTTCTTCCAATACTACCTTCGCGTCTCCAACAATTGGAATAGCAGTTGGAACATTCTTGCCTATCTCCGCTGGATCGATATCAATATGAGCAACTGTTGCATTTGGCGCAAAGTATTTCAAATTACCAGTTAATCGATCATCAAATCGTGCACCAATATTGATTAACAAATCACACTCAGTTATAGCCATATTCGACGTATATGTTCCGTGCATGCCAGCCATCCCTAGGAATTGTGGATGGTCACCTGGAATTGTTCCGAGACCTAGTAACGTATTCGTAATAGGATAGCCTGTTTTTTCTACAAATTGTTTTAAATAATCTGACCCTTTGGCAAATAGTACTCCAGCACCAGCTAGAATCAATGGTTTCTTCGCACTTTCCATTGCCTTTACTAGTTTCTGTATTTGCAAATAATTTGGTTGTGTTGTTGGTTGATATCCTGGTAAATTGACAGTTGCTTCTGGTAAAACTTTTGATACCTCTTGTGAAGCAACATCTTTTGGAATATCGATTAAAACCGGTCCGGGTCTTCCAGTTGTAGCAATATAGAATGCTTCTTTAATGATACGCCCTAAATCTTCAATTCTTTTTACTTGGTAATTATGTTTTGTGATTGGCATCGTAATACCAACAATATCCGATTCTTGAAACGCGTCTGTTCCAAGCGCCGAGCTTGCGACCTGACCTGTGAAGACTACAAGTGGTAGTGAGTCCATCATGGCATCTGCAATACCAGTTACTAGGTTCGTTGCTCCTGGTCCAGAAGTTGCAAGTACAACACCTGGCTTTCCAGTAACTCTAGCATAACCTTCAGCAGCATGAATGGCACCTTGTTCATGTCTTGTTAAAATATGCTTGATCGGATTTTTGTGCAATGCATCATAGATAGGCAGTGCAGCTCCTCCTGGATAGCCAAACATAACTTCAACATTTTCTTTTTGTAGTGCCTCAATAAATAGGTCAGCTCCAGTTTTCACTCGTTCCTTAATGGCCGTGTCAGACTTATGGTTGTTTGCTCCTAGTGGGAATCCCATACTCACCGCAAGCGCCTACCTTTCCTTTTTTTCATTATTTTATAAATATCGTATTTATACGATTTTATCCATTAATTTTTGGTAAATTATTAATAATCCAAAGGCTATTGTCTACTTAATTGCTTTCGCTTTTAAAATAAAAAAGTTTTTCCAGCCCACACAAAAGGAGAACCTTTTATGCAGGGATGAAAAAACTTTCATGGTACCACCCTACTTCACAGTAATTAATTACTGCCTCATGAGCTGATGCTCACTGATAACGGGGACTTTGAACCCCCGTGAACCCATAATTGCTTTCGCGTTCCTGGTCCATGCTCCAAGGCGATGTCGTAGATGGCTGCATTGCCGGTTTCCAGCAGTTCCGGCTCTCTGGTAATACAGATCTCCATTTACTTTTTCCTCTTCATAGCTTTCGGAATATTTATATTTTCATTATACCACCAGTGCTGGCAGATGTGACAAGTTTTGAATATCTTGCTAAATAACCTGTTTTAATTTTTGGTTCAAATGGTTTCAGTTGCTTTTGTCGCTCTTCTAAAACATCATCCGATACATTTAATTCGATGGTACGATTAATGAGATCGATATTGATTTCATCCCCATCCTCTACTAAAGCAATCGGTCCTCCGTCTGCAGCTTCTGGAGAAATATGACCTATGGAGATACCTCTTGATGCACCTGAGAAACGTCCGTCAGTTATTAGCGCAACTTTTGTTCCTAGGCCTCTTCCTGCAATTGCTGCTGTTGGAGCAAGCATCTCTGGCATTCCTGGACCACCTTTTGGCCCTTCATAACGAATAACAACAACATGACCTTCTTTTACTGTTCCATTATTAATACCTTCTTGTGCATCTTCCTGAGAATCAAACACAATTGCTGTACCGCGGAAAGTTTTAATAGATGGGTCAACTGCACCTACTTTGATAACTCCACCTTCTGGAGCGATGTTTCCATATAATATAGAAAGACCACCAACAGGGCTATACGGATTATCATTCGGCCTAATCACATTTGGATTCTTAATTTCTGCATCTTTTACATTCTCGTATACAGTTTTACCAGTGACTGTCATTCTATCCTTTTCAATAGCTCCAATTTCACAAAGCTCACGGATAATTGCACTTATACCACCAGCATTATGGATATCTTGCATTGTATAGTCTGATGCAGGTGCGATTTTTGCTAAATAAGGTACTCGCTCTGCTACTTTATTAATACGTGATAAGTCATAATCTAGTCCTGCTTCATTCGCAATTGCTAAAGTATGAAGAACTGTGTTTGTCGACCCGCCCATTGCCATGTCTAATGCAAAAGCGTCATCGATAGTTCTCTCTGTTACTAAATCACGTGGTTTGACATCTTCTTTTACCATACGGACTAAATGTTTTGCAGCTTCTTTGATTAATTGATGGCGTTCATCAGATGTTGCAACAATTGTTGCGTTTCCTGGTAGTGTTAATCCTAACATTTCCATTAAAGAGTTCATGGAATTCGCCGTAAACATACCAGAACATGATCCACATGTAGGACATGCGTTTTGCTCAATATCAAGAAGTTTCTCCGCAGACATTTTTCCTGCGTGAAATGCACCAACACCTTCAAAAACAGATGTCAAAGTTAAAGGTTCACCTTCAGAAGAGACTCCCCCTTCCATTGGACCTCCTGTAACGAAGATAGATGGGACATTTGTTCTAAATGCTGCCATTAACATTCCTGGTGTGATTTTGTCACAGTTCGGAATGTAGAATACTCCATCAAACCAATGCGCATTAATAACTGTTTCTGCTGAGTCAGCAATTAGCTCCCGACTTGGCAAGGAATATCGCATACCGACATGCCCCATTGCAATCCCATCATCAACCCCAATTGTGTTGAATTCGAATGGGACTCCACCAGCTTCCCAAATTGCTTCTTTTACAACTTCTGCAAAAACATTTAAATGCTTATGTCCTGGAATTATATCAATATATGAATTACAAACCCCAATAAATGGTTTCTCTAAATCTTTCGTTTTAATCCCTGTCGCATATAAAAGACTGCGATGTGGAGCACGATCGATTCCTTTTTTTATCATGTCACTTCTCATTTTATTACAACTCCTGGTTCGATTTTCCCGGGTCTACTGAACATTTTCTATTTCAGCTAACGTGTAAAGTTTGATCGAATACTTTCACTCCATCAGTTACAGTTAGTTCTCTGAAATCTACTAACAGTTCTTTCGTAATTGGTCCTGTTTTACCATCACCAATTACCCGTCCATCCACCTTACTTACTGCAATTACCTCTGCAGCTGTTCCGGTTAAGAATACTTCATCTGCTGTGTACACATCATGTCGAGTAAATACTGATTCCGACACTTCATAACCTTTAGCTCTAGCAAGGTCGATAATAGCATTTCTCGTAATCCCTACTAGTGCCCCAACATGGCCTGGAGGTGTGTATAACTTGTTATCTTTTACAATAAATATATTATCTGCAGAACCTTCTGCAACATAGCCTTGGTCATTCAACATTAATGCTTCTGGTGCTCCTGCAAGATTCGCTTCAATTTTCACTAAAATATTATTTAAATAGTTAAGCGATTTGACCATCGGACTAAGAACATCAGAACGATTTCTTCTTGTCGCCACGGTCACGATTTCGAGCCCAGTTTCATAAAGTTCTTTAGGATAGATACTGAGTGGTTCAGCAATAACTACTACAGATGCTTTAGCACAGTTACGAGGATCTAATCCTAAATTACCTGCTCCCCGTGAAACGACGAGGCGAATATAGCCATCTCGCAAATCGTTCTGGCGGAGTGTTTCAACAACAATGTTAGTCATCTCCTCTTTCGTGTATGGAATGGTTAACATGATGGACTTCGCCGAATCATATAGGCGTGATAAATGTTCGTCTAAACGAAAAACATTTCCGCTGTATGACCTAATTCCTTCGAAGACTCCATCTCCGTAGAGGAACCCATGATCATACACTGAAATAACGGCATCTTCTTTTTTGACAAATCGACCGTCAAGGAAGATTAATTGTTCACTCATTACTATTCGCCCCTTTCGTTAAGTATTTATTATTCTGGTAGTTTTGATTTATTAAATTGTTTCAATGTTACCGCGGTATTGGGAAAACGTCAAGTGATTTTCAGAATGTTTTATCAGTTAAAAATAATGAATATTACTGTATCCGTTTTCATTTCTTTTAAATCAAGCTTTCAAAATTTATGAATTTTTTACAAACTTTTTTTACCAATTAATTGCGAAAAGCCACCTAACTATTTCCTTCCTTATATAGGAAGAAAATTAGGTGACTTTTCTTTGTTATTTTCGGTGCATTTTAAATTCCAAAAATAATTCATTATAGTATGCAAGCATTCTTTTTCCTAAGTTATCGTACACTTCCAGTCTTTCTGTAAGCTCTTCATCTGGATAAAAGCGTTCATCCTCTGTTATCTCTGCAGGTAAATACTCTAGAGCACTTTTATTAGGCGTTGAATATCCTACATATTCTGCGTTTTGAGCTGCATTCTCTGGATCCAACATAAAATTAATAAATTGGTGTGCACCATCTACATTCTTTGCAGATGACGGGATTACCATATTATCGAACCATAAATTAGATCCTTCTTCCGGTACAACATAGTCAAGATCCTCATTTTCCCACATAATATCTGCAGCCTCACCTGACCAAACAACACCAATTGCAGCTTCTTCATTTGCAATAAGTAATTTAATTTCATCACCAATGATTGCCTTAATATTAGGAGTTAGTTTATCTAGTTTTGCTTTTGCCTCTTGTAAATGTTCCTTATTTGTATCATTTAAAGAGTAATGCAGACTATTTAATCCCATCCCAATAACCTCTCGAGCCCCATCAACTAGTAAAATTTGATTTTTTAATTCAGGGTCCCAAAGATCATTCCAACTTGTAAATTCTCTCCCATCAAGCATTTTTGGGTTATAAACAATACCAACAGTACCCCAAAAATATGGAACGGAATACTTATTATCAGGATCGAAAGATAAATCCATGAAATTCTCATTTATATGCTTTAAATTTGGTAACTTCTCATGATCAAGTGGAATTAATAATCCTTCTTCATTCATTTTACTTATCGTATATTCGGAAGGTACAGCAATATCATACGCAGTACCACCTTGTGAAACTTTCATCATCATTGCTTCGTTTGAATCAAACGTTTCATATATCACTTTTATTCCTGTTTCCTGCTCAAACTTATCAATTAAATCTGGATCAATATATTCTCCCCAGTTGTACACATTCAGTGTGTTTCCACTTGTATATCCTTGTGAACTATTCATACTGTTAACGAGATAGATTAGAGCAAAGGAAACAATGAATAATAAAACAAATACACGGACTAGTTTACTCATGATTTCCTCACTCCTGCTGCAATAGATTTTCCTTGACGCTGATTAATCATATAGTAGCCAATGACAAGTGCTAACGTTACTAGGAAAATAAGCGTTGATAATGCATTAATTTCCAATGAAATCCCTTGTCGAGCACGAGAATAAATTTCTACAGATAAAGTAGAGAAACCATTACCTGTTACAAAAAATGTAACAGCAAAATCATCAAGTGAATATGTTAACGCCATGAAAAAGCCAGCAAAAATACCTGGTGTAATATATGGTAAGATTACCTTTGATAACACGTCCCAGTTCGAAGCTCCTAAATCACGGGCTGCGTAAATCAGAGAGGAACTCATCTCTTGAAGTTTTGGTAATACCATAATTACAACTATTGGTACACTAAACGCAATATGGGATAGTAAGACAGAGGTAAAACCAAGCTTAATACCGATAATCGTGAATAGAATTAAGAAAGACGCGCCGATAATTACATCTGGACTAACAATTAATACGTTATTAAGTGTTTCTAATGTATTCCGTGCTTGCCTTCTTTTCACATAAGAAATTGCAAGTGCCCCAAATACTCCTAGGATCGTCGATATAGTAGCAGATAAGAGCGCAATTATTAACGTATTCAATGCGATAATAATTAACCTTGTATCCTGAAATACTTCTTTATACCAATCTAACGTAAATCCTTCGAAGCCTCTCATAGATTCTCCGCTATTAAATGAATAAAACATTAAATAAAATATTGGTGCATATAGAACAACAAAAACGAGTATTAAATATACTTTCCCTAATTTATTTCCTCTCATCTTGCCAAATCACCTCGTTTTCGTTTACCTGTAACAATCATGATGACAGCCATGATAATAATCAAGAATACAGCAATTGTTGACCCCATTCCCCAATCCTGTGTTACTAAGAAATGTTGCTCAATTGCAGTACCAAGAGTAATCACTCGGTTTCCGGAAATGAGTCGTGTAATCATAAACAAGGATAATGCCGGAATAAATACAGCCTGACACCCAGACTTGACTCCATCCAATGTTAATGGAAAAATAACACGTCTAAAGGTAGTCCATTGTGATGCTCCTAAATCATTAGCCGCATCAATTAGTGATGTATTCATTTTTTCTAATGAATTGTAAATTGGTAAAATCATAAATGGAATAAAGATATATACTGCTACAAAAATAAAGCTAAAATCAGTAAATAAGATTTGTCTTGATCCAATACCAATAAAGTCTAAAAATTGGTTCGCTGGACCATATGCTCCAAATATGCCTAAGAACGCATAAGCCTTTAGAAGCAAATTAATCCAAGATGGCAAAATAATAAGTAAAAGCCATAGTTGTCGATGCTTTGCTTTCGTTAGGAAATACGCGGTTGGATATGCAATTAACAAAGTAAAAATTGTAATAAGCAATGCATACCAAAAAGAGCTCAGTGTCATTTTTAAATAAATTGGTGTGAAGAATTTTTGATAATTAGTTAAAGTAAAATTACCTTCGATATCAAAGAATGAATAATAGCCCACAAGAATGATTGGTGTAACAACAAATAGTGCTATCCAAAGCACATACGGAATTAGGTAGAAATTACGTGTTTTCATTGACTTACCTCATCGTATGATTCCAATCGTTTATCAAATTCTTCTTCTGTTTCACCAAATCTCATGACATGTATCGCTTCCTTATCAAAGCGCAAACCGATTTCCTGACCTATTTCTGCTTTTCTCGTAGAATGGACAAGCCATTCATTTCCTAACTCATCATAACAACATATTTCATAGTGAACTCCTCTAAAAAGCTGACTATCTACACGCACATGCAAATTTGCTTGATCCTTAGGTGAGATTTCTAAATCCTCAGGTCTTATCACTATTTCCACTGCTTCATTTTCATTTAACCCTTGGTCAACACATTCGAACTGTTTACCAGCGAATTCTACTAAGAAATCCTTAATCATTTTACCTTTAATAATATTAGACTCTCCGATAAAGTCTGCAACAAAGCGGTTAATAGGTTCATCATATATATCAGTAGGCGTCCCACTTTGTTGAATTTTACCTTTATTAATGACGAAGATCTCATCTGACATTGCCAATGCTTCCTCTTGATCATGAGTAACAAAGATAAAGGTAATACCTAGTCGACGTTGTAATTCGCGAAGTTCATACTGCATTTCTGTTCGTAATTTCAAGTCTAGTGCTGATAGTGGTTCGTCCAGTAGAATTACCTCTGGTTCGTTTACAATTGCACGCGCAATCGCTACACGTTGGCGCTGACCACCAGACATCTCCGTAATTTCACGATTCTCATATCCTTCTAAATTTACAAACTTTAATGCTTCTTTTACCTTTTCATCAATAACATTCTTTTTCATCTTTTTGATGCGCAGTCCAAATGCTACATTTTCATATACATTTAAATGTGGGAATAGTGCATAGTCTTGGAAGACGGTATTAACTTGTCGCTCATTTGCAGGAACTTTATTAACCTTCTTGTCATTTATGTAAATCGTACCTTTTGTCGGTTCAATAAAGCCTGCAATTAATCTTAATATCGTTGTTTTCCCACACCCAGATGGCCCAAGTAGTGTGTAAAACTTACCGCGTTCAATTTCAAAACTGACATTATCTAAAATAGTTGTATCATCAAATTGCTTTGACACATTTTCAAAGCGAATGATTGTTGTTTCTGTCATCTTTCATCCTCCAAACTGCTATAAATAGGAATCTGTAGCGATTAATATAAGCTCTGTTCGACCATTATGAACATTACTAATCTGATGTTGTTCAGAAGCCTGAAAATAAATAGATTCACCACTTACGGCATAATAAGTTTGTTTTCCTAACGTAATCATAATTTTCCCTTTTAAAACATAAGCAAAGGTCTCAGATAAGGATGGTTCAAACTGCTTAAATTCACCTTTTTCTTCGAGTGTTAAATAGATAGGCTCCATTTCCATTTCATTTGATTCAGGAACGAGCCATTTTATTTCATAACCCTTCTCTTCATCTATGTATTCTGTCTGATCTTCTTCTCTATATACTACCTTTTGCTCTCTTTCTTCCTCATCGAAAAATTGCTTCGGTGTGCAACCTAGTACCTCTAGAATAGAGAAAAACGTTTCAATCGAAGGTGAACTTAAATCTCTTTCAAGCTGTGAAATATACCCCTTGCTCAAGTCCGTCCTCTCACCCAACTCTTCTTGTGTTAATCCTTTTTTTAATCTTAAGTTCTTTATTTTCTTACCTATTCGCATACTTCACACCTTCCGTTAATGTTTAGTATATGTAAACCATAAGTCAATGTAGTATACAAATACTAAACTTATTGTTTACTTTTAACTCTAGAATATTATACATATTTATGCGGATTGTGCAAGATTAATATTTTATAAAATCGCTGCTATTTAATAGTTTGAATTTTCTACCCACCATGTTATCCTAGATACGATTATTAATAGAAAGGAAAATGCCCATGCAATCAATTAATCACTCCCCACCGTACGAATTAGAATTATTAACGTATTTGCAGCACCGGACCAATCTCTCATCTACTCAAAAAACACAACTTTACAATCTCCAGAAAGGATATGAAGGTGAATTAAGAATGTTTGAAGTACTGAAAAAGCAATTATCCCCAAATTATCTACTCCTCAACAACCTACTTTTAAGTGCAAACAACAATGAATTCCAAATTGACTTTCTACTAATAGGAAAAGATACAATCTATCCGCTCGAAGTAAAAAATAATAATGATGACTTTCATATTCAAAATGACAGCTGGTATGTACTTTCATCTGGGAAAGAAATACGAAATCCACTCCATCAGTTAAAGAGAAGTGAAATATTACTCGGAAACTTTTTACAACACTCTAATTTCCACTTTTCCATCGAACCTTATGTTATCTTCAATAACCCCGAATTCCACCTATATAATGCCCCTTTAGATGCTCCCATTATTTTTCCAACACAAGTTAACCGTTTTATCGATAAGTTAAATGCAGTGACCTTTAACTTAGGACAACATCATAGTGATTTAGCAAACCATCTTATTAGCAATAAACTCAATCGATCATCCAATGAAAAATTGCCTGAATACGAATATGAAGAATTAAGGAAAGGAATAATTTGCACGAACTGTTCCAGTATCTTCAGCCCTATCCCATATCGAAAGCTTATTTGTAAAACCTGTGGTGCAATCGAAGACGTAGATTTAGCACTAAAGCGGAGTATTATTGAATTCGTGAAATTGTTTCCTGATAAGAAGATAACAACTTCTCACATTCAACATTGGTGTGGCGATATCATTTCCAAGAAAACGATTCGAAGAATATTAGCGAGAAATATGAGAATGATTAAGAAAGGTAGACATACTTATTACGAATTTAAATAAATTGGTACTTTTCTCTTAGGGGAGGGAACGTGAGAGCTCTTGCATGACTCTTTGTCGCTTTTTTTGGCATAGGGCATGGAAGAAGCTCTTGCGTTACCTCCTCACTTCTTTTTTCATGGAACCGGGCACGTTGAACTCTCCAACGTGACCGCATCAGGCTTTTTCCTCCGGAGACGGGCACGTTGAACTCTCCTGCGTGACCGCATCGGGCTTTTTCCTCCGGAGACGGGCACGTTGAACACCCCAACATGACCACCTCGCCAATTTTCTCCCGGAGCCGGGCACGTTGAACTCTCCTGCGTGACCGCATCGGACTTTTTCTTCCGGAGACGGGCACGTTGAACTCTCCTGCGTGACCGCATCGGGCTTTTTCCTCCGGAGACGGGCACGTTGAAAGCTCCTGCGTGACCGCATCGGACTTTTTCTTCCGGAGGCGGGCACGTTGAACACCCCAACGTGACCGCATCAGGCTTTTTCTTCCGGAGACGGGCACGTTGAACTCTCCAACGTGACCGCCTGCACCTTTCCCATCCGGAGACGGGCACGATGAACACCCCAACGTGACCACCTCGCCAATTTTCACCAGAAGCCGGGCACGATGAACTCGCCATCATGCCCCCATCAAGCCCCTTTCACCTCTTTTCCCCCATAGACTGAACAAAACCCAAACCATTAAATCAAACGTTTGTTTTAAACAAGCGTTTGTTTAACTAAAAAGGGTTCAGTCATAAATGACTGAACCCTCCTAACGCTTAAGCACCTATTTGTGGAGTGCCTTGTTGAAGCTGATACATTTGATAGTACTTGCCTCTTTTCTCCATTAATTCATCATGGTTGCCGCGTTCTACAATAGTACCGCGATCCAATACTAAAATTTGGTCGGCATTCTTAATTGTAGACAGACGGTGGGCAATGATAAACGTTGTTCTTCCCTTTTTCAGGACGTCCATCGCTTCTTGAATAATTGCTTCTGTTTCCGTATCAATGCTTGATGTTGCCTCGTCAAGTATTAAAATTGCAGGGTCAAAAGCAAGTGCACGCGCGAAGGATATAAGCTGGCGTTGTCCTGAAGATAAGGTGCTTCCCTTTTCCACAACCGGTTCGTCATAACCTTTTTCTAGATTTTTTAACACTCGGTCTGCTCCAACAGCTTTCAGTGCTGCTTCAGCTTTTTCACGAGATATACGCGGGTCATTTAAGCTAACATTCGATAAGATTGTTCCAGTGAATAGATATGGATCCTGGAGTACAATTCCCATGTGATCTCGTAGAGTTTGTTTCGGGATCTCTTGAATATTTTTACCGTCAATCAGGATTTCTCCTTTATTGCAATCATAAAAGCGGAATAATATATTCATGATCGAGCTCTTACCTGAACCTGTATGACCAACGAGTGCAATTGTTTCTCCTTGCTTCGCCTCAAAATGGATATCCTTTAAGACATATTCATTTTCTTTATAGCCAAAGTATACATGGTTAAAATTCACGTTACCTTTATATCTAGGTATTCTTTCGGCACTAACTTCTTCGCCTTTTTCATCGAGAAGGCGAAATACACGCTCTCCAGCAATTAAAGCTGATTCTAAGTTAGAGAATTGCGTCACAATATTTGTAACAGGATTAAATAGACGGTTAATATAATCTACATATGCATAGAGAACACCCATTGTAATAACAGAGTGTGCTCCTAATGCGTCACTTCCGAAGTACCAAATAAAGCCGACAAATACGAAATTCCTGAGAACACCTACAACGTTATGAGAGGATAATGCATCTAATGTTAGCAACTTTTTCTCATAACGGAAGTGAGTTTCATTTAAATCTTCAAATTCCTTACTCATTTGCTTCTCTCGGCGAAATGCTTGAATAATCGTCATCCCTTGAATGGATTCGTTTATCATTCCATTTAATTCACTTACTTTAGAACGAATGACACGGTTGTACTTGGATGCAAATTTACGATATACAATCATCCAAATAAACATAATCGGTAATAGTAGCATGCAGAATAGGGCAAGCTTTACATCTAATACAAACATCGCTACATAAATACCAATTATATAAATGAAACCTGTAAAGAAGTTTGCTAATACAGCGACATACAACTCTCGGATAGCTTCGGTATCGTTAGTAATTCGAGCCACAACTTTCCCTGCTGGTAAATCATCAAAATAACGAATAGGCAAAGTCTGAATATGTGAAAAAATATCTGTGCGCATTTTTTGAATAATACGGTTTGCGGCTTTTTGTAAATAGAAATATTGCCCATAACCAAATATTGCTGAAATAACAAATAACGAAAAATAGTAGATTAATAGCGTTATAATTGTTGGAACTTCCGGCTTATAAAAGGATAGTGTTTCAGAAATAGAGAGTTTTGTAGCATTATAACTAACCTTCTCCCCGTTACTTGTAATTGTAATTTGATTACCTGATACAGAACGTTCTCCATTTAAAGGAACTTCCCCTTCAATAAAATAAAAGCCTTTATTCACTTGCAAAATCGTAGCAGCACTACCATTTACTACTAGCTTATCTTGCTCCGCATAACGTTCTCTTACATACGATTTACCTTCGTATAAAACAGCAGATTCTTCTTGACTCGTTTGCAACCAATGGTCCTCTATCCCCAATATATGTTCATCAATTAACTTTTTTGCGATGAATGGACTCAAAACCTCAGTCGCAACCGACAGTGTCAACATAATTAGTGCGGCAATAATCGTACCTTTAAAAAATAATGCATATTTAAATAATCTCTTTCCAGTCATTATGAATGCACCTCCTCTATGAGTGAATCCTCAATTTGCTGACGATTATATTGTTCTTTGTACCAGCCATTATTACTTATTAGGTCAGCATGCGTTCCTTCCTCTACGACTTTTCCGTCATCTAAAACTAAAATCCAATTAGCATGTTCGACGGCTGATAATCGATGGGTAGTAATAAGGGTGGTTTTTCCTTCTCTTTCACTTCTGATATTTTGGATGATTTTTGCCTCTGTCTTCGCATCTACTGCAGATAGTGAATCATCCAATATTAGAATTTCGGGATTTTTAATTAAAGCTCGAGCAATAGAAATTCTTTGTTTTTGACCACCAGATAAAGCTACTCCTTTTTCACCAACTAGTGTTTCTAAACCCTGTGGAAGCATTTCTAAATCTTTTTCAAAATAGGCTAAACGAATCGCCTCTTTCAGGTCCTCTTCCGTAGCATGTTCGTCTCCAAATAAAATATTTTCACGAACACTTCTTGAAAAGAGCACATGATCTTGTGGAACATAGCCAATCCAGGAGCGAACTTGATCCTTCTTCTGCTCTTCAATACCTACTTGAGATATCGACAACGCACCTTCTCCTAGTGGATATTCTCGTAAAAGTTGCTTGATAAAAGTCGTTTTACCACTACCAGTTTTACCTACAATTCCAATCGTATCTCCACGATTGATTACAACATCAATCTTCGCCAGGTTATCTGTTTTGGAAGATGGATAACGGAAAGTAACATCCTTAAAGCTAATACTTTCAGGCTTTTCAATTGCTGTAGGTGAATCTGGATCTTTTACATCTTCTTCATAATTCAATGTTTCTTGAACGCGGTCTAGTGATGCATTTCCACGTTGCATGACATTAATCAATTCACCAATTGCAAACATTGGCCAAATAAGCATCCCTAAGTAAACATTAAAGGAAACAAGTTGGCCTAGTGTGATTTGTTGATGAAAAACAAGATACGTCCCATAGGATAAACCAATGACATAACTAATACCTGTAATAATTTTCGTAGCCGGACCAAATAATGCATCAATCCGTGCTACATTAATATTCTTCTCATAAACATCCTCTGTCATATGTTGAAAATCTGCTTCACTAGCTTTCTCTTGTACATATGCACGAGTTACGCGCACTCCAGCAACAGATTCTAAAACATGATCATTCATATCCCCAAATGCTTTTTGTGCGGACATAAATTTTGCATGAATCTTATTTCCAAGTACTGTAATTATCCATGCAAGAATAGGTAACGGTAGAACTGCGGCCAATGTTAATTTCCAAGATACAAGGAATCCCATGGAGATCAGTATTGTTAACATGTATAAAGAAGAATCAAATAATGTTAAAATACCAAATCCCGCTGTTGTGGAGATCGCCTTTAAATCATTTGTTCCTCTTGCCATTAAATCCCCTGTACGATTTTTCTCAAAAAATGTTGGTGTCATTTTTAACAAATGATTCATAAAGCGTGACCGCAGCATTTTCTCCACGACAATCGCTCCACCAAATAACAGATACTGCCAAACATAGGTGATTCCGTAATTTAATATTGTACCTCCAGCTAAGATACCTAAAAATAAGAACAATGTGGATGCTGTCAATGTTCCTAAAAACATGTGATCGATAGCTGAACCAATAATAAAAGGTGGAATTATTTCGAATAGATTAGCAAAAGCTAACAATACGAGTGCAACAGTATAACGTTTCCAATGCTGTCTAAAGAACCAACCTAATTTTGTTAATACACTAAACATACAAAAACCTCCAATCAAAAAAAACATAAAAAAAAGCATAACTGCGCCATTAAAAATGTGCGCAATTATGCTTCACATAAAAATAGACACGGGTAGTGTACAACCCACGTCACTTTTTCTTATGTAACATTTATGCGTGACAGTAGGCTGACAATCTATTTAGTTGCGGATTATTTACAATTAACTTTTTCACGATCATCAGCCTCCTTTTTCCGAATTTATTAGTGTTCATATGTTAGCATGGAAAAATTAATACTGTCAATGCTAAAAATAAAATACTCTGTAAATTAATTGTTTTAACAATAGCATTCTTGTTGCAAATGCTAACTTTCGAACAATTTACAGTTTTTTTATTAAGTGATATTATTTTTTTTATTCTACGCAAAAGGGGACTAAGAAATGACAATTAAGAATGAACAACAAATAGTCGCAAGTGTCCCACAAACAGGATTTTTTGGGCACCCAAAAGGATTATTCACATTGTTTTTCACAGAGTTTTGGGAACGTTTTTCCTACTATGGCATGAGAGCCATCCTTATATACTACATGTACTATACCGTTAAAGAAGGCGGTCTAGGGATGGATAAAGCAACCGCCGGATCGATTATGGCGATATATGGTTCACTCGTCTACATGTCGGGGATTATCGGTGGCTGGATTGCAGACCGTATTTTCGGTACAAGAAAAACTGTTTTTTACGGCGGAATATTAATCATGATTGGTCATATTACACTGGCCTTTCCTGGAGGAGTTACTGCTCTCTTCATTTCGATGGGATTCATCATTATCGGGACAGGACTTTTAAAACCAAATGTATCCAGTGTCGTCGGTGATATTTATAGTAGAGATGATGAGCGTCGTGATGCAGGATTTAGTATTTTCTACATGGGCATTAACTTAGGTGCATTACTTGCTCCATTTATTGTCGGAACAGTCGGTCAAGAATATAGCTTCCACTTAGGCTTCGGAATTGCTGCTGTCGGAATGTTATTAGGGTTAATTATTTTCTTATTAACTAGAAAGAAAAATCTTGGATTGGCCGGATCATATGTACCGAATCCACTTTCAAAAGAAGAACGTAAATCTTTATTCACAAAATTCGCAATTATCACGATTATAATTGTTGTTTTAGGAATCATTACTACTAAGACTGGTTTATTAACGATTGACCGCTTTACAATGCTTGTAAGTATCCTTGGTATCGTTATTCCTACAGCTTACTTTATTGTTATGTATCGCAGTAAAAAAACAACTGATGATGAGCGCTCGAATTTAATTGCATATATACCGTTATTCCTTGCCGCTACAATCTTTTGGGCAATTCAAGAACAAGGCGCCATCATTTTAGCACTATATGCAGATGAACGAACACAATTAAGCTTCTTTGGTTGGGAACTGCAATCATCTTGGTTCCAATCACTCAATCCTATTTTTATCGTTCTACTTGCGCCAGTATTTGCCTGGATGTGGATTAGACTTGGGAAACGCCAGCCATCCACACCTAAGAAATTCTCATTCGGGTTAATATTTGCAGGACTTTCTTTTGTAATTATGATAATCCCTGCATATTTGAATGGCACAACAACGCTCGTAAGTCCTATATGGCTTGCACTTAGCTTTTTAATCGTTGTACTTGGAGAGTTATGCCTATCACCTGTTGGTTTATCTACAACTACAAAGTTAGCACCTGCAGCCTTTTCCGCACAAACGATGAGTCTTTGGTTCTTATCTAGTGCATCCGCGCAGGCAATTAATGCGCAAATTGTAAAATTGTACAAGCCGGAAACGGAAATAATATATTTTGGTATCATCGGCGCAATTGCCATCTTACTTGGGGTATTACTATTTGTCATATCACCTCGAATTCAAAAATTCATGAAAGGTGCAAAATAAATTAAAAATCGGGTTGTCTTCCAAAAGGAGATAACCCGATTTTTCTTTATTTACCTAACATAAGTCGGTGATTCTTAAATAGCTTATTCGCAATTGGGAATAAAACTAGGATAATGACAATATAACTTACTGCTGCCAATCCAAAGGCTCCAGCTGTTAATTGACCACTAAAGGCATCACGGACAAATAAAAATAAATTCATCACAGGTAACGCGTATAACGGAAGACTTAATGCTTCTCCTGAGAAAAACATGAATAGCATTGGAAGTGTAAGAATTCCCATTACAGGAGTTATATAGTAGCCTGCTTCTTTTACAGAGTTAGCCATCATACTTAATATCATTTCTAAAGCGGAGATAAAGATTGCAAATAATATAATGAGTACAATGCTCATTAATGTAAAGGATATTGGGTCTGCAATCGTTGTTAATCCTTTTTTCAGCTCCGTTGTAAAATTCATTAATACACTGAGTACAGCAATACAAAGTAACCCTGTAAATATACCTAATGACGAAAGTGTTAGCCATTTAGCTAATAATATTTGAATTGGTTTTACTGGTGTAATAAATAATGCTTCAATCGTCTTCTTTTCTTTCTCACCAGCAAATAGTTCCGTTGCTGATGGATAAGCGCCATTCGCAATTGCAATTGGAATAAGTAAAGGAATTAATATGGATAACATATAAGAAGCAATTGCATTATCTTCTTCTTTTGTTGTTTTTGTTTCAATTGTAAAAACTTCTATCAAACTATAATCGATATTTTCTCCAGCTAATCGTTGTTTCACCGTTTGTTCTTGCCATTTAGTTAAAGCGGACATCACAACACCTGAAGCTCCAGATCCTTCTTGACTACCAGGATCAAAAATAACATTTACCGGAATAGACTCCTGAGAGCTCATCAGTTCTTTCCAACCTTCTGCAAACTCAATCCCTACTTGAGCTTCCTTCTCTTTCACTGCTTCGTCGACATCAGCGAATCTTTCAATTGTTAACGTAGGCATATAAATTGCAAGTTGTTCAAGAAGTTCCGAATCTACTGTATCCTCCACCGCTAAAATAAATTCATCCTCATCATTAGAAGTGATTATTTTATCGTAAAATAAAGTAAGTGCAGCCATCATTATAATAGGAAATAGGACAAGTAATGTAATAGATCTTTTATCTCTTAATACGTCCTTCATCTCTTTCATAAATATCGTCTTAAACATATAAATCACCTCTTACAATTTTAGAAGTAAATAAATAATTTAGATCTCGACTATTCTCTTGTTCATATAACTCTTCTAATCCACCCTCATATACCATTTGCCCCTTATGCATCATAATGACATCATCACAAAGCTGGGCAATTTCATCCATAATATGAGTGGAGAATATAATTGTTTTTCCTTCTTTTTTAAATTGAAGAATAAACTCTCTAAAAATATTTGATGAAGTAATATCAAGTCCAGTAGTAGGCTCATCAAATAAAACAATATCTGGATTATGGATAAGCGTTCTCGCTATCGCAACTTTTTGCATCATCCCTTTTAGAAAAACCTTCTACTTTTCGATCCAAATATTTACGCATGCCAAATCGTTTCGCAAGCATCTCAATTTGATTTTTAATTTCATGACTTGTCATACCATATAAACTTCCAAAGTACTCTAAGTTTTCTCTAGCAGTTAAGCGGCTATAAAGCCCTGTTTCCGAACCAAATAATACTCCCATTCGCTTTCTTACTTGCTCTTTATGGGTATAAATATCATTGCCATCTAGTGTGATTTTCCCCTCGTCAGGAGCAATCAACGTACATAACATCCGTAATAGAGTAGTTTTTCCCGCTCCATTTTCACCTATTAACCCGACAACATGGCCTTCAGGAATCGTTAATGATAAATAGTCAACTGCTTTTACTATTTGCTTTTTATCTTTAAATTGTTTCGATACTTTATCTACAACAAGCATCATCCACATCTCCTTCTCGATTTCGTTAATTGTATTGTATCGATTATTGAAAAAACTTTCTGCGATTATGTCGTGAAGGGGGAGTTATATGTCGTGAAAGGTTCTTTTATCATAAAAATCTATTATAATGATACGTAGCATTACTAAAGGGGTTTTGGAGATGAAAGTGGGAATTGTCGATGACCGCATGATTGATCTCGATAAAGTTAAATTTATACTGGAGTCGGAAGAGGATGTTGAAATTATTTTTGCAACGACAGATCCAGAAGAGGCTTACCAACAAATAAAAGAAAACAAGATTGATTTATTAATAGCTGATATCGAAATGCCAGGAATCTCTGGTTATGAGCTTGCAGATTTAATACATACTCATGGATTGCTGATCACTGTAATTTTCGTGACTGCAAACAGTGGTTACGCAGTACATGCCTTCGAATTAAATGTTCATGATTATATTTTAAAACCTTTTAAGAAGGAAAGATTACTACAAGCATTAGCAAAATATCGAGAGAAGCAACGCGGAGGAAATCTAACTGGTAGATTAATATTGAAGCAGAAAGGTCATATTGTAATGATCCCGAAGCAGGATATTATTTTTGCAGAACGCACTGGTAGATTAACTACGATTTATACGATTAATGAAGAATACGAGACGTATTTAACAATGAACGAACTAGAAGGTAACTTGCGAGAAAATAACTTTATCCGCTCCCATCGCTCTTTCATTATCAATCTTCATTATGTAAAAAGCTTTTCCATATATACAAAGAAGTCGTACAGTGTAACATTTGAAGGTACGAAAAAAATAGCAATGCTTACAAAAGATAAGATGGATTATTTACAGAAGTATTATTTTTGAGGTGAAAAAATGCAAGTTATTATGCTCATACCCTGGATAGTGGCAATCACTTCAATGGTCTGGACTCATCATTATATCATTTCGGTTCTTCTCCTTGTCTGTGCCATATCTCATTTTTATACATATTTACAAGGTTACTACCCACCTTCTTGGGGAAAAGTATTAGCAGTACTGCAAATATGCTGGTTAGCTGCTTCTTATTTTACAAATGAAGCCTTACTTACATTAGGAATGATTTTTCCTGTCGTCGCCTTCTTGTACATTGGTAAAAACCAAAGAAAGCAACAAGAACAAAATGAAGCAATTATACGCAATCATGAACAGCAACTTGCTTTAATGGACGAGCTGCGGAAACAACGGCATGATTTTAAAGCACATGCAACTGCTCTTTTGTATGAGAATGGCCATGATGATTATAAAACAGAACTACAAAAACATTTTGCGGACGTAGGTAGATCAATTTCTTAAAAACGAATCTAATATCATCGCTGGTACTCTGTACTCTTATCATAAAAAAGCAGAACAACAAGAAATTAAACTCGATTACAATATTCAACACGCCATTTCAGGTATGCCACTTTCGGAATATGAGCTAGTCTCACTAATTGGAAATATATTAGATAATGCAATGGATGCAGCTTGCGAATATAAGGATAGTGGCAAACAAGGAAATATCTTCTTCAGTTGCCGAAAACAAAGTGGAATTTGGATTTTAGTATGTCAAAATAGTACTGTTCCACTCCAGAATGAAACGATTGAACGAATATTTACTAAACGATCTCAATCTACTAAAGGTGGAAACCATGAAGGAATCGGTACACAACAAATTATGTATATTGTGAAAAAGCATGATGGGACGCTTGACTTCACTGCCATTGATGAAACGTTTACTTTAAAAATCAAAATACCAGATGTAAAGTAAAAATGCAGTTGGATAGTTCAATCTGTTAAACATGTTCGACTTCATCGAACCCATATGTATTAGATACGCTTTTAGCACATCCAAGTATAGTTATAGAAAAATGATTACGATGCTTTTACGGAACAAAGGTGAAAATATGAAACAAAATGAAAAATTAATAGTTATTGATGCTTGTCTATTAGCTGGGAAAATAATGATGCAGAGTGGTGCAGAAACATATCGTGCAGAGGATACGATGATCCGAATGGCTGCTGCATGTGGCTTTCCAAATAGTCAAAGCTATGTTACACATACAGGAATCATCTTCTCTTTGGAGAACCTAGATCCAACTCAAGTTGTTAGAATAAATGAACGGGGAACAAACTTGGAAAAAATTGCGCTGGTGAATGACATCTCAAGAAAGATAACTGCAGGCGTGATCGATGCCGAGACTGGTTATGCGGAACTGAAGAAACTATCAAAGGAAAACCTTGCCTCCCCCATTTGGCTTCAAATCATCGCAGCTTCTATTGCTAGTGGCTGTTTTTTAATTATGTTTAGAGGTATTTGGGCAGACTTTTTACCAGCGATGTTGATAAGTGGAGTTGGTTTTTCTGCCTTTCTACTTCTCCACCACCATACGAAGGTAAAATTTTTTGCTGAGTCAACCGCATCTTTTGTGATTGGCTTATTAGCTCTTTTATTAGTGAAAAATGGCTTGGGGCACCAACTGGATATTATCGTAATTGCCTCCGTTATGCCACTTGTTCCTGGGCTCTTAATTACGAATGCAATTCGCGACCTAATGGCTGGCCATTTCTTATCAGGTCTTTCAAAAGGCGCAGAGGCATTTTTCACTGCACTAGCCATCGGAACTGGAGTTGCGGTAGTGTATTCATTGTTTATATAGGAAGTAGGAGAAATTATGGTATTTTATATAACTCATCTTGTATTAAGCTTTATAGCAGCTGTTGGCTTCGGAATTATTTTCAATGCTCCCCGCAAAGCACTTATCCAATGTGGAATTGTTGGAATGCTCGGATGGATTGTATACATCGTAATGGAGGACAATGGGTTTGATGTCGTTCAAGCTTCTTTTTCAGGTGCATTTATCGTCGCCATTATTGGTCATATGATGGCAAGAAAATATAAAACACCGATTATTGTTTTCATCGTTGCAGGCATCATCCCCCTCGTTCCAGGCGGAACCTCCTATGATGCAATGCGCCACGTCGCCAGCAATGATTACGCAAACGCCATCCCACTTGCCATGAAAGCCTTCATCATCGCAAGCGCGATCGCCATGGGACTTGTATTCGCAGAGGTAATTATGCAGTTTGTATTGAAGCTGTTTAAGAAGAAGCGAGTAGTTTAAAAAACCTGAGCTCCAGTAAGTGGAGATCAGGTTTTTGTTTAGTTATTAGATTCTTTGATTGGAACTGTGAATGATTGATCTATTTGGGCACTGTATAAAAGGCGTTCGATGGTGATAGTGACTTCTTTAGATTTTTCTATAAACTTTCTATCTAAAAACATGCTGTATTTTTCTCCTGGACCGCTTCCAATTTGACCATAATCTCCAGGTTCCCCAGGTTCTCCGGATTCGTTCTCTGCAGTTACGAAAATCCGTAAATGACTATAATCATCATAGCCAAAACTAGGGTTAAGTGGTACGTCAGGTATTAACCGTAATGGTTGTTTTCGCTTTTTTGCTTTATACAGAATATCAAAATTAATCCCAAGGTCATCATAATATAATCGCTCCAAATAAACTTTCGTGTCCTTTATCTCAGTTATTTTTTCGTTTACTTTTTTCTCATAACTCTCCGCATTCGCTAATCTTTGCTCATAATCAGATACATCCATCGTAAACTCAAATGAATCTTTCCCAAACAAATGAACATTATCAATTTCAAAGGTTACTTCGTCCGGCAATTCATTAAATGCAGGGATTTGAAAGATAAAAGAATCTGGGTCACCTTCTACATCTTCATAACCAACAATTGTATCTATCACCCTACCATTTAAGACTAGACTTGCATTGATTTCACTAAATTGCTGCCCTTCAGGTAATTCATATTTACCATATAACAAATTTTTTTCTGGTCGAATTTCCAACTTTTCAAAAGTTAAACGGGCATACTGACTTTCAATTGTCTCATTGATTGTCTTTGTAATGATTGGCTCGCTAGTAAAATCAAAATGAACAGGCAGTTCGACATCATTAATTATTATTACTTCACCCAATAAATTAACAGTAATATCACTGGTCAACTTGGTATTTAGATTTTGGACGTATTCAACATCCCCTTCCCAACTATCAGAATTGCTTCTTATATTTTCAATTACTGCACGTTGGTAAAGTCGGTTTTCATAAATAACACCTTCGTATGATGGGTGTATAGATTTTAAATATGGACCTCCTCCCGTAGCTACTACTTTCGGTTCTTCTTCAAATTCCCCATTTTCATCCTCATGTATGGTTATATATTGAATAAATGTTGATAAATCATGTGGATCATTTGGATTTGATAACTTTTTCTTCAAATCAGGCATTTCAATATAATAAAAAACAAGCGTATTCTCGGCATTATACCAAATTTTCTCAATATGAAGGTCTGCATCCTCTGTTATCGGAAAGGTTTTGTTCACTTCTGTCACAAGTCCTAATCCTTCTGCTCTTTTTAAACCTGGTGTTTTCGTGTAGTAATAAAGGTCAACATCTGCTAACGATTTCGCCATCACACGTCCTTGTGTATTACTATATTTTGATACATCACTTGATATAAAAAAAGGTAGATTTCCATTCCATGCCTGAATACCTCCAAATATAATAAAAAAGAGGACAGCGACTGTTAATATTTTTGGAACAACGTATTTGCGTTTTGGCTTTTTATTTTGCACACTAGCGAAAAACTTCCTTTTATCGTCTTCCGTGTAATAAGAATCTTGGCCTAGAAAATCATCGAAATCTTGCTTAGATAATTTACTCATTAAGATAATCCTCCTTTAGCTTCACTTTCAGTTTTTCCTTCGCTCGCATAATGCGCGTACGAATGGTAGAAGGATTTACATCTAATAGCTTACTAATTTCTTCTATACTAAACTCCTGATAATATTGTAAAATGAGGACTTCCCGATATTTTATCGGCAAGTTCATGATGGCTTTAATCACTTCTCTTTTCTGTTCATCCTCCAATACAAAGTGCTCAGGAGTTTGTGTTGTCTTTTCAAAAATCTCATCCTTCCAAATAAATAAACGGTGCAAAGGCGACCGCAAATAATCTTTGCATTTATTTGCTGTAATACTGTATAACCAATTCTTCAAACTTGATGAATCACGGATTGTATCTATTTTTTGATAAACAGTAAGCATCACATCTTGAAAAACATCATCCATTTGCGCTCTATTTTTTACATAAGTAAAAATAAAACGCTTTAAGCTCTCACCATGATGATCCATTACCCATTCTATTGCTGCTTCCTTACTAAACTCAGTAGCAGAAATAGACAATGGTGTATTTTCCCCCAATCAACTCACCTCTTTTACTCTCTAATGGAGCTTCTATATGTTAAGACGATCCATAACAGGAAAAGTCCCATCATTTTATTAAAAAGTTTTTATATTTGGTTCTGTTAAAGTTCATTGTTGTTAACAACTTAGTTGATTGAGCGGATGTACACGAGACTCCTGCGGGAACAGCACGAGCCGAAGATCCACTTGGCAAAGCGGTTTTCTTTGCCAAGTTAGCTGAGGCCGTGCCCGCGGAAAGCGAGTGCACAGGAGCGCAAATCAACAACAGAGTTTAACAGAGCTTTATATTTAAATAATACAGGAAATGGTTGCTTATTTAGAGGAAAATTAATAGTGCAAGTAATGAGTAGCCAGAATCCGCTGTTATTACGTGACCGATCTTAACTATTTCTCCATTCACTGGGCACGCTTGTCCTAATTAACAAAAACCTCGCCTATTTTTAAGACGAGGTTTCTTATTTATGTATTTACTTTCATTCTCCATTTTCTATATACAACTATCAGAAGACAAGCTAATAATCCGTACCCTACAAATAACGTTGGAAAGTCCGGATAAATTATTGAGGTATAGGTTAGAGCGTTTTGGTAAAAGTGGGCAAGCATGCTGATCCAAGCAGTTCTGAAATAGATGATGCTATAAATAAACGGTATATGAATAAACATTCTTGAGATAGCCGATTCCCAGCCCCATGCAGATACATGAAGAAAGCCAAAAAAACAAGCTGCTAATAATACTGCCAGTAAAGACCAGCCCAGTTTCATACGCACACATATTAATCTAGCAATGGCTATTACTATAAGTACATTTAAGGACTCTTCTTCAAAAACCAACAAAGGTAAAGTTAGCAGATTAGTAATATATTCACCAGTTGTCATCGAAATTTGCTCAATATTCTGCGGGTCACTTGATGTCCACCCAAGAATTTGCGGTATTGCCAAAAAAATAACGCTAATTAAGAGCAAGCTAAATGGATATATCCATAATACGTTCGAAATGGAATAAGGAGCACCAACTCTTTTAAAAGGATTATAAAAAAATGTCTTAATTAATCCTTTATTTTTCCAGATGATGAGTATAGTAATAAATAAAAATAAAACCTCTGTTACAACGGTTCTTCTGTTAAGTAATTCATTATAAGCATAAGTTCCAAACATAACCCAAATAATCGCTACTAACAACCAGATGACTCTAACATTACTATTTCGTATGCTATTTTCTAATTCCCTTTCATGATCAAAAATCCTTGAAAATATTTTCCTCACCGTTTTCAACTACAATCAAATTCCTTTCTAATATTTCTCACTTTTATATAAGAATGCTGAAAATATGTATGCAAAAGGCCTCATCCACTGTTTGATTTTTAATGGACGAGGCCCTAAATTATTGTTTATTTTTTTGCTCCAGTCTATCTTTCAAGTTAATACGGTAATTAAAGTAATTAATTACTAGACCTGCAACTAAACCTACTGCAATCACAATATAACCAGTGTTAGTACGTTCTCTTAATCCGTACCAAAGAACAGCGATGTATAATAAAACCACTAGAATCCGAATGATAAAATACTTTTTCAAAATGATCTTCCTTCCTCATATAAAACATACTAGTTCTACTATAAAGGATTGTGAATAAAAAAACACTATTTCCAAATGTATCTTTAACAAATGCCTCTTTCAAAAGTATTTAAAACACAGCAAAAATGCTTCTTAGATTAATTCTTAAGAACCGACCCCACCAAATTCAATTCGCAAACAATAAATAGGCACCGAAACATTTTAGTTGTTCCAGTGCCATGTGAATGATTTATTGTTGATTTTCTTCTTCCCACACTTTTTCAAGTGCACTAGTGAATGTTTCTAATGGCTGTGCACCAGAGATGGCATATTTTTGATTAATAACAAAGAATGGTACTCCACGTACACCAATTTCTTGAGCGGTGCGAATATCATAGCGAACATCATCCGCATAAGCATTTTCATCACGTAATACAGCTAATGCCTCTTCGCGATCCAATCCTGATTGTTCGGCAATAGTAGCCAATGTATCAAAATCGCTCAACCGTTTGTTTTCTGTAAAATAACTATAAAGAAGTTTTTCTGTTAGTTCATTATCTTTCCCCATCGTTTTCGCGAAGTGAGTGAGACGGTGAGCATCAAACGTATTTGTTGGGACCATGTTGTCAAAGTTATACGTTAAACCAACTGTAGCTGCTTGTTGACCCATTCCTTCATTCATTTTTTTCGCTTCCTCCACACTCATCCCATATTTGGAAGCAAGCATTTCATGAACGGATTGGGTGCTATCTTTCGGAGTAGTTGGATCTAATTCAAAGCTTTTATATTCAATCTGAACGTTATCTTTATGAGCAAAGTTTTCCACTGCTTGTTCGAGACGACGTTTTCCAATGTAACAAAACGGGCAGACAAAATCTGACCATACTTCAATTTTCAATGCGTTCACCTCATTGTTTTGACTTGAACCCCATTATAGCTTTTTCGTGTTATAACTTCCAAGAACACGCACATGATAACCGTACGTTTCTAATATAGCAATTGCCTTTTGTAAATTAGTTTCTTGAATTCCCATTGCTGCTTCAATAAAGAAACGATATGTACCAAGCTTTTTCTTCGTAGGACGCGATTCAATCCATGTTAAGTTGACACCTAGTGAAGAAAATACATTTAGAATAATTGCTAGCAAACCTGGACGATCTTCTGTTGGTGTAATCAAAAGCATCGACTTCGCTGCTGTTTGTACATCTGCTATTTGTTTTTTAGTTAATACTAAGAATCTCGTAGAATTACAATTATTATCATGAATATCTCTTGCTAAAACATCCAAACCGAATGTTTTAGCCGCCCATTCGGATGCAACTGCACCAACATCAAGGCGACCTTCATCACGAAGGGTCTCAGCTGCTCCAGCAGTACTACTATAGTGTTTAGTTTCAACTTGTAACTCCCGTGTAAAATTACGACATTGCGCTAATGCAGGTGGGATAGACCATACTTCCTTCACATTCTCGAGCAACGCACCTTTTACTCCCAATAATTGCAGTTTTACAGGAAGTACTGCCTCACCTTCCACCCACACATCATTGTTTACTAGGCCATCCGTTGTCATCGTAATTGTACCCTCAATAGCATTTTCTATCGGCACAATCCCTTTATCCACTTGTTCTTCACTTACAGCTTCCAATACATCTAATATATCTTTATACATAATTGGCTCAATACTAGCATCTGAATAATAACGAATTGCAGCTTCTTCTGAAAAAGTCCCCTTAGGACCTAAGTATGCAACTTTCAAATTTAACAAACCCCTCATCTAGTTTCTATGTAAAACTGAATTCTCAAAATTATAATGCAGTTTCGGAATTATAACAATAGATTAGCATTTTTTCACCTAGAAATGACATATATAAGGAGAACAATAAGGACGATGATTGTAATTGGAATACAGCCGATTTTCCCAATCGAACTCAAATCTCCAAATGATGCTTTATTTATTGCATCTGAAAGAGTTTCGGTTGGTTTCTCATTTTTCATCAATACTCAACTCCTTATGACTCTTATGATAAATAGTTTTTCGAACTGCTCCCCTTCAATCTTATTATCTTCAATGGTAAAATAGAAAAAGATTTAAATACATATTAGTAAGGAGAATTTATCATGGCAAAAACTCTTATCTTTGGTCACAAAAATCCTGATACAGATACAATTACTTCAGCGATTGTCTATGCCGATATTAAGACTAAACTTGGTGCAGATGTGGAAGCTGTTCGCCTCGGTGAAGTAAATGGTGAAACACAATTTGCATTAGACACATTTGGAGTAGAAGCACCACGTCTTGTTACAACAGTTGCCAATGAGACAGATCAAGTTATTTTAGTCGACCATAACGAACGTCAACAAAGTGTAGACGATATTGAGCAAGTACGTGTTGTGGAAGTAATTGATCACCATCGTATCGCCAACTTTGAAACAAGTGATCCTGTTTATTTCCGTGCCGAACCTGTTGGTTGCACAGCTACAATTTTGAAGAAAATTTATAAAGAAAACAACTTAGAAATTGATAAAAAGATGGCGGGCTTAATGTTATCTGCAATCATTTCTGACTCACTTTTATTTAAATCTCCAACATGCACGGAAGAAGATGTAGCAGCTGCCCGTGAACTTGCTGAAATTGCAGGTGTAGATGCTGACAGCTATGGTTTAGATATGTTAAAGGCTGGCGCTGATGTTAGTGGAAAAACAGTAGAACAATTACTTTCCCTTGATGCGAAAGAATTCTCTATGGGATCTGCTAAAGTAGAAATTGCGCAAGTAAATGCAGTCGGCGTGGAAGATGTTCTTGCTAGAAAAGTGGAAATCGAAGCAGCATTACAAAATGTTGTCGCTGAGAAAAATCTCGACTTATTCTTATTTGTAGTAACAGACATTCTAACAAATGATTCGACTGCCCTAGCGATTGGACAAGCTGCGAGCGCAGTTGAGGAAGCATTTCATGTTAAACTTGATAATAATGAAGCCGTATTAAAAGGTGTAGTATCCCGTAAAAAACAAATCGTACCACCATTAACAGATGCATTAAGTAAATAATTTATATTAGAGCATGTAATTTCATTTTAGAAATTACATGCTTTTTCTTGTATTAGAAACTTTCTTGAGTAGTTTTCGTCTTATATAAAAAGGGATATTTTTAAGGGGTTGTTAAGCATGAAAAGAATATATACACAGATAATCCTTTTCTTTGTAGCAATTATTTTAGCTGCATGTGGTCAAGCAAATGCAGATGGAAATACAGATGAAAAAGGAAAGCCCGATATTATTGGCTATGTTATGGATCAAAATGAGTCTAGAATTTTAGTTGTAAGCGTGGAAGCGCAAGATTTTAGCGCCAACGGTGGATTAAGTGAATACTATGATGCCATTTCATTATCCAATGTCCCAGACAATGTAAATGTAGGGCAAATGGTAAAGGTATGGATTGATGGTCCTGTAGCAGATTCGTATCCAATGCAAGGGAAAATCAGCAAGCTCGAAGTAGTCGAATCTTCCAAGCCTGACGGAGCCAAAATGACTGAGGAACAGGCACTTCGAAAGATTATTAAAGCCCAACCAACAAAACAAATGGCTGTAAGAAGTATTAAGTTTAATAATGATTCTAATATTTGGATGGTTGAATTCAAGGAAGTACCTGATGGCGATGTGATTACGATCGAGATAAAGGATTAATTAGAAGCGCTCGCTCCTTCAAAGAGCAAGCGCTTCTATGATTTCTTCTGTACAAATCCTACTCCAATTAATAAAAGGCCAAGTACAAAAAACATATAGACAAACAAATTATCAAAAAAACCTGGATAATCAACTGTTCCGAAAGTACCGCCCCCATGAATGGCACTGCCACCATCCGCTAACCCACCAGCCAAAATTGCCGCAACTCTTTCTGCAGTATAAAAAGTTCCACTGACTATTATCAAAATTGCCCCTAAAAAAATGAATGTTCTTTTCTCCATGTTCTCCTCCAGCAATTTTTAATACCATACTGTACACACCAATCATACTGATATAAATCCATTTCATAAGAATATTATTCGATTTACTAATTCAATAATCCTGCACAATGCTAAAGTAGGACTTTTATATAGACTTCTCTCTGATATTATAAAGGTTTCTTAGCGTCTACAATCAAAGAAACAAAACCTAATTCCCCCTCTTTATTTCTATGATCAAAGCGTTTAGAGCAATAGATGAATCCTTTCTTTTCATCCCAATCATTGTAATGGAAATCGCCCTTTTCATCACAATATTCTAGTAAACTCACTTCATATCCCGCATCTTCGAACATCGAAGTAATAGATTGATAATTATGTACAATTTTATGACTTGCTGCAGGATGATCTTTCGGAACAGGTCCACCTATTTGAACACCACGTTGGTACTCTTCATTTGGAAAAAAACCATCTGGCACAGCACAGCGGATATACCCACCTGGTTTTAGAAATTCATAACAAATGCAGGCTGCTTCTTTTCCCTCATCATAATCTATATGCTCCCACACATGTTCAGCTAAAATGGCATCAACTGTGTTGGGATTAAATCGTTTTGCCCAATTATCCCGCTTTAACAAATTCAATTCTGATTCCTGCGTCAACAGCCATCCCGGATTGTTATTATACTCCCCAGCACCGATAACGATTTTCAAGTTATTCAAATCGATCCCATCCCCCTTCCCGTTATAAACAAAATACCATTTTAACGACGCAATGTGTACACAACATCTGTTCTCAATTATCAAAATTCGCATCGATTCCTACTTTTCTATATAATCAAAACTGGTACAATGGAGTTAAGGAGGTATACAAATGAAAAAGTATCTATTACTTACATTTTGCATTATTTTTACCTTAGTTTTGGTTGGTTGTAGTGACAAAGACGAAAAGAAAGAAGTGAAGAAACCACAACCTGATGACCGCTTTTCACAGTATGTCGAGTTATGGAAAGAGCAAAAATTTGCAGAGATGTATGAGTACCTATCCACAGATGTGAAAGCAGGTATTTCAAAAGAAGATTTTACAAATCGCTATACGAAAATCTACGAAGATTTAGAAATAGAAAATGTACATATTACGTTTACAAAGCAGGACGAAACCGGTGAGGATGAAGAAATAAAGCAAGTAGAAATTCCATATACGGTATCGATGGACAGCATTGCTGGAGAAATTACGTTCGACCATCAGGCTGGAATTATCAAGGAAAACTTGGATGAAGAAAAGTATGACTGGTTTATTCAATGGGATACAACATATATTTTCCCACAATTACAAGCTGGGGATACTATTTCCGTATCTACTACAAATCCAAAGCGTGGAGCCATCCTAGATCGCAATGGGAATGCACTTGCGGAGAATGGAACAGCTATTGAAATTGGGCTAGTTCCTGCTGCTATGGAAGGCAATGAAGCCGAAGTGATGGAGCAAGTTGCAGAGATACTCGGTATCGATGTTGTACAGATAGAAAAAGCTTTAGGTGCTTCATGGGTTCAACCTGATCACTTTGTTCCAATTAAGAAAGTAGCGGCAGATGATGTTGAAACTTTAAATGAACTTAGCACTATCCCCGCTGCTAGAAACAGAGAAGTACCTGCACGTGTTTATCCATTAGGTGAGGCTGCTGCTCATTTAACAGGTAATATTGCACCAGTTACAGCAGAAGACTTAGAAAAGAATAAAGGCAAAGGCTATTCAAGTAACGATTTAATTGGTAGAAGAGGACTAGAATTAGTACTCGAAGATCGCTTAAGAGGCGAACGTGGTGCCAAGATCGTTATTAATAAAACAGATGACACCCAAGTGGTACTTGCTGAAAAAGTCGCTCAAGATGGAGAAGATGTGAAGTTAACTATTGATGGTTCGTTACAAACATTAGTTTACAACGAATTAAATGGAGAGCCTGGAACAGCAACTGCACTTGATCCAAATACAGGAGAAACATTAGCACTTGTAAGCAGTCCTAGTTATGACCCAAATATTCTAACACTTGGCCCTTCAAATGACCAATGGGCTGAAATTGAAGACAATCCATACAACCCAATGTTAAATCGATTTAATTCTACATTTGCTCCTGGTTCCGTTTTAAAACCAATAACAGCAGCAATTGGTTTAGAAGCAGGTACAACAGATTGGACTACTACACTTGAAATTAATGGATTAACTTGGGGGAAAGACGCCTCATGGGGGAACTACAAGGTAAAAAGGGTTAGTGACTATGGTGTACCAATTGATTTAGAAAAAGCATTAATATACTCTGATAATATTTATTTTGCCCAAACTACATTAGAGCTTGGAAAAGATAAATTTATTGATGGGTTAAAGAAATTTGGTTTTGAAGAAGAAATGGATTATCTCTTCCCAATGTACCCATCTACTATTGGGGACATTGATTCTGACATAGCTTTAGCTGATTCAAGTTATGGTCAAGGCCAAGTAGAAATGAATGTTGTCCATTTAGCAAGCACATACACAGCTATTATTCATAACGGAAAAATGATAAAACCCGTTTTAGAATTGAATGCTGAAAAAGGGCAAACTTGGAAGGAAAATCTAATAAGTGCAGAGAATGCTGAAAAAATGAAAACAGCACTACGTAAAGTAGTGGAGGATTCAAAAGGAACTGCACGTGGCGGCAAAATTGATGGTTATCCTATTGCTGGAAAGACAGGAACGGCCGAATATGCAAAAGCTGCACAAGGTGAAAAAGGGAAAGAAAATGGCTGGTTCGTAGCCTATAACGTGGAAAATCCAAAAATGGTTGTAGCGTTAATGCTAGAAGATGGAAGCTCCAGTGCAACAGTTACGAAAGTATCGAATATCTTTAAAAAGACGAAATAAAAAGAGGCTGGGACAGAGGAATATCGATGCAAATAAAAACCGAACTATAACTTGATTTTAAAACAAGATAGTTCGGTCACCTTTTCCATTACAAAAATCTTATGGTTACCAGCGGAGGAAATACACGAAGACTCCTGCGGGAATAAAGGCCTCGATGAGACCCCGCAGGCGTTTAGCGCCGAGGAGGCTCATTAGCCGCCCGCGGAAAGCGAAGTGTATTTCCGAAGCGTTATAGCTACACTTACAATGTTCGGATTTACATTCAAGTCAAATGGTTATGTCCCAACCTCTTTTTTTCATTATATAAGCACTATGAAGACAGTTTTGCACTTTTTCTCTTTCTTTTGTCCTCATACGACAACTATGAATACTGTTTTTCGTAATCTATTATACTTCTGTCCTCTTAAATAGCTGGGAAACCTAACTTGTATTCCTATGCCAATTCCAACATACGATCCAATGCTAATTTAGCAAAAGTTGCTGTTTTTTCATCCACTTTAATGATATTATGTTCTTCCCCTTGCTCAATTCTCTCCAGGCTCCACGTAAGGTGTGGTAAGTCAATTCGATTCATCGTTAAGCATGGACACATATGTGGATTTAAAGAGATAATATGTTTATCTGGATGCTGCTGAATAATCCGATTTACTAGATTCATTTCCGTACCAATCGCCCAAGAAGATCCTGCTTCTGCTTGTTCAATTGCATTTATTATATAACTCGTTGAGCCAGCCATATCAGATACCGCCACTACTTCTCTACTACACTCCGGATGCACAATAACTGTCATATCTGGATAGTCACGGCGAACTGCTTCCACATTTGCTACAGTAAAGTTTTCATGTACAGAGCAATGCCCTTTCCAAAGGATCACTTTAATATTCTCAACTGGTCCTTCGTATTCTAGCTCATCTTTTATTGGATTCCACACTGCCATTTCATCTAAGCCTACTCCCAGATTATAGGCGGTGTTTCTTCCTAAATGCTGGTCAGGTAAAAAGAGTAGTCTTTCTTTTTGCCCAAATGCCCATTGCACCATATTTTCTGCGTTTGACGATGTTACTGTCGCTCCACCATGTTGACCGACAAAAGACTTTATTGCTGCTGTTGAATTCACATATGTTAATGGAATAATTGTTTCTCCGAAAATTTCTACAAGCTTACTCCAAGCCCGCTCTGTTTGATAAATATCTGCCATGTCAGCCATTGAACAACCAGCACGCATATCTGGTAAAAATACTTTTTGATTTTCTGTCGTTAAAATGTCCGCTGTCTCCGCCATAAAATGAACACCACAAAAAACAATATATTCAGCATCTCGGTTTTCTTGAGATAACTGTGCTAGTTTCAATGAATCCCCTGTTGCATCTGCAAACTGAATAACTTCATCTTTTTGATAATGATGGCCTGGTATAAACAATTTCTTTCCTAGTTTTTCTTTAATTTCTCTTACTCTAGCTTCCATTTCCTCAACAGACATTTCCCGATACTTATCGGGGATTGCATTCTTCTGCAACATTTCTAAAAGACTCATTTCGCTTCCCCCTCATTAACAGTCACTTTTGCGCTTATATCTAATGAAGATACTGAGTGTGTTAAAAATCCTAATGATACATAGTCCACACCACTATCACCATAACCTGCGAGATTTTCTAACGTAATACCACCAGAAGCTTCAGTAATAATACTTCGTGGGACTAATTCGATCCACTCTTTAATTTCTTCTGGTTTGCGATTATCAAACATGATGACATCTGCACCTGAAGTTACAGCTTCTAACACTTGCTCTTTTGTCTCTGTCTCCACTTCGATTTTTACCATATGACCAACATTAGAACGTACAGCTTCCACTGCTTTTGAAATCGAACCAGCAAAGGAAATATGGTTATCTTTAATCATTGCAGCATCATATAATCCATAGCGATGATTGACACCACCACCACAGCGCACTGCATACTTTTCTAACATTCGTAAACCTGGTGTTGTTTTTCGTGTATCACAAATTTTAGTATGTGTACTATTTAACAAGTTAACGGCTTCTTTCGTTTTAGTAGCAATCCCACTCATTCTTTGTATTAGATTTAAAATTACCCGCTCTCCTTGTAATAAAATAGCAACCTTCCCACTCACAGTTGCAATAATGTCTCCAACACGGACATCATCACCATCATGCTTATGAATCACCATTTCCACTCTTGAATCTAACAGCGAAAATCCAGCTCTAATTACTTCTTCCCCACAGAATACACCAGCTGCTTTTGCGATAAAATCGATCTTTCCAATCTGCTCATCACCAAAGATACAGCTCGTAATGTCACGATCTCCGATATCTTCTATAAAAAATTGTTCAAGTAGCTGCTTTAATTTCAATCTGTTCAAGCTGATCACCCTTTATATTTCGTTTATGAATTATTTGTTTTCTTAACCAGGACGCATCATTTTCGTGAGGGTAGTCTTGACGATAGTGACCGCCTCTACTTTCCGTTCGTTGTATTGCGGATTCGGTAATTAATGATGCAGTAATGAGCATAAATATCTTTGTTAATTCATCGGTTGTATAGTCTTCTAAATTTGCATCGAGCAATTCTGTGATATGGAAGTTATCCAACCACTGCTTTTGTTTTAATAGCCCTACTTTTGTTCGAATAATACCAACGTTATCCATCATCGAATCTTTTATTTCGTGCAGTTTCGGTAATGCGACTTCTCCTGCTTCTTTGTAAAAATTAAAATCTAGATTTATATTTTCCTTTACATGATTAGTATTCAACCAGTTTGCTAATCTTTTACCAACAAACAAGCCTTCCAATAGAGAATTACTAGCGAGGCGATTTGCACCATGAACACCAGTACAAGCTACCTCTCCAATAGCATATAAACCTTGTAAACTACTACTACCTATAAGGTCTGTTTTAATACCACCCATTGAAAAGTGACTGCCTGGTGCCACTGGTATTAATTTTTCTTGTATGTCCACACCATGTTTTTGGCATAGCGCAGTAATGGTTGGGAAACGAGAAGAGAAATTTTCAACATCAGAGATGTCTAGAAACACTTCTTCCCCATTCCGTAAATATTCATAAATGGTTTGCGACACTATATGCCTTGGAGCTAAATCTCCTAATGGATGAACACCTTCCATGATGAACTTCCCATATTTGGTAATTAACCTTGCTCCTTCTCCACGCACTGCTTCAGAAATAAGTCCTCGAGTTTTTCCATTTGTGTACAACAATGTTGGATGAAATTGAATAAATTCCATATCTGCTATCTCAGCACCTGCACGGTAAGCAAGCGCTATTCCATCACCCGTCACCGTTTCGGCATTTGACGTATAGCGATACAGTTGACCACATCCCCCTGTAGCAATAACAATATGGTTTGCGTAAAAAGTTTCTACTTTATGATTTGCATACTTACCTTTAACTCCGTAACATCTTCCTTTTGAAGTTAATAGTTCGAATACGAAGATATTTTCAATAATATTTATATTTGGTTTTGTTTGAGAGGCTAGAAAATCCATTACTGTTTTTCCTGTTGCATCTCCTCCACCATGAACAATCCGTTTTTCACTATGTGCTCCTTCCATACCAAGCAGCAATTCCCCATCATTATTTTGATCAAATTTACATCCTTCCTGGTGCAGATGATAAATAAGCGACGGTGCTGCCTTTGTTAGAGCTTGAACTGCATCAAGATCATTATGAAATCTACCAGCTTCCAGTGTATCTATAACATGTTTATGGGGACTGTCACTTTTGCTTATTGCAGCTGCAATTCCTCCTTGAGCTAAATAGGAGTTACCATTCTCTAGCTTTGACTTTGTGAGGATAATCACATTCAAATCATGACGAAGCTCTTTTGCAAGTTGCAAAGCAGCAATCCCGCTTCCAATAATAATTACATCTGCTTGCTTCATTTCAGCCTCCCTATATTTACACATGTCTTGACACTTATATTTACATAGATTTAAAATTATGACAAGAGTTTTTTGCGAAAAATAAAACGGAGGAGCTGTAAAAAGCATGAAATACTTTGACTACGCAGCATCTTGCCCACTTGATAAAGAAGCTGCACAAGTATATGTGCAAGCTGCAACAGACTATTATGGAAACTCCAGTAGTCTTCATGATATTGGAAGCCAAGCACTCGATTTATTAGAAAATAGCCGCTATGAGATTGCTAATTTATTAGGAGTGGATAAGGCTGGTATTTATTTTACAAGTGGTGGATCTGAAGGAAACTTCCTTGGAATTCATGCATTACTTTCCTCCATTAAAAATAAGGGAAAGCATATTGTTACTGGAATGGCCGAGCATTCATCCATTCATAGCACATTAGAAAAATTGCGCCAAGAAGATTATGAAGTCACACCACTTCCATTTGATGCAAGTGGCCATATTAGTATAAATCAGCTTATAGGAGCTATTCGTGAAGATACGGTATTAATTACTTTACAGCATGGAAACTCGGAGATTGGCACAATCCAACCTCTTGAGGAAGTAAGTGCCATTTGTAAAGAAAAAGGTATTTTACTTCATAGCGATTGTGTACAAACGTTTGGCAAGACAGATTTAAAGCAAATTGCTCGTATAGTAGATAGCTTAACGATTTCTGCGCATAAATTTTATGGCCCAAAAGGAATTGGAGCAGTATATATACAGCCTCATTTACAATGGATGCAATATCATCCTAGTGCAACACATGAAAAGGGGTTTAGACCCGGTACTGTTAATGTTCCAGCAATTGTGGCGATGACGATTGCTGCGAAAAAAGCATACGAAAACTTAGATAATTATCATAAGCACTATGAAATACTACGTAACGCTTTTATAAATACACTAGAACCACACCTATTAAATTTTGTAATGTATCATTCAGACATTCCCTCTATAATTGGTATGAGAATAAAAGGCGTTGAAGGTCAAATGGTGATGCTTGAATGCAATCGCTTCGGATTTGCGATTTCAACAGGTAGTGCATGCCAAGTAGGACAACAAACTCCGTCCAAAACGATGCTTGCGCTTGGGGTGGAAGATAAGTCCGCCAAAGAATTTATTCGAATATCATTTGGACGCGAGACAAATGTGGAGGATGTAAGAGAATTAGCATTAACTATTGGACGAATAATCCAAGAACAAACATAAAAGAATTAGGAAGTCATTGGAGCATGATTCCTATTGAGATGTTATTTTGCTTAAATGGGAATCAGGTTGACCTTCTGATTCCCATCCTCTCCATAGGAAAGCAATTATTCACAGATGGTAGTCAAGATAAAGCTGCTGTCGCAAAAAACATCAATGGTGGTGATCATGCCCTAGTAGCTTCTCTTCTTCATCTCGGCTATGGATTTCATTTACAATAAGCATGCCTGTAAAACACTCTAATACTTCTTTTGTTACACCTTCCGATTTTAAGATTCCTCTGATTCTCTTTGCTAGTATCCGTAGTAAATCGTGGTCTCTTGTTAACTTAGCAATCGTTTCACTCATATCTGGGTCTTTTTCCACTACTTCTTTGTAAAATCCATCTTCCTCAGAGTCGGCATGGGTAATAACCCGTAATTCCCAGTGTTCTACTAGTCCATCTGCTACTTCTGCACTTTCTTTTTCCTTTTTTTCATCCACTAACTTATACAATAAATCTGTTAGATGCTTAGCTTCTCGAAAGGAACCTTCGTGAATGGCTCGATGTGCATCTAACTTTCTTAATGATGGTCCTGACATAATTTTCCTCTCTCCCTTATAATAAAAGATGTCTACAAGAGGCAATTGCCCCCTAAGACATCTACTATTTTTTATCTAGTATAGACAGAACTACCATTATTTAACTCGTCTTGCTATTTGTTGGGCATTCATTTTACGGAAAATAATGTAATTTCGGGTTAAGTACTCCAATGGTAGGCTCCAAACATGGACAAGCCTTGTAAATGGCCATACAGCAAACAGTGCAAAAGCAAGAATCACGTGAAGCTGAAAACCAAATGGAGCTCCCACCATTAATTCAGGCTGTGGGTTAAAAAGCAACAATCCGCGAAACCATGGACTAATCGTAGTTCGATAATCAAAGTCACCACCAGATGCCGCATAGCCCACCGTTGCTGTAAAACCAACTAGGACAACCGCTCCTAATAAAACTAATGTAAACATTGCATTGAAGCTACTGTTATTTCGGATTCTCCTATGTCCACTTCTACGTAAAAATAGCAAGAAACCTCCTATAACAGTGGCAACACCTGCTGCTCCACCTAACCAAAGTGCTCCCATATGATATAAATGATCCGAAACACCAACCGTATCATAGATGATTTTCGGTATCATAATACCAGCAACATGACCAAAGAACACAAAGACAATTCCCCAATGAAACAGAAGGCTTCCCCATTTCAATTGCCTTTTTTCCAAAAACTCACTTGATTGTGCTGACCAACCAAATTGATCCACATTATAACGAATAATATGACCAATGATAAAAATCGTGGATGTAAGATACGGAAAGACAGCCCATAGGAAAGTATCAATAAAACTCATATATGACTCCTTTCTGTTTCATCATGAAACTTTCTCATTTTCTATGTCTTTTTCAATGCAATTTATACATGCTTCTAGCAAAAGCCGATATGGACTATCAATCCCTTGCAGTTCTAGATACAAATTCCTTATCGACCTTAAATGTAATCGAAGGAGCTTATCCGCATCTTGATCCGAAATAATAGAAGCGCATTCTAGTACAAGCGGCAAATAATCTGGCAGTTCCTCTGATGTAAACTCCATACCAAACTCATACATTTGATTCCTAAGTTCTACTAGCACCGGGCCACGATCACGGTTATCTTTAAATACCGAATAAGTTAAATACAACGTTGTTTTATCATAAAAATCAAATGTATAAACATAGTTCTCACATAACTCATCATAAGAAGTATTCGTTACATATCGAATAAATTGTTGGAGTGGAAATCGAATCTCGTCATCAGGAAACTCCTCGTGCATATTTAAATCCTGCACGAGGGGAATCCATTCCTGTTCGGGATATTGCAGTAAGGTGGATATTAGACTATAGGCCTTCTGCTTTTGATTCATCTAATTCCCTCCAATACTTTTCACCATAGTACTCCAAAGGTGATTCTGGTGGATGAGAACCAACTGCACATGTTTCACAGCTTCCACCACCACTACTATTTCCGAATTCCTCAAATCCAGCCATTCCTCTTTCCGTAAACATATCTCCAGACAACTCTTTATGAGAAGGTGGGATTACATATCGATCAGAATACTTTGCTATTGCGTTCAATCGATACATTTCCTGTACAAGATCCTCCGTTAACCCCGATGCCTCTAATATGCTAGGGTCTGTCGGTTTATCCAAATTGAGTTGGCGCATATAACTTCTCATCGCAACTAACTTACGAAGGACATTTTTTATCACTTCCGTATCACCTGCAGAAAATAGATTCGCTAAATACTCAATTGGTATTCTCATTTGCTCAATGGTTGGGAAAACAACACGAGGGTCAATCGCGTCCCCACTACCACCAAATGCGTTCATAAATGGACTCAGTGGTGGCACATACCATACCATTGGTAACGTACGATATTCTGGATGAAGTGGTAGGGCAATTTTTTGTTCTACAGCTAGCTTATATACTGGTGAATCTTGTGCAGCTGTAATCCAGTCATCCGCAATCCCTTGTTTTCTTGCTTCAGCTATTACTTCCGGGTCATGTGGATCAAGGAAAATATCTAACTGTGCCTCATATGCATCCTTGTCATCTTGAACAGATGCAGCAGCTTCCACTTTATCTGCATCATACAAAACTAACCCAATATAGCGTAACCGTCCTACACATGTTTCGGAGCATATTGTTGGTTGTCCTGTTTCAATTCTCGGAAAACAGAAAGTACATTTTTCTGCCTTGTTCGTTTTCCAGTTGAAATACACCTTTTTATATGGACATCCCGACATACAAAAACGCCAGCTTCGACAAGCATCCTGGTCTACGAGAACGATCCCATCTTCATCACGTTTATATATCGCCCCTGATGGACAAGACGCTAGACAAGATGGATTGATGCAATGCTCACAAATTCTTGGCAAGTACATCATAAACGTTTCTTCAAACTCAAATTTCACTTGTTCTTCAAGGCCCTTCATGTTCGGATCATCTTTACCAGTCTTATAAACACCGGCAAGATCATCCTCCCAGTTTGGTCCCCAAACGATTTCCATATATTCTCCAGTTAATTGAGATTTCGGGCGGGCCACTGGCTGATAATCACCAGCAGGACTATTAATTAGGTTCTCATATTCATAATCCCAAGGTTCATAGTAATCATCGATTGGTGCAAGATCTGGGTTATAAAAAATATTCAATAATTTGCTCGCACGGCCACCTGCTTTTAGCTCTAGTTTGCCGTTTCGCATTTCCCAGCCGCCTTTTCTTGTATCTTGGTCTTCCCAGCGTTTCGGGTACCCAACTCCCGGTTTCGTCTCCACATTATTCCAATACATGTACTCTGCACCGGGTCTGTTAGTCCATGTCGTTTTACATGTCACACTACATGTATGGCAGCCAATACATTTATCGAGGTTCATTACCATGCCGTATTGTGCTTTAATTCTCAAGCCACTTCACCTCATCCCTATCCATTTTTCGAATTACAACTTGTTCATCACGCTGATTTCCTGTTGGTCCATAATAGTTAAATCCATAGCTAAGCTGCGCATAACCGCCGATCATTTGAGTCGGCTTCATATGAATTCTAGTCGGGCTGTTAAATGTACCACCACGTTGCTTCGTAATAGGTGAGCCAGGTACGTTAATATAACGTTCTTGTACATGGTACATAAAAGCTACTCCCCTCGGCATTCTGTGACTAACAACTGTCCTAGCAACTACCACACCATTGCGGTTATACATTTCAATCCAATCATTATCGTCTAGCCCTACGGATGCTGCATCTTCATTATTAATCCACACGTGTGGTCCACCTCTAAATAATGTCAACATCGGTAATGTATCACCATACGTACTGTGATAAGACCATTTAAAGTGAGGTGTTAAATACTTCAATGTTATTTCCTGACCACCCATAACTGGACGATTATCCTTATCGTAAAAGGTCATCTTTTTCAATGGAGCTTTGAATGTAGGCAATTCTTCCCCAAACTCCGTCATTAAATCATGGTCAATATAAAAATGCTGTCTTCCTGTTAATGTTCTAAAAGGAATGAGTCTTTCAATATTTTGAGTGAATGGCGAATAGCGCCTATGCCCTTTCTGAATTCCTGTAAAAATAGGTGTCGTTATAACCTTCTTCGGCTGAGTTGTAATATCATGGAATGTAATATGCTCTCCAGCTCGATCACTGGATAAGTCTTTTAACTCCTGACCAGTTTGTTTTTCAACAACATCCCAAGCTTTCATAGCAAGACTGCCATTTGTTGCACTAGATAAAGTTAACATGGCCTCGGCAACATTTTTGTCTGAATATATATCAGGACAATCTTGGTATATCTCTGAATGATTAGATGGACCGAGCATTTCTAATAACTTTTTGTATTCATCCTCTGAATTAAAACTGATCCCATGTGCCCCAACCTGTTTACCTGCATTAGGTCCAAGTGAGATAAACTTGTCATAGATTTTCGTATAATCACGTTCAACTATATTCAAATTAGGTAAATTTCTTCCAGGAACAGGCTCTTCTTTCCCATTCTTCCAGTCAGGGACACGTCCATATGCTTGGGCGAGTTCACCTGGGGAATCATGACCAAGCGGAGTCGAAACTACATCCTGAACTGGTTCAGGTAAATAATGTTTCGCCATTAATGAAAAGCGTTTCGCCAAATTCCTAAATGTTTCCCAGTCTGATTTTGCTTCCCATGGTGGTGCAATTGCAGGGTTAAACGGATGAATGAACGGGTGCATATCCGTACTCGAAATATCGGACTTTTCATACCAAGTTGCTGCCGGCAAAATAATATCGGAATATAAACCGGTACTACACATTCTAAAATCCATACTTACTAGTAAATCTAATTTCCCTTCTGGAATATCTTCTACCCAATTAATTTCTTCTGTTGCATCTTGGTCATTTTCTTCACTAAGGTTACCGTGGTGTGTCCCAAGTAAATGCTTTAAGAAATACTCATGTCCTTTTGCCGAACTACCAATTAAATTCGCTCTCCATACAAAGAGGACTTTAGGGAAATTGCTTTTATTTTCAGGGTTTTCGACTGCAAATTTAAGATCACCATTCTTCAGCTGCTGTACGACATTTTCCTTTAATTTCTCTATGGAACCACCAGCTTCTTTTGCAAGTTCAATACTGTTTTTATTGAATTGGGGATAACTTGGTAACCACCCTAATCGAGCTGCTAAAATATTGTAATCACCAGGATGGTTGTACAAGCTCTTATCCACAAGTGGTGACTTTAAATTTTCAATACGTTGATCTTCATAACGCCATTGTTCCGTTGCAAAGTAGAAAAAGCTTGTTCCATTCATTAGTCGTGGCGGTCCACCCCAGTCTTTCGCCATCGCAATCGTACCCCAGCCTTCAAGTGGACGTACCTTTTCCTGACCAACATAGTGAGCCCAACCGCCCCCATTTTTCCCTTCACAGCCTGTTAGCATAACAAGGTTTAAAATGGCACGATAAATATTGTCAGCATGATACCACTGATTAATTCCTGATCCCATAATAATCATCGATCTACCTTTGGAATCTATCGCATTTTGTGCAAATTCCCTTGCAATTTGAGCCACTTTATCTTTTTCCACACCTGTATGTTTTTGTTGCCATGCTGGTGTATATGGGATGTCATCTTCATAACTTTGTGGATAATCCCCAGGAAGTCCACGATTCACAGCACAATTCGCCATCATTAAATCGAAGACGGTTGTGATATAAGTAGTTACGCCATTAATGGAGATTTCCTTCACAGGTAACCCTCTTTTTAAAACACCTTCTTGTTCTTCACCAAAGTATGGGAATAGCCCCATAACAACCTTATCTTCTTCCCCTAATAGTGATAGTTGAGGATCAATATCTCCCAATCCGTTGTCACGGTCTTCTAGCTTTAAGTTCCAATTAGCTCCTTCTTCCCAGCGATGACCTATCGTTCCATTTGGTACTGCAAACTGTTTCGTATTTTTATCAAATAAGACTGGTTTCCATTCTGCATTGTTCACTTCCATACCTAAATCACTTGCACGCAGAAATTTATCACCAACATATTGGCCATCCTTTTCTTTCAACGTAATAAAGAACGGCATATCTGTATATGTCTTTATATAATCATTAAAGAAATCAACCTGTTGATCGACATAAAATTCTTTCAAAATAACATGTGTCATCGCCATAGCAAGGGCTGCATCCATTCCAACCTTCACAGGTAACCAATTGTCAGCAAACTTCACATACTCCGCATAGTCTGGTGCAACAGCTACGACCTTTGTTCCTCTATATCTAGATTCCACATAAAAATGCGAATCTGGTGTTCGAGTTTGCGGTATATTCGAACCCCAAGCAATAATGTAACTAGAGTTATACCAATCAGAGCTCTCTGGAACATCTGTCTGATCACCCCAAATTTGAGGGGAAGCATTTGGTAAATCCGCATACCAATCATAAAAGCTTAACAAGGAGCCTCCTAATAAACTTAAAAATCTCCCTCCTCCAGCGTAACTCACCATCGACATGGCCGGTATTGGAGAAAAACCAAATACACGGTCAGGTCCATATTCCTGAATAGTATGAATGAGCGACGCACAAATGAGGGTGTACATTTCATCCCAATTGGCACGGACAAAACCACCCTTTCCACGTGATGCTTTAAATTCTTTTGCCTTCGCCTCATCCTCTGCGATACTTTTCCAAGCTAATACAGGATCCTTTGTTGCCTCTAAAGCTTCTCTCCACAATTTAAGTAGTGAACCACGTACATAAGGGTATCTAATTCTTAGAGGACTATATGTATACCAAGAAAATGTTGCACCCCGCTGACATCCACGTGGTTCATATTCAGGCATATCAGGTCCTGTTGAAGGGTAGTCTGTTTGTTGTGTCTCCCATGTAATAATTCCGTCCTTTACATGTACCTTCCAACTACATGAACCTGTGCAATTAACTCCATGAGTTGTTCGCACTACCTTATCATGTTGCCACCGACGACGGTAAATTTTTTCTGATTCACGGCTACGTGGCTGAGTTTCGATATGATTATTATCCTTCACTGTTTGACCAAAAAACTTCAATTTACTCCAAAATGGAGAAGAGTTATTTGCCATGATAAACTCCCTTTCTGTTACATATTTATTAGTTCCCACTACATATTTCACGGGTATGAATACAGCCTAATCATTCTCATTCGGCAATACGGTAAATAAACCAGCATAGTACTGAGTATCACCGACTTCATTTTTTACGGGACTTATTGTTAACCATTGATGATAAATTTCCCCGTTCTTACGCTTATTCCATACTTCACCTTTCCAAAAGCCCTTATCTTTAATACTTGCAAACATTTTTTCGTAAAAGTCCTTACCATGTTTACCTGATTGTAATTTTTTCGGTGTCTCTCCTATTACCTCATCAGGGGTGTACCCTGTGACATTGGTAAACGCCTTATTAACCCGAACTATTACACCATCTATATTTGTCAACATTACTCCTGTTTCTGTATGTTCAATAACGTTATCAGCAACGAAGAGTTTATCTTGGTGATACATCCAGAAAACTAATATTAAACTAGCGAGTGAAAACTGGGACAATGCCATAAAACCGATGGCGTAGTGACCAGTAAAATTGAATAACGTTGTTAAAATAAGTGGTGGGAAAAATCCGCCAAGCCCACCCATCATCGCAACAATCCCATTCACAATCCCTGCTTGATTGGAGAAATACATTGGAACTAACTTGAATATCGTTCCATTTCCAATACCAGAACAAACTGCAACAGATAGACAACCTACTGTGTAAATTACTAGTGATGGAGTAAAGGAAAGTAAAATTCCAGAGACTGTTAAACCAGCAAAAACGAGTACCAAAATTTTATAGGGATTAAATTTATCTCCTAGCCAACCACCAACTGGGCGCAAAATGGTTGCAAGCACAATAAAACCTGCCGTTCGCATACCAGCATCCACTGCCTCTAACCCAAAATGATTAACGAGGAAATTTGGAAGATATACGGTGAAAGCTACAAATGAACCAAAGCAAATAAAATAAAATAGACTTAAAAACCACAATTTTTGGCTTTTATATACACTTTTAATTTGCTTGAAGAATGGTTTCTTTACTTTCGGTTCATTACGATCACCAAAAATAAAATTTAATAATGCAAATAACGCTAGTAAAATAATGTAGAGCAGGATGGTTGTTCTCCATCCAAACTTTTCTGCCAATACTGGAGCAGCAAAGCTGGTTAAGGCTGTACCTAAATTACCCGCACCATAAATTCCGTTCACAAAACCATGCTTTTCCTTTGGGTAATATTTAGGTAAGGAGGTAACTCCAATGGAAAATACGGCACCACCAATACCTAAAAGCAATCCACCAAGAATTAACCCCATCATGGAATCGGCAATACTGATAAAATAAACAGGGAGCAATAAGATAAGAAAGCTAATAAAAAACAAATATCTAGCCCCTAAGGAATTTGTCCAGAAACCAATCGGAACTCGAAGAATAGAACCGAGAATAACTGGAACAGCAGTTACCCAGGATATTTGACTAGCTGTTAGAGGAATGTCTTTAGATATAAATGGCATTAATGAGGATAGAATTACCCACACCATGAAGCCAATCACTAAACTACTAGTTTGTAGTGTTAATTGCACACCACCTCGATTCATGCACGTACTCCTCCTTTTTTTTCCTATTTCCTTACCATTCCACTTTTTCTTTAAATCATTCCAAAACAAAAAAATAACTCGAGGGAATTTTCCCTCGAGTTATTTATGAGTTAAAGTAGACACAAATTCTACAGTTATTCATTTGTTGTATTGGTATATCCATATCATAAATCTCTTTCAGTGAATCAGACTGAATGATTTCTTCTGTAGGCCCATCTTTTACAACTTTCCCGTCTTTCAGTGCAACAATACGATCAGAATATACGGAAGCAAAGTTGATATCATGTAAAACAATGATTACCGTCTTCCCTAATTCATTCACAAGTCTGCGTAATATTTTCATTATCTGTACAGAATGTTTCATATCTAGGTTATTTAATGGCTCGTCGAGTAAAATATACTCCGTATCTTGAGCAATAACCATCGCGATAAAGGCACGCTGCCTTTGACCACCTGATAGCTCTTCAATATACGAATCTTGTATATCTCCTAATGCCATGTATTCAATCGCTTCATCGACTTTTTCTTCATCTTCTGGTGTTAGGCGTCCTCTTGAATATGGAAATCTACCGAATGAAACAAGTTCCCGAATCGTCAGTCGAACATTCATATAGTTTGATTGCTTCAATATTGAAACTCTTTTCGAGAAATCATTTGACTTCATCTTTTTCACATTATTATTATCAACTAACACCTCTCCCGTATCAGCATCGAGGAGACGACTTACCATCGATAATAACGTCGATTTCCCAGCACCGTTTGGCCCAATAAAAGAAGTAATTTGTCCACGCTTTATATCAACTGTTACATTTTCAACTACAGGCTTTTTCCCATAAAACTTCGATAAGCCGCGCACTTGTATCACGTAGATCGACTCTCCTTTAATAATAAATAAATGAAATAAACACCACCAACAAAGTTAACAATGACACTTAATGTTGTAGAAAAGCTAAAGACCCGTTCTACTACCCATTGCCCGCCAACTAGAGCAATTGCACTCATTGCAACGGCACCGCTAATCAATATACTGTGTTTATATGTTTTAAAGAATTGGTAGGATAAGTTGGCAACAATTAAGCCAAAAAATGTGATTGGCCCAACTAGAGCAGTAGAAACAGCAATTAAGACAGAGGAAATGATTAACATCTGCTTTACTAGCTTGTCATATGCTACTCCAAGATTAATTGCTGTATCACGACCTAACGATAATACATCTAAGTGAGGTAGTGTCCTCCAACCGATAAGAATCACAATCCCGATTATGAATAAAGCGATCCAAACAAGATCAGAACTTATATTATTAAAACTTGCAAACATTCTATCTTGTACAATTGAAAATTCATTTGGATCAATTAGCACTTGAAGGAAGGTTGTAACACTTCCGAAAAATGTTCCGACAATAATACCTACTAATAGTAAGAAGTAGATTGGTCGTTGACCCTTTTTAAATAAAAATTGATAAAGTAGTAAAGCAAAAATAATCATCGCTACTACTGACAAAATGAAATTGACTTGTCTGTTTACAATCGTAATATGGTCAGATCCTAAAAAGAAAATAGCTAATGTTTGTATTAACAAATATAAGGAGTCCAACCCCATAATACTTGGTGTTAATATACGATTATGGGTAATTGTTTGAAAGACAACAGTTGCATAAGCTATTGCTACTCCCGTTATTACCATCGCTAATACTTTCATTGTCCTTCTCGGGAGAGCATAGTCAAAGCTGCCATTTAAGTCATGAAATAAGTATATTCCACAAAAGCCTAGAGCAATTACAGTTAAAATTATTAGTTTAGTAGAATTACGCATATGCTTTCCTCCGGAACAGTAGGTAAAGGAAAATACCACTTCCAATGACTCCTACCATTAAACTAATAGAAATTTCATAAGGATATATTAGGACTCTGCCTAAAATATCGCATATTAGAAGGAAAGTAGCTCCTAATAGGGCCGTTTGTGGTAACGTTTTTTGCAAATGATCCCCTTTGATAATCGATATAATATTAGGGATGATAAGTCCTAAGAACGGAATCATTCCTACAGTTAGTACAACTGTTGCAGTTATTAATGCAACAAGAATTAATCCGATATTAACTATTCTTTTATAATGCAGGCCGAGATTTTTGGCAAAGTCCTCTCCCATACCAGCAACGGTAAAACGATTTGCAAATAAATATGCAATAACGATGATTGGAATACTTATATATAATAATTCATAGCGCCCTTTCATAATCATTGAAAAGTCACCTTGTAACCATGCAGACATGTTTTGAATAACATCAGCTCTATACGCAAAAAACGTTGTTAAGGAAGATAAGATATTCCCGAACATGAGCCCTACAAGTGGAATGAAGATGGCATCCTTAAACTTTATGCGATTGAGAATTTGCATAAATAACAGGGTTCCACCTAATGCAAAAGCAAACGCTACTAGCATTTTCGTAAACATTGTTGCATTTGCGAATAAGAGCATCGACACTAAAATACCAAGTCTCGTAGCATCTAGTGTTCCTGCTGTTGTAGGAGATACAAATTTATTTCGACTAAGCTGTTGCATTATTAGTCCAGCAATACTCATTCCCGCTCCAGCTAGTAATATAGCAAAAAGTCTAGGGAGTCTGCTAATGAGAAATATTTCAGTCTCCTCAGATGTAAAATCTAGCAAATCTAGAGGAGTTATATTACTGACACCAATGAATAGTGACAGTATGGAGGCAACAATTAGCCCGATAAGTAAATACCATGTTTTCATAGAAACCCTCAGCACCTGTTTGATTTTTCTGTCTTTAATTGAAAATCATTATCAATTCAATTATATCATGGACAACACCCAAGTCAATCAATAATTGATAATGATTATCAATTGTGTATAAACTGTGACGACGGCTAATTTCTATCTTCAAATACCACTTCAATACCCAGATTTTGATAATTTGCAATTTTGTTTATTTGGATATATATTCATTTAAAAAAGGTTGTTATGGAATGCTTGAATACATACTTCTAACAAAAGATGTTATTGGGGATACATATGCCTTGGGAAAAGATAAGCTTGGGGGTAAACTAAGTGCTTACGCAATCCTAAATGAGGATGGATCCTATAAAGCGTATTCGAAATATTTTCGAAGTGAATATGACGATGTCGTTGGCTATGCGGAGAGTAGTATATTGGAACATGCTCTTGCACTAGCTATTATCGATTTAGGAATGGAATGGCTAAAATTCAAGGAAGAAGGAATTATTTAAAACCTTTGAAACATCTATGACAATCTGGAGAGTATATTTTCAGTTTCCGCTGCCGATGTTGACTTATCGTAAGAATAGGAATGTCTCGCTCGCTAGCCGCTAGGAGCCTAAGCTAAACAGGTGCGACTAGAGCACCGACGAGGCTTCTCCGAACCTTGTCTAGCGAACAGCGCTATCGGCTCGAGGTCAAACAACCTGAGACAAGAAAGGAAAAGAACTGCTTCCTTCGTCTCAGGTTATTTGCTTGTCGCGGGCACGCAATGAAGTACGGATATACTAGTGCAGGCGAAGCGACAGGAATTCGTTGTTTGATCCTGCCAACAGGATGTTGTGCTTTTAGCCTGCATTCTTCATTTATGACCTTCCCCTTTTCTATGCTCCTGCAAAGCGTAGTGTATTTCCGTAGCGGTAAAGTTAGCATCTGTTCGGGTTTATTACTAAAATGATTGCTCCATCTTTCTTTATTTAAGTCTCTGTTAAAGTTCATTGTTGTTAACAACTTAGTTGATTGTAGCGGATGTACACGAGACTCCTGCGGGAACAGCACGAGCCGAAGATCCACTTGGCAAAGCGGTTTTCTTTGCCAAGTTAGCTGAGGCCGTGCCCGCGGAAAGCGAGTGTACAGGAGCGAAAATCAACAACAGAGATTAACAGAGCTTTATTTAAATGCAATTGTTGCGTTTACTGCTTTTTTCCAACCATTATATAGATCTTCACGAACAGCCTCATCCATTTTTGGAGTAAAGGAGCGATCCATTTTCCAGTTTTTCGTTATTTCGGAACGGTCTTTCCAAAATCCCGTTGCTAATCCTGCTAAGTAAGCCGCTCCTAATGCTGTAGTCTCATTAATTGTCGGGCGTTCCACTGAAACATTTAACATATCACTTTGAAACTGCATGAGAAAATTATTTTTCACCACACCACCATCAACGCGTAATGCTTTTAATGGTATTCCAGAATCTGCTTCCATAGCGTACAACACATCCCTTGTTTGATAGGCAAGGGATTCAAGTGTAGCTCGAATAAAATGCTCCTTGGACGTTCCCCGAGTTAATCCAAATACTGCTCCTTTTACATCACTATCCCAGTATGGTGTACCTAACCCGACAAATGCAGGAACAACATACACTCCATCGGTAGACTCAACTCTTTGCGCATATTTCTCACTTTCAGCAGAATCGCGGAACAGACGCAAACCATCTCGCAACCATTGGATAGCGGAGCCCGCTACAAATATACTGCCTTCTAGCGCATACTCTACCTTTCCATCAATCCCCCAAGCAATCGTTGTTAATAGTCCGTGTTCCGACACAACCGCCTGTTCTCCAGTATTCATTAACATAAAACAACCTGTACCATATGTATTTTTTCCCATCCCACGCTCAAAACAAGCTTGACCAAATAGTGCGGCTTGCTGGTCACCAGCAATTCCCGCAATAGGAGTCTTTTGTCCAAAAAAGTGGACATCCTCCGTATGTGCATAAACTTCTGAGGAAGAACGCACCTCAGGTAGAATCGAAGCAGGTACTTCAAGAATTTCTAGAAGCTCTTCATCCCATTTTAATTCATGGATGTTATACATTAATGTCCTAGAGGCATTAGAATAATCCGTTACATGTACTTTTCCACCAGATAATTTCCATACGAGCCAAGTATCAATCGTGCCGAATAATAAGTCACCTGCTTCAGCTTTTTCTCTTGCACCTTCTACATTATCTAATATCCATTTTACTTTTGTTCCTGAAAAATATGGATCAATTAATAAACCTGTCTTACTACGAAATGTTTGTTCATGACCTGCTGCTTGGAGTTCCTCACATATTTCTGCTGTTTGTCGTGACTGCCAAACAATCGCATGATAAATCGGCTCACCTGTGTTTTTATCCCAAAGAACGGTCGTTTCTCTTTGGTTCGTTATTCCAATCCCAACAACTTGCTCAGGCTTAACATTTTTCTCTGAGAGAACTCTAGCAATTACAGCTAAAACAGAACTCCAAATCTCATTTGCATTATGCTCTACCCAACCTGGTTGCGGGAAATATTGTTTAAATTCAATTTGTGATGTATGAAAAATTTCACCGTTATGATCAAATAATATTGCTCGCGAACTAGTTGTACCCTGATCTAATGCCATAATATATTGTTCACTCATTTACACTACCTCCATCATTTGAAAGTTGTTGCCCTAGCTATTTCCTCATTTAGATCCTCCACATAATGTGACTTTTCCTCGTCTGTCCAATTAAAAATCATTGCCATTTCTTCGATTATTTTATGCTTCCACTTATCTACTTTTTGCATATCAAATAATAAGTAACCCGTTCTTCTTAGGAAAAAATCTGTCGGTTTCACAACCATTTCATGATGAATACTATAAAGTAATTGTGCGTGTAAACTAGGTGGCAGATTAGATCCCTCATTATTCGTAAGGTAAGACAACACTTTATCTACATTCGTACCATATAACTTCGCTAATTTATAGCTATCCTCCTTCGTTAAACCAAAACTTTCTGCTTCCTGGGCTTTCTCCTCTAAAAAAGAATCGAGTTGCGCAGATCCCCCAACATCTCCACCAGAAATGCGAAGCTTTTTTGTTATACAAGGGCTAGTTGCCTTCCCAAGTTGATGTACAATTAGGTTAACTACCTTTTCAGCCATTTTACGGTAGCCAGTTAATTTACCACCAGCAATAGTAATTAATCCTGTGTCAGATTCCCATATTTCATCTTTTCTCGATACTTCCGAAGGACCCTTTCCCTCTTCATGAATTAATGGCCTTACACCTGCCCAACTTGACTCTATGTCTGAATCGGTAAGCTTAATATCAGGAAACATATAATGTATAGCGTTAAGTATATACGTACAATCCTCACGTGTAACATGTAATTCACCCGGATCTCCATCATAAAAGGTATCTGTCGTCCCTACATATGTTTTTCCTTCGCGTGGAATGGCAAACACCATACGACCATCAGGTGTATCAAAGTAAACGGATTGTGAAAGCGGAAAGGTCGTTTGATCAAACACAAGATGGACACCTTTCGATAGTTTTAAGTGTTTCTCTTCAATTGTTCCTTCCTTTTTCCGAACCTCATCCACCCAAGGCCCTGCTGCATTGACCACTTTGCGAGCACGAATTACATGATGAGAATTGGATATCAGATCAACTATATTAACGCCAACAATGATACCTTGATCATAAATAAAGCTATCTGCTTTAACGTAATTCATAATATGTGCTCCTCTTTCATGAGCAGCTTTCATCACTTCAATTGTTAATCGTGCATCGTCTGTACGATATTCCACATAGAATCCACTACCTAATAATCCATCTTCCTTTATATATGGAACTTTTTCTAATGTTTCTTCCCTTGTTAACATCGTTTTGCGTTCTGTTTTTTTCACTCCTGCAAGGTAATCATAAATGGTAAGTCCGATAGCTGTCGTAAACTTGCCAAATGTGCCTCCTTTATGAAAAGGGAGAATCATCCATTCTGGCGTAGTTACATGAGGACCATTTTCATAAACAATTGCCCGTTCTTTACCTAAATCTGCTACTTCCTTGATTTCAAATTGCTTTAAGTACCTTAATCCTCCATGTATTAGTTTCGTAGAGCGACTAGATGTTCCAGCTGCAAAGTCTTGCATTTCAACTAATGCTACCTTTAAACCACGTGAAACTGCGTCGAGAGCAATTCCAGCACCCGTTATTCCGCCACCAATAACTAGTAAATCATATTCTGTATTACACATAACTTGTATTAGCTGATTTCTGCTAAATGCGGAAAAATCACCCATCATGGCTCTCTCCTTCGTAACTCAGCATTCTTCTTAATTTGCTATAAATTGTTACGTGTTATACTAACAAAAACAGACTAGCCCGAACACTATTGCAACTATGCCTTAATGTCGTCTAGTCTTACATTTCTATTATTATATGATGCTCGTTAGTTTATTATCAATCACATTAAGACTTATAAACTCTTATTTACATCATATATTTCCCCAAAAGTATCCTTTAAAACAGAATATATTTTTTGAAAAACAGGGAACATTTTGGCGTATACTTCCCCATTCGATACATTTGGTTCAAATACTTGTTCATTTTCGTTCATGTTAGTACAGGCTTCTTCTAATGAATGATAAGCACCAGTTCCGACTGCAGCTAATATTGCAGCGCCAACAGCGGGACCACCTGAGTTAGAAGAAGTTACTACTTTTGTTTGCAATAGATCCGCAAATATTTGCATCCATAAAGAACTCTTCGTACCTCCTCCAATGATACTTACTTCATCAAAGGTAAGGTCAAGATCCCTAGATATTGCAAATGAGTCATTAAGTGCAAATGCAACACCTTCTAATACAGCTCTCGTCATATCTCCTCTAGTATGAGTTGGGCTCAAGCCTATAAATGTCCCTCTTGCAAACGGATCATTATGAGGTGTTCTTTCCCCACTTAAATAAGGTAGGAAATACAGTCCATTACTGCCTGCTGGTGAAGCTTCTGCCTCCTGTAATAACTGATCATAATCACCATCATGTATGTCTTCTATCCACCATTTTAATGAGGCTGCAGCAGACAGCATTACTCCCATAACATGCCATTTTCCGGTAGCATCACAGAAGGAGTGCAAACGATTATTTTCATCAACGGAATAGGATTTCTGAGGAGAAAAAACAACGCCCGAAGTACCTAAAGAAATTAATGCTGTACCTTCTTGAATAATACCGCTTCCGACTGCACCAGCAGCATTATCACCACCACCAGCAACAACTTTAACACCTACTGGAAGTCCTGTTTCGTTAGATGTGTTCTCATTAATTTCTGCAGCTACCTCGTAAGATTCATACACTTTTGGTAACATATCTTCATTAATTCCGATAATATCTAATACTTCCTGTGACCAAGTACGTTTTTCAACATTGAAATACAGTGTACCAGAGGCATCCGAAACATCTGTAAACATCTCGCCTGTTAATTTATATCCAATGAAATCCTTCGGTAACATAAAATAACGGACTTGATTAAAGATTTCAGGCTCATTCTTTTTCAACCAAAGAATTTTTGGTGCCGTAAAGCCTGTAATCGCCATATTTCCAGTATGTTTCGTTAGAAATTCTCTTCCAACTTCATTATTTAAGTAAAGACATTCTTCATGAGTACGTTGATCATTCCATAAAATGGCCGGTGTTAACACTTCACCATTTTTATCTAATGCTACCATTCCATGCATCTGACCACTTAAACCAATACCTGCTATATTACTAGCTTGTACTTCTTTTAAAATCTCTTGAATGCCTGCGACAGTTGCATCCCACCAATCCATCGGATGTTGTTCGGACCATCCAGGGTGGGGGTGATATATCGGATATTCCTTTGTAACTTGTTTTTCAATATGACCTGGTTTCACCATATAAACGATCTTTACACCGGATGTACCTAGGTCAATTCCAAGATACCCCATAACTTCACCTTCTTTACTCTTCATCTGTTAAAAATAGTTGTTTATAAGGCGTAATTGCAGCACCTAATATGGATGAATCTGTATATAGCGTAGAAAAATTAATTTCTACATCTTGTTCATTGTGAAAAACAGCTTGGGAAAAAACAAAATTTCGTAACTCTGTTATTAAATGTTCACTATACTTTGCAAGCTCGCCACCAATAATAATTTGTTTTGGATCAATTGCTAATAAGATGTTTTGTATACCTAGTGAAATATTGTACAAATATTTTTTCACTACAAATTGCGCATCTTCATCACTCGCAATATACCTCTCCATTATGTCAACAAGGTTTGGTTGTACTATTTCTGTTTGTTCCTTATACATAGTAAGCAATGCTGTTTCTGAACTAAACAGTTCCCAACAGCCTGTTCTTCCACAACTACAAATTCTGTCCGAATTTCCGATATGCATATGTCCAAACTCACCAGCACGTTCCTTATTCCCTTTATAGAAGCCATCCTTAGACATAATCGATGTACCAATTCCTTCTGTAATTGATACATAAACTGTATGATCATCAGAGGCTTGCTTGTTAAGCACTAGTTCACCTAATGCACCTGCATTTGCCTCATTTTCAATATAGAGAGGAAATGCAAACATATCCTTAAGAAATTGTAGTGAAAATTGTTTTACTCCAAGATTAGGTGCTAATTCTAATACAAATTGATCCCTGTTAACTGTTCCTGGAACAGAAATACCAATCCCCATAATGCATTCACTTGGGATTTGTAATTCTTTAATTATTTCTTGTATTACTTCAGCCATTTTAACCATGGCTTGACGGAAACCAGAAGTTGTCTTGAGTTCAACTAAGGAAAATTCTTTCCTTAGTTGAATCTCACAAAATAGATTAATTAACACCAATTTTACTTTTGATGGCGTTATTTCCACACCAATTGAATATCGCGAATTAGGAAGAAGGCGGACTATTTTTGGTTTACGTCCGCCTGTAGAATTAGCAACTCCAGCTTCATCTACTAGCCCATCTTCCATTAAACTAGTAATATTAGAAGTTACTGTTGGTATACTTAAATTTGTAATTCGTGAAATTTCTAATTTTGTTAATTGGCGATGCTCAAAAAGTGTTGCTAAAACTTTATCTCTGTTCATCATTTTCTCATGCTGCTGAAAATACATTTACATCACCAATTCATATTATTTTGTTTCATAAATATAATTGTTCACAATCGCTTCTAACATTTCCTGTCTGCCTGAACTTAGTTTGATATCGTTATTCCTTATTGCGTATTCATATAGGTCATTTAAACCTACTTGCTCATTTACAATCTCTTTTCCAATCCCATTATCATAGGTTTCATAACGTTTAGCAATATTATCCTCAAGAACACCATCTTCTAGCAGTTTATGAGCGACTTTTAACCCCTTTGCAAAAGTATCCATTCCGGCAATATACGCGTGGAATAAATCCTCTGCTTCAAATGAAGCTCTTCTAACTTTTGCATCAAAGTTTAGTCCACCTGGTGCAAGTCCACCCTGCTTCAATACTTCATACATTGCTAATGTTGCATCATACACATTTGTTGGAAATTGATCTGTATCCCACCCAAGTAATGTATCCCCTTGGTTTGCGTCAATACTTCCTAATGCACCATTGATTCTTGCCATATTTAACTCATGTTGGAATGTATGTCCTGCAAGAGTTGCGTGGTTCGCTTCGATATTTAATTTATAATCATTCTCTAAACCATATTTTCTTAAGAATCCTAATACAGTTGCTGTATCAAAGTCATATTGATGTTTTGTAGGCTCTTTCGGCTTTGGTTCAATTAATAATTGACCAGTAAAGCCTATTTCCTTTTTATATGCCGCAACCATTTTTAATAAGCGAGCAAGGTTGTCTAATTCAAGTTCTGTGTTAGTATTTAAAAGTGTTTCATAACCTTCTCTACCGCCCCAAAGTACGTAGTTTTCACCACCAAGACGTTTCGTAATATCCATTGCAATCTTAATTTGCGCAGCAGTTCTCGCAAACACATCTGCATTAGATGAAGTGGCAGCACCGTGCATAAATACTCGATTACTAAAAGCATTCGTTGTTCCCCACAACAGCTTAATTCCTGTTTCCTCCATCTTTTCTTCAATTAAGTCTACAATTTCAAATAAATTACGTTCGCTTTCAGCTAGTGTCTTTCCTTCAGGAGCAACATCTACATCATGGAAGCAGAAATATTCAATCCCTAGCTTTTCCATGAATTCAAAAGCCGCAACTACTCTTCTTTTCGCAAGTTCCATCGGATTCTCAATCGAATCCCATTCTCTCTCCATAGTAGGTAATCCAAATGGATCAGTACCACCAAACGTAAAAGTATGCCAGTAACTCATAGCAAACCTAAGGTGATCTTTCATCGGCTTATCCCCGACAATTTCATCTGCATTATAATGTTTAAATGCAAAAGGATTAGTTGAACTAGAACCCTCATATTTAATTACCGGAATATCCTTGAATACTGCTTCTTTCAACATCGACATACCCCTCTCAAAATTATTCCTGTAAGCATTTACTTAACTTCTAAATCCAATATACATGTTTTTGAAACCACTTTCAATTACTTTTTAAATAAATTTTAAAAAGTTATTTAAAAACTATAACTACACAGGCTTTTCTTTGGGACTTACACAAAACAAATGTACCTTTCCACTTTTTTATTAGGCTCTGATAAAGTTCATTGGTGTTAACAACTTAGTTGATTGTAGCGGATGTACACGGACCTGCGGGAACAGCACGAGCCGAAGATCCACTTAGCAAAGCGGTTTTCTTTGCAAAGTTAGCTGAGGCAGTGCCCGCGGAAAGCGAGTGTACTGGAGCGAAAATCAACAACAGAGTTTAACAGAGCTTTTTATTAAAAATAATCGAGTTTCAGTTAAATAAGAATTGGGAATGAAGCAATACTAAGTATATAAATTCGATAATCCTCTTAAAGGAGTATGATATGAGAAAAGTTTCAAACGTTTTTTGGATATCAGCAGCTATTTTATTAGTAGCAGTTATTCTTGGTGTAGCGACACCAAGTAACTTTGAAGCAGCTACTGCAAATATTCAATCATTTATAACTTCTAGTTTTGGTTGGTATTATTTAATTTTAGTTACGGTAATCGTCATCTTTTGCTTGTTACTGATCTTTAGTCCAATAGGTGCTATTAGATTAGGGAAACCTGGTGAAAAACCGGAATACACCAAAACCACTTGGTTTGCTATGTTATTTAGCGCAGGTATGGGAATCGGACTCGTGTTCTGGGGGGCAGCAGAGCCACTTTCACATTTTGCCAGTAACCCTCCGCTTGCAGAGCCAGGTTCAGATGATGCCATAAAAGAATCAATGAGGTACACTTTTTTTCACTGGGGGATACATGCATGGGCAATCTATGGGGTAGTTGCGTTAAGCCTAGCCTACTTTAACTATAGAAAAGATAAGCCAGGATTAATAAGTGCAACTCTAGGCCCTTTATTAGGTAAATATTCAGAAGGAAAAGTAGCAACTATAATCGATATTGTTGCTGTAACTGCTACAGTTATCGGGGTAGCTACGACTTTAGGTTTTGGTGCAGCGCAAATTAATGGTGGACTTTCCTTCTTATTCAACATACCTAACAACTTTACAGTACAATTAATTATCATAGTAATTGTAACGATATTGTTCATCATGTCAGCTTGGTCTGGATTAAGTAAAGGAATTAAATATTTAAGTAATACGAATTTAATTCTTGCTGTAATACTCTTAGTGCTTATCTTTATCGTCGGCCCTGGGTTATTTATTTTAAATCTTTTTACTGATACATTAGGTAAGTACGTCCAAAACATTATTCAAATGAGCTTCCGAATTGCTCCACTTAACACGGATCATCGAGAATGGATAAATAACTGGACTATCTTTTATTGGGCTTGGTGGATTTCATGGTCACCATTTGTCGGTATTTTCATCGCACGGGTATCAAGGGGTAGAACAATTCGTGAATTCCTGATTGGTGTTATACTCTTACCTACTTTTGTTAGCTTTCTTTGGTTTGCAGTATTTGGAACGACAGCAATAGATGTGCAACAGGCAGGAAATGTCGATTTAACACAGTTTGTAACAGAAGAAGTATTGTTCGCTATATTTAACCAGCTCCCAATATCAAGTATATTATCTTTTATTGCAGTTTTACTTGTAGTGATATTTTTTATCACTTCAGCGGATTCAGCTACATTTGTTTTAGGAATGCAAACAACAAATGGTTCGCTTACCCCACCAAACAGAGTAAAGCTCACATGGGGAGTAATGCTTGCAGCAATGGCGGCTATTTTATTATATAGTGGCGGATTACAAGCATTACAAAATGCATTAATAATAGCCGCTTTCCCTTTTTCATTTATCATGATTTTGATGATGATTTCCCTGTACAAAGCTCTAATAAAAGAAAAAAAAGAATTAGGACTCGGACCTCGCCTGAAAACAAAAAAAGGGAATAAATAAATATTGATATTGAGACAAAATAGTGTAGATGGATTACAGCCAAACTATTGCTTGAATAACATTCAAGATAGTTTGGTTTTTTCTTGTTACCTTTTAACAAAAATTGCTGAGTATTATTGAGGTTGATTGCTAGTATTCAGATCATAACAGGAATTACCATACTAGGACGCGAGTTCAAGCAAGCTTTCTAAAACTTTTACCACATTTCGCGAAATTATTTTTCGGAAGTTATATCTTGTAAGAATATAATTTCTCCATTTTCTTTTTTCGACATTTTACTAATAATTCTATTCTTATTTCTTTTCTGTTAATTTTACTTAAAATTTCTGTTACAATTAAAACATCATAGTCTAAAAAGGGGAGTCTTCGGTGGGGCAAATAAATGTAGAAAATCCCTTCATATTCGAAGCATTACAATGGTTTTCTAAAAAAACAAAAGATATCTTTTTACTTTTAGATAAAAAAGGGATAATAAAATACGCAAATTCAGCTTTTGAAACATGTATTCAAATACCTAATTCGGTTATAGAAAATTCACTTCTATTCGATTTTATTCATCCTGATGATGTAAAAAACACTGTCGAAAAACTATTGTTTTTGTATCCAAATCAACAATTCATCCCCTTCACAAGTCGATTAAAACAAAAAAACGGGACATATAGTTCAGTACTTTGGACTACTTGTGAGTATACAGAAGAAGGTTCAATTAAGCTTATTTGTCAACCTTTAAAAGATATAATAGATAGTAGAGATAGCATATCGATAGGATGGCGAAGCACGTTTTTTGACTTAACAGATACGGCGGCTGATATTGTCGATGTGGATGGAAAAGTAATCTTAGTTAATCGAGCATTTGAAGAGTTATATGGATGGACACAAGATGAATTAACCGGTAAAAGGCTACCAATTATCCCACAACATTTAGAATTTGAATTTCAAAATGTCATGCAGCGATTACTACAAGGCGAAAAAATAATTAAGCAACAGACTGTGAGACAAAGAAGAGATGGTACCCTAATTCCCATAAATTTAATGATTACTCCTGTTTATAATGAAAACTGTGAAATATCCGCTTTATTAGGAGTGACAGAAAATATATCTGAACTTATGGAATATAAAATGCTTGTAAAACTGCAAAACGAAACTTTAGAAGCGGAAGAGAGATTACTCCTTGATATAACCAAAAATATTTCTGAAGTCATCTGTTTGTTTGACATAAAAAAAGATAAGTTCCTATATGTAAGTCCTTCTATAGAAAAATCTTGGGGGATTAAGCTTGAAGATATTTATGAAAATCCTCTATGTTTTGAAGATAAATTTGATACAGATGCCAGCAATAATTTGATTGAAATTTTTAGATCCACAAGCGGGATATCACAAGCACTTGAATTTAACTTAACAGATAAAGACAGTGGGCAAACTCGCTGGATAAGAGCAGAAATAACTCCGATTACAGATAAAGATGGCACTGTAACGAGACATATAAGTATCTTTAAGGATGTTACAGAATTAAAGGAAAAAACAAATCAAATTAAACAGCTCGACCAATTAGGTGTAATCGGCCAACTAGCAGCAGGAATTGCACATGAAATAAGAAACCCTTTAACAAGTATTAAAGGGTTTGTCCAATTACTAGCCGAGGAAACGAATCATCAATTTGGTGAAATTATTACTTCAGAAATTGAAAGAATCGAATTTATTATGAATGAATTTTTAATACTCGCCAAACCACAGAGGGAAATTGTTTTCAAAAAAGAAAATGTGAATACGGTCGTACAAGAGGTTATTTCTTTTATGCGCCCAGAGGCGGTATTAAATAATGTGGAATTCGTCACAAAATTCAATTCGTTCCCATATGTGAATTGTGAAGCAAAGCAAATTAAACAAGTAATTATTAACTTAATAAAGAATGCGATTGAGGCAATGCCACGAGGTGGAAAACTACATATACATACTCTCTCAACTGAAGAAGGATTTGTCATGATAAAAGTACGTGATGAAGGAATTGGCATTTCCAAGGAACATCTGCAGCGACTTAGTGAACCCTTCTTTACGAATAAGGAAAAAGGTACAGGCCTTGGTTTAATGATTAGTAATAAAATTATTGAAGATCATAAAGGGTCAATTGAATTTTTTAGTGAACTAGGTAAAGGAACCACTGTTGAGATCCGTCTTCCATTAGCTACGGATATTGGTAAATAAATTCTGTGATAGTTTAACGTTAAATGACAAAAGCTATAAATGCTCAAAAGAGCAATTAATACAAATTAGGAGCTGAAATCATGAAACGAAATGTCTTACCGATAATTGCATCCATTGGAATTGGTGCAGCTGCGTACAGTTTAATGACTGGTCGAGGTGGGCAACTTGCAAATGTGATTCCTCAGCTTTCTGGTCTAAACAACATGACCAAAAAATAAGATATGCGAACAAATAGGACTGTCCATTAAGTCATCATACATGACTTGTGAGCAGTCCTTTTCTTTTTATCACTTTTTTCAGACATTTAATTCCGATGGCATTGTCCCCCTCCCCTATGGGTAACACACTTATGCTTTACCACATATTCCAATATCCCTTTATATTTTTTTAGTTTGTCCATCCGCATATCCCCATACCCCCCTTGTACTACTTGCATATTGTACGTAGTAAGGAGGGGAGTATATGACAGAACGACCATTACTATGGGTGATATTAGCCTCTATCTTATTGGCACTTCCATTATTGTTCTTTGCTTTTGGAAATAATAATTCCGATACGCCAGGAGATAATGGAAACGACAATAACAACGGTGAAGAACAAAATGATTCAGAAAATAATAATGACATTGATCCAGATAAAGCATTCTGGGGAGTAGACTCAGCAAGTCTAACGACTGAAGAATTATATGCTTGTGTTGTAGATAACTTTGGTACTCCAAAAGTGTGGGGTAGATATTTAGGGGATAAAGAAAATGTATCCTTTGGCTTAACAAGTGATGAGGCAGATTATCTCCATTCCAATGACGTAAAGATTTTACTAATATACAACCATTTCTCAGATGCTACAGGTTATGAAAATGGCATGGAACAGGCAAGAAACGCGATTGAATTAGCCGAAGAACTAGAAGTCCCAGATGGAAAGGCTATATTTGCTGATATTGAGCCTGACTATCCAGTAGACAAAGAGTTTATTAAAGGCTGGTTTGATGGCATGAAAGATTCTGCTTATAAACCAGGTATTTATGGAGTATTTGCTGAAGAACAAGAGCTTTATCCTATCTATAGTGAAGCAGCAGAGGAAAATGAAGAGCTTAAGAACGAAACAATCATTTGGACAGCTTACCCACAAGAAGGTATCACAACAGAGGAAAATGCACCTGAATATAACCCAGGAGCACCTGAAGGATCCTATTTACTTGGATGGCAATACGGAATAGATGCGGAAGCATGTAACATAGACACCAACCTATTCAAAGGCGAACTATTTGAGTATCTATGGTAAAACTGATGGAGTTTATCTGAAACTCAAGAGATTGGTAAATGTAAATTAAAAAATATAAAAAGTCGAACTATTTCTTGAATTATTATCAAGTTAGTTCGACTTTTGTTATTTAAATATATTGTGATTTTCCCGTCCAACAATAATCAATATCAAAGCGGGAACTAATGGTGTACCATGGATGCAATCCCCCGAGCGGAGGAAATACACGTAGACTCCTACCATGAAAAAAACCTCTAATTATGGAAAAGACAACAATAAATAAAAACCTTCTAATTCGTAAAAAAAGAGCTATACATACCATGTGGCAAGGATAGTTTCAGTATAGACTGCTTAATCCATTTTCACCCTCTGTGGTGTATAGCTAGTTTTGTGATACATGGTTGACTGCGGGAGCAAAGGCCTCATATATAACATTATTAGTAGCAGATACTGTTGATTGGAGCGGCGGGCGGCGACTCCTGCGGGACTAGCGTGCAGGTGAGACCCTGCAAGGAGCGGAGCGACTGAAGCGGCTCATCGCTCGCCCCGCGGAAAGCGTCCGCCTAGAGCGGAAATCAACTATTAAAAATTTAACACAACACCCTTTTCTTCCGTCATTCCCTAATAGCATATCTTTTCCCGATCCATTACCAAGCGCCTTTCACTTTTCTAAGCCCGCGGAAAGCGAAGTGTATTTCCGAAGCGGGATATCTACACTTACATTGTTCGGATTTACCTCCAGGGCAAATAGCTCTGTCTCAGCCACTTTTAAATTTGTAATGTCGGTTTATTATCCAGCCATTCATTTAATGAAACAACTGTCATTTCTTTTGTACCAAGTGACTGTAAATACGCTTTGAAGGTTTCTTCCTCCGAAAAAGCGTGCAGTCTGTATTTTGCTGCCATTAAACGAAGCTTTTTATCTTCATCACTATTACCATATGCAAGCACAGCTACCCCACTATGTTCGCTTATCCATGTATCGAAGCTATCTCCAGTTAACAATAATCCTTTTTCTGTCATTTCTGATATCAATTTCTCGTCAACCGTAACAGAGCTTGCTTTATAAATACTATTACCTTTTTTAGACTTCTGACCATGAAATGCCTTTGAAAGAGCGTCGGTAATATTTTCTCCAATCGCAATCCCTTCACCTGTAGATTTCATTTCTGGTCCAACTTTTGAATCTAAACCACTGAGTGCAAATGTCGAGAAAACTGGATACTTCACTACGGTATATGGAATATCTTCCATCAGGCCTATTTTTTCAAATATATTCGACAGCAAATATTTCCCGAGCAATATTTTTGTCGCAACTTGTACTAATGAAATCCCCTTTATTTTACTTATGATAGGTATTGTTCTACTTGCCCGCGGGTTAACCTCCAGGACATAAACGTTCTCCCCATCAATAACAAATTGGATATTCATTAATCCTTTGTACTTTAATTTTTTAACAATCTTGCTCGAATATAATGATATTTTTTCTTTCACGTTCTTTGATATTGTTTGTGCAGGAATTATTGCCATACTATCCCCTGAGTGGACACCTGCTTTTTCAATATGTTCGGCTATGACAGGTATATATACATCTACTCCATCCGCTATTAAATCCACTTCTACCTCTTTTCCAGGTATGTAAGAATCAATAAGGATTGGATATGCTAATTCAGTCCCGTTATTCAAACGGCTTCGTAATTGTTGCATAGAACTAATTATTTCCATACCTTGTCCACCGATTACATAGGAAGGTCGTATTAAAATTGGGAAACCAATTTTTTCAGCACATTCCTCCAATTGGAGTTTATTCTCAGCAATTGCTCCTGGGACATGTGGAATTTCAAGCTCTTGTAATAGCTGGTAAAAGCGATCACGATCTTCTAATTGATCTAGGACATCAAATGAAGTTCCTAAAAGATTTACTCCATATTCTTCTAGTCCTTTTGCTAGGTTAATTGCGGTTTGACCACCGAACTGGACGATAACATCATCAATACCTTCTGCTTCTATTACATTTAATACATACTCCAGTGTTAATGGTTCAAAATAAAGCCGATCTGCAGTCGCAAAATCAGTACTAACAGTTTCCGGGTTGTTATTAATCATTATCGTTTCAATATTTTCTTCTTGCATGGCGTAAACACCATGAACAGAGCAATAATCGAATTCAATTCCTTGCCCTATTCTAATTGGACCACTACCAATCATTAATACTTTCTTTTGCGTTGTCTTTACTTGTTCATTTTCACCAAAGTACGTGGAATAATAATAGTTAGTATGTGATTCAAATTCCGCAGCACATGTATCAACTGTCTTATATACAGCATGAACATTCAGTGATTTGCGATACTCCCTCACTTCTAGTTCTGAAACATTCCAAACAGATGCTAAATAACGATCAGAAAATCCCTTTTCTTTATAAAGAAGCATTTCATCTTCATCTACAGTGTCCATTGATTTGAAACTAATTTCCTTTTCAAGTTCAATCAGGGAAGCGAATGAATGTAAAAAGAAATAGTCAATCTTCGTTTCTTCATGTATTTCATCAATGGTTACGCCTTTACGCAACATCTCAAAGATGACAAAAATTCGTTCATCTGTTTTTTCCTTTATCTTTTCCCATAGCTCTGGAACATTACAATCTTTCAAACTTAACAGCTGTAAGCCGTTTGTTTTCAATTCAAGGGAATCAATTGCCTTTTGGACTCCTCCCTCAAAGTTCCGATGTAAAGCCATTACCTCTCCAGTAGCTTTCATTTGGGTTCCTAATTTACGATGTGCAGTTGTAAACTTATCAAATGGCCAACGTGGAAATTTGACTGCAACATAGTCAAGGGATGGTTCAAAACTTGTGTAAGTACTCTTTGTCACTGGGTTAATTAATTCTGACAAGTTATACCCTACTGCAAGTTTGGCTGCAATTTTGGCTATCGGATAACCAGTTGCCTTTGAAGCAAGTGCAGATGAACGACTAACACGTGGATTCACTTCAATTAAATAATATTGTTTACTATTTGGATCAAGCGCAAATTGAATATTACAACCGCCAATAATATTTAAAGCTGAGATTATTTTTATTGATGCTGCGCGCAACATATAAAATTCATCATCGGAGAGTGTTTGCGACGGAGCAACAACGATGGAATCACCAGTATGAATACCAACAGGATCGATATTCTCCATATTACATATTGTAATGCAAGTATTATTACCATCGCGCATTACTTCATATTCGATTTCTTTAAAACCAGCAATGCTTTTTTCAATTAAACATTGGGTAATTGGACTTTCTTGTAATCCCCCACGCACAAGTTCCTTGAAGGATTCCATATTATCTGCAATTCCCCCACCAGTACCACCTAGTGTATAGGCAGGGCGTACAATGATTGGAAAGCCTATTTTCTCAGCAAAAGCAATTGCCTCTTCCATTGTGTGGATAATTTCACTATCAGGAACTGGTTCATTAATTTCAAACATTAATTGACGAAACAATTCCCGGTCTTCCCCTTTTTTAATGGAATCAATTGGTGTACCGAGAAGTTTTACTCCGTATTTGTCTAAAATTCCGTGTTCATCCAATTGATATGCAAGATTCAGTCCTGTTTGCCCCCCTAATGTCGCTAGTAGGCCATCTGGTCGCTCTTTTGCAATAATCTTCTCTAGAACATCTACTGTTAATGGTTCAAAATAAACAACATCCGCATTCATATCATCTGTCATGATGGTTGCTGGATTATTGTTTACTAAAATAACTTTATATCCTTCTTCTTTAAGAGCAAGACAGGCCTGCGTTCCTGCATAGTCAAATTCAGCTGCTTGCCCAATGACAATCGGCCCTGATCCAATTACTAAAATCGTTTGTAAAGTGTTGTCTTTAGGCATAAACTTTTTCTCTCCCACTATATTCATTAATCATCTGCAAAAACTCATCAAAAAGGTGCATGCTTTCTAAAGGACCTGGGTTTGCTTCAGGATGGTGTTGGACTGTAAAGATTGGCAATTCTTTATGACTTAGTCCTTCTACGGTTCCATCGTTCACATTACGGAAACGGACTTGTAATGATGTTCCCTTTAGACTTGGCTCATACACTTCGTAACTATGGTTTTGAGAACTCATATATACTTTATTTGTACTTAAATCAATAACAGGTTGATTTGCACCGCGATGACCAAACAGCATTTTTCTTGTTTTTGCACCCAATGCTAAAGCTGTTAATTGATGCCCGAGACAAATCCCCATCGTTGGAAAGTTCGTAATAATTTGCTTCAGATTACCAAGCAAGTAATTTAATTGTTCCGGATTACCCGGACCGTTCGAAAGTAACACTCCATCCGGATTTATCGCTTTAATCTGTTCATACTTCGTATTAAAAGGAACAACTGTTACTTGGCAATTTCTATTTAACAAAGAATCTAATATCGATTTTTTATATCCAAAATCCATTAGTACAATATGCTTTTTTCCCTCGCCAATCCCATATCCTTGAAATGTATTTGTAGAAACAGATTCAATTACGTTATCTCCCGTAATATTGTTATTATCCACAGCTACATTTTCCATTGGACTAATTGTTGCCATCATGGAACCTTCTAAGCGGATATTTTTAACAACTGATCTTGTATCAACATTACTTAGAAGTGGGATGTTCCATTTATCTAAGTATTCTTTTAAGGAGTATTTAGCTTGATAATGAGAATAGCGCATATTCCCTTCATATACGACAACTCCAGCTACATGTGGTTGTTTACTTTCAAAATCTTCCTCATTTATCCCATAATTACCAATCAGCGGGTATGTGAAAACAACAATTTGATTCTTATAAGACGGATCTGTTAGCACTTCCTGATAACCAGCCATTCCTGTATAAAAAACAATTTCTCCTGAAAAAAAGTTGTTACTATTCTTCGTTAACAACTTCCCAGTGAATTTGGACCCATTTGCTAAATGTAAATAATGTTTCATGCCCTCACCTCAACCGATGTCGTATATTTATAAATATAATAGCATTATTATTCATTTTAATCTATAAAAATTCGCATTTTTTTATTGTATGATTTAAAAAAAGCTCGACAGTTAATATCCTGCCGAGTCTTAGTCATGTAACTTTCCTGTACTTACCCCCATAAAAACATAAAGGTTCACCATCTTGAATGCGTAAATCTGTTACCTCACCTATATACAAAGTATGGTCACCAGCTTCGGTCATATCGTACAATTCACAAGTAATTTGAACAATTGCATCACTTATTACTTCCATTTCATTAAATAACTCAAAATCTATTTCACGTTCATCTTTTAACTGACTTGCAAATAAGGCAGAAATCTCCTCCTGTTTTTCATTCAAAACACTAATTGCAAACGAACCTGATTGTTTTATATAATTATGCATACTTGTTTGTTTTCCTACTGAAATGAGGACAAGCTTTGGATTGAGTGATACGGATACAAAGGAATTCGCTGTCATACCATGAACTGTATCATTTATTTTCGTGGTTACCACTGTCACACCAGTAGCAAATTTCCCCATTGCTGTCCTAAACGTTCGATCATCCATTGAAGCAACTCCCTTCCTATAAACTTCTTATCAATCTATTACTTCTATTTTAGCAAACACAGACACGAATTCCTATAAAGCAGGTTAGAATAATAAGAATTACAATTACTACTATTATTATATGTATATACAATAATCGTTAACTTGCATCCAATCAAAAAACAAAAAATAAAACGCACTATATTGAGAAAATCCTCAACCATAGTGCGTTTTTTATATTATGCTTCCTTTATTTCCAAATGAATAGGTTCTTCTATAAATTCATTTTTTTTAACCTCTACATATTGGATCTGATGCCCTTCCACTTCTCTAACAGTAAACGTGAATCCTTCTGCAAGTACAACTTCACCTTCTGTAATATCAAAGTTTTGTGACAAAATCCATCCACCGAGAGTATCTACTTCCTCATCAGATAAGTTCGTACCAAGTAGATCATTTACTTCATTAATGAGTACTTTACCACTAAATGAATAATGCTGTTCGCCTAATTTGGTTACTTCTGCAATTTCATCCGTATCGAATTCGTCTTGGATTTCTCCAACAATTTCTTCAATTATATCTTCAACTGTAACAAGACCTGAAGTACCGCCATACTCGTCTAATAAGACAGCCATATGCGTACGTTCTTGCTGCATCTTTAACAAAAGATCGTTAATTGGGATTGTATCAATAACAAGAATAATAGGTTTTAAGAAGCTAGTTACCTTTACATTATCTGCAGGACCACTATTCTTAATTTGTGCCATTAAGATATCCTTAATGTTTACCAATCCAATTACGTTATCTTTGTCTCCTTCATATACCGGATAACGTGTTAGCTTCTCTTTTTTAATAATTTTAAGCCAATCTTGAAAATTATCCTCAGTAGAAAGAGATATCATCTCTGTACGAGGTACCATGATCTCTTTTGCAATACGTTCGTCAAACTTAAAAATATTGTTGACATACGTCAATTCTGATTGATTGATTTCCCCACTTTTATAGCTGTCGGACAAAATGATGCGAAGCTCCTCTTCAGAGTGAGATTCCTCATGCTCTTTTACAGGCTGGAGTCCAAACATTCTTACCATTAAACGTGCTGATCCATTTAATGCCCAGATAAACGGAAACATGACTCTGTAAAACCAGATCAATGGCTTAGCGAAAGCTAATGTAACCATTTCGGCTTTTTGAATTGCTACAGTTTTTGGAGCTAGTTCTCCAACTACCACGTGTAAAAACGTAACAATTAAAAATGCAACTGCAACTGAAATTACATGTGAAACAGATGAACTGATTTCGAAATTCCGAAGGAGAGGTTGAATCATATCTTTTAATGCTGGCTCTCCTAACCAACCAATCCCTAATGCTGTTACCGTAATTCCCAACTGACACGCAGACAAGTACTCATCCATATGTGTCGTCACATGTTTTGCTGCTTTTGCCCCAGGCTTTCCTTCCTCAATAAGCTGATCTACTCTAGAGCTCCTGATCTTTACAATGGCAAATTCCGTCGCTACGAAAAATGCAGTTAAAGCAATCAAAATTGCAATTAAGATTAAACTGACTATGTCCAAATGGTTCACCTTTCAATGAAAGGTGGTACACCTCCTGTGATTTAAAATTCGTCTATGGATAGACGATTTGTAATTATATTATACTACAGGAATTCCTAACTTCATATTATAAAAATATGTTATTTTTAAAATATATGAAAATACTTTCAAAGAAAGAATATTCTTTATGCTATTATATTAGACTTATTTTTTAAGATTTGTGTAGGTTTTTTCACTAAAAAATCGTCTATTTAGAGGATTATCATTTTTTTATTGTTACACCCTTTCCTTTTTAAGTAGGAGTATGTAAAATTAAAGTTCGAAAGTGAGGATTAAATAATTATGACTGTATGGGATATTATTGTTGCATTAATATTAGGATTTGTGGAAGGTTTAACGGAATTTGCTCCAGTTTCATCTACAGGACATATGATTATTGTAGATGATATGCTATTAAAGTCACAAGAAATATTAGGATCACCCGAGGTTGCGAATACCTTTAAGGTAGTCATTCAACTTGGTTCGATTTTAGCTGTCGTCATTGTCTTCTGGAAAAAGTTATGGAGTTTAGTTGGTATACATATCGGTGGTAAAGACGCTTCTGTAGCAACTGGTCCACGTTTAAAATTATCACATGTAATTGTAGGGCTTTTACCTGCAGCTGTACTTGGATTTGCATTTGAAGATATAATTGATCAATATTTATTTAGAGTTGAAACTGTTCTACTTGCTTTAGTAGCAGGTGCAGTATTAATGATTATTGCTGATTGGAAAGCAAAACAAAATAAAGAATCCGATGGCGCTTCACTTGATGAAGTTACATATAAACAAGCAATCTTAATTGGTTTATTCCAATGTATTGCACTTTGGCCAGGATTTTCTAGATCAGGTGCTACCATTTCTGGTGGTGTATTAATGGGACTTAAGCATCGTGCAGCAGCAGACTTTACTTTTATTATGGCTGTTCCAATTATGTTTGGAGCAAGTGCTGTTTCTTTAATTAGTAAATGGGATGTGATGACTGCTGATGTCATTCCATTTTTCGTCGTTGGTTTCGTTAGTGCATTTGTTTTCGCTTGGATTTCTATTCGCTTCTTCCTTGTATTGATAGAAAAAATTAAATTACTTCCATTTGCGATCTATCGAATTGTACTAGCTGCCATTCTTGGTGTTATTTATATTTCGATGATGTAATCTTGAAAAGCTTGCCTGTTACTGGGCAAGCTTTTTTATATAAATTGACAAAAATGATATTACATATTATAATTATCTTGAATTCGAGATATTTTAATTACAGGAGGTTTGAAGATGGAACTAAAAGGAATACATCATGTTTCCGCCATGACTGCAAACGCAGAAAAGAACCTTGATTTTTATACAAATATTATGGGCATGCGCCTCGTAAAAAAGACCGTTAATCAGGACGATACTTCTATGTACCATTTATTCTATGGAGATGAGAAAGGAAATCCAGGAACGGAGTTAACATTCTTTGAAATCCCCATGCTAGCCAAAAATCACAAAGGTGTTCGTAGTATTTCTTCTATATCACTTAGGGTGAAAGACGATAAAGCTTTAACATATTGGAAAGCTCGTTTTGAGGAATTCGGAGTTGATCATGAGGATATCAAGAAAAGAGCAAATAGAAAAACACTTGCTTTTACTGATCCGGAAGGACAACAACTAATCCTTGTATCAGATGAAGAAAACATTGGTGTTGCTGCAGGAGTACCTTGGGATAAAAGTACAGTTCCTGTTGAATCTGGTGTAACTGGACTAGGTCCTGTTTCATTAACCGTAAAAAATCCTGAACCAACCGAACATGTGCTCACAAATGTAATGGGATTCCGCCGTAAAGGAACGTACCCTTCTCCAGTTGCTGGCCAACCTGGCATTGTAGTTTTTGAAACAGGTGAAGGTGGTAGCGGGGCGGAGATACATTTGGAAGAACGAAATGACTTACCAGAAGCACGCCTAGGCCGTGGAGGTGTTCACCATATCGCATTACGTGTTGAAAATGAAGATGAGCTACATCAATGGATTAAAAAAATCCGTTCAGCTCGCTTTCCAAATTCCGGCTTTGTCGATCGCTTCTACTTTCATTCATTCTATTTCCGAGAACCAAATGGAATACTTTTCGAACTTGCAACAGATGGACCAGGGTTTGATACAGACGAACATATTGACCACTTAGGAGAGTCTCTAGCTCTTCCTCCATTCTTAGAAGAAAAGCGAGATGAAATCGAAGCGAAGTTAAGACCACTTCAACTGAAAAAGTAAATATTTTTGGAATTCACTATTAGCAGGATTGGAGATAGAACAAATTTATCTCCAATCCTTTTTATTTATCTATTCAAACTCCAATTTAACAACATAAGCATCAATAGAAGGATTTATAGCAATTACAACCGAAATACTATATAAGCTTTATATTTGGAGGTAAAAAGAATGAAAGATCAGGAATCAAATATCGTTTATTTATTATCAGGTCCAGCAGGGGTTGGTAAATCCACAACTTCCAAGGAACTCGTAAAACAATTTAAAAATAGTGCCTATATATCAGGTGATTATATTAGTCATATGCATGTAAATGGACGAAAAAAGCCTTGGGAAAGCAAAGAAGAAGTAAAGTTGATTTGGGATAATATTTTAAGTCTTACAAAGAACTTCCTTCAATATGGCAATGATGTTGTCATCGATTACGTAACCTTCCCACAAGAGGCAAAATGGCTCAATGAAAAGTTACAAGAACTAAATACTCAAGTTAAATATGTCGTCCTTTGGGCCGATAATGAAACCTTAATAAAAAGGGATAATATGAGAAAGATAGAATATAGAATGGGAGAAAGGTGTTTAATTTTAGCGAAAGAGTTTAAAGAAGCGGGATTACAGGAAAATCATATATTGGATATTAGCAAAAATAACTTGGATAACATCCCTATTGTTCTGAGTGAAATTATTAATAATCCTAAATATATCATGTTGTAAATGAAAGGACATAACCCACTCTTCGTCATATCTGTGTTATGTCCTTAAATAGTTTTTACTACTTATTTTGTAAACTCCATTTTCCAGCTAAAATAATCGTTCTCCGCATTCTTTTCATAGCGCATTTGTGCATCGAACTTATTTCCTTGTTTACTTGTAAGCCCCTTTACAGTAACAACACCATTCTTCAATAAAGTTTTGACCATCGTCTTTGTCGGCTTCTTTTTCATTGTCGCCAAAAATTTATCATTTTTCCAAATCACAAACTTGCAGCCGTTCTTCCAATTACTGCAGCCGAATCCTTTCTTCCCCTCGATCACCGCATGTCCACAAACAGGACATTTCCCCATAAATTCGTTCAACTTTCTTCCTCTTGTAACTTCGTGGATTGTTCCAGCTGAATCTGTCTTAATTTCTTCTACAGCTTTCGTTGTGAATGAATATATCATCTGCAAAAATTCATTTTTATTATGCTTTCCTTTTTCTATATCAAAAAGGGATTTCTCTAGACGACCTGTAAATTCTAAACTAAACAGGTTTTTAATAGGAAATGTTTCTACTAACTTTTTACCTAATTCAGTACAAACTAAATTTTTCCCTTGTGAAGAAATATAGCCAACATCTTTTAATTTTTTGATCGTTTCTGCTCTCGTTGCTGGTGTTCCAATGCTAAAACCACTTAATATCGCTTCAATATTTTCCTCATCTTGCTTAATATTTCTTCCCGCTGTCTCCATCATTCGTAGCAAAGTTTTTTCAGTATGTTGCTTTGGAGGTTTCGTAACATGAGAGGTTATTTCACTTTTAAGCATATCCACTTCGTCGTTCACATGGACTAAAGGGAGAATAGTATCCTTTGATTGGATTTTCTCAACCTTTTTCCAGCCTTCAATTAATTGAACTTTTCCCTTTACAATAAATAATCCTTTTATACTCGTATCTTTAATTTTTGTTTCAATTATTGTTTCTTCATGCTCCGCAACTGGCATAAATTGCATGATAAATCGATTTTTAATTGCTTGATAGACAATCTGTTCATCTGAAGTGAGTTTCTTTGGTTTCAAATAGGTGGGAATAATTGCACTATGACTCTCTACTTTTGCATTATTAAAAACTCTTTTGGAGCGAATAAACTTAATTTCATCTCGATAGGGCAAATCCTCTGAATGAGTTTCGAGCACTTTTGCTGTTTTTCCTACTAAACTTTCCTCTAAGGCAATACTAGATGTCCTTGGATAAGTGATAAATTTCTTTTCGTATAATGATTGCGCTACTTTTAACACTTTGTCTGCGGTCCATCCATTATGTTTACTCGTGATATGTCCTTGTAAATTAGATAGGTTGAACAAAAATGGTGGGAATTCTTTCTTTTTCTGGACTGTTTTATTATGAATAACTCCTGGTTTTTCATTGATTTGCGAACGTATTTCTTCTAACTGTTCTTTACTTTTAAACTTCTCTTCTTTCTCTTCAAAATAAGTAGCTTCATATGTTTCATTTTCTGCCGTTTTGAATGTAGCTTGTAATTTAAAATAATCCTCAGGTTTAAAATTAGCAATCTCTTGATCACGGTCATAAATAATTTTCAATGTAGGTAAAAGCACTCGACCTATATTGAGCGCTTTACCCTTTCCTTTTTGATACTTCAATGTCGCTACAGAAGTTAAGTTAATCCCTATTACCCAGTCGGCCCATTGTCTACTTATACCAGCATCTTGAAGTGGACGTAATTCTGTATTTAACTTTAGATTTTCTAATCCATTTAATACTTCTTGAGGTGTCCATTCATTCAGTAAAAGTCGATATACAGGCTTTGTTGGCCTCGCTTTATAAATAATACTATCTCCAATTAACTGTCCTTCGCGGTCAAAGTCACAAGCAGATATGATGGCATCTACATCATTTCGATTCATTAATTGATGAATGATATTTAATTGTTTTTTTGCACCCAAGTCAGGTTTTTCTCTGTTTTTCGGGTTACTTTTTACTTTATATTGGAATTTCTGAGGAATAAAAGGAAAGTTCTCCATTTTCCATGATGCCATCTTTTCTTCATAATCTTTTGCATCATATAGTTGCAGTAAATGCCCAAAAGCCCAAGTGACAATATAGCCGTTTCCTTCAAAAAATCCGTCTTGCCGATTTTTTATTTTCAATGCATCTGCAATGTTTCTCGATACAGATGGCTTTTCGGCGATGATTAATTTCATACAAAAACTCTCCTTGCCTTTATTTCTTTATTCCAACTAATATACTTAAATCTACTGTAATGTTCATCGATTCTGTATTATTTACTTCCTCCACTTTGGATTTGTCTGCAGACCAAGATAATGGTGTCATTTTAACAAGATCATTCAGTAGAGGTTGCTTTACATTCACACTATAACGAACTTGTTCCGTATGTAGCAGCTCAAACTTTTCTTGAAATCTCGCTTTTGTACTTTCATTATCGTACGCTTCTTTATCCTCGTAAAAAATACCACGCAATTCTTTTAAATAATCGGAGTTCGGTATTACTTTAATTAACTTTCCTTCCTTCTTAAGTAGACGGTCAAATTCTGCATAATTAGAAGGAGATAAAATATTTAAGATATAGTCGATTGATGTTGTTGCTATTGGCAGATTCGCTAAATCCGCTACAATCCATACTGAATTAGACGAATTACTTGTAGCTAGCTGGATTCCTTCTTTTGCAATATCTGCACCAATCCCAAAAGATGCTTGCTCAAGTGATTGCTGAATTTGGGCTAAATGCGACCCTTCTCCGCAACCGGCGTCCAACATGATGGCATCGGTCTTATTACTATCTATTATTTTCGTTATAGATTTTATAAGCGGTGCAAAAAAGCCGTCCTCTGCTATCCGTTTTCTTGATTGAAAAAGTTCTTTATCATATTTTGTTTCAATAGACTGTGACAGCAAATGTACATAACCTTTTTTAGCAAGATCAAAGTGATGGTTCTCTTCACATACTAGTGACTGGTCATTTTGCATAATCATTGTCTTTTTACAAATAGGACAACGAAGCAACTGTGAATATTCTTGAAGCAATTTCGAAGCGATTGCTTTTTTACTTAATTGAGACATCCATTTCTCATCCTTTATTCGTCTTTTACGTTCATCATACCATGTGTAACCATATCAATTCTATTCGCTACGAGCTTACAACCACTTCTGCAAATCATGTAACGAAAGTTGGTATGCTCTGCCTTTAGTGCTTCCTTTGTAAGGTAGTTTTAATGATCGAAGTAAGCGGGAAACTACATATATAGAAGAATGTTGGATGAAAGCTCTACATTGTTGATTGGTTATCGTGGCTCCGATCAATAGAAAGTAATCCATTATCGCTTGAATAAAAGCTTTATCATTTTCTATCCCGCACTGTTGGCATTTCCATGTTCTATCTACTTTTACTATTGATAGAGACATGCAACGGTCACAGTATAGTCCAGGTAAAATTTCATCTATGGAGATTTGGAATTGAGATAGAATATCAGGTTGTGAAGGGGTATGAAACTTTAGTAATAATCGAGTAATTTTTTGTAACTCTCTATCATCTAGTATATCTGTTGGATGCTGTCTGCTATATGTCACAAACCTTGGGAGGATGGCAGGATTACGAATTACTTTTTGTTTGGCTAAATGATTTTGAGAGTTTATTTCAATTTTGGAGGATGGATTCGTTACAACTACGAATGAGGTATTGGGGACGGTTTTATTTAAGTGCTTTTTCAACAAGTTATCTAAGTGATATTGCTGATTTTGTACTTGAACAATTGGGTCAGGGAAAATTTCTTCTTTTTCCTCATATGTCCGAACCAATTGATTAAAATCGAAAAATAAAGTACCCAACATATTCTTTGCTTCATAAATAATAAAATAGCGGCGTGATAATAAGAGAATATCAATTTGAAAGTAGGTATCTTTGGAGATCGGAATACGGAGGTCTTGAAAAATGTAGTAATTTTCTGGAGGTAACTGTGCTAAATAATAATCGAGGCTTTCTTCACCACGATAACCAGCGTAGCTTCTTACCAATTCTTCTCTAATCTTCGGTCTTTTCGGATGATTCTCAGGGAGCCTCCTAAGCAACGCTTCCAATATAAGTATTTTAATTGGTATCGTTCTATTCTTTTTGATCATTCTACCACCTCTATTTAATTTGTTCATAATTTACTTCTTCATTAATAACAAAATTCCTGCTAAATCGACAAAATATTTATGAGAGATTTTTAGTAAGGGATTGTTTGTGAAGGATGGTGATTTGGTTTATGGGGTTGGATTGGTATTCTTGCGGGTTTGTTTGATATTCTTGCGAGTACACTCATTTTTTTTGCGGTGTGCTGAGATTCTTGCAGATTCACCCGATATTCTTGCGCATTCACTCCATATTCTTGCGACTACTGCTCTCTTTCTTGCGGAACATCCCACTTTTCTTGCTACTGCACACTATATTCTTGCGGAGAACATCCATTCTTGCTACTTCACCCGGTATTCTTGCGCATTCACTTCATATTCTTGCGACTACTGCTCATATTCTTGCGACTACCACTACTTTTCTTGCGGATACACATGATATTTTTGCAGCGCACATCCATTCTTGCTGGTTCACCCGGTATTCTTGCGCATTCACTTCATATTCTTGCAACTACTGCTCATATTCTTGCGACTACCACTACTTTTCTTGCGGATACACAGGATATTTTTGCGGAGCACATCCATTCTTGCTACTTCACCCGATATTCTTGCGCATTCACTCCATATTCTTGCGACTACTGCTCACATTCTTGCGGAACATTCCACTTTTCTTGCGAATAAACACTATATTCTTGCAGCGCACATCCATTCTTGCAGATTCACCCGATATTCTTGCGCATTCACTCCATATTCTTGCGACTACTGCTCTCTTTCTTGCGGAACATCCTACTTTTCTTGCGGATACACACTATATTCTTGCGGAGCACATCCATTCTTGCTACTTCACCCGATATTCTTGCGCATTCACCTCATATTCTTGCGACTACTGCTCTCTTTCTTGCGGAACATCCCACTTTTCTTGCTACTGCACACTATATTCTTGCGGAGCACATCCATTCTTGCTACTTCACCCGGTATTCTTGCGCATTCTCTTCATATTCTTGCGACTACTGCTCTCTTTCTTGCGGAACATCCCACTTTTCTTGCTACTGCACACTATATTCTTGCGGAGCACATCCATTCTTGCTACTTCACCCGGTATTCTTGCGCATTCTCTTCATATTCTTGCGACTACTGCTCACATTCTTGCGCAAACCACCACTTTTCTTGCGAATAAACACTATATTCTTGCGGCACACATCCATTCTTGCAAATCCACTCGATATTCTTGCAACCTCACCTCATATTCTTGCGGCAACTCACCATTTTCTTGCACACCCCACTACTTGCGAGCACGTCGTCCATTCCTCCCTAGAAACCGCAATCTTAGAGCCAAGCAGTCACATCATCACGCACTATAAAAAAGAGCTTTCGATACTACGAAAGCTCTAACTGTTATCTCTGTTCTTTATGTCCGTAATGGCAAATCCATTTCCATTCTTTAAACGGGAGGAGGTTCATTTCTTTAACTTCTTTTTTATGTTTTTCCATCATTTCCATCATTAATTCTTTGGATGATTTTCCTTTTGTATTCATGCCTAGTTTTTCAGCTGCTTGGATGATTTGTTGCTCTTTCACTTCTTTTGCTAGTGCTTTTAATTCTTTACCTTCTGTTGATATGCCAAGTTCCTTTGCCTGTTGTTTGATCCACCCTTCGCGGACTTCCTTTGATAGCTCCTTCATTGACTTCCCTTTAGTAGATATACCCAGCTCTTTTGCTTTATTCTCGATGATTTTTTCGTGAATTTCTTTCGCTAATTGTTCTGGATCTTTCCCGGTTGCATCAATTCCGAGCTCTTTTGCAGCTTTTTCTAGTTTGATTTTCTTGATTTCCTTTAGAAGCTGTTCGTTATCTTTATTAGCTGTATCGATCCCGAACTCTTTTGCTTTTTTCTTGATCCAAGCATCTTTTATTTCCTTATGCAATGTTTTGGCGTCTTTTCCTTCTGTCTCAATACCAAATTTCTCCGCTTTCTTTTTTAACATTTCTTCGTCATACATGTGTTCACCTTTATGCTGGTGTACATCCGTAAATGTTGCAAACACTGTAGAGTTCCCTACTATTCCAAACAATAAAATAATCGCAAATACATATGTAACTATCTGCTTTTTCATTATTTTTTCCTCCTTTAATAAAAAATGCTGGGCATGTATTATCATGCCCAGCGTTTTGGAAAAAATTATGAAAAATTATGCTTTTGTTTCAAAAGAATTTTCAATATCGTATTCATTCTTTTTCTCGTTTAACCAAGTTGGATATTCTGTTTGTAATTCTTTGTTAAATAATGTTTCTTTAATTTCTTCTTTCACATCTTCAAAAACTGCTTCTTTTGCTTCTTTTTTGCCAGTAACTTTAATAATATGATAGCCCTTTTCTGATTTTACAATATCACTAACGCCATCTACTTCTAGCGCAAATGCAGCTTCTTCAAATTCTTTCACCATTTTACCTTTACCGAAATATCCTAGATCTCCACCGTTATCTTTAGAACCAGGATCTGTAGAATATTCTTTTGCTAACTCAGCAAAATCTTCGCCTGCATCCACTTTTTCTTTTACTTCTTTTGCTGTTTCTTCATCTTCTACAAGGATATGGCTAGCTTGTACTTGTTCTTCTTCGTTAAAGCTTTCTTTATTTTCTTCAAAGTGTTCTTTCATTTCTTCTTCTGTTACATCAATTTTTGGACCGATTAACTTTTCTATTTTTAAATATTGAACAATTTCTTTCTCAAGGTCTTCTTTCGTAATACCTTGTTGCATCATGAACATATCTAGTGCTTGTTGACCACCTACTGAATCAGCATAATTTTGCATTTCAGCAGCAATGTCATCATCTGAGATTTTAATCTTCGCTTTTTCTGCTTCCATGTCGATTATTTTCTCTTCAATTAATGCATTTACTGCACTAGCACCATATTTATCTGTAAGTGTTTCATATAAATCATCTTTTGTTATTTTTTCACCATTTACACTTGCTACTACATCTCTCTTAGAGAATGCCGCTCCAAAAATGATAGCTGCACCAATGATTACTAATGCAATAACCGATATGGTAAATTTCTTTGTTGATAGTTTTGATTTCATTTTAAGTCCTCCTTCTGAATCTACCTCTTGATTATAATAATAATGTATGAACAAATTATGAACAACCTAAAAAATGTATATTAAATGCTACTTTATACACATATAGACTAATCTTTCTTCACTGGAAACTTCAAAGTAAACGTTGTTCCTTTACCTTCTTCACTTGTTACTTTAATGTTTCCATTGTGCATCGTAACTAATTTCTTCACAATTGATAATCCCAGTCCAAATTCACCATAAGGATTCGTCGTTCGAGATAGCATTGCTTTATAAAAGCGCTGCCAAATTTTTTCTATTTCTTCGGCATTTATTCCGATTCCTGAATCTTCTATTTCAATAATAGTTTCTTGATCGGAAGCTCTCCCCCTAAGAATAATACGGCCATTCTCTGTAAACTGAATACTATTTTTTGTTATATTAATTAATATTTGCGTTAGTCTATCATAATCTGCATATATAAAAGCATGCTTGTCCACATCGACAATTATCTCATTATTTTTTTGTTCTGCCAATAGCTCTAATTGATCTTTAATAATTTCTAATACTTCTTCCAGTTTAATTTCTTGTTTATATAATGTGATTTGATTGGAACGAATTTTTTCATAATCTAGATTCTCATTCACGAGTCGAATGAGGCGTTTTGTTTCATTACTTGCCAGTAGCATTCCTTTTTCTTTTTCTGATTCTGGAATCATATCATTGCGGATTCCTTCAATGACACCACTTATTGTCGTTAGTGGCGTTCGCATTTCATGAGAGACGTCGGCCATGAATTGCCGCCTACGATTTTCTAAGCTTTCAATTTCCTCCATCGAAACTTTTAACTTCTCTACCATCTTATTAAAGTCAGATGATAATTCTCCAATCTCATCAAAATTAGACGCTGGGATTTGCACAGAATAATCTCCAGATGCAACGAGTGATGTCGCATGTTGCAGTCGTTTAATACGCTTCACATGAAAACTAGAAACAATCCAACTTAATAATAAGGCAACAGCAAATGCAATCAGCATTGTGTTCACTAAATCATGATTGATTTCTGATATGACTTGACGTGAACCTTTTATTGGAGATGTTAATAGTATCCCACCTACAAATTGATTATTTTGATGGTATGGCATTAATACAAAGGTTACACCTTCACCAAAACGGACAAAATCTTGTTTTACAGCCATTGTATGGCCTGCTTTAATTTTTTCCCAATCCTCTTCTTGAAGTTCAATTAATAAGCTTCTTCCTGAGGAGTAAATAATAGTTGAATTTTGATTGAACAAACTATACTGAATATCTCTTCCATCTAACACATTTCCATATTCTTGAAGTATTTGTTGTGTGCCATAACCTGTTTCTAAATCTTGTAAAATATTTTTACCGTAGGAGGTTAATTCTTCGATTTTGCTCTTATACACATAGTCCTCCATAAAATGTGTAAACAGTAAGCTCAAGATTAAGAAGGCAATAACGATAACACTTACGTGGCTTCCTAGTTGTTGGTATAAATATTTAATTTTCATTGTTTATTACCAATGTCGGCTTCTTCATCCATCTCTTCAAATTTATAACCGACTCCCCATACAGTTTGAAAAAATGACTGGTCACCAGAGCCTATTTTATTCCTAAGCCGCTTAATATGAACATCGACTGTACGATCATCCCCATAAAATTGATATCCCCACACTTTTTCTAATAATTGTTCCCGCGAAAAAACTTGCTTTGGATGTTGAACAAAGTGATAAAGAAGATCAAATTCTTTAGGTGTTAAGTTGTCAACAGGTTTTCCATCTAAATACACTTCACGAGTATTTTTATTTACTTTTACATGTCTTGTTTCTATTACACCCGATTCTTCTGGCTTCGTTTTCTGTACATTTACTCTACGCGTTACTGCTTTTATTCTCGCCATTAGTGCAAGTGGACTGAAGGGTTTAGTTACATAATCATCTGCCCCCATTTCCAAACCTAATACTTGATCTGATTCACTATCTTTAGCAGTAAGCATAATAATCGGAACATCCTTATTTACTGCTCTAATTTTTCTACAAATCGTGACGCCATCCATTCCTGGGAGCATCCAATCGATAATAAGGCAATCCCATGATTCTTCAAGAGCACGTTGATATCCCGCGTAACCATCATATACAAACTCACCTTTAATTTCTTCCTTTACGAAGAACATTTCAATCATAGCTGCAACACTTTCATTATCTTCTATCACTAGTATCTTCAACTATACGCACCGCCCATCATTGCCCTTTTCCTTAAAATAAAACTTATTGAAGCTTTTATCAACTAGAAACACCTCTTACTAGCAATGTAAGAGGTGTTGAGTATTAATCAACTTGCTTAGCAGAAAGTGTCATATGAAGGGTCTTGAGTTTACCTTGGCGATATACATAAATTTTCACTTTATCACCTATCTTGTGTTTTGTGTATAAAACTTTGCGAAGCTCACTTGCGCTCTTTATCTCTTCTTTTTCAATACCTACAATTACATCCTGTGCTTGTAATTCAGATTTGGCAGCAGCAGATCCTGGCTCTACAGCTGTAATCATTACGCCACCTTCCACTGACTCTGGCAGATCCTTTAAGTATTGTTCTGGCACTTGTTCTAAATCTACTAAGCTAACTCCCATATATGGTCTTTCAATTTTACCTTCTTTAATTATTTGATCAACCAATGGCATCACGTCATTACTTGGAATTGCAAACCCTAACCCTTCAACGCCATTGCTCGAGATTTTCAAACTATTAATCCCAACTAATTGACCTGAAGAATTAATTAATGCACCACCACTATTACCAGGATTAATTGCTGCATCTGTTTGAATAACATCTATATCCCATTGCCCCGCTGAAGTAGAGACATTAATAGTACGCTCAGCTGCACTTACAATTCCTTTAGTTACTGTTCTTGAAAACTCTAATCCAAGCGGGTTACCGATTGCAACAACTGTATCGCCTGCCCTTAACAAATCAGAATCCCCAAATTCCAAAACAGCATCTACTTTACTAGAATCAATTTTCAATACTGCTAAATCGGTTAAAGCATCTGCTCCAACTAATTCTGCTGTTAACTTTTCGCCATTATCTAATGAGACTTCAATTTTTTCTGCTCCTTCAATTACATGGTTGTTCGTCACGATAAAGGCATGTTTACCATCTTTCTTAATGATTACCCCTGATCCAGTACCAGCTTCAATATTTTCAGAGATTGGTGAGAATCGATTAAATTTATTTTGATAATTGACAACTCCTACTATTGCCTTGGATGCATCTTCCACCATATCAGCAAGTGATGTCTCGGTGTTGGAAACAGGACGAACTGTAAAAGATGTATCCGTTTCTGGTTGAACAGCAGTTTCATTAGGTATTTCTTCTGGACTTGGCTGCTTCATTAAGTCGGTATTTACAACAACTGCAAGTGTTAACACAGACCCTATGATGCCCGCTGTTACAGTTGAAATAACTTTTGTGAAAAATGATGATTTTGGTTTCCATCTTTCTTTCGGTCTCTCAGTAATATTGGAAACATTATGTTCATTGTCAAACATCATAATTCCTCCTAGCTAATTGCTTCTTTTTTTTCTTAGCATAGCCAGAAATTATGAATAAATTGTTACAGAATGTTAAATAGTTAGGTAAAAATACTCATATTTTATTTTTATCTTTTTTCCACTCATTTTCTAATACTCCATAAATAGCGTGATCGACGTAATGATCATATAACCATTCCACCTGTCGGACACAACCCTCTAGCTTATATCCTAACCGCTCAGGGATTGCTCGACTTTTCTTATTTTCTACAGCAGCACGAATTTCAACGCGATTGAACTTCAATTGAGAAAATGCATAGTCTGTTAACGCTTCTACTACTTTCGTCATAATTCCATGCCCCTGATAACCCTTGCCCATCCAATAGCCGACATAAGCAATTTTATTTGTCCAATCTAATTCATTAAATCCTGCTATACCTACAATGTTATCTTTATAGACAATCACGTTATTCATCGATTTATGATTGTCAAAACCTTCGATACTGAATTCAATATAATTCTTCGTATCTTCTAATCTAGTAGTTTGATCTAACCATGGGAGCCATTCACGTAAATATTCCCTAGACTGGTCTGTCAATTGAAAGACAGCCTCTGCGTCTTGTAATGCAATTTGCCTTAAATAGATCTCGTCATTAACTTTAAGAGTGAACATCGTTTTTATCTCCTCAAATTTACAAAGTAACTGCTGATTTCTTTTCTTCATCAAAAAGCTCAATCTTTCGCCATTTTCCAAAGCGATAGTAGGAAAAAGCAAAGATACTACTAATAACAAAACTTAATCCCATTCCTACTGCAATACCCTTTTCTCCAATTAACTTTGCAAAAATATAGATTAATGGAAAACGCAAAATCCAAAATGAAATAAAGTTTAATACCAATACTTGAAAAGCAGCACCAGAAGCACGAACAACACCATTCCATACAAAATTAAATCCTAAGAATGGGAAGAAAAATGCAATGATTTTAATATATTCTGTCCCGAAGCTAATCGCTTGTTGTTCTGAGATAAACATACGAACTCCAATATTGGCGAAAAGGAAAATTAGCACCGCAGCTATCAACATGGCTGCAAGATTGAGAAGCGTAGCATAAAGTGTTATTTTATTGACTCGTTTCCATTTGTGAGCAGCAATATTTTGCCCTGCCATACTATTTACAGCAGTTCCTAGTGCATGTGCAGGAAGCATAATAATACTCTCTAAGCGTTGTGCCGCTCCAAAACCTGCTACAGTTGCACTTCCAAAACTGGTTACAACACTCATAATTGCCGCTGAGCCTGCAGAAATAACCGTCATCTGCAAACCAGATGGTATCCCTTGTTTTAATATGAGAGATACTTCCTCTCTCTTTGGTATACTCGGAATAGAAAATGGAATTATGTTTTTACGTAAACTAATAAATAGTCCGTAAAGGAGTGCAATACCTTGGGCAACAATAGTAGCATAAGCTGCACCTTCTATTCCCCAATTAAAGGTATATATAAATATTGGGTCTAATATCGTATTTAGAATCACTGCAATAATAACGAACTGAAGTGGAGTCTTACTATTCCCTAAAGCGCGAAAAACTGTACCGATAAAATTATATCCAAATAAAAACAGAATCCCTAAAAAGTTTATCTGCAAATAACTAGTTGCTTCTTTTATTAACTCATTTGGAGTTCCTAACAGCTGCAAAATATGCTCTGCAAATACAAAACCAACCACTCCAAGTAAGATTGCCATACTACCAAGAATCACAGTAAATGCATTTACATAGCTTTTTAAGCCTGTATCATCTTCTCTTCCTTTTAATTGCGATAAGATGGTTAATGTTGCATTATTCACTCCAATAATGAAGGAAAGAACAGTAAAGATTACTGTACTTGAAACAGCAACAGCTCCGAGTGAATCGGCACCTAATAAATTACCCACCCACAAACTATCGATAAATTGATACGATACTTGTAAGAGGTTAGTCAATAACATCGGAAAAGAAAAAGTGATTAATTGACGCCAAATACTTCCAGTAGTGAAGTTTTGCTGTTTCATCTACAAAAGCTTCCTTTCTTTCAAACTATCATTATGACTACTGTAACAGATTGTGATGCAAAATAATAAAAATCCGGACGAGATTATATATCCAAGTCCGGATTTTAACATTACTATTCCAATCTTACTGCTTGTTCTTGTGCTTGTAGACACAGTTCAGCTGCTTTAAAGGCATGTGCCTGTGTCATCGCATTTTCCGTACGATTAATGCAGTCAAGAATTAGTTCTCCAAAGAACGGAAACCCAACTTTTCCACTAACGGAATAATGGAAGGTACCTTCTTGATTCGATAAATATACTTGGTCGCCTCTTTTATCGCGGGCAATATCAATATATTTTCTAATTTCTATAAAGCCTTCCGATCCTAATATAAATGTTCTGCCATCTCCCCAAACATCAAGCCCATCTGGAGTTAACCAGTCCACGCGAAAATAGTGAGTTGCACCATTTTCCCCAACAATCATACAATCACCAAAGTCCTCTAACTCTGGATATTCTTTTACAGTATAGTTAGCGACTTGGCTCCTTACTACTTTCGCATCTGTATTGCCAGAATAGAAAAGGAATTGCTCTATTTGATGGCTTCCGATATCGCAAAGGATACCACCATATTTTTCTTTTTCAAAAAACCACTTAGGACGTGAAGGAGCATTTAAGCGGTGTGGAGCCAAGTTTTGTACTTGTAATACACGTCCAATTGCACCTTGATTAATTAAATCTCCAGCAAAAACAGCACTTTCCACGTGTAATCGCTCAGAATAATACACCATGTATTTTTGTCCTGTTCTTTCCACAGTTTCTTTTGCTGCATCTAATTGGGCCATCGTGGTAAACGGAGTTTTGTCCGTGAAATAATCTTTCCCACTTTCCATCACCCGAATGCCTAAAGGTCCACGTTCAGAAGGTATAGCCGCTGCCGCAACAAGTTTAATTTCAGGATCTTGTAAAACTTGTTCCACACTATTTGCCACTTCAACTTGTGGAAATGACTTTACAAATGCTTCTACTTTCTTCGGGTCCGGATCATATACCCATTTCAAGGTGGCACCTGCTTCGACAAGTCCATTACACATTCCGTATATATGACCATGATCTAATGCGATTGCAGCAATATGAAATTCTCCTTCTGCTACAACTCGTCTCACTTCACCTTTAGGGGCGTAATTCATCCCATCCTTTTTTTGCATTCAAATACACTCCTCACATTTAGTGTGTTCCACTAACATCCAGTGTTTTATCTCCTGTATCTACCTTTTCATATGTTGAATTTTTGATTTTTTCCTGAAGCATCTCATAGAATAAGTCTTCATCAATTGGCATTTCCACCCAATTATCTATCCAACTGGACAAATAAACCGCATTTGAAATCATTAAACTCTTAATACCTTCTTCCCCAGGAGCAAGCAGTTCTGTACCGTGCAAAATAGCACTGATCCAGTTTCTCATAATTCCAACATGTTCTGTTCCATGTCCATGAATAGGAATATCTATCTTCCAGCACTCTGGTTCCCCAAAGCCACCTTTGTATTCTTCGTTAAATTGTTTCTCAGAAACTCGTAAACGCCAAAAAGTTAATTTATTATCTTCTACGACTAACTTTCCGCGATCTCCAGCGATTTCAAACCGATTTGTCCCAGGTGCTTCTCCAACGGAAGTAATAAATACACCTGTTGCACCATTTTCATACTCTACATAAGTTGTAACATCGTCTTCTACTTCAATATTACGATACTTACCAAAGCTACAAAATGCACGGACACGCTTCGGCATTAATCCCGTTGTCCATTGCCACAGGTCTAATTGGTGTGGAGATTGATTCAGCATTACTCCCCCACCTTCACCAGCCCAAGTAGCACGCCAGCTTCCGGAGTCATAATAACTTTGGGAACGATACCAGTTCGTAATAATCCAGTTCGTACGTTTTATCTCCCCTAATTCACCAGAAACGATAAGGTCTCTTACTTTTTGATAGAGTGGATTTGTTCTTTGGTTGAACATCATACTGAACACTTTTCCACTTTTTTCAGCAGCTTCATTCATCTCGCGAACATTTTTTGTGTAAACTCCTGCAGGTTTTTCACAAAGAACATGCAATCCTTTTTCAAATGCTTTAATTGCAAGTGGTGGATGATCATAATGTGGTGTTGCGATTATGACACCATCTATATTTCCATTATTGAAAAAGTCCTCAACAGAATCATAAACTTCTACCTGATCCTGGAATTTTTCCTTAGCCCAATCAAGTCTATCCTGACGAGCATCGCAAACTGCTCCAAGTACAGCTCCTGGGATATTACCTGAAAAAATTTGATTAGCATGACTTGTTCCCATATTACCTAAACCAATAATACCTACTCTTACTTCAGACATTATAATCACTCCCTCATATTTGTTCTTTTAATCTCATCAAATTTTCGTAACTTATATTTAAACTATCCATTGGATTTCCTGGACATATGTCTTGTTCTACTGCATACCATTCAACCCCATACTTCTCTCCCCATTGGAGAATTGGTAGGAAGTCTATCTTTCCTGTTCCAACTTCTGCAAATACTTCTTTCTCATCATCACTCATATCTTTTAAATGGATGATTGGCATTCTGGTTGCATAAGGTTGAATAAATGGTAATATCTCTTGACCACCTTTTTTTACCCAATACACATCAATTTCTGCTAGCACTAAGTTATCTTGTGTCGGTTCTAAAATATATTCAAGTGCTGATACACCATTGATTTCTGTTTTTAATTCAAAGTCATGGTTATGATAGCTAATTCGATAATTTGGTAGTTTTCTAGCTATATCATTAAGACGTTTCTTAATGGATTTATAGCCTTCTACACTCCTATGTTCTTCTCCGATATAAGGTAAAACAATATCTTTTGTTCCGTATAAGTCCGCTTCTTTCACCACATTTTCGAGGTCATCTTCCATTCGGTCTAGTGAAATATGCATTCCTGCTGCACCAAGTCCTGTTTCCTGCAATGCTTCCTTGACTTCATTTGGGTCATACCCTGCCGGTAATGCCGACAATTGTACCCCAGCCCAACCCATCTTCTTTAATTCTTTAAAAGTAGATGTTATGCCTTTTGTCAGTTCGTCTCGTACAGTAAATAACTGTGCAGCAAATTTTTGTTCCATTATCTTAGCTCCTCCAATGTCCCTTCTTAGCTATGTAGGGTAATTTTGCATAATAGAAAGGTTTCTATTATACGCTTTCATTATATCAAAAAGGCAAAGTATAATTACTAAAAGTTTCTTATTAATGACTAAAACCAATAATTAGACATGCGAACATACATATTAATCAAACATTTGATTTATAAATAAATGGCTCTGTTAAAGTTCATTGTTGTTAACAACTTAGTTGATTGTAGCGGATGTACACTAGACTCCTGCGGGAACAGCACGAGCGGAAGATCCACTTGGCAAAGCGGTTTTCTTTGCCAAGTTAGCTGAGGCCGTGCCCGCGGAAAGCGAGTGTACAGGAGCGAAAATCAACAACAGAGTTTAACAGAGCTAAATAAATAATAATACGTTTGGAGAAAAGAAATACAGATGAATTAAAAGCCAAACTATTACTTGAAGTAATTCAAGATAGTTTGGCTTTATTCTATAAGAAATATATTTTGCATCATCAACGGATCGTTGGTAACTTTAAATCGTATATTAGACCGTTTCATCCAGTGAGAACAGCACTCGAAGACAGAATAACAAAGCCGACCTATCGATAAAATTGATAGGTCGGTTTTTAATTTATCTATATTCCATTTTGCCAGTCTTTATTATTTACTTAAGAATTTCATCTATCTTTTCAATGATTTCAGTAGATAGTTTTAATTTCGCCCCTTCAACATTTGCCTCAATTTGTTCTGGGCGACTAGCTCCTACGATTGCACTTGCAACACTCGGTTGTCGTAATATCCACGCAATTGCTAGTGCTGGCAGAGTTGTATCCAACTCCTTAGCTACCCCATCTAATTGACGAACTTTGTTTAAAACATCATCATTTAGCATGTGCTTAACAAATATATTAATATCTTCATTTGCGGCACGACTATTTTCCGGAATTCCATTTAAATACTTACCTGTTAAAACACCTTGTGCTAGTGGGGAAAATACAACTTGACCTATACCATACTTATCAGAAACCGGAATTATTTCACTTTCAATTCTACGATCCAACATATTGTATTGTGGCTGATTTACTACGATTCTATCAAGTAAATACTTATCTGCTATTCTGACAGCCTCTTCAATTTGTGCTGCACTCCATTCACTTACTCCCGCATAAAGTATCTTTCCTTGACGGATTAAATCATCAATTACTCGTAGTGTTTCTTCTACAGGAGTTTCTGGATCATATCGATGGCAATAGAAGATATCCACATAGTCTAAGTCCATTCGTTTTAAACTACTATGAACTTGTTCAAACACATGTTTTCTGGAAAGGCCGCGGTCGTTAGGACCATCGCCCATTGGCCAGAATGCCTTCGTTGTAATCACATATGACTCACGAGGATATGCCTTCAAAGCTCGTGCCATTACTTTTTCGCCTTCTCCAAGACCATACATGTTAGCAGAATCAAAAAAGTTGATACCTAGATCATATGCTTTATGGATAATTTTTTCAGCAGTATTGTCCTCTACTGAGTTACCATACGTTAACCAACTTCCTAAGCTGATCTCACTTACTTTTAAACCCGTTCTTCCTAGTCTACGATAGTTCATTTCTGTCATCTCCTCCACTCTTAATCTCTTTTATTATCATCTATCATTTATGAATTGTAGTCAAGGAAACGATTACATTTTCAGCACCTATCAAGAATATGATACACTGACTATAATCATTACAACTTAAGGAGAAGAAAATGGCTAAATACCAAGCATTGTTTTTAGATATTGACGGTACAATACTTAAACCTGACCACACATACGATGAATCTACAAAGGATGCAATTAAGCAAGCACGGAATAATGGGGTTGAAGTATTCCTTGCAACTGGTCGTCCACTTCACGAAATCTCAGAACTTGCAGATGAATTAGATGTACATTCTTTCATCGGCTATAACGGAGCTCTTGCTATCTATAAAGATGAAGTAATTGTAAATGAACCAATGCAAGAAAGCACCATTCATCAGTTCCTACAAATTGCAGAAAAGAATAACCATGATATCGTTCTTTATACAAGTGAAAAAAACTATTTCAATTCATTGGATAAGCCCGAAGTAAAGGGGTTTATTGAGGCGTTCAATTTACAAAAAAACGATGTAATTACCTCTGAATATGCAGATAAAATTTTAGGAGCTACTTTAATAAATTTAAAAGATGAAGATCCAGCCCTGTATGAAATAGATTCTGCATATCACTTTTCTCAAGTAAATGTAGATGGGCTACGGCACTGTTATGATGTAATCCGTGATAGTGTAAATAAAGGAAGAGCCATAATAGAAATTTTAAAATTATTGAATATCCCCATCGAAAATGCGATTGCTTTCGGTGATGGGTTAAATGATAAAGAAATGTTACAAGTTGTAGGTGCGGGATTTGCAATGGGAAATGCCAATCCAAAACTATTTGAATATGCAAAATATCAAACAACATCTGTAGAGGAAAATGGTATTTTCAATGGATTAAAAACAATTGGTTTAGTTAAATAGCATTTGCTATTTTCATGTTTGAGCAATTCATATAGTTGATTTCCGCTATAGGCGGACGCTTTCCGCGGGGAGAGCGGTGAGCCGCTTCAGTCGCTAAGTTCCTTGCAGCGTCTCACCATTCTCGCTACCCCCGCAGTCAACCATGTATTCAAAATACACCACAGAGTATGAAAATGTGCTAGTGGTAGGTCTATACGATGCATGTATAAGTTAGTTTTAACTTTTTGGCTCTGTTAAAGTTCATTGTTGTTAACAACTTAGTTGATTGTAGCGGATGTACACGAGACTCCTGCGGGAACAGCACGAGCCGAAGATCCACTTGGCAAAGCGGTTTTCTTTGCCAAGTTAGCTGAGGCCGTGCCCGCGGAAAGCGAGTGTACAGGAGCGAAAATCAACAACTGAGTTTATCAGAGCTAACTTTTTAAAGCTTTATTTCCATGGTAGGAGTCGCCGCCTTCCGCTCCAATCAACAAGAAAGAAGTCACAAAAAGCAATTCCATCACTATAGATACATACAGATTCAAAAGCTTTCTAAGGAAAAATACAAAATAACCTTAATCCATGCAAAGACGATTTAAAATTACAAACGTAATTTTAAATCGTCTTTTTTTGGCCTTCTCTCATATCTTTTTTGCAGTTATTATTATTAATTCGAAAATTTTACAGAAATAACATTAAAATTTACCTAGATTGACAATAATAGGATAGAGAGAAACTGATTTGTAACATCAAGGGGTGATGGTACATGAAACTCGGAAACCTTTTGAATCAACTATCAGAACTTACTTCTATCCATAATGATGAATTTGATTCAATTGAAATAGTAGGAATATCTGCAAATTCAGAAGAGATACAGCCTGGATATTTATTTATCGCGATACCCGGTTATCAAGCCGATGGCCATGATTATATAGAATCTGCCTTATCTGCTGGAGCAGCAGTCATTGTTGGTGAGAAAGATAAATCGGATTTACCTGTTCCTTATATAAAAGTTTCTAACAGCCGCTTAGCTCTTGCGATGCTTGCGTGCGAATATTATGGGAATCCTTCCAGGAATCATATTGTCATAGGTATTACAGGAACAAATGGCAAGACAACAACATCGTTCATGTTAAAGCATATGTTAGAATCTGCTGGAAAAACATGCGCACTATTCGGTTCTGTTTATAATATTGTGAATGGAGAAATAACCTCCTCTCGGCGGAATACAACATTAGATGCAATTGAATTGCAGAAACAAATTGCAGCAAGCCAAGACGACTTTATTATTATAGAAGTATCATCTCATGGTATTGCTCAACATCGTATTTGGGGTATTGAATTTGATGTTTGTTTGTTTACGAATTTAGATCAAGACCACCTAGATTACCATCACAATATGGAAGAATATTTTAAAGTAAAAGCAAGTTTATTTGATCAATTATCTACTCAAGGAAGGGCAGTCATTAATTGTTATGATAGCTGGGGTGAAAAACTAGCGGACCTAATCTCACAAAAAGAAATTATTCCCCTTGGTAAGGATGCTTATTTTTTGGAAAGAAAGAGCTCCGATCCCATTGCACACTTATTTTTGAATAATGATAGTTATAAATTAAAACTTAATATGCTAGGAATACATAATTTTCAAAATGCAGCAATGGCTTTTCTGACTGCATCACAGTTAGGAATAAATGGGCAACTCATGGAAGATTGCCTTCAATCCTTTTCCGGAGTACCGGGAAGGTTTGAAGTTTTCCAACATCCTTGTGGCGCAAATTTTATAGTAGACTATGCCCATACTGCAGCTGCCTTTTCCCAGTGTTTACAGACTGCTTTAGAAATGAAAGCAAAATCTATTACTCACATATTTGGATTTCGCGGAGACCGGGATCCAAATAAACGTAGAGAAATGGCGGATGTTTCTTGTGAGTTTAGCGATTTATCAATCCTAACATTTGATGATTTGAACAATATTCCACATAAGAAGATGGAAGAAACCCTACTCCAATATCATAAAGATGGTAAAACATTAGTAATCCCTGATCGAACACTTGCTATCAAACATGCATGGGATACTGCTACAAATGGAGAATGGGTGATTATTACCGGAAAAGGTCATGAAAATTACCAACAAGAATTCGAATTACCTACAACAAGTGATGCAGAAACCTTACAATACTTGTTAAATAATAGTAATGAACAAGAAGCTTCCATCAGTTAATGAGGACTGTCCAAATAAGGTTATAACCTTAGGACAGTCCTATTTTAATTCAAATGTAATTTTGTCTGAATATATTATCTACCAATTGAATAATATGCCTATCTATGAAATTTAGAACTACTTCTCATATTGTCTATAATTTTTTCCTATTTATGATTAATTCCAATATCAGCGGGTATATATGGAAGTAATCGCCACCATCATGGAGCATTTTTATATAAACAGGTATCTACTATAACCTTGTCATACTACATAACTCTATACACGCTTACATTGAGTTTTACGAATATTTAATATTTTTTATGTTTAGTGGATAATAAGAAGTGCAATTAAATTTAGGAGGGGCTTTTATTTTGAAGAAAAAAGTAGTTACGTTCGTTACATTACTTTTGTTCATTGTATTACTTTCTGCCTGTGGCTCAGATACTTACACAGTTGCAACAGACTCAAACTTCAAACCGTTTGAATATCTGAACACAGAAACTGGTGAATTAGAGGGATTTGATATTGAGATAATTAAAGAGATCGCAGAACGCGCCGATTTTGAGATTGAGTTTGAAACAATGGATTTTGATGGCTTACTTACTGGAATGCAATCAGGTAGGTACCCTATTGGGATAGCAGGGATGTCTATTACGGAAGAAAGGAAAGAAACAATTGATTTCTCGATTCCTTATTATGATTCGGGACTTATCTTAATGGTACCGGAGGATAGCGATATAAACTCAATTGATGATGTTGATGGTAAAAAGATTGCTACACGTCAAGGTTCTACAAGTGAAGCATACCTACTGAACAATACAGAGGCAGATGTAGAAGCATACCCAGAAATCGTCACAGCCTATATGAATGTAAAAAATGGTCGCCTTGATGGTGCATTATATGATTTACCAAATATACAGCATTACATCAATACAGAAGGTGAAGGAAAGTTAAAAACAGTTGGAGAAGTACTTCAAGGTGAGTCTTATGGAATCGCTTTAAAAAAGGATTCAGATATAGTAGATGATGTAAACGAAGCTCTTGAGAGTATGATTGCTGACGGTACCTACGCAAAATTGTATGAAAAATACTTTGGGGAAGCACCCGATGAAAAGTGGTTAGGTGAATAAGCACACAATCAATTTTCTTTCAAGCGCAACAGGTCTAAAAACTTGTTGCGCTTTTACAACCAATTAGACGCAGGGAGAGATTAATTGCATGATAGAAGCAATAATGGAAAGTCACTATATACAAAGTCTACCATTCTTGTTAAAAGGACTTGTGTGGACGATTATCATTACAATTGTAGGCCTCATACTAGGATTTGCTTTAGGAGCAATAACAGGATTGGGCCGCCTATCAAAAAACAAACTAATTCGCGGCATTTGTGCAGTTTATGTAGAAGTTGTAAGAGGAACACCGATTCTCGTTCAAGTTTTATTTATTTTTAGCGGCTTAACAGAAGATATTATAGGATTTAATATTGATAAAGTAACCGCCTCGATTATCGCCATAACGATAAATGCTGGCGCCTATATCGCTGAAATTGTTCGCGGTGCTGTTCATTCTATTGATAAGGGACAACATGAGGCTGGTAGATCTCTAGGCCTAACCCAAAGACAAACAATGCGTTTTATTATATGGCCACAAGCACTAAAAAGAATGATTCCTCCTTTAGGCAACCAATTTATTATTAGCCTGAAAGATACCTCTCTTTTTTCCGTCATTGCTGTCGGAGAGCTTTTATACATGGGGAAACAATACTACAATGCCACCTTCAGCGCATTCCAAACCTTAATTATGGTATGTATTTTATATTTAATTATTACCGTACCAACATCATTCTACTTACGGAAACTAGAAAGGAAGCTGGATGTCTAATATGATTACGGTGAAAAATCTGCATAAATCTTTTGGTAGTTTAGAAGTTTTAAAGGGAATTAATGCAACGATAGATGAGAGTGAAGTTGTCTGCGTTATCGGACCATCTGGTTCAGGTAAAAGTACGTTCCTTCGCTGCTTAAATTTACTCGAGGATATTACCTCTGGCGAAGTCGTGATTGATGGAGATAATATTGTGGATAAGGAAGTAGATATTAATACTGTACGCTCCCAAGTGGGAATGGTCTTTCAACATTTTAACCTCTTCCCACATATGACAGTACTAGATAATATTACACTTGGTCCAAAACAAGTGAAAGGAACATCAAAACTGAAAGCGGAAGAAGAAGCACTTCCCCTACTAGAGAGGGTTGGGCTATCCGATAAGGCAGATGATTATCCGCATAGCTTGTCCGGGGGTCAAAAACAACGGGTTGCAATTGCTAGAGCACTTGCAATGAATCCAAAAGTGATGCTATTCGATGAACCAACTTCAGCTCTTGATCCAGAACTTGTCGGCGACGTGTTACAAGTAATGAAGGATCTTGCGAGAGAGGGAATGACAATGGTTGTAGTAACGCACGAAATGGGATTTGCACGTGAAGTCGGAGACAGAGTTATTTTTATGGATGAAGGAATTGTCATGGAAGAAGGCGACCCTGAACAAATATTTGACACCCCACAACATCCGAGAACACAAGAATTCTTAAGTAAGATATTGTGAAAGACAATCCCTTATCTGTCACCGATAAGGGATTGCCTTTGTTTTTTTAAAACCCATCACAACTTAATCAATACTTCATTTCCTTCTTTATCTACTACATCTACAATTGTTAGTCCCTTATACTTCTTTATTGTTTTCAAAAGTAACTTCATATCTTTCCTTTCAATCGATGTAGGGATATAGATTTTACTTTCTTCTCCTTTATCGCCTTTATCCACCTGTTTCTGTATAAACGCCCAAATCTTTTTTGAAGATAGGATCCAACTTCCGGTTGATAAAATTGCATATGGAACAAAGATGGTAAAACCTTTTTTATCTTTTGGCTTCACACGAATTTTAATCATTTTAAATCACTCTATTACAACTGATACGATATCGCCTTGGGCACTAGTAACATCTACAATTTGACCATCTAATTCGTTTTCAATTGCAGATAAAATCAAATCTACATCAAGCGCATCAATATCCTTAACGTAAGGTGTTGCTTCAGGAATCTTTGCTGCAATATTAAGACCTGATTTTAACGCGACATGAATTAAGCGTAATGGCAAATTAACATTGACCTTATCACCTTGTTGAGATTCCACCTTAATTTTCAATGTTTTGTTCAAATACTCAGAGTCATGGAGTGGTAGTTTACTCGAATCTTTTTCTTTTAGTGCATTAATAAGTTCTGTTGCTTCATCCGAACCAAGTTTCCCTTCTTGAACCATTGCTAACACTTTACTTATTTCATCTTTCATGTCCTTACTCCCCCTTATCCTTTAATAAATTCAAAGCCTCATCTACACTAATTTCTCCTTTTTCTAGCATCGAGATGACACTTCTTTCCTCTGTATCAGCTTTTCTTTCCTTATATCCTAGTGCACTAATAATATCGTTAAGTTTCCCACGAACAGTTGGATATGAAACTCCTAATTCTTTTTCAACTTCTTTAATATTACCCCTGCTTTTTAAAAACACCTCAATAAAATAAAGCTGTTCCTGATTGAGAGCGGCGAACTTCGATAATTCAAAGTCATTTTCAATGGTTGTCTGACAATGGGAGCACTGCAATTTAGTAATTTTTAATGTTTTACTGCAAACAGGGCAATTTGTGATTAATGGGTATCCCATCCTCCCCCTCCTCTAATTCTTATTATCAATATAATAGTTCATATTATTAATAATGTAAACATTTATTTTTTAAATATGTTAATTTAAATATTAATTTTTTTAATTTATCTCATTAATTCCATTAAAAAGGAAATTGATCATTACTTTGTTTGTAATCACCACGATGAAATTCTATATGTTATCATGCGCGACAACCTCTCCTTTACAAAATTATAGAGATTGCAACTATTTTTTAATACAACCGAATCTTTCTACATACTCTATTCGTAGTTTCTTTTAGAAGGATGGTGTCATAGATGAATAATCATGAGATTGATTTTGAGATTTTTGGCGATGATATGCAATTTGTACAAGTTGAGCTAGACCCGCATGAGACAGTTATTGCGGAAGCGGGTAGTTTAATGATGATGAATGATGGGATACGTATGGAGACTGTCTTTGGAGATGGTTCTTCCAATCAAGGTAGCGGCTTGATGGGAAAACTAATGGGTGCTGGTAAACGACTTCTTACTGGAGAAAGTTTGTTTATGACGACATTTACAAATGAACGCTCCGGGAAAAACCACGTATCTTTTGCCGCTCCTTATCCAGGAAAAATTATTCCGATGGATTTAAGTGAATTAGATGGAAAAATTATTTGTCAAAAAGATGCTTTTCTTGCAGCTGCAAAAGGAGTTTCTGTAGGAATCGAATTCCAACGTAAGATTGGGGTAGGATTTTTTGGTGGAGAAGGCTTCATTATGCAAAAGCTCGAAGGTGATGGAATGGCCTTTGTACACGCAGGTGGAACCATGTATAAAAAAACACTTCAACCTGGTGAAGTAGTTCGTGTTGATACTGGATGCCTTGTGGCCATGACGAAAGATGTTGACTATAACATCGAAATGGTAAAAGGTGTAAAAACAGCATTATTTGGTGGAGAGGGACTATTTTTTGCAACATTAAGAGGCCCTGGAACTATTTGGGTTCAATCCCTCCCATTCTCTAGACTTGCTAGTCGTGTCTTTGCTGCGGCACCACAAACGCCAGGTGGATCCTCCAAAGGTGAAGGTGGAATCGGTGGTCTCTTCGATATCCTTGGTGGCGATAGATAAAAAAGTAAAACAGGCTGGACAAGGAATTAAGATGGAATTAAAAGCCGAACTATCATTTGAATCAAACTCAAGATAGTTCGGCTTTATTTCATTTTAGAAGTCCTGTTCTCACAGGATGGGACTGTCCACTATACGAATTTAAAGTGTTCAGCGGAGGAAATACACGAAGACTCCTGCGGGTATGCGGTAGCCGGGAGACCCCACAGGCGCGTTCAGCGCCGAGGAGGCTTCCGAACCGCCCGCGGAAAGCGAAGTGTATTTCCGTAGCGGTATAGTTACACTAATTTTGTTCGAATCTACATCCAGTATAAATTGCTCTGTTCCATCCTCTGGTTTTATTATTCCTTACCGATTACACCACAAACAATACGATCACCAGCATTACCAGCTGGGTTTGTTTTATAATCATCTGCTTTTTCATGAATAACTAGTGCACTACCATCTGCATCAAGCAGAGAGTTTTCTGCACCTTGCTTTAATGTCAGACCAGGGGCTACTATTTCAACATCTACGACACCTTGAGCAGAAACTTCAATATTTGGTAAATCTCCAGCATGGAAACCTTTTGGATTTTCAAATCCATGTTCTTTTTTACCAGGATTAAAATGTCCTCCTGCTGATGTAAAATCAGGGGCTACACATTTTCCAGTTTCATGAATATGGATTGCCTTTGTCCCTGGCTCTAAACCTTCTGCTTTCACGCGGATTTTAACACCCTTGCTTGATTCTGTAAACGTTGCAGTGCCTATCTTTTCTTCATCTCCATTGATTAGATCAATTTCGATTGGAGTTGGAGTACTAGTGCTAGCAGCTGATGTAATAAGTATGTTGTCAGCATTACCAACTCCTAATAGGATAGTAAAAAGAACTATTGCTATAGAAAATAGCATTTTTTTCATGTTGTAATCCTCCTATGTTTAGAATCATTTAGCATCATTCCCAACAATGCTGTTTTTTATTTAAACACAGGTAATTTTCTATCTTTCCTCTTCTAAATACATATTAGTATGATTAATGAGTTTCAGATCCTTTGGTATTTTGAGATATAGGTAATCTATTTTAGTACTTGAATGGTCAAGTATACTATCGCTTTCTGATGTGAACTGTGTAATTGTAAATTCCTTTTGATATATATTATAGTTATACAACCTCACACCGGAAGAACCGATTAATTGGATAGTATCATTTTCTAATTTCACATCCAAGGAATGTAATTCTTGCGTAACGTCTACTTTATCCATTACAACACTTGCATAATATTTTGCCTCTACCAACCCATCGTTAACCGTCTTTCTTTCTAGTACGATTGGCCCGTTAAAGCTTCCTTCTACTACTCTTAAATGAAGTTCTTCCTTATCATAATTAAACTCCCAAGCACTCTTAATATAATCATCATACTGAGGACGGTCATCAAGTATTATCTCCGCTTTATTAAATGGATTTTCTTCATTCGCTTCCACAATTCTTATATTGCTATTACTTTTTTCGGGTAGTAATTCATAAATAAAAACCGATGCAATAATGACAACAACGTAAAGTAATAATAATGATTTTACAATCCGTTTATGTCGGTAAGTTTTACTACTTAATATTAAGACTTTAAACGCAACTATTAATACACTGACTAAAATCAACGTTACTAATATGGCTGCCAGAATTTTCATTTTCTAACCTCCAATCGATTCGTCATTATTATAGAAGTTACGAATAAAAGTGCAGAAATTACAATTATTTTTACAGTAAATAGCCCTAATGAAGCTTCTTTAAAAATAAATTCATATACTTTTTTTACATTGTCGCCTCCACTTACTCCATCGACTACCATTAAACCGAATAATAGAACAGGTAGAAGGATTGAAAATACTTTATTTATTTGAATAAGCATCCCCGCGAAATAACCCATTGAACTAAATAATACAAGTAATAGCACAGTTGCAATAATACCTATTAATAACTCATTTGGCTTTGCATATACACCACCAGCAATATGCAGTTGAACATCACTATCGAAATAGGTGATGATTCGCAAAAAGTAACTAGATGCCATTGCTAAAATTCCTGCAACCACACTCGCTGTAATTAAGAATAATATATTCGCAATATTACTACTTAGTCGATTTGTCACAAATGAGAAATCATCATAACGTGTTGCTCGTGCAGTTATTAAGATTCCGGAAATAAGCGCCCATATCATCGATAGCATAATAACCATATTAGCTGAATAATAGTACAAATTAATTTCTAATTCATCACTAAAAAAACCTGAGCTAGCCACTCCTGTAAGTGATAAAATAATTCCCAAAATTTGCGTCATAGCTAGCGAGGAAAATACGCCAAGAAATGCTCTTGTTTTAAAGCTAAATTGTTTTTTTACTAGATTAGTTATGTTCACTTCGGCTAAAGACATCATCAATCCCTCCCTTTCCTCGATTTGTCAAATAAACACATATATCATTACAAGAAATAGGTGAGAATTTTAGACCCTTTTGGCGTGCCTGCTCGATTTCCATTTCCTCAAAATCATTTTTCATAACAGCATACACCTGATCGACCCCTACTTCTTTTTGATAAATGATGTCCTTTTCGTTAGTAAGGTTGGCAACTACACTCTTCTTGCCTTGAACTCCAATTGCCCACTCTTTCAATTCTGAAATAGGCATGTGGAGATGGATATCCCCGTCTTTTACTAACATGACGTCTTCTAGTAAATCCTCAATCTCCTCTAGATGATGACTAGATATGATGATGGTTCTCGGATATGCAATGTAATCTTTTAGTAAAGCTCGATAAAAATCCTTACGTACCGCTGCATCCATCCCTGTTGTCGGTTCATCAAAAATCGTTAGAGCGCAATGTGCGGATAATCCAAAAATCATATTGAAAGTACTCGTCATTCCTTTTGAGAGATTGTTATGGTATTGATATGCATCAATTGCAAAGTAATCTAACAGTCGTAAAGCTAGTTCCAAATCAAAATTTTCATAAAAACGTGCTGCTTCTTCTAATATTTGTCCTAAATTTAATGCAGGTGGCAGTGTCATTTGATCATCAATAAAAATGCTATTAGCTGAGACGAAAAGATTATTAAAAGGTGATTTTCCAAACACCTTTAGTTCACCTGAAGTCTGATGTATAAAACCTGCGATAATTTTTAGCAAAGTAGTCTTTCCAACACCATTTCTTCCTATTAAACCTGTTATCTTATTTTCTTGAATTGTAAATGACATATTATTTAATACATTCTTGCTCCCATAACGCTTCACCAGATTGGAACATTCAATCACATTCATGTTACTTGCCTCCTTTTCTAGCTAATCTAATCATTTCAAACAATTCGTTTTCCCCAACTTGTAGCCTTTCTGCTTCTAAAACAAGTTCCTGAACTAATCCTTTTAATGTTTCATTCTTTCGCTTACTTAAAATTTTCTCTTTCGCTTCCTCTGTAACGAACATTCCAAGACCACGTTTTTTGTATAAAATATTTTCATCCGCCAATATATTCAGCCCCTTTGCAGCTGTCGCAGGATTGATATTAAACATTTCCGCAAGTTGGTATTGCGAATAAACTTTATCGTCACTTACAAAATTTCCGCTGATGATTTCATTTTCAAGCCATTCGGAAATTTGCACATAAATTGGTTTCGAACTGTCTGAAGGTAAAATCACACAGTTACCCCCTTTCAACAATAGTGCATTACTGTTGTAATGTAGTATATTCTAATACGAAAAAAAATACAACAATAAAATGTAATTATTAGAAATTTCCTTATTGCAATTCTAATTCGGAGTGTTTTACTGTACTTTTTAACATTTCTTCGCTACGATAGTATCATTGGAAATTTTTAGTTACATACTATATTTGATTACAACAAGGAGATGAAAAGAGTGAAAGACACATGGGGCCTACTTCATTCTGGGTACAATGATGCTGCAGTGAATATGGCACTAGATGAATGTCTGCTCCTTTGGCATAGTAAAGGCGAGATACCACCTGTCCTTCGATTTTATGGTTGGGAGCGACCAACTCTATCTGTCGGTCATTTTCAGAAAGTAGAACGATCAATCGATTTTACCGGAGTAGAACGTCATAAATGTCAGTTTGTCCGTAGATTAACTGGAGGAAGTGCCGTTTTACATGACGATGAATTAACATATAGTCTTGTTGTTTCAGAGGATAAACCGTACATAGCCGACTCTATTCGCAAAGCCTACTATACGTTATCTAAAGGGATACTTGAGGGCTTTAGAGAGCTCGGAATTGATGTTGATTATTCTCGACCTGAAGAACATTTTACAAGAGAAACAACAGCCGTTTGTTTTGAAAGACCTTCTGATTATGAAATGCTTGTGGAAGGGAAAAAAATTTCTGGTCATGCACAAACACGTAAAAAAGGTGTCTTACTTCAGCATGGCTCTTTACCGTTCACCATTAACAAACAAATGTTATTTGATTTATTTGCTTTCTCGACGGAAGAACTTCGTGCTAGAAAACGAGATGACTTTTCGAATAAGGCAATAGCGATGAATGATGTTTCCAAGGAGCTCATTACATATGAAAAAGCGAAAAAAGCATTTGAAATAGGTTTTCAAAGAGGATTAGACCTTGAGTTTACTCCATTTGAGTTAACGAAAGAGCAATGGGATGAAGTACATGCTTTAGCAGATTCAAAATATCGATTAGAAGAATGGAACTTCAAAAAAGCGAAAGCAGGTGTTTAAAAAAGTGGCTAATAAAGAATACATTAGAAAACCTGAGTGGCTGAAAACAAAAATTAATACAAATGAATCCTATCAAGGTTTAAAAAAGTTAATGCGTGGTCAAAGATTAAACACAGTTTGTGAAGAGGCTCGTTGCCCTAATATTCACGAATGTTGGAGCGAAAGAAAAACCGCTACCTTTATGATACTAGGTGACACTTGTACAAGAGGATGTCGTTTTTGCGCCGTCAAAACAGGTCTACCAAATGAATTAGACTGGGGCGAACCAGCTCGTGTGGCTGAATCTGTAAAAATTATGGGACTTAAGCATGTCGTCGTAACTGCAGTTGCTCGTGACGATTTAAATGATGGTGGTGCAGCTGTTTTTGCAGAAACAGTACGAGCTATTCGTAGAGAAAACCCTGGATGTACAATTGAAATCTTACCATCTGACATGAAGGGAGACTATGAAAGTCTAACGACATTAATGTCTAGTGGCCCTGATATTTTCAACCATAATATCGAAACAGTAGAACGCTTAACTCCAAAAGTTCGTGCACGTGCTCAATATTGGCGTTCACTTGAGCTTTTAAAGCGAGTAAAAGAAATCGCTCCAAATACCCCTACAAAATCTAGTATCATGGTTGGTCTCGGGGAAACAAAAGAGGAGATTTTAAAAGCAATGGATGACTTACTCGACCATAATGTGGATATTATGACGATTGGTCAATACTTACAGCCTACGAAACAACATCTGATGGTGGAACGTTATTATCACCCAGACGAGTTTGCTGAATTAAAGGAAATTGCTTTATCAAAAGGATTCAGCCATTGTGAATCTGGCCCACTTGTTCGTTCTTCCTATCATGCAGATGAGCAAGTTAGCAATGCTGCTGCACAGCGACGCATTAAATACATGCAAGGTGTAGAGCAACAAGAGCAAAAAGTAGTAGACTTTAACTTTTAACTAATAAAGCGCGATTCCATGGAAACAATCCATGAAATCGCGCTTTTCTTTGTCTAGCTACAGGCGCTAGCGGCTCGAGGTCAAATAACCTACACCAATGAAAGGCAAACTACGCCTTTCTTTGGTGCAGAACATTTGCTTGTCGCGGGCCCGCACGATGCGGGTCAGGAAGACGTTGCAACAGGATGTTGCGCCCTTAGTCTTCCTTCAATTATGAGCGCCTTCCGCTTTTCTTTGTCTAGCTACAGCTCCTAGCGACTAGCAAATTTACGTTTTCTTCCTACGATAAGTCAACATCGACTCGTTCCTCGTCGTGTTTCCTTTATCTCGTCAGAAATCTTTAAATTTGTACGTCGCTGAACAGTCGCTTCCGCTTTTCTTTATACCCATAGCCATTTCCAGATTTCTTTTGGTGTGGCGTTTTTTCCGTACATGAGAATACCAATTTTGAATATTTTTCCTGCAGCCTTCATAATTAACCAGATGGTAATTAAGAGGATTGGAAGTGATATTAGTATTTCTAGCCATGGCCATTCTTCTAACATCGCAAGTCGAATAATCCATACAGATGGTGATGTTAATGGGAAAAATGAGCCGATTTTTGCCATAAGACCACTTGGGTCGTTTATGATTGGGGCAATAAAAATTAATGGTAAGAATGGTAGCATCATGACAAATCCTTGGAAGTTACTAGTAGCTGTCATGTCTTCCACCGTTGCACCAATCGCCACGAAAATAGCTGCGAATAATAAATATCCAGAAAGTGCTAATAACAGCAATAATAATAATTCAGGTACTAATAAGTATTTCATTAATGGAATATCTGTCTTCCAAGCGACAAGTGGTAGTAGGAAAACTAGCCAAACTGCAACTTGAGTAATCCCTAGTACGAAATAACCGATTATCTTCCCTTGCATTAAATCTCCTGGAGTTACAGAGGAAAGAATTATTTCGGCAACTTTTTCTTTCTTTTCTTGAGATGCAGAAGTGAATATCATCATTCCAGTCATTACGATAGAAAAGAGAATGATACCAGCAAATGCGGCTGGGACAATCCGTTTTAAGGCATCTTCCTCATCCCCAGCACCTTCTTCACCGTCAATAATTGCGTCATCCGTGCTCGCATCCGCCTGCTCAATTGTAATTCCTTTTACAATGACTTGCTCTTGCTCAGTTGTTAATCCTAATCTTTCTATTTGTATCTGACGTATTGGTGCTTCCAAAGTATAAGCTTCATAAATAAAGTTATCACTAACATCATCACTTAGATACAATTGAATCGACCCTTGTTCTAGTGACTCTTCCGTAAGTGGAATATACACGGAGTTTTCCGTATTAACTACTTGCTCCTTTATTTCATCTACAGTTAAATCCGTCAAGTGTAAATCCCAATTCAATTGCTGCTGTTCCGCAATTTGCTTTACACTATCCCACACTTGCAATTCATCTAATACAAATACATTAACCGGCTCTGCTTCTTTATCGTCATTATTAAATAATTGTGGTACGAAAAAGAAAAACATAAAAATAATAGGTGTCAGTAATAAAGAAATAATAAATGATTTATTCATCATATTTCGCTTTATTTCCCATTTAGCGACCTTTAAGCTGTTACGCATTATTGAGCACCTCCTTGTTGAGCAGTGGCTACATCAATAAATATTTCATGAAGGGAAATGCGATCAATAGATAATTCCTGTATATTCAAGGATTCAGGCAATTGTCTTAACCACTCTGTCACACGTACATCTTGAGATAAATATAAAACATTCACTTCTCCTTTTTGTTCCACACGTTGCACATGAGGAATTCGCTCCAGTATGCTACTATCATTTTTACCACGTAATGTACATTTGAAATTAGCATACTCATTCTTCACGTCTTCTAACGAACCATAAATTACTTTTCTTCCTTGGCTGATCATAAAGAGTCGGTCACAAATTTCTTCTACCATATTCATTTGATGAGATGATAATAAAATTGCAGTTCCGTTATCTGCCAGTGCTTTAATTTCTTTCTTAAACACTTCCTGACTAACAGGATCTAACCCTGAAAATGGCTCGTCCAAAATTAATAATTCCGGTTCATGGATAATGGAACCAATAAACTGTACTTTTTGTCCCATCCCTTTCGAGAGTTCTTCGACCGATACTTTCTCTTTCCCTTCAAGGCCAAGCTTAGCTAAATATTCCATCGCTCGCTCTCTAGCTTTTTTTATTGGATAATCTTTTAGTTCTGCTAAATATAGAATCATATCCATTACTTTAACGTTCTTATATAGACCTCGTTCTTCTGGAAGGTAACCAATTTTTTGACGTGGAATTTCATTCTTAGCATAATTATGAAATTCAATGCTTCCCTCATCTGGGTACATAATTCCCATAATGTTACGGATCGTCGTTGATTTCCCAGCTCCATTAGGTCCTAAAATCGCCATTATTTCACCTTTACGGACATCGAATGATATATCTTGGATAACATTTTTAGATTTAAAAGACTTACCAAGATTTTTCACTGATAATACATTTTCCATGACATCGTCCTCCTATCTACTGTAATACGAGTCGAACATATAATAAGTTCCCTATATTCTTAAAAAACAAAAAGACACTTGAGAGAACCTCAGTGTCTTATGCAAATCTATTTATGTTTCTTTTTCGTCATTTTATCAGAACTAAACCATAATGAAAAGGCAAGTCCGATGATAAAAGTTGCAATACTTAAATACAGGGAAGAACCATGAGGTACTCCAGGGAACATCACAAAAAATGAACCAAAAATTAATCCAATGATAATCGCATATGTCATATATTTAAAGTTAGATAATAAATAACGAATTGCTTTACTACTAACAATAAATCCTATAATCACACCCGCGCCTATAACAATTACTAGTGGAATATTAAAATCTTTCAACGCTCTAATAGCAGTTGTATAAACACCCAATAACAGTAGAATAAAAGACCCACTTATTCCAGGAAGAAGCATTGCCATACTAGCTAACCAGCCGGCAAAAAATAATCCAATCGCATTTGGGAACGTTAATGTTGTAATTGGTTCAGCTGCCTCATCAGGTTTTATAAAGCCTAATGAAGCAAGCAATGCTCCTACAATAATTAACGCGATAATGTGGCTCGCTTTAAAATTCTGTTTTGCATTTGCTTCTTTGAAAATAAAAGGAACTACTCCTAGAATAAGGCCCATAAAGAAAAATTGTGTTGGTTCTAAATGGTGTTCTAGTAAATAGTCGATTAATCTACTAAATATTACTAACGCTGCAACAATTCCTATTCCAAGCGGGATAAGAAAGCCTATATGTTTCTTCCACTCACGGCTGAAAAAACCACTGATAGCTGCTAGTAGCCGATCATATATACCAAGAATAAAAGCAACGGTACCTCCACTAACCCCAGGTATTAAATCTGTTATCCCCATTAAAAGACCACGATAAATATTTTTCCAATCCATCATTTAATTCTCCTCTTCCAAACTCATAGGACTTATTATAGCATTGAAATGCTTAAATGGAGAATTAAATATTATACTTAATTTTGCGAATATAGTTCTGTCTTATTAATAGAAAATAAACGATTTGAATGATGCTAAATGCCCCTAGCACAAGAGTAGATTCCATCATTAAATTGTAGTTAAACATACGCTGTAAAGCTGTTAGAGCAACGGACCCATGTATTAACGCTATAACAATCGGGACAAAGAATAGTAAGGCAAGTTGAATCGTTATTACTTTTGATAATTCTTTACTAGTTATTCCCATTTTATTTATGGCTTTAAATTTTGCTTTTTCCATGTCTAAATCTGTATACAACCTAAAATATAAAAAGCTTCCTGCAGCAACAAAGAAAATAACCCCAATGAATAACCCAACAAACAGAACCGCTCCAAAACCTTGGTTCAGTTCATTCCACTCATTCCCTAATGATGTAAACTCGTATGAATCACCAAAGCGGTGTAAGTCTTCCGTTAATTTTTTTCCTACTGGGATCGTTTCCTTCCAATCATCAATAGAAAAGGCATAGTAAAGAGATTCCTTCGTATCATCTTTCTTTAATTCTTGATATAGATTATCGTTCACAATGTAAAAATCATGAAATCCAGGCAATAAATTAGTTGGGATTGCTCGTACTTGTTGAAGGGATTTTTCACCTATAGCGAACTCTTTTTGTTCATCTCTTGTTTCCAACTCACCTATCGAACTGTGATAATACAATAAAGCTGTCTCATTATCAGCAAGCTTGACTTGCTCCTTATTCTTCATTTTTGCAAGTGCATTATAATCAGATTCTCTCACAACGTAAATTGTAATATCTCCCTTAGGTATTTCCATAATAGCTGTTTTCGTTTCTACAAAGGGGATGTCATTTGTTTTTAGTTCATTCCTGATTAGTTCCAAATGCGCTTCTTCATCTTTATTATTACTATAGGATTCATATTCTATAGCAAATGGTGATTCCTTCACTAATTCTTTTGTCATCATCGCTCTAAATCCTACTAATGATCCTATTGCTGAAAATGCTACTGTGGAGACAATCGCTACAAAGAAAAATGTACGAGCATTATCTTTCATACGATACGCTAGGTCTGACATTAAAACGAGATTCGTTTTTTTCCAAAAGAAATTTTTACTCTTCTTCAGTAAATTTATTGTATATACACTTAACTGTGTAAACAGAAAATAAGTACCAATAATAACGACAATAGTTACTGGAATCATCGCTATAATCACTTGTAAATTTTTTACAATTAATGCAGTTGTATATCCAGCTGCAAGCAGAATGATTGAAAGAACAGATAAGTACACAGATGCTTTCGGTTCCTTTTTTGGAGCTTCATTCCCTTTTATTAGATCAACTAATTTATTTCCTTTTAAAATAGACACAGTTGAAAAAGAAATAATAATAAATAATAAAAGAAACGCAATAAATGTTAATAACAATGCTTGGATTGGTATATAGAAGTTTAAGCTCTGCTCTAGATCCAATACTTTTTCAGCGGTCAATAAGATAACCTTGCCGAAAACAAGACCAAGAGTAATACCTGAAATGGTTGCAAAAAATCCGATAATGACATTTTCTAAAAATACCATCTTTCGGAGTTGCATGTTTGTCATTCCATGCATCACCATTAAACCAAACTCTTTTTTTCTTGATTTCAAGAAAGCACTCATAGAAATCAAAACAAAAATGAATGAAAACACGTAAATTATTGCCTCAGCAAAATGAAGTCCTATCGCTACATTCGGATTGATTTCTAATAAAGATGGGTGAAATGCAAACATAGCATAAACAAAAAATACTAGAACTGAGAATGTGCTACTCAAAAAATACGCAGCGTATGTGCGCTTATTACGCATGACATTATTAAACGCGAATCGACGAAAGGTCATGTGAATCCCCTCCTAGAAACGATAACACGTCAATAATCTTTTGGAAGAACGCTTGACGGTTGTCACCACGATGAATTTCATTAAACAACTTGCCATCTTTGATAAAAATGACACGATTACAATAACTTGCAGCAATCGCATCATGAGTTACCATCATCATTGTTGCATTATCCTTTTTATTTATTGATTCCAGCATTTCCATTACTGCTTTAGATGATTTTGAATCTAGGTTCCCTGTCGGCTCATCTGCAAGAATCAGTTGTGGCTGATGTATAGTAGCACGAGCGATAGCTGTTCTTTGTGCTTGACCACCAGAAATTTCATATATGCGTTTCTTTAATATCTCCGTAATCCCTAATTTCTTCGCAACCGCTTCCACCCTCTCTTGCATTACTTTTACCTTCATCCCATCGAGCGTTAACGGAAGAACGATATTTTCTTCTACAGTTAAAGTAGGTAACAAGTTAAAATCTTGGAATACAAACCCAAGTTCCCTACGTCTAAATAGCGCTAAATCATTATGTTTTAATCGAAAAGGATCCTTCCCATTAATTAAAATTGAGCCGGAAGTAGGTTGATCAATGGTTGAAACCATATTAAGTAATGTTGTTTTACCACTACCTGATGGTCCCATAATTCCTACAAATTCACCTTGTTCAATTGTCAAATCAATATCTGATAATGCTTTATATGCTACTTTTCCATCATAAACTTTACTTAAATTTTTAACTTTTAACGTCTCCATTATAAAAAATACCCCTTTCCTCACTACCCATAGTTTAGCGGAAAAAGAGTTTTTTCAACCATCGCTTTATCTTTCAGTTTTATTACATGTTTGTAAGGTTAGTCAGCTATTTAGTAAGTTACTAGATAGCTGACTCGCGGAAACTTGCTCGGTTCTCTCGGTTGAAGGGGAGTTTCTCGCGATTTTCTCGTTTTTCTCGCGATTTTTTAAAATTTATTCGCGATTGTAAGGCACTTTCTCGCGATTCGTTTTATTTCTCGCGATCGCAAGGCATAATCTCTCGATAACAAGGCGAAGACAAATTCTCGCGACAACGAGATATACCCTTAAATGAACTTGCTAAAATCCATCGCGTATGTTCTGCCTTTGGAGATTCCTTCACTTATTAAATCCATGCTTCGTAGTATTCTGGTTGACGTATCTATGTTTATATGTAAGAATTCACGGCAATCCTTGTTTGTCATTTTCCCTCCAAATAGTAAAAACCAATCTCTAACTGCGTTTATGTGGGCATTTTTGCTAGTGTGATTACAGTGCGAGCAATGCCAACCTTTTTTACTTATTCTTTGCATCCCAACGTAGCGACATCTATCACAAATTACGCCTGTTTGAAAGTCATGGTTTTGAATTTTATACGTTTGCGAAAGTGGGTTTGGAATATAAATTTGATGACTATTTATCATAGAAGTACATAACCAATCTAAATCTTTTTCATTAAGTATTGGCCTATTTTGAGGGATCTTTCTAATGTAGGATGGAATTAAGTTGGGAAAGAGAATGGGAGTACTTTTAGGAGGAACTAAAACTATTTGCTTTGGATAAGCAAGTACGACGACTCCAATTACAGGGATATTAATACCTTTCGACTGCAGCCAGAGATCCAACAACTCACTATTTCTTTCGACTTGGGCTGCTGGGCAATCAAATGCATCTACTTGTCCATCATCTCTTTCTCTTATTAATTGTCTTGGATTCTCTCGAAAAGTTAGTTTTCCTGAAATGTTTTTCACTTCAAAAAGAATAGCATAAAATTGCGTTAAAAATAATGAATCAATTTGAAATGTCGTGGCTGAGTGAAGGGATAAGTCATGAAGGATACGGTGTTGGAAGGGAAAGCTGTGATTTTGGAATACTCTCTCTACTCTTTCCTCACCAGCAATGCCTGCTTGTTTGGAAGTATAGTTGGAGGACAGGATTGGATACTGTGGATGACTCTCGTCTACCCGTAAAATACCTGCCTGCAAGCTTAATAGAGAGAGCGATTCAGAACGATATTTTACTATGATTTGATTTGCACCTCCTAATATAATTAATGAAATAGTAGCACAATTCGAACACATTTACCACACTGAATTTACTCATCCATCGTCCCCACTTGATAACGACTTAAATCAACACGTTTATCATTGATTAACTCTACACCTTCACTTTCTAGAAGGAGTTTTTGCTGGAGAGCTATTTCTGGGTTGGCAATGACGATTTCACCTTTTGCGTTTACTACTCTATGCCACGGTAAGCTATGTTTCTCACTCATAGAATGAAGGATTCTAGAAACTTGCCTAGCACCGCGTGGATTGCCTGCAAGTTTGGAGATTTGTCCATATGTCACAACTTTTCCTTGTGGAATTTCCTTTAAAATCGATATTACTTCTTTTGTAAATGGCTGCATGGTCTCACTCCTCTAAAAGAAGTATACCACCACACAATATTCGAGGCTAAACGGAAAAAGTTCATGAACGAGGTTTTAACGCGGGTATGTATAGTAAGGGAGATAAAACATTCATATGTTTTATCTCTCCTTTTTCATAACGTAAAGTGTAGAAAAAAAGGAGTATACAGTTTACTGGAACATGCGCTCTTGTTGAATATAAGTGTTCTGAAATCCATCTATCTTTGCCCATTTATAGGAAAGGTGTTTTGTATTTTCATTAAAAATTTCTATTAACTCATCGAAGTTCTTCATAGCCTCCATATTAAAGGCAATCCCTTCTGCGGTATTCACTTGAAAAAAACGAGAGATGGAACTATCTTCTCCACCGGACTCATACTCGTAGTAATATGTTCCAGTTACATCCTCCCACGCATATTCCTTTACGGTAGTTCCTTTTCTTTTACTAACTATCTTTACTTTAAATCCTTGTTCATCACAAGAAACGGTCGTATCATCTCCAAAATATCGTAATACCAAAAATAAGATAAGTGCTAACCCTATTGTGGACCATCCCACTGGGTCATTGATGAACATAAGCATGATACCAGCCATGCCCAAAATTACACCAATATAAATAGCTGCTTTTGACGAAGTCTTATTAGAAAATTCCTTTCCCATTAGCCTCCCTCCTTTATTACTATATATATGTCCTAGCTGATTTTTAAATGTCATGTACACTCAATTATCTCTTGAACTTTCCAGGCGATTATGTAATGTTAAAAGCACATATTTTAGAAAAAGGAAGAATGAAAATGACAAAGATTCTGATTGTGGAAGATGACCCAAAGATTGCGAAGCTCCTCCAGAATTATTTGGAAAAGTATAATTATAGAGCCACTATTACAGAGGATTTCGAGAATGTAATAGATATTTTTAAAAAAGTTAATCCTGCACTTGTCTTATTAGATGTGAATTTACCTAGTTATGACGGTTACTATTGGTGTAGGCAAATCCGTGCACTGTCTACGTGCCCTATCCTTTTCATATCTGCTCGTGCGGGTGAGATGGATCAAGTGATGGCATTGGAAAACGGTGCTGATGATTATATTACGAAGCCATTTCACTATGAAGTTGTAATGGCAAAGATCCGCAGTAATTTACGACGAGCGTATGGAGAATATGCTCCAAAACCCGAAGAGAGAGTTATGCATCTTAATGGACTAACGCTTTATATGGAACGACTAGAGTTAGAGGTAGAAGGAGCAACTGTAACATTAACAAAGAAAGAAGCAGTATTATTGGAAATGTTAATGGAAAAGTCTCCAAGAGTTGTTGCACGTGAAGATATTCTCGAAAAGTTATGGGATGATCAGTCTTTTGTGGATGAAAATACATTAAATGTGAATGTAACCCGTCTCCGTAAAAGATTACAAGAACTAGGGATAGAAAACGTAATTGAAACAGTTCGTGGTGTAGGATATCGCCTTACTTTAGGAGAGAATACGTAATGAAGCTATTTTTTCGTGAACATCTTCCTCTTATTTTCATTAATATCATTCAAATAATCTTGGTACTAACAATCGTCTACTTAGATGGATATACAAACATACCAACTGCCATTTACTGCTTGTTTATCACTATTTTTCTATTATCCATGTATTTAATTTATCGTTATTTAACTCATAAAGAGTATTATAAACGGCTTACAGCTACTTCATATGAACTAACCGATGCAGTACAACAATTAGGCAATGCGCCAATACCAGAAGCATTAACTAACTTGTTAAAATCGCAGTATTCCCAATATATTAATGAACTTCATCTTCAAGAAAATAAACGTGCAAATCACTTAACATTTATTAATCAATGGGTACACCAAATGAAGACACCATTATCCGTGATGGAACTAATAACTCAAGATTCGGATGATGAAAATCTGCGCAGTATACGAGAAGAAGCAGAGAAAATTAGCAGAGGTCTTGAAATGGTTTTATATGCTGCAAGACTTGAAACCTTCGAACATGACTTTCAAGTAGAGCCTGTTTCTATGAAAAAGGTAATAGATGATGCCATTCGAGAAAATAAGCGGTTATTCATTAGTAACCGTGTGTACCCTGAAATTCATGGTGAAACAATCATTGTGGAATCAGACGAAAAATGGCTAGTATTTATTATGAATCAATTAATAACAAATGCAGTTAAATATTCTACAGGAAAGGCACAAAAAATGATTGTTTCCATTCAAGAAAATTCAATTAAGGTACAAGACTTTGGAATTGGCATCCCTGTAAGTGATAGAAAACGAGTATTCCATCCTTTTTTCACTGGAGAAAACGGCCGAAAATATCGCGAATCCACCGGAATGGGCTTGTATCTTGTGAAGGAAGTATGTGAAAAGCTTGGCCATCAAGTGGAGATTGAATCAGAGATAGAAAAAGGCACCACTGTAACGATAACTCTTTAAGCTTTCGGATCGATTGGCTTCTCCCTTTTCAGAAGGGATTAAAGAAAATGCACGACCGATACATAAGTAACCATAAATTGCTCATAAATGTGCAATCCAAAGCCTCTCAATATAAGCATTGAGAGGCTTTCTTCTAGCTGTTTGCAGCATTTTTCTTCTTCATTTTCTCCTTTATGACTACATATAGGATTAAAACGGTAAATAGAAGTATAAATGTCGATACATTAGCGATGAGGATTTCATTAATACTTAATTCCGCAAAACGTGTGAGATAATCAGGGATAAAAAGAATCGCTGGTATGACAATCGTCATCCAGGTTTTTGTCCATAATGACAATACGACAAAAATGATCGTGCAGATTGCGATTACTATCCAATTAACCGTATCATTTGCTGTGTAGATTGGTTCGGCAATAAAGTGACTTCCTAGTATTAATATTACAAATAATAATGTTACACCCATGCTGGCAAACATGCCGCCTATGAATAATTTCTTATTAGAATATTGCTTTTTACTAGAAGTTTGAAGAAACCGCACATATAAAATCATCGCCAATACCGCTACAAAAGGAAAACAGATTAGTTGTATGAGATTAATCTCAAGATCACCTCTGATGGCGGGCCCCATAAAGAAATAGGCTAACATACCAATGATGAATATAGGTATATATTTAAACAACATAGTAAAATCAGTATCCATTTCATTTTTCAATGATTGCATGTATTCTTCTGGAGTTCCTTCAATTATTTGATCGATGCTTTTTCCTTGTTTCTCAGATTCGATTAAATGAGCAGTTAATTCCTCTATTAATTCATCAACTTCCTTTTCTTTTTTTCCGGATGTAAGAAGATACAAGCGAAGATTTTCTATAAAGTTAGTACTTTTTTTCGATAACACCACGTTATTCCCTCCCTCCAACTCGTTTTTTGTAAATAAACCTTACAAACCAAATAATCGCTCCGAGAGAAAATGAAAGCCACCAAGGAAAATGAACGGCAGGACCAATATTGGGAATAAACTTTACCACTACTAGGATTAACATAAATCCAATAGCACCGAAAAGCCCAGCTTTCACCATATCTTTCTTATCACTAGACTTTTCTAGAAATAATGAATTCTTGATTAATCTAAAAATATACCAAATGCCAAATAAAATGATACAAAGGATAACTCCAACTAAGATTGCGACATTAACTGGATAAATTTCCGACTCTATTTCTTTGAATTGAGAAATAATCAGAATACCAAGCCCATTAATCATGAGTACCCAACTGAGTAAATCCATAATGGTGCTTAGGACAAAAGTGGAAATTTGCCGTTTATCTTCATTAGGTAAATGTTTAATAATTTCGTCTGCATAAGCTTTTGGATTGTTACCAAAAATATCTCGAGCAGTCTTCCCTTCGTTTTGCCCATCTAATAAATGATCTAGCAGTTCCATTAATATTTCCTCAGATTTTTGCTCCGATAGTGTGAGTTGTAGTCGGATATACAGCATCATATCGCTATAATATTTCTCATTCTCAGGAGTCAACAAATCTCTTTTTCGATTATTTTCCTCAATTAACAGGCTCGCCTTCATTCCTTGCTCTCCCTTCTAATAAATAATTCATTTACAGGTTTTGATATTTGTTCCCATTCGGCTGATATTGTTGCTAGATTCTCTTTACCAAGATCAGTGAGAAAATAATACTTACGGTTTGGTCCTGTATCAGATGGTCTCATTTCGCCTCGTATTAGTTTATTTTTCTGAAGCCTTAATAAAACAGGGTAGATAGTTCCTTCACTTACATCATGAAGACCGATATCCTGTAACTTTTTAGAAAGTTCGTAGCCGTATACTGGTTCTTTTTCAATCACAGCTAAAACACATCCATCTAATATCCCTTTTAGCAGTTGACTTCTTATAGACATATACAACCTCCTCCACTAACTTGTTAAACAAGGTAGTTGATAAATAAAAATGTGGAAGCTTTGCAATAATAGTTTAGTTTCCACAAACCCACTATCTTGTGAAACAAGATACTTTGGATAAAAAACACTACTTGGTTAAACAAAGTAGCTATAATAAGTATATGCAGAATTCCAAAAATAGTCAACAAGAGATCTGAATTATTTTTTTATTTCAGATCTCTTTATTTACTATTTTTTCTTTTCCTTACTATTAGCTGCCTTTTCCAACCTTTTAAATCGTCTTAAGTCAGCTTTCCTAATTGGTAATGGCTCCTTTTTCAAAAGCTTCGATAGGGAGATGATAAGTAATAACAATAATAATGTAAATGGTAACGCAGAGATTAACGATGCGGTTTGTAACGCCTCTAAACCACCAGCATATAACAGTACTCCTGCAATTGCAGCCATTAGTAATCCCCATACTATCTTCGCGACCATAGGAGGATTTAAACTCCCCTTTGTTGTCATACTTGCTAATATATAAGTAGCTGAATCCGCCGAGGTAACTAAAAATGTGAAAATAAGTAATAGAGCTATTAAAGACAAGACATTGGACAATGGTAAATGCTGAAAAGTTTCAAATAGCGCAGATGTAATGTCTTTGTTGACTGCCTCCGCAATTCCCGCATTTTCATTTAAGTCGTACCAAATTGCTGTTCCACCAAATGCAGCTATCCATAAGCATGCTATTAACGGTGGGATGACCATTACTCCAGCGATAAACTCACGAATGGTTCTTCCTCTAGAAACCCGTGCAACAAAAGCACCAACAAATGGGGACCAAGCAATTGCCCAAGCCCAGTAGAAGATTGTCCACTCCCGTACCCATGTTCCACCTCTATATGGTTGTAGTCGTAAACTATATTGAATGAAATTAGTTATATAATCTCCAATTGCTAATGTAAAGGTTTCTAATATAAAAACACTTGGACCTGCAATAAAAACAAATAATAGTAACCCTAAAGCAAGTCCTAAATTTAAATTGCTTAAAAACCTCATCCCCTTATCCAACCCTGTAATGGAGGAAAGCATATAAGCAAGAAGCATCACAACAATGATAATAAGCTGTATACTAAATGTTTGATTAAGATCAAACAAAGCATCTATTCCTCCATACATTTGAAGAACACCGAGACCAACGGAAGTTGCCATCCCCATAACAGTTGCAATAACAGCAAGTGAATCTATTGTATTTTTTACAAACGTCTTATTTCCGGTTATTGGTTCTAGTGCAGTAGAAACTAATCCATCCTTTTTCTTACGGAATTGGAGAAAACCAATGACAAGCCCTACTATCGCAAAAACAGCCCATTGACTTATCCCCCAATGGAAAAATGAATATCCCATCGCTAATCTTGCGGCTTCCTCCGTTTGCACCTCGATCCCTACCATTGGAGCTGTAAAAAAGTGACTCATTGGCTCCGCAATCCCCCAAAAAACTAGACCAACTCCAAAGCCTGCTGAGAACAACATTCCTATCCATGTAAAAAAGGGAAATTGAGGTTTTTCATCCTCTCCACCGATTTGTATAGCTCCATATTTACTTATTGCTAAACCTATTAAAAAGATAATAATAATAAGTACCCCTATTAAATAAAACCACCCAAAATTAACGGTTGTGAACTCAAATAGTTTTCCTGACACCCGCCCAAACGTTTCAGGCATTAATCCACCAACTAACACAAAGAACACAATAATGATAGCTGAAACAGTAAATACGGGATTTTTCCATAATTGTTTATTCATGAAATCCTCCAAACAATAATAAATTTAATAGTATACCTAATGAACCTTCATTCACTAAAGTCTTAATTACCACTTCTTTTTCAACTCTAAACAAGCCTATCCTCTTGCCTATTTTCCCCAAAAAAGAGATTATATAATTAGGTAAATTATTGATGGGGGATACAATATTATGCGTGTTTTCGTATATATTATCGTGTTTTTTTCATTTTTTGATCTATTTACTCAACTACCGATTATGACTCCACTTGCAACATCACTTGGTGCCACTCCTTTATTAGCGGGATTAGCTGTTGGGATGTATTCTTTTTCAAATACGATTGGAAATGTTGCATCAGGATTTTTAACAGATAAAAAAGGCCCTTTCCTCATATTAGTGGCCGGCTTATTTTCATCCGGTTTAATGCTATTTTCCTATCACTTAGCTGACAATGCGTGGACATTGTTATTTGTCCGCTTTTTACATGGACTAACAGCAGGATTAATTGTCCCAGCGGCCTTTACCTACTTAGCTAACTCCATAACAGAGAATAAAAAAGGAAAAGGTTCTGCTCTTTCAGGAGCATTTGTTGGATTAGCAGCTGTTATTGGTCCAGCATTCAGCGGTATTCTTTCTAGTAAAACAAATGAAGTGACTGTGCTAACCGTTACTGCTGTCGCTTTGATTATTTTAGGCATCCTTTCCTTTATCTTTTTACGTTCAAAGGTTGTTACTCGAAAAGAAGATAAGCAGCCGAAGGATAACTTAACAGTACGTTCTTTCTTTCAAAATTCACTTATGATTAAGGCATTTTCCGGAGCATTTTTCTTAATGTTCTCTCAAGGTGTTCTTGCATACATGTTACCGTTGAAAGTAGTGGATCTCGGTCAAGATACACAAACTAGCGGTCTCTTATTAAGTACATTTGGAATTGTTGCGATTCTCATATTTGTCTTACCTACTAACAATGTTTTCGATAGAGTCAAGCCGGTTAAAACAGTTACCTTCGGAATGGGAATGATGGGAATTAGTCTACTCCTTATTAGTTTGGCTTCAAGCATCCCTTTCATGTATATCATTATGGGATTGTACGGAATTGGATTTGCCTTCCTATTCCCTTCACTCAATTCCATCTTAATTGAAGCAACGGAGGAAACTAACCGCGGAAAAGCTTATGGATATTTCTATGCGTTTTTCTCTTTCGGAGTTGTCATTGGTTCCGGAATTACAGGATTACTGGAGTTAAGTGCGAATGGGGGATTTATGCTAGCAGGGATTTTATTAGTAGTAGTAGCTGCTGTTATTTTACTAAAGAGAGATACATTTAGGCAGGAAGCTTGAATAAAAAAAGGATGTACATCGACGATTCGATCATACATCCTTTTTTCTATATTCTCTTTAATAAGCTTAGCATGTATTCATCTAAACGATGTGCTATTATCTCATTTGTTAATCCCTTTACTCCCAATGCTGGCCATCCAGGATAAACTTCAGGTGGTCCAAATAAGATATCAATTAATGCAATTAAATCCCAATATGGGTCGTATAGAAAAAGCTCTCCGGCATGTTTCTGATATGCAGTTAAAAAAGCATCTGAGTACTCGACTCCATGTAATTGAGCCATATCAACACGACAATGACCAACATCAATTCCAGCAGGTCCTTTACATGCGTTCACCCAATCTACAATTCCACTTACTTTATTACCTGTCCATAATACGTTGGCAGCATGATAATCACGATGAATAAAACATTCCCGCGTTTTAGGACGTGGACCTTTTACGATATCTATTACTTGCCTCCATTGCTCTTTGTATGAGGACCAAGAAGGAACCTCTAAAGTTGAAAGGTTTTGATATGTAAAATATGTATACGGAAAATGATCTGCATTTAGTTGATGAACTTTTGCCAATGCATTTGCCAAGCCATCTACCCATTCTTCCATGTTTTTTGGCTGTAATTCTACTACTCCTTCAAGCTTTGTCATTAGTACAGTTGGCACACCACATATAGCCCCAGATTCGTCATATGCGATAAGATTTGGAGTTGGAACATCAACATCAATTGCCCACTCAAGACTCTTTGCCTCATGTAGTGCTAAGTCGGGTTCCTCTTCCAACCACTCTTCATTGTCAACTTGACGAATCACAACATCTTTAAGTACTTCACCACTTTGGATAGATATTTTATGCATCACCGATGACATTCCACCAAGTAATTGCTGAATTGCTACGATCTTACCTTGGGAATTAACAGCATGTAAAACCCACTCTTGAACATGATCTGGCAATACATTTTTCAATTAAAATCACCTCTTCTTTCTTGTATTCTGTATTACAACTCATCATAATGTATGATTCATCATTAAACAAACGTTTGTTTAACTATTATTCGGCAAAAATCGAGCGGATTATCGCTCGATTTTCTCCTTAATGTGGATTTCTCGTTTTGACATCTGCTTTATATATTCCTGACCTGGCACTATTAATTCTGGTGGATATACTCCTTTTTGTTTGATCTTACCATTGCCTATCATTTGTGCGACAACGGAAATTGTGTAAGCAGTTGAACGTGCCATAGCAGTGACATTATTCTTCCTATCTTTAAATGTCGACATCTCATATACATGCGTCTCTTTCTTCCCATTTTTCCAACCAGAAACAATTACACGGAGGTGAACGACATCGTCTTTATCCTTTAATGCAACAATAGGATCTAACACCTTTAGGAATACTTCACGCGGTTTTACCTTTCTACCGCCAATTTCCACTTCATAATCGTTACGAGTTAAATTAAGATCTACAAGTAGCTTAAATTTCTCTGCATGCCCTGGATATCGAATCGTCTTATATTCAAGCTCTTTCAAAAATGGATAAGATAAGGATAGAGTTGAGGTGCCTCCAGAAGTATGGAACGCTTCTAAAGGGCCAAATTTTTCAAAATAGATTGGTTCTATTTCTGATAAGGATGGTATTTCTTGTTTAATGCCTTCACGGATAATAAAAGAAGGATCAGTATAATGATCAAATACGCCTTCCATCGAAAAAACATGGTTATATTCTAACGGTGCCTCTGGTTGTACAGGTATCCCACCTACATACATTTTAATTGACTCTGCCTTATCTAACTTGCTAACTCCGTATCCTGCTAATATATTTATCATTCCAGGCGCAACGCCTAAATCAGGGATAACTGTTACCCCTCTCTGTTGTGCTTTTTCATGTAATTTTAATACTTGATCTGTTATGTGACCAATATGCCCTCCCAGATCAACGCAATGAACTCCTGATTCAATTGCGGTTTTAGCAACAATTTCATTAAAGGAATAGAACAGGGCATTAATTACTACATCATAATTCCTGATGAATGCTGCTAATTCATTATAATTATTTGCATTTACTTGATAGGCTGATAGTTTATGAGACTGTAATTGTTGGCAAACTTGCTCTGCTCGCATTTTATCAATATCTGCTATACCAACATTCGTCACTTCTTTACTAAGGATCAAATCACGAGTTGCCTCTCTTCCCATCAAACCAGCACCTAATACTCCAACTTTCATTTATCAGCTCCCCTTTGCTAATAATTACAAGCCTAATCACAATTAATCTACGTCAATTTGCGCTCTCTGCAGATTACCACTGAAATCTATATATATAGACTTCCATTCTGTGAACACATCCAATGCTGCAATTCCCGAATCGCGATGTCCATTACCAGTTGCTTTTGTTCCTCCAAATGGTAAATGAATCTCCGCTCCTGTTGTCCCGGCATTTACATAAATAATTCCTGTGTCAAGATCCCGCTGTGCAGCAAACACTTTATTAACATCTCGAGTAAAAATCGAGCTCGATAATCCGAATGAAACACTATTGTTTACTTGTATCGCTTCATCTAAGTTTTTCACTGAAATAATAGAAATGACAGGTCCAAAGATCTCTTCCTGAGCTATTCGCATATTTGGTTTTACATTGGTAAAAACAGTTGGTACAAAAAAATTACCACTTGCGTATTCACCCTCATCAAGAACGGATCCACCAGTTAACAGTTGTGCTCCTTCTTGTACACCAATTTCAATGTAGCCTTTTATCTTTTCCAGAGAAGTTTTATTAATGATGGGACCGACTTTTACATTATGATCAAGCCCATTTCCAATACGGATATTCTTCATTGCTTTTAGCAAACCTTGCTCTAATTTCTTTTTTACCTTCTCGTGGACAATTATCCTACTACACGCAGTACACCGCTGTCCACTAGTCCCAAAGGCACTCCATATGATTCCATCAACTGCTAAGTTAATATCTGCATCATCCATGACGATGACAGCATTTTTCCCACCCATTTCTAAGGAAACCTTTTTCAGCTTGTGACCACATTTACTGGCAATCTCTCTCCCTACCTCATTAGATCCTGTAAAAGATATTACGCGAATTTCATCATTCTCTACCATCTCATCCCCAATAGTTGAACCGGAACCAAAGACGACATTTAACACTCCTTTAGGTAATCCTGCCTCTTCGAAAATGGTAGCTAATGCATATGCCATTAAAGGCGTCTCTGTTGCAGGTTTCCATATGACTGTATTACCTGCCACAATTGCAGGAAATGACTTCCATGTCGCAATCGCAATTGGAAAATTCCACGGTGTTATTATACCCACGACCCCAACTGGTGCACGTACACTCATTGCAAACTTATTCTTTAATTCAGACGGGGTCGTTTGACCAAACAATCTTCTGCCTTCTCCAGCCATATAAAAGGCCATATCAATTGCTTCTTGCACTTCACCGCGTGCTTCCTCTAATACTTTTCCGTTTTCCATTGTTAAAATAGTGGCTAGCTGTTCCTTTCTGGCCTTTAGTAAATCTCCTACTTTATATAATATTTCAGCACGTTGAGGTGCTGGAACAAGTGCCCACTGTTTTTGTGCTTCTTTAGCTGCCTTTGCCGCTTCCGATACAGCCTCTCGTGGTGATAATGGTACTTCCGTGATGTTCTCCCCAGTGGCCGGATTCAAAACAGGAGTATACACAACATCATCTGGTGTTACCCATTCACCATTAATATAATTTGCTAATTTTTTATGATGAATCAATAAGGTATCCATAATAAAACCCTCCCTCCATCCTCTTACAACCTATGCAAAAGCCCATTCATCCGTTATTTATTTAAACGAAGTAACTCAAGTCACAACCGATTTGAACGGAAGAAGTGGTGAGAATGGTCGAGAGAATCGTCATCACGACCGATGTATACCAAACTAGCAATGAAATCGGTCAAGAAACACGTTGTCATAACCGATTTGAATGTAAGATGTGATGAGAATGGTTGAGAGCACCATTATCACGACCGATGTGAATCAAACTAGCAATGAAATCGGTCAAGAGACAGTCTGTCACAACCGATTTGAACGGAAGAAGTGGTGAGAATGGTCGAGAGAATCGTCATCACGACCGATGTATACCAAACTAGCAATGAAATCGGTCAAGAAACAGTCTGTCGGCAAAAGTTATTTTGCAACGGATGACATGTACCAAGTATTTAGATAGAATGGAATATTATAGAGAGTGGTGAATTTATGAAAAAATATATTCCTTTTTTACTAATTGTTTTATTATTAGTTGCTTGTAACACGAAGAAGGATTTTGATGAAAACTTATGGGGTAGTTCGGTTAAAGAAATCATTAAGTTTGAAGACAAAAACGGAAATTCTGATTACGAAGAGGATACTACTTTCGATGATGGAAAAGAGTTAATCTTCCCTAACAAATCTGTCAATGGCAAGAAGGCAGATGTCCATTATACTTTTAACAATCAAATAGAGTCATCGGAGCTTATTTACTTAGCTGATTTCTTCTCTGGTTATGATAAATTTATTGCTCAAATGAATGATGAATCCATTCCCGAACCCGATAAAATAGAATTACTAGATGAGTTTGAAAAGAAAAATAAAAAAGCCTTTCAAGAATTAGAAGAAATTCCAGATATACTCACATTTGATGACCAAATATTATTAACGATTGATTACTTTTATCAAGAATTTACCGAAAAAGAGAGTAAAGAACTGCTGAAAGAATTAAAGAATATATACGGAGATAAACCTATCGAGGGTAATTCTAGTTATACATGGGATACAGATAAAAGCATTGTATATTTCGATGGGTTCGATTATGTTTCCTATACTCCAAAATATCAAACAATCGAAGAATATGTATCCGAATAATAATAAAAGGAGTTGTTTATCACTCTTCCAGTGAACAACTCCTTTTTTCTATTCTTTCGCTTGAAATACTTCTTTTAATTCATCTTCAATTGTCGATTCAGATAATTTTACCTTCGAACGATAAGCGGCACGTATGGACAGATGGCCAGATACAGGGGCGGTAATAAACACGAAAATAATCCCTAGTATTAACCTTATACTAATATATGATTCAGTTAACCAAAAGTATAGAAAACAACCAGATAGTGTTAATAGAACAGCTAAACTTGAACTTTTTGTAGCTGCATGTGATCTAGTATAAACATCTGGAAACCGAATGATTCCTAGCGCACTAATTACACTAATAATACTGCCTATTAAAATTAGCAATACCGTAATAAATTCATCAATCTCGTTTACGCTCAATAATAACACCTCTCTCGATGAATTTTGATAATGCAATTGTACTAATAAAAGCTAGAATACCAATAATAAGTATAACCTCTAAGTATGCTTTCGTTTTGAGCACAATCGATATAACTGCTATCCCAGATATAATATTAACCCCTATCATATCGAGTGCTATTATCCGATCCGGAATAGAGGGTCCACGAATGATACGATAAAGTGTGATTGCAATTGCTAATGCAAAAAAACACAAGGCTATTATTAACATCGTCTCAATCATTACCGTGTCACCTCCATGATTGCTTTCTCAAATTTTCCTAATGACCGGATTAAAAAACCTTTATACCTTTTAATATCTAAAGCGTGTACGTAAAATACATTCCCCTCAGGTGATACTTCCATTACAACCGAGCCTGGAGTTAGTGTAAGAAGCATTGCAAGCAACGTCACTTCCCAATCACTCTTCAAAGGCGTTTTATATTTAAATATTCCTGGTTCAATATCAACTTTCGGGCTAACAATATGTCTCATTACTAAAAATGCGGATTGAAATAACTCCCAGTTAAATATTAATACAAGTTTTATTATCGAATATAGCCGTCTTAGATAGAATTGTTGGCCAAAAAAACGATGCATGAGAAAGATAATGATAATACCTACTAAAAATCCCGCAAAGAAAGTTGCAAATCGAAATTGGTCTTCATCTTGCAGCAATGTCCATAGAAATGCTATTAATAAATTTAGTATGAATTGAATAGGCATGTCTTTATTCACCTCTTCCGTTTCTAACACGATCCCAAAATCATTTTTCCCCTAATACAGCATCCGTATATATTGTTGGATTCATTAATGTATTTGCAGCATCTTCTACATAAGGAGCTAATAGTTCGGCACCTACTCCTAGTGCAATCGTTAAAATCCCAAGAATTACACATGGTATGATTAATCCTTTTTTTAAGGGGACCTCATCTTCAATGCTAATAATCGTTTCTCCCCAAAAAGAATTTAAGAATACACGGAGGAGGGAATAAAGTACAAAAATACTAGAAATAAAAGCTAGAGCTAGTAATATATAATTGCCTCCCTCAACAGCACCTTGTCCCACCAATATTTTTCCTATAAAACCACTAAATGGCGGAATACCTGTTAATGAAAGCATGACAATAAAGAACAACCAACCTAACAATGGATAATTCCCTATAAGACCACTCATTCTATCTATTCTTGGTGTGCTAGTTAAGGCAATTACTGTTCCACCTATTAAGAATAACAATGCCTTGACTACCATGTCATGTATAAGATAGTAGATAGATCCTTCTATTGCACTTTGTGTTGCTACAGATAAACCTACCAAAATAAACCCTACTGCTATCACAACATTAAATGAGATTATTTGGCGAATATCCTTATATGCAATTGCTCCTATACTTCCACCAATTAAAGTAATTGCAGCCATTACCCCTATTAACGTATGAGTGATATCAGGTTCATGATAAAACAATAGAGTAAAAGTCCGGAATAATGCATATATCCCTACTTTTGTTAGCAATGCACCAAACAGTGCCGCAATTGCTGTTGGTGGCGCACTATAAGACCCTGGTAACCAAAAGTATAATAATAGTCCCGCCTTTAAACTAAAGACAACGAGAAACAATATACTAATAACAGTTAATATTGGTGTTTGTCCCGACTCTGCAATCCGAGCAGACAAATGAGCCATATTTAATGTTCCTAATGCTCCATATATATACGCAATTGCAACGAGAAACAACCAAGACGATAACACATTAATTGCAACATATTTAATAGATGCTCGTAATTGTCTTTTTGTTCCTCCAAATACTACTAGTACATATGATGCAAGAAGCATTACTTCGAAACAAACATACAGGTTGAAAATATCTCCAGTTAAGAAGGAACCATGAACACCGGCTACAAGGAAAAACACAAATGGATAAAAGAACATTTTTTCACTATGTGTATTCATTGCAGTGAAGGAATATAGTAAACAAACAGCTGTTACGATACTTGACGTTAATACAAGCAACATAGCAAATGAATCTGCAACAAAGAGAATGCCAAACGGTGGCTTCCATCCACTGAAGTCAAGTCTCAGTATTCCATCTGTTTGAATACGATTCAATATAATGACACTAATACATGCAGTTACAATAATTGACCCAATACTTACCCATCTTTGTGTCCGGATAAATTTGCGTAAAAATATCAATATGATTCCGGTTAATAATGGGATTATCATTGGTAAAACAATTATATTATTCATCCTGCATTCCTCTTAATGTTTCCAAATTATCTGCCCCAACATCACGATATGTACGATATGCTAACACTAGGAATAAGGCTGTAACTGCAAAGCCAATTACGATTGATGTTAGAATAAGCGCTTGTGGAAGAGCATCCGTATATTTATTTTCTAATTCCCCTAAGAGTGGAACTGTGCCTGTCTTTAAACCACCCATTGTCATAATTAATAAATGGGCAGCATGAGATAAAATTGCTGTTCCAATTATCACTCGTATAAAACTTTTAGAGAGGATTAAATATGTAGCAACTGTCACCAAGACCCCTGCTAGGATTATGATCATTGTTTCCATTCATTACACATCCTCACTTATGCTTAAAATTATCGTAACTACTACACCTACTACAACTAATGCGACCCCTAATTCAAATAGTGTAACGGTCGCAAAACTTATCTTCCCAAGAACAGGTACTTCCACGTAAGTATGTGTCTGGGTAAGAAAAGGTACTTTAAAGAATAAGGAGCCCACCCCTGTCCCAACAGCGATAAACGCTCCTAATGCTGCAATTTTCTTAAAATCAAACGGTATCCCTTTCTGAATGGTTTCAATATCGAAAGCTAAGCAAAGGAGAACAATCGCTGAAGCCAATACTAAGCCCCCAATAAAACCTCCACCAGGACTGTGATGACCGGAGAGAAATAAATAAATAGCTAACGTCAAAATGATAAATACAACAACTTTCGTTACTGTTTGTAAAATGACATCATTGATCTTCAATTTTTTTTTCTCCTTTCCCAGTCTTATACTTAATAATGGTGTAGACACCTAACCCACCAATTAACAATACAACTACTTCTAGCATCGTATCAAAGGCACGGAAATCGCCGAGTATGACGTTTACTATATTTCTTCCCCCAGCAAGTTCATATGCATTTTCAAAGAATGATGAAATAGAAGTGAATAATTTACCACTTTTAACGGAAAGTGCAACAAGTACAAAGATTAATCCTACAGAGATAGAAATAATCAAATTAACAAGCTTATTTTTCTTTGTTGTTTTCTCCTTTTCCCACTCCGGTAAGAAGTAAAAACATAATAAGAAAAGAGCTGTAGATACTGTCTCCACTACCAACTGTGTTAACGCTAAATCCGGTGCACGGAAGACGACAAAGAAAATAGCTACGGAATAACCTAACACACTATTTAATAAAATGGCTATTAGCCGTGATTTTGCAAATAAGATAGATATTCCCGCAATTACCATAACGATCATGATAATCCATTCATAAGCCCTAATGTTGGCATCGTTTGTCATGTCGAATTGAAAAGCCTCTGATGCAATAAACGTGCCTCCAACTGTGATGATTAGAAATAAAAAGATATAAATCAAGTAATCACGGAGGTAACCTGTCATATATTTTTTCGTTATATAGGATGAAAATCTTTCGGTACTTTCAAGAGTCCCAGTAAATAATGTATTAAACGACCAATGTGTAGGGAATAAACGATATATTCCACTCCAATAACGGAAGAAAATATATAACAATGTTCCTACCAAGACAACACCGATTGTCATTTTTAGTTCTGTATTAAAACCATGCCAGAAGCTTATATGCTGACCTAGTTCTCCAATTTCAACTAATGTTGGATATATACTAGCCATTGCAGGTCGTAAAATATAGTCTCCCAATACGTTTGGAAATAAAAAGATGACTATAACTAAAGTTCCCAAAATGATAGGTGAAATTAGCATTCCAATAGGAGCTTCATGCGCTTCACGTTCTAACTTTTGTGGCTGATAAGGACCAAAGAAAGTCTTGAACACAAAAATCATGCAATAAACAAATGTTAATATACTACCTACCCATGCAATAATTGGGAAAAGAATACCCCAAGTTTCTAGAGAAAAAATATCAAGTTCTGCCACTTTTATCACTGCTGTAAAAAACATCTCTTTACTTAAGAAACCATTAAATGGCGGTAATCCTGCCATTGAAAAGCTACCTATTAATGCTACTGTAAATGTTACAGGCATTAGTGCCATAAGTCCGCCAAGTTTTCGTACATCACGTGTACCAACCTCATGGTCTACTATTCCGACAACCATAAATAGTGCACCTTTAAAGGTGGAATGGTTAATTAAGTGGAATAATGCCGCAAAGGTAGCTTGTGTATATATGACTGATTGTGAACTTGCTCCGAAGTAAAGAGCTACAGATCCAATACCAAACAAACTCATAATTAAACCAAGCTGACTAACCGTTGAATATGCTAGTAATGCTTTTAAATCGGTTTGTCGAATCGCATTAAATGAACCCCATAACATGGTGAAGATTCCAACTACACTAATAATCCAAAACCAAGCTTCTTCACCTGCGAACACAGGAGTAAAACGAGCAACTACATAAATACCTGCCTTTACCATTGTTGCGGAATGGAGATAAGCACTAACTGGGGTTGGTGCTTCCATCGCATCTGGTAACCAAATATGGAAAGGAAATTGTGCTGACTTTGTAAATGCGCCTAGAAGAATCAATAACATTGTAGGAATAAACAACGGATGATCTGTAATTAGGCTAATATTGGCTATTATCTCTCTTACACTAAATGTATCTGTCATGATATACATCATGATAAAACCAATAAGCATAGCGATACCGCCAGTAACGGTAATTAACATTGCCTTTTGTGCTCCGTTTCTGGATCCTTTACGGTGATACCAGAATGCAATTAATAAAAAGGAAGAAATACTTGTTAATTCCCAAAATACATACAGCACCATTAAGTTATCCGAGAAGACCACACCAAGCATTGCACCCATGAAAAGTAATAAATAAATATAAAAATGCTGTAGTGATTCCTTTGACGATAAATAATAGATGGAATATAAGATAACAAGACTTCCTACACCGGTAATTAATAGCCCAAAGATCAAACTAAGTCCGTCTAGATAGGTAGTAAAATCAATTCCATAAGCCGGAATCCACTCCATAGTGTTTAAATATGTATTACCTTTGGCTACATTAGGAATATACCGACAAAGAACGATAAACAAGAATACTGGAACAACTAGTACGAACCAGCCAATATGTACTCTAGAAAATCTTTTATGAAAGAATGGAATAAGTACAGCAGCAATAAAAGGAATCATGATCGCGAAATTAATATTAAACAAAGCTTAACCTCCAATAGCATTCGTGTCGTGTATCCTTATAAGGGTTTTGTATCTCTTACAAAACCTAAATTGAATATAAATGCAGATTTTAAGATATTTCTTATGAAAGACAATGTTACTTGCCTGAATTTTATCAAAATCGGTCAATATTGAAGGTTGACTCTTCTATAGCTCATCATCATAATAAATAGCTATAAGATAACCAAACAAACTGACAGAAATATGTAAAATGATTTTAATTGGAATTTGTAACAAAAGTGGGGTACCCACAAGCGTAATGGGTATAAAACTTTAGATGAGTAACAACTAAAAGATAAGTATACTTTGGTTTTCTCTTAGTAAAATTATACACTATGGTTATTTCATCTGCACATTTGAAGAACGTGAACCTGAATCATTTTGGACAATTTTATAACATCTTTCATACAATAGTTATTAACATATTGAAACAATTGATGTTATTGTATATAATGAATTGGTTTTTTAATGATTAAATAAAATTGGATATCTATAAAAAGGGCACTATATTACAAGAGGTGGGAATCGGCAATGAAAAAAACAAAGGGTCGTATGGATGAAAGTATACTAGTATGTGTCTACTACGGTCCAAATGGCGAACGACTAATTAAACGTGGTCATAAAATGGCAAGTATTATGGATTGTCCCGTCTATATTTTAACCGTAGATCCACTTCCATATGATGAATTTGACGCTGAAAGATCAGGTTATATTGAACGCTGGAAAGAGCTCTCAGAGGAATTGGGAGTAGAAGAATTTATTCTTCTAGATAATGAAAAGCGCCCACCGGCAAAGGCAATTGCTTCCATTGCTCACAAATATAACATCACACAAATCGTAATCGGGCAGACTCCGCAAAACCGTTGGGAAGAGATTACGAAAGGTTCTTTCGCAAATGTGCTTATGCGTGCTATGTCATTTGTTGATATTCATATTGTATCCATGGACCGCTCTTTAAACACAGAGGAAGAGGATACATATGAAAAAGGAGTACGTAGTTATGTGTTAAAAGACGATGAGGGATATCGTTTAAGCTTTACATGCCAAAAGAATAATCATTTAGAAGGTATTTTTTACAAAGAAATTGGCACAGATTTTAACAATGGCATTTTCAAGTTTGTACTGGATGGAAAACCTGTCCAAGTACATGTGACGGAAGATAGAATAAAAGAACCAGATAAAATTCCAAACAAACCACAATAAAAAGGTCAGGATGTTTCATCATCCTGACCTTTATTTTTTAATATTCGCATCCTATAAACATTCATTGCAGTTTCCCCAAGGTGATCAAGCAAATTATAATTTGCATATGCTCCTACTACAGCACCAATTCCAGGTACTAACTGCAACATTTTCACGAAATCAATATAATCACGATATTCTTGCTGGAATTGTCGCCAATCCATGTCCATTAGTCCCTGTTTCTCTTGTTCCCAATTAGCGATAATATGAAATGTTTCTTTCCTTTTTTCATCACTTGAAAAAGCCAGCTGGAACACATGAAGGAGAAATAATCGTTCCTCATATTCATCCGTATCAAAGCCATAAATTGTTGCCGCATCAAATAAAAACTTCATCTTTATGGAAAGTAAAAGAGGAAAGTCTGCAAGACCAAGCAAGATTCCACCCGCTCCTGTCCCGGCGCCTTCTACAACTGCCGTTTTTCGATATGTCGATAACTTTTCCTTAAATAAACGGTCACGCTCATACAGACTATAGCCGCCTGCTTGATTTTTATTCGTCGTAACATTAGAGCCGACAAGCGTTACTTTCACCATATTTTTAATTGCATCCGTTACAATATTATGAGCCTTTTCAGGAATAAGAGCGTTCACTTTCGTTTGAGCGTTTTTGGAAATACGATTTAAAAGACCAGATTTTTTAAACATTTTCTTCTTCCATACATCGAGCTCATCTACTACCATTTCTCGGTATTCACTCATCCATTTCACCCTCTCACTACAAGGGTATACGCTTTTATACCTGAAAAGGATTCGTCTAAATGTAAAGCGGTGGTAGGAAAATCAACTCGTTAATTCCTTCTTGTTTACAACAATTTCTTTAATAGCCGTTACAGCATCATCCATATTCTGAACAGAAACGGTTATTTTGTTTATCTTTGAATATTGGGATGATGAATGTTGATAACGTGGGTCATAATAATATTCAAGGAGTAACCGGACCGCTACTGAAAATTCCTCATTCAGTAATGCCTTTTGGATTTCAGCTGCAATTGGTGTATGAATTCGCGATTTAATCCGTTGGAAGGCCTCCATACACTCTTCTTTAAATTCCCATGGACGATAATCCTCTAAAATATGTTGTACCCTTTCCTCCATAGGCATTTCAACAAATATTTGTGTACCATTTTCTTTTACATCATAAAATTGTTCTGGAAGAAGCACTTTTCCTATCCGCTTACTTTCCCCTTCGAAAAAGACATAAGGACACTCTTGAATTTCTTGGAGCTTTTCTACTAATAATGCATCAAAGGTCTTTTGGTTGTTAGGATCTAAACCAATTTGTCCAAAAATTGATCCCCGATGGTTGGCCATAACTTCAAAATCTAGAACAGGATACCCTTCCTGCTCCAATCTTTGTAAAATAGTTGTCTTTCCTGTACCTGTATAGCCATTAAGAATATAAGCTTTTGGTTTTAATACTAGTGTATCTAGCTGTTCTACTACCCATTTTCTATAAGCACGAAATCCACCATCAAGCCGATGTACATGAATCTTCATTAAATCAAGAACCGTCGCCGCAGTCCTGCTTCTCATTCCACCGCGCCAGCAAAAGACAGTTTTTTCTCCCTCGATTTGTTTGAAGGATTTGATAAATGCCGGGAGCTTTGCAGAAAATATCTTTAGCCCACGTTCCTCAGCAGCTTCCGGGCCAATTTTTTTATAGATTATGCCTACCTCAGCTCTTTCTTCATCCGTGAAAATAGGAATGTTCATACTGCCTGGGACAGTAGAATCCTTATATTCAGACGGTGACCGTACATCAATCATCGTCATCCGTCTTTTTTCAGCTACTAATTCTTCAATTGTTATATCGCTGAACACTCGTTCTCCCCACCTTTTTTAAAACCATTAATGTAACAACCCAGATTCTTTCGATTTTTTCATTAATATTGCTGTCTTTTTATTAATTACTTCTTTAAAGAAAGTACCCAGCAGGATAAATATTAATCCAAAAACTGCGAGTACTGTCACATCAACAGCTACTCTCCGCCATACAATTCCACCTACTGCTTCCCTCATTAAATCCACGGCATACGTAAAAGGAAGGAACGGACTTATCATTTGAAAGAAGGTAGGAAGTAATGGAACCGGATATGTTCCACCCGAACCAGCAATTTGCAGGACTAACATAACGATAGCAATTGCCTTACCTACATTTCCAAATACAGAGACTAAAGTGTATACAATTATCATAAAAACAAGACTTATGAATAAACCAAAAACAATCATCCAAAATGGTTCCTTTGCAGAAACTCCTAATAAAACTAGGTCACCAGAGGTTACAATTAATGTTTGCAGAAAGCCAATTACCATAAAAGTTAAAAGGCGACCAAAATATATTTCTTTCGTTTTAAATAATTGCGGATTTTTCACATCGACAGAAAGCAGTGAGATTAACAATAACCCCCCAACCCAAATCGCAAGAACCGTATAGAAAGGTGTCATTCCTGTTCCATAATTTTCTATTGGAAAAAGTTTATTTTCATCAAGAAAGACAGGCTCCTCAAAAAAGCTCCTTTCCGCATCTGGATTATTTTGCAGAAGTTGGATAATTTCATTAATGTCTGTCTCGGCATTTATATTTCTAATTTTTTCAGCAAGTGCGTTGATTTTTTCATTGATAAACGGGAGTTCTCCCTGAGCATACTCCAGTTTTTCTTTCCCTTCACCCAATTTACCATCCGTGTTATTTAGAACTCTTTCTACTTCAGGTAACGTACTTTGGATTTCTACTAGAACCCCTTTTACACCTGATAAAGTTTCTTTCGCCTTAGCTACTTCATTTAACACAGTAGGTTCAATTACTTTTTTATATTCTTTAACAAATTCATCTATTTTTATAGATGCATTCGCTGATAAATCATGGAGTTGCTGTATTGTCTCTTTAATTTCCTCTTCTTTGTCTTTTAGGTATTGGTTTGCATTGGTTACGTCTTCTTGTGCTTGTTGTAAATTAGTTTTTAACGCTGCTATCTTTTCAAGCGCGTTGTCTAATTGTTCATTGTTTAAGGAATTCGCAGGTGGATTTTCCTGCTCAGGACTTTCAGGTTGTTGCTTATTTATATCTTTTAATTGATTTAAAGATGATTCAATTGTTTCCAGTGTTTGAATACTGTCACTTAATTGATTTTGAAGATTATTATATATATCATCTCCCTTACTTAGATCAATACTAGAATTTTGCACTTTACTTAGGAAGTCATTAATATCTTGAGTGGTTTTTTGAACCTTTTCCAAATCCTCTTTAATTCTTGGAGCCATCTCATTTAATCTGTTTTCAGTTTCTGTTAAGAAGTCTGTTGTTTTATTAATTGTATCAAGGCCATTATTTGTTAAGGTCTTTGCTTCAGGAAGCATTCCCTGAGCTTTGTCAATGACTGATTGTGCTGAAGTAGCATCTGTGATTGTTTCATTAAGCAGTCTCTTTATTTCCGGCAAATCTTGCTCCAACGTAAAAATATATTCTTCAATTTTTTTGATATCCGGTAAGTTGCCTTCTAATTCAATACCAAGTTCATTAAATAAATCAAATATTACGCCATTTACTGTTGAAATAAACTTGCTACTAATTTGTTCTGCAATAACAGATGCACCTTTTTCAGTGATCTTTGGAGATACCGAGTTTAACTTTTCATTTACATAGTACTCCATCTTTGCTTTTTCAGGATGGTCAGAAATAACGGAGGCAAGTTTTTCCGAAAAATCGGGTGGAATGATAACTACAGCAAAATAATCGCCATATTCTACTTTCTCCATCGCCTCTTGACGGTCGGTAAAGTGCCACTCCATACTTGGATTATTTTTCAATTCCTGAACTAACTCTTTACCCACATCAATTTCATCATCTCTAACCGTTGCTCCAACATCCTCATTGACGATTGCTATTGGCAAATTCCCAGTTAAAGAGTAAGGATCCCACATTGCTGCAATATTAAACCAGGCATATAAGGAAGGAAGAATAATTAATCCTCCAATAATGATTGCAGCAGCCCAGTTTGTAATGGTATTTCGCAAGTCAGTTTTAAAAATATTCATGATGTTTTTCATATATTTTAGTCCTTTATGAAGTTATCTTGTTATTGTATAAATTATAGTTAAGAATAGGTATTATTTTTCTATTCCACAACTACATGTCCTGGTTGTTCCGCAAAAACTTCGCCGATTATACGTGCCAGAACACCAGCACTTTGCAAAGCGTTCAATAATTCCTGCGCTTCTTCCCCAGCTACTGAAATTAAAAGCCCTCCTGATGTTACTGCATCACATAAGATCCATTGGTCAATTTGATCCATAGTTTCAGGGAATGTAACGGCACCTTCTAAATGTGCAAAGTTATTCTTCGTTCCACCTGGGATTATCCCTTGCTCTGCAAGTTCCCGCACCCTATCTAGAATCGGCACTTCATTTTTCAAAATTCGTATTCCGGTCTTACTACCTTTTGCCATTTCGGAAGCATGTCCCAATAAACCAAATCCTGTTACATCTGTACACGCATGAACATTGAATGGCTCCATCGTTTCCGCTGCTGTTTTATTTAACGTTGTCATAACATTTGTCACATTGGTAATCTCATCTTCACTAAGGAGTCCCTTTTTAAGAGATGAAGTTAAAATACCAACACCAATTGGCTTTGTTAACATTAAAGTATCCCCAGGTTTTGCCCCAGCATTCGTTCTTACCTTATCAGGATGAACAGTTCCGGTGACGGCTAGTCCAAATTTCGGCTCTTTATCATCAATTGAGTGCCCTCCAACTAATGTTGCGCCTGCTTCTTGCAGTTTATCAGCCGCTCCGCGTAAAATTTCCGCAAGAATCTTCTTTTCTAAAGTTGCTATTGGAAATGCAACAATATTAAGTGCTGTCAATGGTTTACCACCCATTGCATAAATATCACTTATTGCATTTGCTGCAGCTACTTGCCCAAATGAATACGGATCATCAACAATTGGAGTAAAGAAGTCTAGAGTTTGCACTATCGCTAAGTCATCTGTAAGTTTATACACCCCAGCATCATCACTTGTATCCAGCCCTACTAAAAGGTCTGGATTTGGTGAAGCTGGTGGAAGCATTCTAATTACTTCTGATAACTCGGATGGCCCAATCTTACATCCACACCCTCCTTTGGATGATAATGAAGTAAGTCTTATGGAATCAAACTGTGTCATATAGATATCAGCCTTTCTGAATTTGGTAGATTATATACAAATTATAATTCAACTGTTATCAGTTTACCTAATTGTTGCATTAGCTTTGGCAAACAAAATAGTTGAATAATACAAGGTAAGGTTTAGAAACTGTTTACTGTCGGGCGCTCGCTATCCTTTTTTTACTACTTTGCATGTTTATGAAACCCTTCTTATTAATCATTCGTAAACGGAGGCAACTAGTTTTCGGAATGAGGTGCCTTTTTGAGTTTAATTGCATGGTTAATTATCGCTAGTGAAGTTTGTTTTTGGATTGTAATCGGATTAGGTCTAGTTACTAGATATCTTTTTAAAAGAAATAAACTGGGATTATTTTTCTTAGCACTTACACCTGTTATTGACCTCATTTTGTTAATTGCGACAAGTGTTGATTTATATAACGGGGCAACCGCAACACAAGTCCACGGTATAGCGGCGGTATATATTGGGGTGTCAATCGCATTTGGAAAAAGCATGATTAGATGGGCAGATGAGCACTTTTTATATTACATTACTAAGCAAGGTCCTAAACCGATAAAACGGTATGGCATGGATTATGCGAAGCATTATTTTAAAAGTTGGCTGAGACATGTACTTGCATATGCGATCGGCGTCGGATTATTATTTGGACTTGTGTATTTTATCGATGACCCTTCTCGGACGGAGGCACTAAGTGGAACAATAAAAGTATGGTCTATTATTTTAGCGATTGATTTTATCTTTTCAATTTCGTATTTTATTTGGCCACGAAAAGCAAAAGTCGAGTGATGGGAACCTTTCAAATGGAAAGGTTCTTTTTTTATGACTCTTTCTTCATTAGTGATTTTTCTTGATAATAAATGAGCGTATTTTACTATCCTTCGCGGGAGATTTACTAGCCGTTGATGATTGATTACTAGCCGTCGTCCAAGATTCACTAGCCATCATTGAGCTTTACTAGCTGTCGTCAGAGGTCTACAATCCGTGCGGTCGAGATTACTAGCCAATCCCAACTTCTTCCTGAATTGTTCCTGCCACACATCCTTTTCTTATGCATCTCACTATTGAAATTTTGCGGGTCACCACCCCAATTATGCATGTTACGGAAAACCATAGGACGGAATCTACAATACGTAATAGGATTAAATCAAGAACAACGGCAGTAATTAAGGAGGATTACCACGGAATGGATATTATTAATGTGAAGAATCTACAAAAGTCATATGGAAACCACCATGTATTAAATGGGCTTGATTTTCAAGCACAGGCTGGAGAAATTATCGGAGTTATTGGCAAAAATGGTGCCGGTAAATCTACTTTTTTAGAAATCATTATGACGATAAAAGATTATGATGCTGGCGAGGTAGTTGTACTCAACGAAAATTTGCAAGGACTGTCCACGAACCAAATTGAACTAATAAGGAAGGAGATTGCGGTTGTTCTGCAACCAACTCATTATTATAAAAATTTAAAAGTTGGAGAATTACTACGTTTATTCAAGGCTTATTACAAATCAGAAATTGATATCAATAAGGTGATAGAAGATTTTAAGCTCGGGCCACATAAAAAAACATACTTTGATAAGCTTTCAGGCGGCTGGAAACAAATTGTGAGCTTGGCAATCGCGTTTTTATCCAAACCGAAGCTTCTTATTTTAGATGAACCTACTACAGGATTGGATCCGCATATGCGTAATCTTTTATGGTCCTATATAACAGAATACAACAACCGCAATGGCGGAACGGTTATTTTAACAACGCATTATATGGACGAAATTGAAATGTACTGTGACAAGGTAATGCTTATCAATGAGGGAAAAAGCGAGCTTTTTGCAACACCAGAAAACATTTTGTCCTTAGGATATAAATCGGTGCATGAATTTTATTTAAATAAGGTATCAATATAGGAGGAATTCCACATGTTAGCAACGCAATTAAAATATGACTTACTGATGTTTTCAAGAGAACTTTTTTACCTTGTATTTTCGATTATCATTCCACCGCTTGCGTATCTATTTTTAGGGCAACTATTTGGGGACCAGATGTATGGTGAATTAAGTTATGCAGAAACTTACACACCAGCGTTCATTATATTAATTACATTTACAGTTATCTTTTTCGCTTTTGGATTTGATCAGGTTTCAAATCGAGCTAATGGTATAGAAAAGCGAATTAGTATCTCGCCTGTACCGAAACGAGTATTGTTAATTTCCAATATATTAAAATCAATTATTATTACCAGTTGTGGCTTTGTCCTAATTCAAGTAATTGGAATAGCAATTTATAGCTTGCAATTTAGTGCACTATCATTTTTAAGCTCATACTTGTTTTTCATTTTATTAAATGCCGTGTTACTAGTGATTTCTTCTGCTATATATTCACTTTTCAACCAGGAAAAAAGTGCACTAGTTTTCTCCATCATCATTTTTCAAGTGGTAATGTTTACTGGAGATTTCTCATTTCCCGTAAGTCAAATGCCTAACTTCGTTCAAGTGATTGCGAAGCTGAATCCTATTTATCATATGAACCACTTATTCACAAATGTATGGAATCAACTATTTTCTTTTGATAAAAACTCTCTTATTTCTATTGGATATGTACTCTTAATTTTTGCAATTTCTCTAATAATCATCCAAATAACAAACCGAAAAAAGGTATAATGGTAGGAAGTATTTCGGTCATAGGAGGATGAAGACAGATGAAGGTTTCACTAGATATTGATCCTGATTATGAACAAACAAAGGTGACGATTCACTGCAAGGAAATGGATGAATCGATTCAGGACATTTTAGATTTTCTTAAAAAGCAGGAAACAGAATTTATCGTAGGTAAGAGTGGAGAAATGCAGCATATTTTAAAACCTAAGGAAATCCACTTTTTTCATACGGAAGAAGATACAGTGGTGGCGGTCACTGCAAATGGGTCGTATAAGTTGAAGGAAAAACTGTATGAACTAGAACAAGTTCTTCCTTCTACTCACTTTGTAAGACTATCAAAGTCTGTCATTGCCAATCTACATGAATTAAGTCATTTTGAAGCATCATTTAATGGGACTTTATGTGTTCACTTTAAATCCGGCGCAAAGGAATATGTAACGAGGACATACGTTGGAAAAATAAAAGAATCGTTACAAATGAACAGGAGGAAAAACGGATGAAAAAGTTCATTACTCGCAGTATTCTCGGAATCTTCTACGGTGCCTTCCTAGCAGTAATTGCTACTAATATTGTTTATTTTAGCGGAACGGAGATGCTGGATGGAGGAGCCTTTTTCAAAAATTCACTCGGCTTTATTTTCTGTGGCTGGTTTTTTACAGTTACCCCTCTTTATTTCGAGAATGAGAATCTACAACTTTGGCAGCAAACAGCCTTACATTTTATCACTGTGACGATTTTGTATTTTGTACTGTCACTTGGAATCGGCTGGATCCCTTTTGAACTAAAAAGCATTCTCATATTCGGGGCAATATTTATCGCAGGATACGCTATCTTCTGGACAGCTTTTTACGTTTACTATAAAAATAAAGTGAAGAAATTGAATGAAGATCTACAACACATTTAACATCCATTGATATATAAACAACCTTATACTACGATTCTTCCAAAGGAGGTGAAGAAAATGACTAAGGAGGGTAAGAAAAACGGTTTATTGAGAAAAACTGGCCTCACGTATGATGACTATGCTGCTATTGATGATGGTCAATATTATGAATTAGCTGGAGGCAAGCTAGAATTAATCAGCCCAGCACCTTATGTTACTCATCAGATGATTAGCTATGAAATTCAGAAGAAATTGGATTATAGTTGTTCATCGAACTATATAATTCTCAACTCGCCAGTAGATTTAATTCTCTCTCCTTCTGAGGTCAGGCAGCCAGATCTTGTAATAATACATCGTGACCGATTCGATATTATTAGTAAACGAGGGATAGAAGGTGCGCCAGACCTCGTGGTAGAGATTCTTTCCCCATCCTCATTGAAACGTGACAAGATAGATAAATTAAAAGTTTATGCGGAATATCAAATTCCAGAATATTGGATAGTGGATACTGAAAACGAGTGTTTGGAGCAGTATACGCTACAAGATAACCGATATGAACTTATCAACATATTTCAAGAGGAGGAGACTATTACCTCAAAACACATTCCTTGCATATCCTTCACAATGAAAGACATTATGGATAAAATCCCTGAACTTAGAGATTAAAATAGGAGCGTGGGGCAGCCCAGCTCCTTTATTATTTCATCCCATCTACATAACCAAACCTTTAACAAGATTTCTCATATCGTGTTGGGCAATCCTTTTTTCATTTTGGCTCTGTTAAAGTTCATTGTTGTTAACAACTTAGTTGATTGTAGCGGATGTACACGAGACTCCCTTAGAGAGCTTGTCTTTTATTTTGTAAAATAAATAACTACGGTAACTATCAAATTCTTTTAAACTTGTGAACTGTTGTAAATCACGATATTTGTCCATATAATTCATTTTCTCTGTCTCCCTCTTCTATCGGAAAACAAAAAAGCATGTCCCTTCAACCTGTGAAAATACTAGGTTAAATGAACATGCTCCAAAACTCGTCTAAATATGCCAAAAGATAACTGTTGATTTAGTCAACAGAACAAGTTAAAATGAACATAAATCAAATAACCTGTAGTGTGAGTACAGGCAAAGTCATTTCCGTTAAAGGTCGGCAAACCTCTAACATTATGGAAATGGCTTTTTGTTTTGTCCGGTCTATTAAGTTAGTTTTAATTTTAACTCTATCAATCTTTTATTACAATACTATTAGATAAAAGATATTCAGTATTTAGACCTAATCTCAAAAATACCCCTTATATCTCAGGTTCTTTTATCCCAGTTGCGTTGCTCCTATAAGAAGAAAACGCTAAATCAATAGATACTTCTTTACAAAACCACTAATTTATGGAACACATATGGACTAGTAATACATTAGGGTCACAAATGTTGCTTTAATGAATACCAAATTCTTTTCTCATCGCATCTTCGAAATGCTGATCTACATACTCTTTTACAAAACGCTCACGCTTATTTAAATCTTCTGTCTTCCTAAACCATCCAACTTTAATAAAACGTTCTTCTGTAGGTTTTGTAGACCATATAGAGAGTGCTTGTTCTTCTAATGATCTAGTTACTTTGCGCTCTGCTAAAAGCGCTTCAAAGCGATCTAGCCTTTCCTGTTCTCTTGAAGGTAACATTTTTTGGAAATCTCTCATCTGACTTTCCATTTGATCAGCCGCAACCTGTTCAAAAGCTATTTTCATTTCGTTCATGATTGTAGTCTTCATTTTATCAAAATCAACAACTTGAATAGACTTCTCATCCTCAAAATCTACTGGAAAAGGTCGTAATTGAAAATGATTCGGGAGACTATCAAAAATCCCATCTAATGACCATTTATCATTTCTTTTCTCTATGATAAACTGGGCTATTTTAAAATCTAATTCATCATAGATCTTCTCATTATTAACCCTCGTGATATAATGCAAATTTCTATGACTCTCTAATGTTCTGAACCAGCCATCAATGGTATTAGCATGTTTACCTAACATTTTAGCAAAATCACTTATTTTCCAATGCTCCTGTGACAACTCACTTCCTCCTTTCAAAGTTTGAAATGTGATGAATATATAGAGCACAAAGACACAAGGGTCACATACGTGTGTTATCTATGTAGAGTAAACAACATTTGTGGTACATATCTAGTAAAATTATACTTCAAAAAACTAGATAAATCTAAGGAAAGTATTTGTTTAAAGGAGAGCAAGACCCATCAAGAACAGGATTTTTTCACCTTCAATAAATTCATAAATTTGACTAGAATCGTACGTTACAAGAAAGTTATGCTGTTATTAAACTAGCATGTCATTAATAGTTTGTTCATAGTGATAAAGGAATTAACAGAATCTATAAAAATCTGAAAAGTTTGTATTGCAAATACTGGGATAAATGGTAGGATATAACTATCAGGCCTGATAGACAAATAAGATATATGTGGAGGAGTAGTAGTATGAAGGCAAAAATAAAAACTAGATTAGTAGCTTCTGTTTTTCTAATATTCGCACTATTCATGTCTGTAACACCGACATTGGCAGCTTCGTCATATTATGATTTTCAAATATACAAATCAGTAAATGGAAAAGAAACTGGGAAATTTCATAGTCTCACTGCGAATAAAACAGCAAGTATTAGTGGTAAAGCGTGGTACAATCACAGTAAGGATAAATCAGGGGGGCAAGTTAATATTGCTGGAGAAACAGTAAAATACTGTTTAAAACGCGATAGATTTGGATTTGATAAGGATTATGGTTGTGTAGATGGGTATGTAAGTTTTAAAACTACAAATTATAACAACGGGAATAATTTCAGCGGTACTTTTAAAGATGTACCAGATGAAAAATCAGATAAGTATTATCTAGTTATTACTAAAGGTAATGGCCTTGTATACGTCCAAGGAGAGGGAAACGTAAAACAGTAGTTAGAAGAGGAGGGCGATTAATCCTCCTTTTTTCTAGTGTGCTATTAAAATCTCATAGTTTTGTAGGCAGGAGAGGATATCTAATATGATTGATCGAGAAGCTATCCATGGTATAGGTGTAATACTTCTGATTATTTACATAGTGTTTGATCTTTTAAAGAATAAAGGAAAAAAAGTAAATCTACTTCGTAAACTAATATTTTATAGTTTCATTTATTATCTTATTAATGTAATAAATTTAACTATATTCCCTATCGACCCATATAATTTTGGATTTATATTGAAACCACAACTTATACCGTTCTATTTTATTTATGAATCAATCCACTATGGTATCGAAAGGGAATTTCTAAATAACCTTATCATGTTGTTTCCTATGGGACTATATGTTCCCTTGTTATTCCCTCGTTTTAGAAAAATCACTTATACTGTATTCATTGGATTTCTTTTTAGTCTCTCAATAGAAATAACACAACTCATTTTGAACCAAACACTTGGAGCGATGAGGATATTTAGTGTGGATGATCTTATATTAAATACATTTGGAGTTGTTGGAGGATATTATGGGTACAAAATATGCTGGTCCATACTAAAAAAAAGTAATATCAAACTAGATCCTAAAAAAACTGCATAAGCATAGTTTTACCTTAAATTAAACCGATATAGATTTAGATAAAAAGTGATAGATTAATCTAAGCAATTCTTCTACTTTTCAACAAAAATCGGATCATTATTAAAGTATCAATGGGCAAGTTTATTGCCCCATTGATACTTTGACTGCAAACAAGCCTAAAAAATAACTATTGGGTTTAGCCTAATATTCAATCTATTTTACTATCTAACTTCTGTACTCATTCATTATCATTGTAAATATTGGGATTATCAATCTTTTGATTTTCTCAACGTACCATGAAACCATAGGTATTCTTCGCACCAACATACTAATCAATAATGACTAGCTTACCGTTTAAGTTACGTATAAGAAATTCAGTACCTTCACCATAGCTACCTACAGACATACTCACACACACATTTCATAAGCCGATTCAAAATCCAAATCAGAGAGTTTACTTTCACCTTTAGCTAAATATTCGGGGAAATCCACTTGTGTAAGCAAATGTATACGGTTGCGATTCATTCGAGAAGGAGCTGATGATAAATGGATTAATGGCAAAGTTGCTATATTGAGTCTAAGGAAAAATGAAAAAATTCCAATTTATTAAATACAGGTATTACTAAATTCCTCAACCATGATAAGACCTACGAAAATTCATATCAAACAACACGTCTATGTTAATTCAAAATTTAAATTTTCAAAATTAGAATCTCAAAGTATAGAACATTGTCATAACTTAGGTGAATTTCATTAAAATATGGAGGTAATAAAAATGAGGCTACAATTAAATTTTGCAATTCTTATAGGCTTGATATTTATACTTATGCTGCCTGAAATTTCTTACGCACATCATCCTTACTCACCTAAAAGGCACATGACTTCAACTCATAGCACCATAAATCACGAATACTTTTGTGCTGATGTAAAAGAGTCATCTGTTTCAATTTCAAGTGCATATAATGAATTAAAAAGAATTTTATACAATAGAAATTATGATGGTTTGGCAGGGAATAAGATTTATTTAGTTGCGAGTAATACCAATTTAAATTGTAGCGATATGTGGGGTAGCGTCAGGAAAATGCGGATTTACAACGCTAAGCACATTTTCGAGACGATTCCCCCATTTTTAACAACGTTAAGAAAATTTCAATGGTCTTAAAGAATCTAACGAGACCATTTTCTCGGAATTAAAATGGTATTCTCCTAGCAAATTAATATGTTCCCAACCTAGAGGCGACATATGGTGCAATAATTCTTCATTAAAACTACTAGCCTGTTTTTGATATTCAACTGCTTTTGTTAGGTGTAAGGTATTCCATATACTGATGGCATTAATGATTATGTTTAAGGCACTGGCCCTTTGCAATTGATGTTGTATAGTCCGTTCCCTAAGCTCACCTTGTTTTCCGAAGAAAATAGCTCTTGCTAATCCATTCATGGCTTCTCCTTTATTCAATCCTCTTTGTATTTTTCTTCTTAATGATTCATCCGATATATAATTCAAAATAAAGATCGTTTTTTCTATTCGGCCCATCTCACGTAAGGCCGAAGCCAAGCTGTTTTGTCTTGAATAGGAACCTAGTTTCCCCATAATAAGGGATGCTGAAACTGTTCCCTCTCTTATAGAATGAGCTAATCGCAAAACATCCTCATAATTTTCTTTAATGACCTTTGTATTTATTTGTCCACGTAAAATGGCTTCTAATTTTGGATATTCACTTGCTTTATCTATTGTAAATAATTTTGAGTCTGATAAATCTCTTATTCTAGGAGCAAATTTAAATCCTAATAAATGAGTCAGTCCGAATATTTGGTCTGTGTAACCGGCCGTGTCTGTATAATGCTCTTCTATATTTAGATCCGTCTCATGGTGCAACAATCCATCCAAAACATGAATCGCATCCCTTGAATTTGTATGAATAATCTTTGTGTAGTAAGAAGAGAATTGATCACTAGTAAAACGGTAGATGGTGGCTCCTTTTCCAGTCCCGTAATGTGGGTTTGCATCTGCATGAAGTGATGAAACACCTAGCTGCATTCTCATACCATCTGACGAGGATGTTGTACCGTCGCCCCAATTGGAGGACAACTGTAATTTATGATGGAAATTTACTAATATGGCTTGGGCTTTATTCATTGCATCTTCATACATACGCCATTGAGATACATTGGCTAGTTGCTTATATGTAAGTCCGGGTGTGGCCTCGGCCATCTTGCTCAAGCCAATATTCATACCCATTCCTAAAAGGGCAGCCATGATAATGATTGTTTCTTCCTTATCTGGTTTTCGATTATTGGAAGCATGAGTGAATTGCTCATGAAATCCTGTTATATGAGCCACATCCATGAGTAAATCAGTTAATTTTATTCTTGGTAGTATCTGATAGAGGCTTGCGCTAAATTTTTTTGCTTCTTCTGGAACATCTTTTTCTAAGCGTGCAAGTGACAGTTTTCCTTTTTCAAGAGAAACTCCATCTAGCTTGTTGAAATTGGCAGCTAACCACTTTAACCTTTCATTAAGGCTTCTAGTTCTCTCTGTTATATAATCTTCAAATGATAAACTAACTGATAATCTCGTATTCCCCTTCGATTGATTCCATGTATCTTCCGAAAACAAATATTCCTCAAAATCCCTATATTGTCTGCTGCCCACAATGGAAACATCTCCTGCCCGAACATGCTCCCGAAGTTCTGTTAAAACAGCCATTTCATAGTAATGACGATTAATTGTTGTACCATCATCCTCGTATAAATGCTTTTTCCATCGTTTTGAAATAAAATCCACAGGTGAGTCGTCAGGCACTTTTCGCTTTCCGGATTCGTTCATTCCTCGGATAATCTCAACAGCCTGTAAAAGTGGCTCATTTGCTTTTGTAGAATGAAATTCCAATACTCTTAATAGCGTTGGCGTATATTTTCTTAGTGAATAAAACCGTTTTTGCAGTAAGTCCAAATAATCATAGTCGGCAGGACGTGCAAGCTCCTGAGCCTCTTCTACTGAAGAGACAAAGGTATTCCATTCAATAACCGATTCTAAAACCTTAAAAACATCTAATTTTTCCTCTTTTGCTTTAATTAATGCTTGTCCGATGTTCGTAAAGTGTATAACTTTCTCATTTAGCTTTTTACCATTTTGTTTCTGGATTTCCTCTTGAGCCTTACGACCTTTTGATAACAAACTAAGTATTTGCCTATCATGAATTTCAAACGCTTTATCCGTTAGCTCCTGAGTAAGTTGTAATAAATAGACGGTTAATATCGAATAACGTTTATTTTCTTGAAAGTCACGGAATGCATACGGCTCGTATCTTGAACCTAAGCGAGACAGCTGCAACAGGCGGTTGCGGTGCAAATGACTAATTTGTACCGTTTCCAATTCCATTCCTCGTATATATTCGAGTCGTTCTATTACTTTTAGAAATGTTTCGGGTGAAGGATGACCCGGTGGTTCCTTTAACCAACCCAATATCGTTTTATTAGATTCAGATGGATGCTGCGAAGTAATAATCTCTTCAAGCTTTTCTTTTTGCTCATTTGTAAGAGATTTACTAACTGTATTAAATAGCTTCTTTTCAGCCATCGCCCTTGCTTCCCACACCATTCTTTCAAGTGTAGTGATAGCAGGCAGTATAATTTTGTTTTTTCTTAGAAAATCTATGCATTCATGCAGTAGATGAATGGGATCACCATTTTCCAAAGCTAATTGATGAAGGTACTTAAATGTCATTCGATATTCACTCAGGGTAAAAGTTACAAAGTCGTATTCACTTCGAATTTCTTTCAAATGATCCCAAAGTGTATTTTCCCTTTGAGGATAATGACCAAGCGAGGATGGACTAGCACCAATCTGTTTCGATATATATTGTATGACCGAATCTGGGATGCTTTTGATATGAGTGTATGGCCAACCGGGATACCGAAGAACAGCTAATTGAACGGCAAACCCTAAACGGTTTTCTTCCCTCCTTCGCTTATTAACTATTTCTAAATCACGTTTGGAAAAAGTGAAGTAGGTCCCCAATATCCATTCATCTTCAGGGATTTGCATAAAAGACTGTCTCTGTTCCGGTGTAAGCAATTCTCTACCTCTCGCAATTTTCATTCAGTATCATCCCATTTCTCTATTTTTCAGATTATTAGTATAATTATATATCAATAGAGTGTACTCTATTGATACAAGTATAGTAGACTGATAAAATCATAGTTAAGAGTGTCTCATAAGACTTGTCTCAAAAATGAGGTGAAATTTTTGCGGAAAATCGGTTATATACGCGTCAGTTCGACTAGCCAAAATCCTTCAAGGCAATTTCAGCAATTGAACGAAATTGGATTGGATATTATTTATGAAGAAAAAATTTCAGGAGCCACAAAGGATCGTGAACAACTTCAAAAAATGTTAGAGGATTTACAGGAAGGTGACATTATTTATGTTACAGATTTAACTCGGATCACTCGAAGTACGCAAGATTTATTTGAATTGATTGATTTAATACGAAATAAAAAGGCAAGCTTAAAATCACTTAAGGACACATGGCTAGATTTATCAGAAGATAATCCATACAGTCAATTCTTAATTACGGTAATGGCTGGTGTTAACCAATTAGAGCGAGACCTTATTCGTATGCGTCAGCGTGAAGGAATTGAGCTCGCAAAGAAAGAAGGGAAGTTTAAAGGACGGTTAAAGAAATATCATAAAAATCACGCAGGAATGAATTATGCAGTTAAGCTATATAAAGAAGGAAATATGACTGTAAATCAAATTTGTGAAATTACAAATGTATCTAGGGCTTCATTATATAGAAAGCTGTCAGAAGTGAACAATTAGTCACTCCTTATTCCATATTCCATATAAGGTCCCGATTGTGGAGTATCTCTAATTACGTAGTAGAAGAAAAAAACGACATAAAACAAATATAAAAACCCCCTGAATCTAGATTCAGGGGCACTCGTTATTAAGTGACTATTGTAGTATTTGATGTTGGTGAGAAGTTTGTAACAACAAGAACCACAGGAGAATTTTGTTCTATTGTTGAGCCAGCAGGTACTGTAATTACTAGCTGCCCTACTCCTGTACCACCAGCTGTATAAGCCGATACATCTTCCATCTGTAGCACACCATTAATATAAACGTCAAAATAGCTATTATTAGTTGCTAAGGCTGGTAATGTAGTTGCGGCTGCTCCAGTGTCTGTAAAGAAATCTTCAACAGCAATTGTTAAAGTACCTTCACCTGTAACTGTCGAAGCTGCTTTATTAAAGAATCTTTCAATAGTTGGAACTGTTTCGACAGTAGAACTACCAGTAATAGCAAGTTTCATAATTTGAAGTGCCAATTAGATTTCACCACCTTTATCGTGTTCCTATTTAGTTTATGACAACAAAAAAATTTTGTTTAAACTAAAGTATCTAATTGTTAAAGTTATTAGCACAATCTTAATAAAAATTTATAAAATATAGTGATATGTAAATGGAGGTTAGCCTGAATATGATAAATGGAATAACTATAAAAAAAACTGAAAATACTTTACCAAGTCCTTTACTAATGATCCCTTCTTTACCTTCAACTTCCTTATATTTTCGTTGTCCCAAAAAAATAGATGTTATTGAATTTTATGCCATATCAGATGGACGTAGCAGAATTTATAAAGAAAACGATGGAGTAAAAGGGATTGGAAAACAAATAATCCTTGACCCTAAAAAGGTATCATATATGAACCTTTTTATAAACGGAGTATTGCAACCTAAAGAAAGCTATGAAGTGGGGAGAGGAGTAATTAAGTTAAAAACAGTGGACGTACCAATAAAAGGAGCGCCGGTTATACTGCAAATGTTTATTGTGTAATTTTGGCCACTTCTTATTGGGCAAAAATGGACAAGTCATAAAAAATTTATTGAGCACTTCAAGGAAATAGTGTAGATGTAATCTTCAGCAAACAAAGCGCTTTAATGAAGTAACTAAAGCCTAATTTCTCACTTACAACACTGGTATATTAGACTTTTTTAAATTTGGATTTCCTTAACGTTGTAAATCCGCATTTTCCTGACGCTACCCCGAATACTATTAATTACTAAAATTGTTTCCATATTTATTTGCTCCTATCAAACGAAAAAAGACATTGTTCCCGTTATCACTTAAGGGAAACAATGCCTTAATGTCCGATAGCGAACATTTTTTTACTTTGCTCTTGAATCTCACATCAGAATATACTAAAATAAGAATGCATATAATAATATGGATACAAGAACTTCGACAAGTGTTTTCCCTAGTTGGGTAGGGGGAACGGTCATAGGGTACGCCAATACCACTATGACACGTTGAAGTTCTTTTTACGTTCATTATTTTGTTAAGTAAATTCTACCATTTTTAAAATTGAATTGATAGTTTAATATGAAATTTTTGTAGTTAGGCTTGTTTATAAATCTATTATACTGATGATTTACTTTTCTTTATCAATTTCTCCATCCACAAAGTATTTTTTTCTTGCTGATTTTAGAATTTGGTCTAAAACCCACCCGTATAGTAAGCCAATTATAATTCGAATTAAATATCCAGACCATAGAATTTTGTCATCTATTATCCAATTTCGGAAGGGTTCTGTATAAGTAAGTAGATATAGAACAATATCTAAACCAAAGAATCCAAACAATAAATTTTTATCATCATATCCTAGTAAATTTATAATACAAACGATTATGCTTATAATTAAAAACCAGAAGCTAAAAGTCTTTAGTAATTTCATACATGTCACCCTGTCCTTTTTATTTTTTGAATTTTTACAAGAAGCGGATTTTTAAATTTAGTAATTATATTCTATATAATCAATTCAAATCCTTCCATGTTTAGTATATAATGTAAAATATGGGTATTCTGAAGTATCAGGATATTACAAAAAAGGGAGGTCAAAAGATGACTTTAAAGAGGAAAGTAGGATTAGTTTCAATTGTTTTATCTGTTAGCTTAATAATTATTCTAGGCTTTTCCATTACTTCCGAGGGTAGCATCAAAGATACTGTAACTAGTTTAATTGAAAAATATCAGCTAGCAGATGATAAAGAAATTGCAAAAAGTATTCAAAGTATGACACTCAAAGAAATAGCCAATGAAATTGATGTTCTCACAAGTAATAATGAAGCATTTGATGTTTCTAGTAGCGATTTACTTCCTTTCGCAACAGTTTTAGCCCAAAGAGAAATAGAATTTAGTAATGCAGAAATAATGGATTTAATTAAAAATGGTGAACATACAGATGCTTCGCAATTTATGTTAGTAGATTTTTATTTCTTTAAAAATAGTCATAGCACAAGTAAAAATAGCAATTCAGAGATGAAAGCATTATTAAAAGAAAAAAATATTAGTAAGGAAATCAAAGTTAAAATATTATCTGATGCAACTATAGATTCTAGTGATGAATCACTTCTGCTAGATTTTATAAATAACGATTCTAATCAACTGTCATTTGTTAGTATGAAAAAATTGTCTCAGATAAATAGCAAAAAAGCTTTTGAAATTGCCCAAGATATTTTGAAAAATACAGATATTGAATCAAATATGAGAATATCGGCTGCATTAAAGGCTGTTTCAAACTTTTTAACTACAAATGAAAGCGCTTCTAATTATAAGGAGATAGAAGCTGATTTTATTAATCAAGCTAATGAAATTATGAATAATACCAAAGATCAAGTATTATCGGACTCTGCTTTTTTTGCAATTTCAGATTTAAAAAGTAAATCCGGATTATTAAATTTACTCGTTAATGAAGATATTGATAGAGAACTAAAAGTATTTGCCATCGATCAAAACTTTTCTGTAATTCAAGAAATATTAAGCAATCCTTCTGAAGATGAAATAAGGGTAGTAATCGATGCTATGAAATTATTACCCATTCAAGATTTAGCGGATGATTTGAAAACGTCTATAAATAAAATTGACAACCAAGAGCTAATCGAACAAGCGGAAGAGGTAATTCAAATCATGGAGACAGAAGGTGTTCCTGCTAATAAGAAATGGTTAGAACAATAATCTTTTCAAAAAAGGAGAAAATATAATCAATGAAAATCAAAAGATCTCTAATCCAAATAATTATTCTTTCTTTTATGATTAGTTTAGTTGTATCTGCAAATGGTAACAAAGCAAATGCAGCTGTAGGGTATCAAGGTTATGCCGTATTTCGTGATGGAGCGATAGGGGGAATAAATTGGCATGCTGGGTTAATGGATAAAGGATATGTATTCAATACCGACGCCGCATACCCAGTTACTCACATTGCGGGATTTGGTGATATAGTGGAACTTGGAACGTGGAAGGAATTTTTAAATGGTAAGACGGCTAAAGGGGTTTATGAGCCCAAAACCTATCCAGGTTCAAAATCTGCATATAGAGATTTATTTGTCGCGACGGGGAGAACTTTAACTACCGAAAATATATCCTATAATGCATTTTTTCAGGTAAATTATGGCGCTGGTACTTCTACATATATATATCCTAAAGATATTACATCGATGAGATGTGATGGTGTAGTGGAATATATTTATGAATACCATGGAGCAAGAGTTTTTGGTAGTAGTGCTATGTGGGATGTATCGAAACGTGGTATAAATAAAGATCATCACGGGATGGGGAATACCTCGCCTATTACTCCTATTACGCAAGTAAACTATTTAAGTTTAGTAAAGACCGGTGCACCTACACCATAATTATAATAATCAACATTAAGCCTTGGTGTATAATCAGACGGTTGAAAGTGAAAATAACGTGCAAAGGCATGGGTTTAGAAAAAGAAAGTCTCTTGTATAGGAGGCTTTCCTTTTTATTTATATTCATAAGAAAGCAAAAAGGCCTTTCTTAAGGCCTCTCTCACGGTTGAGCCATCACAGCTCTATAACTAAGGTCGGGTCATCACAACCCTAAATTCTCATGATTGAGCCATCACAGCTCTTTCGCAATTAGTATTAACTAACGTACAAACTATACTAAATTATAATACGAAAACTATACGTAATAACATAGACGAATAATACTAAAAGGCATGGCGAATTTATTTTCGTATTCAAGTAGTTTTTTTGTTTTTGTTACTTTTTTTAAATGTATGAATTTGGTTATTTTCTTACATAAAAAAAGACCGTCAACGACGATCATTCTTACTCAATTAAGCACCCGTTTGTTTAACACCAATCATTCATTATCAGCTTTTGATAATTCTAATATGTGACTAGCTTTATAAATTCCTTCTACTTTTGAGAAGCCACATACTATATATAAATTAACGGCAGCAGGATTATCAGTAGATGATAACCTTATTGTCCGAAAGTTCTCCCTAGCTTCATCAATTATTGCGTTTAGAAGTTTCTTTCCTGCACCAGTACCCCTATTCTTACGCAAGACATAAAGATGCCTTACTCGTCCTACATCGGAAAGGTTAAGATATGGGTCAATATTTAGGCCCCCAATTCCAATAACCTCGTCATCTATTTTTGCAACATATGTTTAGTGCAAAATGAAAGTAGAGAGTTTTGCAATCAAAATCTTAGAACATTGCACTCATAAAAAAGAGGCTTGCC